>NZ_AUDQ01000003.1 GCF_000425545.1 Sporosarcina ureae DSM 2281 | reverse complement strand
TCCGGATGCTCCTTTAACCATTCAAGTATTTGATCTCGATAGGGATCTAACTTCTTACTTCTAGTCTGTAAAGACAATGTGAATTTGAAGAATTCATCTGGTTTCATTTTCCCATAATCAATCACCCTATTTCTAGAAATTTTGAGCTTTCTGGAGATTGCACTGTTAGAGAATCCTTCTTTACGCAATCTATGTATTTCATTGTAAACCATCCACTTTTCCACTTCCTATACCTCTCTTTCTATAGACTAGCTTCAGTATATAGAAAGTAGATTTTTTTGTGGAAAACTGTTGATTCTTATTTGTTGAAAGCTGTTGAATCTAGTTTAACGTTTACAACTACCTATTAATTTGTGAGTAAATTACTCATATTAAAATAAAAGGAGTCCTTATTCATTACATAATAAATAAACTTATATGATACTAAGTAATTAGCGTTAATGTATAGAATACTCTGAATAACTGGTGGTGGTTATTTTATACTATATTTTTATTTAGAAAACATTGGACAAAAATCATTAGTCTCAGCTACAATAGAGTAATAGAATACTAAAAAACGACCTATTTAGACAAAAATAGTATTAAAGAGTAGTATGACCTAAGAATTTTTTAAGAAAAACCGCGAAAAATGGATTAAATGAGGGAAAGGTGGGGAAACGATGGAGATTTATAGTGGTACCATCAACCTGCTTGAAAAAGGATTGAATTATTCATCTGCGAAAGGTAAAGCAATTTCGCAAAATATAGCAAATATAGACACACCTAACTATAAAACTAAGAATGTCAATTTTAAAGAAGTGTTTTCTAATGAGAAAAGTAAGGGTCTAGAAGCGTACAAGACTGACTCGAGGCATGTAGACTTTATGCATTCCACGACAAGTAAAACATTTGATATATCTAATTTGCGTTATCGACAAGATCGCAATGGTGTTGATATGGATAAAGAACAAGCGGATTTAGCTGCCAATCAAATATATAACTCCGCTTTAATAGAACGATTAAATGGGAAATTTAATTCTCTACAAAGTGTTATAAAAGGAGGACGTTGATTATGAGTATATTTCATAGTCTGAACGTATCGGCTTCTGCATTAACTGCTCAACGCCTACGTATGGATGTCATATCTTCCAATATGGCCAATGTCGATTCAACTCGAGGAAAGCAAGTTGATGGCGACTGGCAACCGTATAGAAGGAAAACTGTCACTTTACAACCGAAAGAAGGACAGTTTTCTTCATTCTTGCAAGCTGCAAAAGGAGTTCACTCACACGGTAACGCAGGAAATGGAGTGGTTGTAACACGTGTGAAGGAAGATCTGGAGACGCCGTTCAAATTGGTATTTGATCCCTCTCATCCAGATGCGAATGAAGAAGGTTATGTAGAAATGCCAAATATCGATCCTTTGCGTGAAATGATTGATTTAATGTCTGCAACGAGATCGTATGAAGCGAATGTAACCACGTTAAATGCAAATAAATCTATGTTGATGAAAGCATTAGAGATTGGAAGATAAAGTAGCACTAATTTAAATAGGAGTGAACTAGATGGCCTTACAATCAATTACAGGGGCTATGCCCGCCATGTCGATTCAGCAACCTGAAGTGAAAACCCAAAGAACACCTTTTGAAGCCCAGCAGAATTTCTCAGCAATGTTAAACAATGCGATTCATCAAGTAGATCAAACTCAAAAGGTCTCAGATACTATGACGACGAAACTTGTCAAAGGTGAAGATGTCGATTTGCATAATGTGATGATCTCGGCACAAAAAGCAAGTGTTGCTTTAAATGCAACAGTAGAAATGCGCAATAAAGTGGTAGAAGCATACCAAGAAATCATTAGAATGCCTGTCTAACAGATAGAAAGCACTAGGCGGAAAGTGATCAAACCTAGTGAGGCTGACCGGGGGATTAGAATGAAAGAAAGATTGACAAAGCTCAGAGCGGATCTCAAAGCTTTCTGGGAGAGTCGAACAAAAAACCAAAAAACTATTTATATAGCGACAACGGCCGGCATGATTATATTGGCGGTTTTTTTAACAGTGACTATGTCGCGCACTACATATGTAACGCTTTATTCAGAAGTGTCACCATCTGAAATTGGACGGATAAAAGAAGTCCTGGATGGTCAGGGGGTACCTTATCTAGTGGAGCCAGGAGGTACTGCAATATCAGTGCCTGAAAAACAATTGGATAATCTACGTGTATCGCTAGCGGCTGAAGGTTTCCCGGATTCCGGTCTGATCGATTATTCATTCTTCTCGGATAATGCTGGCTTTGGTACTACGGATAATGAATTTAATATGATTAAGCTCGCTGCGATGCAAACAGAATTAGCTAATCTAATAAAGGGTATAGAAGGTATTAAGGACGCAAAAGTGATGCTTACATTACCGACAGAGGGTATTTTTGTAAATGACACGACCTCAGAAGCTAGTGCAGCGATTATGTTGAAGACAAATCCCGGACAAAGCTTTTCAGAACAACAAATCACATCACTTTATAATCTAGTCTCAAAAAGCTTGCCTAATCTATCTAATGAAAATATCGTCATCCAGAACCAATATTTTGAGTACTTTGATCTAAAAGATTCAGGAAATTCTTATGGAGCAAGTGTGACTGATCAAATGGGTGTGAAAAAAACCATTGAACGCGACTTGCAACGACAAGTTCAAATGATGCTCGGTACGTTGATGGGACAAGATAAAGTAGTTGTATCCGTTACGACAGATATCGACTTTAAGAAAGAACAACGTGAAGAGAATCTGGTTACACCTGTAGATCCGGAGAACATGGAAGGTATTGCATTAAGCGTGCAACGGATAACGGAATCATTCTCAGGTACGAACCCGGCAGTGGGCGGTACACCTGAAGGAGAGGATCCGACTGATAATCGTACTACCTACGTTGAAGGTGAAGGCGGAGACGGAGATTACGAACGGCTCGAAGAAACGATTAATAATGAAGTAAATAGAATTAGAAAAGATATAGTAGAGAGCCCATACAAAATTAGTAACATCGGTATTCAAGTGATGATTGAACCTCCTACTGCGGACGATCCAACTTCATTGGCACCTGAAGTACGACAGGATGTTGAACGTATTTTAGAGACCATTGTACGTACTTCATTGGATACAGAAGTAGCTGGAGAATTAACAGAAGAAATACTAGCCGAGAAAATTGCGGTTTCCGTTCAGCCATTAAAAGGGAAAAATGTGATCTTTGAAGATGCTAAGACAAACATCCCTTGGTGGGTATATTTGATTGGCGGTGTATTGCTACTCGCAATTATTGTTCTGGTTGTACTGTTCTTGCGCAAGAGACGTAATGAAGCAGAAATGGAAGAAGAGTTAGCTGAGGAACATGCTCAGACTCAATTAGATTCAGTACAGGTCGATGACATTAACTTGGAACAAGAGACAGAAGCGACAGCACGCAGAAAACAGCTAGAAAAGATGGCTAAAGATAAACCGGAAGAATTTGCGAAATTATTGCGAACATGGATCACCAAGGAGTAACGGAGGGGTTTAGTTGGTTAAGAAAGATAAAGACATGTCAGGAAAACAAAAAGCTGCTCTTTTGCTTATCTCTTTGGGTCCTGAAGTTTCAGCTTCAATCTATAAGCATTTGAATGAAGAAGAGATTGAGCAACTGACGTTGGAGATTTCGGGTGTGAAAAAAGTAGAGTCCTCTGTAAAGGAAGAGATTATTGAAGAATTTCATAATATTGCTCTCGCGCAGGACTATATTTCTCAAGGTGGTATTGGCTATGCCAAAACAGTACTTGAAAAAGCACTTGGAAAAGACCATGCCCAAGCCATTATTAACCGTCTAACATCTTCACTTCAAGTGCGACCGTTCGATTTTGCAAGACGCGCAGAGCCATCACAAATACTAAACTTTATCCAAAATGAACACCCGCAGACAATTGCTTTAATTTTGTCATATTTGGAAGCGGAGCAGGCAGGATTAATCCTGTCACAGCTTCCGCAAGAAATGCAAGCGGATATCGCAAAACGAATAGCGACAATGGAATCGACCTCGCCTGAAGTAATCAGTGAGATAGAAGCAGTACTTGAACGAAAACTATCATCTACTGTTACCCAAGACTTTACTGAAACAGGCGGTGTAGACGCGGTCGTTGAAGTATTGAATGGTGTAGATCGTTCGACGGAGAAAACAATTCTGGATGCTCTTGAAATTCAAGATCCTGAGCTTGCCGAAGAGATTCGTAAAAGAATGTTTGTTTTCGAAGATATTATTACATTGGATAACCGCTCAATTCAACGTGTCATCCGTGATTGTGAAAATGAAGATTTGATTTTAGCGATGAAAGTATCTAGTGAAGAAGTAAAAGATATCTTATTCAAGAACATGTCACAACGAATGGCAGAGTCATTCAGGGAAGAAATGGATGTAATGGGACCCGTACGACTTCGTGACGTGGAAGAAGCACAATCCCGCATTGTAGGAATCATCCGCAGGCTTGAAGATGCAGGCGAGATTATCATAGCGCGTGGTGGAGGAGATGACATCATTGTCTAATTTGTTTCGGTCCGAGCGAACTGTAATGAATCAACGTCCCACAAAAGCAATTTCGATACGTAATTTGCAATCATTGGAACCTGAAGAAGAAGCGGAAGAGCCGGTTAGTACAGGCATGATGTTCATGGAACGCAATCGCTTGTTACAGGAGATGGAGCAACGTAAAAACATTGTAGATGCCGAAATAAAACAGCGATTGGAACAAGCGGCAGCGGATATCGAATCAATGCATGCAGCTTGGGCAAGGGAAAAAGAAGAATTACAGCAACGAGCATATGACGAGGGATTTCAAGTTGGATTCGATGATGGACGGAATAAAGCTATGGCGGAAATGCGTGAAATGATAGAGGCTGCGAACGAAACTACTACATTATCTTACGAGAACGCTACGCAATATTTAATCAATCAAGAACGAGTGATTTTGGATATCGGTATGAGCTCGGCGGAACGGATTATTAATAAAGTGATAGAAGAAGACGATGAGACATATTTATCGATCGTGCGGAAAGGAATTAAGGAAGCGCAAGATAGCAAAGAGATAAAACTGTTCGTCTCAATTGAACAGTTTAAAATGGTAACGACACATCGCTCTGAGCTTGCTTCGATCTTTCCACCCGAAACTCCATTCCTTATTTTCGTCAATGAAGATTTCAGTGCAACAGATTGCTTTATCGAAACGAACCATGGCCGAATCGTAGTGAGTGTAGACGAGCAACTGAACGAACTGAAAGAACAATTGGTGAAAATCATGGAAGATGGTGTGTGAATTTGAAAAAAGCTGAAGATCTAATTCCGATTATCCCAAATATCAACACACTGAAAAAGTATGGTCGAGTAATACGGGTTGTTGGATTGCTTATAGAATCAGAAGGTCCTGAGTCATCGATTGGGGATGTATGTTTCATCCATTTGAACATTCCGGAAGGGGGACGTTCCCTCATTCAAGCAGAAGTCGTAGGGTTTAGAGAAGAAATTGTTATGCTAATGCCTTACACAGATATTCGCAATATTTCAAGTGGCTGTCTAGTCGAAACGCTGGGCAAGCCTCTTGAAGTAAAAGTCGGTATGAATTTACTAGGACAAGTCCTGGATTCTTTAGGAAGACCTATTGACTCAAGTCCATTGCCTAAAGGTTTGGCAACTGTTCGCACAGAAAACAGTCCACCAAACGTTTTGACACGTCCTACTATTAACGACAAGTTAGCTGTAGGAGTAAAAGCAATCGATGGGATGTTAACGGTAGGCAGCGGTCAACGTGTAGGGATTTTCGCAGGTTCCGGTGTCGGCAAAAGTACATTGCTCGGGATGATCGCCCGTAATACGGAAGCGGATATCAACGTGATTGCACTTATAGGAGAACGTGGTCGTGAAGTTCGTGAGTTTATCGACAGAGATCTGGGGCCAGAAGGTTTAAAGAAAACAATTGTAGTCGCCGCCACTTCAGATCAGCCAGCACTTATGCGAATTAAAGGCGCTATGACAGCGACAGCGATTGCTGAGTACTTCCGGGATAAAGGGCTGAATGTCATGTTGATGATGGACTCAGTCACACGTGTAGCTATGGCGCAGCGTGAAATTGGTCTAGCGGTCGGGGAACCGCCTGCAACACGGGGATACACACCTTCCGTTTTCGCTATTTTACCTAAGCTTTTGGAACGTAGTGGTACTAATGAAAAAGGTGCTATTACCGCGTTTTACACCGTGCTGGTTGATGGTGACGATATGAATGAGCCGATAGCGGATGCTGTTCGAGGAATTCTCGACGGTCATATAGTCTTGGACCGTACGCTTGCCAATAAGGGTCAGTACCCCGCGATTAATATTTTGAAAAGTGTTAGTCGTCTGATGAATCATATAGCAGATCCTGAACATTTGAAAGCAGCCGCAAAATTACGCGAACTGTATTATGCCTACGATAAATCTGAGGATTTGATTAATATTGGTGCATATAAAAAAGGGACGTCACGTGAAATTGACGAAGCAATTGAATATGAACCGATCATTACCGATTTTCTAAAACAAAAATTTAACGAGAATATTCAATTGGAAGATACGGTAAATGAAATGATCGCGTTAGCTTCTGGAGGAGGAGAGCGCAGATGACTACTTTCTATTATCGTTTTGATAAAGTGCTGAATTTACGTGAACAAGAACGTGATGAAACAGAAATGGCTTATAAAGAAGCGATTGAAGAATTTGAAAAAATTGCAACGCAACTGTATGACCAGATGAAAAAGAAGGAAAATATCTTGGAAGAACAGCAGCAACGGATGACTACAGGTTTTTCCATTGATGATTTGCACAGCTACTCCCGATTCATTAACACACTTGACCTATCGATTGATCATATTCAGCAAGAAGTGATGAAGTCTCGTTCGAAAATGAATTGGTATGAATCTCAATTGCTCGAGAAAAATATCGAAGTGAAGAAGTTTGAGAAAATGAAAGAAATCGGGAAACAACAACATAATGTCGAGATGGAACACGTAGAGACAAATCGCATTGACGAACTATCGACAATGAAGTTTCGTTCAAGAGAAGATAGGTGGTAAAGTGGCTAAATTAAATAAGAAAAAAGAGGTTGGAGAATCAATGGACAGGCAAAGTAAAAAGTCTATTGGCTTTTTCCAAATATTGCTCGCATGGATTATCATCCCTCTTATGTTCACGACGGCTGTTGTTCTAATTATAGCCAAAGTAGCCGATGTAAACGTCTTTGATGAGGCGAAAGAGTGGACATCAAAAGTTCCATTTCTTGAACAAAAAACACCTGATGAAAAGATCGAGGGTGATCTAATACTGGAAGAACGAGTCATTTCTCTTCAAGCGGAGATTCAAGAAAAAGAAGCGCAATTATTTGAAGTTCAAGATGAGCTCACACAAGTAAAAGATTCGAATGAAACACTTGTGATCGAGAAAGAAAAGCTGAATGAAGAAATCGAGAAATTAAAACTTGCGCAAAGTGAATCGAAGCGTGATTTTAAAGAAATTATCACGACGTATGAGCAAATGTCGGCTAAATCTTCAGCTCCTGTCATTACAAAAATGGGAGACGCGGAAGCTGTTCAAATATTATCTAGTCTAAAGCCCGCTACTTTAGCAGCTATACTAGAGAAAATGTCCCCTGAAGATGCTGCTAAATATACTTCTATGCTTACAAAGTAGTATAATAGTAATTGAGGGAGGTGGAAAAGTGAATTTAGGGCTACTAAAGAATGTAGGTTCGCCAAGCATACTTATGAAATCATCCACTTCAACAGCAACTATTGAAGGAGAGCGATTTGGGGAAGTGTTTCAGAATCACCTGTCTGCTAGTGCTGTTCCTGTTAAGTCGCAAATAAAAGGTGTGGATCAAGAGTTAACTAAACTACTCGGTGAAGTTCTTAACGCTGATTCTTTGGGAGAGCTAGAGCAGTCTGTTAAATCTCCAGCTATTGCCCAATTAGTAAAAGAAACAGGGATGCTACAAAATACTCCAGTTAAGTTAACTGATCTATCAAACTTAGAGAAATTACCTAGTCTGCAACAATTAGCACATATTATTAGTGAAAAACCTGATAAACTAATAGAAACAATTACAAACGTCCTAGAAGATGCCGGTATGTCCAAAGAACAACTGGATCAGATGGCCGCAACAGAAGATATTTGGTTCGCGCTCGATGTTTTACAGAAATTACCTACTGAAAAAATTCAAGCTGCTATAGAGAACATACCACCTAAAGACTCAGTGGAATTGATGGTATTACTTAAAGCAATTGAATTAGCAGCACCCGAAATGGATTTATATACAAAACAAGAAGATCTCGTGAAAACGATTCAGCCGATTCTTTCACAATTTTCAAGTCAACTGGAACAAACGACCGTACAACCTCTAAAAATTCCACCGGCTATGCAACATATCATTCGGTTCATGACAGAACAATCTTCCGCAGACACAATGCAACAAGATCAACAGTCGAGGCCTAGTGAAACAGTAGCTCCGGTTTCAATCGCTTCACAGACTGGTACAACGCCGGTATTCCAAATGAACGCTTCAGAGAAAGTTCCGGAAAGTCGAAGTGAAGCTTTGATGCGTGAATTCCAAGCTGTGCTAAATCGAGCAAATTTTGGTCAGACGAATGGAATGAACCGTATTTCAATCAAGCTGTACCCAGAACATCTCGGGCAAGTCCGGATTGAATTGCTGGAAGTGAATGGTGTAATGACTGCGAGAATCTTAGCATCCACTGCGATGGCACGTGAAATGCTCGACAGCCAAATGCATCAGTTGCGACATGCCTTCAATCAACAGAACTTACAAGTAGAGCGAATCGATTTATCACAAACGTTACAAGATCCGTCAAAGAGTGATCGAGAACAGGCATTCAATAAGCAAAATCAGCAACAAAAAGATCAAGCTGCAAAACAACATGAAAATCAAAATGAACAGGAACAAACATTCCGAGAATTCATGATTGAACTGGAGGTGTAAACATTGCCAGAAGGAACAAATGCTGCAACAACGAAAAATGCGATCACTGACTCGATGTATTTAGTCAATAAGCAACGGGATCAGCGAAAAACGGGACCCGATACAATGGGAAAAGACGCATTCATGAAAATCTTGATTGCCCAGATGGCAAACCAAGATCCAACGAACCCAATGAAAGATACAGAATTTGTCGCGCAAATGGCGCAGTTTTCATCATTGGAACAAACTATGAACTTAGCAAAGGCATTTGAGAAGTTCGCAGATTCACAAAATCAGAGTCAGTTAATTCAGTACAATAGTTTCGTAGGAAAAGAAATACGTTGGCATGAAGTATCAGATAAAAAAGGTGAAGACGACCAGCCGATCATCAATGAAGGAACTGGCATTATACAGTCAATCAAGTATATCGACGGTTCAGTAATCTTCACGATGGCGGATGGTAAGGAATTATCACCTGGAAACATTTCTGAAGTAATGGGCAATGGATCTAATTCAGGCTCTGGAGCAGTCGGTCAACCAAACAGTCTAGTACAAGCCAGTATGCTGATTGGGAAGACAGTGGGCTATATGGAAGGCGAAGAAGAACGTACGGGGAAAGTCATATCTGTTACAAATAAAGAAGGCAGTCTACATTATGTATTACAAGACGGTACGAAGATTGAAGGCAATCAATTTACAACTATCAGTGAATAATTGAATGGAGCGATGTCATGAACAAGATCAATGCCCATCGCATTCCATCACCGCCACTCATACGCCAAGGACAGATACAAGCGCAATCTAAGCAGTCATTCCTTGAACACTTACAGCAAGCGACGCAGCCAGAGAAATTAAAGATTAGTAAACATGCGAACGACCGGTTGCAAGAACGTGGCATTCAAATGACCGACGCAGAATGGGCGCGTATCTCAGAAAAAGTAGACGAGGCGAAGAGGAAAGGAATCCGTGACTCACTCGTGTTGACTGATCAAGCCGCACTCATTGTTAGTGCAAAGAACTCAACCGTTATCACCGCGATGAACCGCATGGAAGCGAAAGATCAACTATTTACGAATATAGACGGCACGATACTACTCAGCTAAACACGGCAGGACCTTAACAGGATGCCAACTGCACCGCCGACTGAATGACGCGGTGCACTCTAAAACCGAGAGGGGAAACTATTTATGATTCGCTCAATGTACTCAGGAATTTCTGGACTAAAGAACTTCCAAACGAAATTAGATGTAATTGGTAACAATATTGCTAACGTGAATACGTATGGCTTTAAAAAGGGGCGTACGGTATTTAAGGATTTGTATTCGCAGACTGTGGCAGGGGCTACTGGTCCTGGTGATACTAGAGGTGGGGTGAATCCTAAGCAAGTGGGATTAGGAGCGCAGTTAGCAACTATTGATACAATGCATAGTCCTGGATCTACACAATTTACAGGTAACACGCTAGATTTAGCTATTGAAGGAGACGGTTTTTTTATAGTTGAGGATGGAAATGATGAAAAATTATATACTCGTGCAGGAAATTTTTATCTTGATAAAGATGGAAATATCGTGGATGGAGATGGAAGATATCTTTCTAAAGAGGGCGGAGGTTCAATTGAAGTGCCTCTAGAAGCAACATCACTTTCAATTGGGCAAGATGGTGTAGTTAAATATGTACTTGATGGAATTTTAGAAGGTGAAGATGTCGTGGCGTTAGCCAAGTTTTCAAATCCAGGCGGTTTGACGAAAATTGGTGGAAACTTATATCAAGAAAGTGCTAACTCAGGAGTAGCGGAAGATGGAACGGGAGCACCATTAATAGATGGCCGAGGTGCAATCAAATCCGGCTCCCTAGAAATGTCCAACGTAGACCTTTCCGAAGAATTCACAGAAATGATCGTTGCACAACGTGGTTTCCAAGCCAATACACGGATTATCACTACGTCAGATGAAATCTTACAAGAACTAGTAAACTTGAAACGATAACATAGCATAGTTTGAAAAGGAGGATCGGGCCGGCCTTGGCCTGGCCCCTTACATATGATTAAAGTGACAAGATTGAATCAAACGACTTTCACACTAAACGCATTGTACATAGAGAGAGTCGAGTCGTTTCCAGATACGACGATTACGTTGACGACTGGATCAAAGTACGTGGTTCTGGATTCAGCCGAAGAAGTAAACAGCCGAATCATTGAATTTTATCAAGCGGTCCAGCTACTATCCAATCCGCATATCCGGGGTGATGAAGAAGATGAAGAATAAATTATTGACGATTTCATTGATCATTTTAGTGAGTATTACGTTGATCGGTGTCGTGGCGGTCGTATTGATATTGAATTTCAATAAAGACAGTGATGGAGAAGAAAAAGCACCGTCAATTGATGAAATTATTGAGTCATCAGTGGATATGGAAGAAATTACAACGAACTTGTCTGGCCGTAATTTTGTCCGTATATCTCTGAAAATCCAGACAGACAGTAAAAAGGCAGCGGAGGAATTGACGAAACGCGATTTTCAAGTGAAGAACCTAGCTATTCAAGAGCTGTCGGAAATGACTACAAAAGATCTTGAAGGGAAAGCGGGGAAACAGCAATTTGAAGACACTATAAAAGCGAAGTTAAACGAGCTGATGCAAGATGGTGAAATACAAAAGGTGTATATTGTTTCATATATCATCCAGTGAGGGCTGGAGTGATCTACGAGAGATGTATGCGCGATGGGAGGTGGACCTATGTCAGCAGATGTACTGTCCCAAAATGAAATAGATGCACTGCTGTCTGCTTTATCGACGGGTGAAATGTCAGCAGAGGAAATGAAAAAGGAAGAAGAAACTAGAAAAGTACGTGTCTATGACTTTAAGCGTGCTCTTCGTTTCTCTAAAGATCAAATTCGGAGTTTGACAAGAATTCATGAGAACTTCGCTAGACTACTGACGACGTACTTCTCGGCCCAGCTGCGTACGTATGTGCAAATCAATGTGATGTCGGTAGACCAGATTCCGTTTGAAGAATTTATTAGCTCGATACCGAATATGACATTAATCAATATATTTGATGTATCACCGCTTGAAGGGAATATTTTGATGGAAGTCAATCCGAATGTCGCGTATTCAATGTTGGAGCGACTAATGGGTGGTTTTGGGTCGAGTTCAGGAAAAGCGGAAAATATGACAGAGATTGAAACGAAGATCTTGACCAATTTGTTTGAACGTTCATTTGACAGCTTACGGGAAGCTTGGTCAGGGCTAATTGACATTGATCCGTATCTGACAGAGATGGAAGTCAATCCTCAATTTCTTCAAATGATTTCACCGAACGAAACGGTGGTCGTTATTTCATTTAATATTATGATTGGTGAATCTAGCGGCATGATCAACATGTGTATTCCACACATTGTGTTGGAACCGATTATTCCGAACCTTTCTGTGCAGTACTGGATGCAGACGAATAAAAAAGAACCTACTGCTGAACAAAGCATAGAATTGGAAAGACGTATTAAAAATGCATCACTCCCTATAGTAGCTGACCTTGGGAAAGGTCAAATATCTATCGAAGATTTCTTGCATCTGCAGCTTGGTGATGTAATTTCATTGGATACTAGCATTGAGGAACCTCTAACGATAAGAATAGGGGAAAAGCCTAAATTCACAGCACAGCCAGGAAAATTACGTAATCGTATGGCTGTTCAAATACTGGAAATTTTGAATACGGGAGAGGATAACGATGATGAGTGATAATATTCTCTCACAGGAAGAGATTGAAGCGTTGTTACGGGGTGAAACATTAGAACCTGCAGATACAACTGAACCTGAACCCAAATTTATCGATATTAGCAACTATTTGACCGAAATGGAGCAAGATGCATTAGGTGAAGTGGGAAATATCTCGTTCGGCAGTTCAGCAACCGCGCTTTCCGCTTTGCTTGGGCAAAAAGTAGAAATCACAACACCACAAATTTCACTAATTCAACGTGATAACCTGGAAGATGATTTCGTCCATCCATATGTAGCCATCAAGGTCGAATATACCGAAGGATTAAGCGGCGTCAACCTGTTGGTGATCAAACAAAGTGATGCAGCAATCATTGCAGACCTCATGTTGGGTGGAGACGGGACAGCGCC
Organism: Sporosarcina ureae DSM 2281; assembly: GCF_000425545.1. GTDB lineage: Bacteria > Bacillota > Bacilli > Bacillales_A > Planococcaceae > Sporosarcina > Sporosarcina ureae. The sequence goes on along the minus strand of NZ_AUDQ01000003.1, from coordinate 225,580 downwards.
GAATCAAGAGCTAAGTGAAATTCATTTGAGTGCGGTGCAAGAAGCGATGAATCAAATGATGGGATCTTCTGCGACTTCGATGTCTACTATCTTCAACAAAAAAGTAGATATTTCACCACCTACTATTGATTTGATGAATATCCAAATAGACCAGGGAACCGAAAATATTCCTGCGCATAATTTATTAATTCGTGTGTCTTTCAATTTAAAAGTTGGCGAGTTGATTGATTCTGATATTATGCAATTATTCCCACTGGAATTCGGCAAAAAGTTAGTATCTTCACTAATGGGGGAAGAAGAAGCGGCAACCGTGACGGAAGTACCACCTAATTCGCAAGCACCTTCATATTCTGAGCCGGAGCCTGCATATGAACCAGAACCTACACCTGTACAGCCACAATCACAATATCAAGCGCCACCTGTCCAGGAACCTTCTGCACCACGACAGACTCAAGCACCTGTGCATGTCCAGCAAGCAGAGTTTGCCAGTTTTCAAGCACCTTCTTTAAACAAGGAAGAATCAAACAATTTAAATTTACTACTTGATATACCTCTTCAAGTAACAGTAGAATTAGGACGTACGAAGCGTTCTGTTAAAGAAATTCTCGAAATGTCTGGAGGTTCAATTATTGAACTAGATAAATTGGCAGGGGAGCCTGTCGATATATTAGTCAATAATCGCTATATTGCGAAAGGGGAAGTAGTCGTAATTGACGAAAACTTTGGAGTCCGCATTACAGATATTTTAAGTCAAATGGATCGATTAAATAATTTACGATAGAAGATACTTGGAGGGATTATGAATGGGAAAACGAATTTTGGTAGTAGATGACGCGGCATTTATGCGCATGATGATCAAGGATATTTTAACAAAGAATGATTATGAAGTAGTGGGAGAGGCAGCAGACGGTGCTCAAGCCGTCGAAAAGTATAATGAACTGAAGCCAGACTTGGTAACAATGGATATCACGATGCCTGAAATGGACGGCATTGCTGCGCTGAAAGCAATTAAAAGTACACATCCATCTGCAACTATCATCATGTGTTCCGCAATGGGACAACAAGCAATGGTAATCGATGCAATTCAAGCCGGAGCAAAAGACTTTATCGTTAAGCCATTCCAGGCGGACCGTGTGATTGAAGCGATCGACAAAGCGTTGAGCTAACTGTAAATTATGAATGTAAAACGAGTAATCCAATGTGTACTACTACTCATTCTATGTTTTGCCATCATGCCATTTGCTTATGCAGAAACAGATCCTGACGTCAGCGTATCAGACTGTATTGGAAAAGGTAAAAACTGCGAAGAAAAAGCACCAGTTGCAGAGAATAATAATCAAAATTTAGTGCCAAGTACTGAGTTGGACGAGCCTAAAGGTCCTACAGTAAAAGACTATATCCGAACTATTTTTGCGTTTGTATTTGTAATCGGTTTACTCGTGTGGTTACTACGTTTCATGAACAAACGTAATAGAAATTTCGACTCCAATCGACTGATGACGAATATGGGCGGAGTTCCGTTAGGTCAAAATAAATCTATTCAACTAGTGAAAATGGGTAATCATTATTTTGTGGTCGGTGTTGGAGAAAATGTACAGCTGCTACGGGAAATAGAAGATCCAGATGAAATTGCTGAGTTACTTGCACGTTATGATCAAGGAAATGATATTCAGAAGGGTATATTTTCACAACTATACTCACGATTTTTCTCAAAGGCAGAGCATTCTGCTTCAGAACAAGCTACATTCAGTCAATTGTTTTCTTCCAAAATGGATGAAATCAAAGCTGATCGTAAAGAACAGTTAAAACGTTTAAATCGGAAGGAGAGCGACCGCGATGGTTGATTTTCTGGACACATTTTCTGACAGTGATCCCACCAATGTCTCTACTTCCATTAAGATGTTGCTATTACTTACGGTATTGTCACTTGCACCTGCAATTTTAATCCTGATGACTTCGTTTGCCAGGATTATTATTGTTTTGTCATTTGTACGGACAGCGCTAGCTACGCAACAAATGCCTCCCAACCAAGTGTTGGTTGGATTAGCATTATTTCTAACATTCTTCATCATGTCGCCTGTGTTATCTCAAGTGAACGAGGAGGCGTTAACACCATTGTTTGATGAAGAAATCAGTTTGGACGAAGCATACGAGCGGGCAAGCGTACCATTTAAAGAATTTATGAGTCAACATACAAGGCAGAAAGATTTAGAATTATTCATGCGCTATAACCAGATGGAGCGACCAGATACGATTGAAGATATTCCGCTTACGATGATGGTACCTGCGTTTGCCCTCAGTGAAATTAAGACAGCATTTCAAATGGGCTTTATGATTTTTATTCCATTTCTCGTAATCGATATGATTGTTGCCAGTGTGCTCATGTCTATGGGTATGATGATGCTTCCGCCGGTAATGATTTCCTTACCGTTCAAGATTTTGTTATTTGTACTAGTTGACGGTTGGTATCTCATTATCCAGTCATTGCTACAAAGCTTTTAGGGAGGAATTTGAATGACGAGTGAATTTGTTATATCCATTGCAGAACGTTCAGTTTGGGTTATTCTCCTTGCATCAGGACCTCTCCTAATTGTAGCTTTAGTGACAGGGCTTGCCGTAAGTATTTTTCAGGCAACTACACAAATTCAAGAACAAACTTTGGCATTCGTACCGAAAATTGTAGCGGTTATGGTTGCTATCATATTTTTTGGGCCTTGGATGTTATCGTATGTTATCAATTATGCGAGCGAAATTTTTTCTAATCTTTCCAGGTATATCGGGTGATTAAATGAATGAACTGATTCCGTCCTTACCTGCATTTTTACTTATCTTAACTCGTGTTACCTCTTTCTTCGTAACACTGCCATTATTCTCATACAAGACCATTCCAGCTACACAACGGTTACTGTTCGGGGCAATATTGGCCTGGATGATGTCTTATTCTATTACAATGCCTGAACTGGAAATCAATGGTCAATACATATTACTTGTACTTAAAGAAGCGGTAGTCGGCTTATCAATCGGCATTGCCGCTTTTATTATTATGTCGGCTATTCAAGTGGCTGGTGGGTTGATTGACTTTCAGATGGGATTTGCCATTGCGAACGTCATTGATCCGCAAACAGGCGCACAGTCTCCATTGCTTGGACAATTTCTTAATTCACTGGCGATGTTATTATTACTAGTAGTTAATGGACATCATTTGCTATTAGATGGAATATTTTACAGTTATGAGTTTGTACCAATTACAGCTATGTGGCCTCCTTTTGGTAGTCCAAACATGGCAGAATTTATTGTCTTGACGTTTGCAAAATCCTTTGCAATTGCATTTCAAATGGCGATTCCAGTCGTAGCCACATTATTCCTAGTCGATTTAGCACTTGGTATAACGGCACGTGCTGTGCCACAACTGAATATTTTTGTAGTTGGGTTCCCAATTAAAATTGGTGTCAGTTTCTTGGTAATTGTGACGATGTCCAGTGTCTTCATCATCGTAATGAAGAAAATTTTTGAAGTCATGATTGTGACAATGAGAAGTCTAATGATTCTGCTCGGAGGTGGCTGACTTGTTACTAAGGCTAGATTTACAATTTTTTGCCGGTGAGAAGACAGAAAAAGCTACTCCGAAAAAACGAGAAGATTCCAGAAAGAAAGGGCAAGTACTAAAGAGTCAAGACGTAACGGCTGCGATTGTACTCCTTTCAATTTTTATATTTATGTTCTTTGCTGCAGGTTTTATCCGGGATAATTTCTTTGTTTTTTTTCGAGAATCTTTTACGCACTTTATTCCAATAAAATCCATGGATCAAGAACAGGTCATGTTAGTATACATAAGCGTTATTAAACAAATGGCTATCATTTTATTGCCAATTATGTTGATCGCAGTTATTGCGAGTATCGCAGCCAACTTGCTACAATTTGGTCTCTTATTCACTGCAGAGACGTTAAAGTTTGATTTAAAGAAAATTGATCCAATCAAAGGGTTAAAACGAATTTTTTCTATTCGTGCAATAGTAGAGTTATTGAAATCCATATTAAAAATTTCTTTTATTGGAACCGTTACAACACTTATTATATGGAGCAATTTGGGACAAGTGCTCGACTTGGCTTTTAGAACACCACAAGTAACACTGGTGACTGTAGCGAAATTAGTCGGAATGATGGGGATTATTGCCTCATTGGTGTTATTGTTCATATCCATTTTGGATTTTCTTTATCAGAAATTTGATTATGAAAAAAATCTTAAAATGTCTAAACAAGATATTAAAGATGAAAGTAAGAATATGGACGGTGATCCGTTGATCAAATCGCGTATTAGACAGCGTCAGCGTGAAATGGCGATGCGTCGGATGATGCAAGAGATACCGGAAGCGGATGTAGTGATCACCAATCCTACACATTTTGCTATTGCGTTGAAGTACGATGAAGATCAAATGGATTCACCAATCGTTGTTGGAAAAGGTGCAGATTTTGTCGCACAAAAAATTAAAATGATTGCCGCTGAGCACGATATTGTCATGGTAGAAAATCGACCTCTAGCACGTGCTATGTATGACGAAGTAGAGATTGGAGATCGAATACCTGAACAGTTCTTTAAAGCAATCGCAGAAATTTTAGCCTATGTATATCGAATTCAAAAGAAAATATAAGTTATATAAGAAAGTAGGGATGGCATGCAGTTTAAAGATATAGGAGTACTCGCGGCGGTTATTATGATCATTGCGATGCTTGTCATCCCGTTACCACCTTGGTTATTAAGTTTCTTGATTATTATCAATATCACACTTGGGTTAATGGTTTTACTAACTGCTATGAATATGCAGGAAGCACTACAATTCTCTATCTTTCCCTCGCTATTATTATTACTCACATTATTCCGTCTAGGACTTAACGTTTCTACAACACGTGCGATTCTGTCGGAAGGTAATGCAGGTGGAGTAGTTGACACATTTGGTACATTCGTTACCGGTGGAAATATTATTGTGGGACTAGTAGTTTTTGTTATTTTGATCATCATTCAGTTTATTGTAATAACAAAAGGTTCGGAGCGTGTTTCCGAAGTTGCAGCACGTTTTACGCTTGATGCAATGCCGGGTAAGCAAATGAGTATTGATGCCGACTTAAACGCAGGAATGATTTCCGATATAGAAGCCCGCACACGGCGTGAAAAAGTAAGTAATGAAGCCGATTTCTATGGTGCTATGGACGGTGCGACAAAATTCGTTAAAGGGGATGCGATTGCCGGGATTATCATCGTTATGATCAACTTATTGGTCGGTATGATTATTGGTGTCGTGCAGATGGGGTTGCCGTTTGCGGAAGCAGCACTTCAGTTCTCTACACTTACTGTCGGGGATGGAATTGTTTCTCAAATACCAGCCCTGTTGATTTCAACGGCGACAGGTATCGTAGTTACACGTGCTGCATCAGAGGGAAACTTAGGTACGGACATAACGAATCAGTTACTAGGACAGCCTAAATTACTTTATGTAGCATCGATTACCGTTCTATTATTAGGTCTAGCCACGCCAATTAATGATGTATTAACCATTCCGATTGCAGGTGCACTCGCAATGGGTGCGTTTATGATGTCACGTAAAGAAGATGAAGACCCAGATGAATTATTAGAGATGGAAGAAAATGTAGAGACTGAAGGATTAAAAAGACCTGAAAATGTCGTGGACCTCCTGAATGTTGACCCCATTGAGTTTGAATTCGGTTATGGTCTCATTCCACTTGTAGATGCAACGCAAGGTGGAGATTTGCTGGATCGAGTGGTTATGATTCGTCGTCAGTTGGCGATAGAACTTGGACTCGTCATTCCAGTTGTTCGTATCCGGGATAATATCCAATTACAACCAAATGAATATCGTATCAAAATTAAAGGGAATGAAATGGCTAGGGGAGAATTATTATTAGATCATTATCTAGCTATGAGTCCTGGGGGCGAAGATTTAATAGAGGGAATAGATACTGTAGAGCCTTCGTTTGGATTGCCGGCGAAATGGATTACTGAAGAAGCGAAAGAAGATGCAGAAATTATGGGCTACACAGTCGTGGATCCACCAAGTGTTGTATCTACACATTTGACTGAAGTCATTCGTGCTAATGCATCCGATTTACTAGGACGTCAGGAAACCAAGCAATTAGTAGATCACGTACACGAAACATATCCGATTTTGGTTGATGAACTTACACCGACTCCATTATCTATTGGCGAGATACAAAAAGTGCTTGCTAAATTATTGAACGAACAAGTTTCCGTCCGAAACTTACCGATCATTTTTGAGACGCTTGCAGATTATTCAAAGTACACATCCGATGTGGATGTACTGACAGAATACGCCCGACAATCACTGGCGCGTCAGATCACAAGTCAATTTGTAGTAGGTAACGGGGCGTTAAAAGTATTAACAGTCTCTGGGAAAGTAGAGAAACTGATTGCTGATAGTATCCAACAGACTGAACAGGGGAACTTCCTTTCTATTGACCCATCACAATCGCAACTAATCTTGGAACGAATTGCGCAAGAAGTAGAACGGGTAGCTATGCTGGACCAATCACCTGTAATTTTATGTTCACCTGCTATTCGTATGTACTTACGTCAAATTACGGAGCGGTATTTCCCACAGATACCTATACTCTCCTATAATGAATTAGAAGCATCAGTGGAAGTCCAAAGTGTAGGGGTGGTGGATATTTAATGAAAATGAAAAAGTATACAGCATCTACTATGGTCGAAGCTATGGTGAAAGTCCGTGAAGATTTTGGAGACGACGCCGTCATTCTAAGTTCAAACGTTACGAAAACAAAAGGCTTTTTGGGCCTTTTTCGTAAACGTTCAGTAGAAGTGGTTGCAAGTTATGATAAAACGAATGCTGAGCGTACATATGAATCACAAGTCCGTTCTGTGCAAGCTGTTGCAGAACCGGAGTCTGTTGAACGTATGCAACGAGAAATGCGGGAGATTAAGCAAATGCTGAAAGATATACAACCAGTTGATCAGTCATTTGAAAAGTATCCTGATGAACTACTACCTATATTGAAGAAGTTACAGATGCAAGGTCTGGCAAGCGAACATATCACTGATATTGGCAATCTAGTGTTCAATCGAATGAAGCAAGATAAGATCGATTTTACTGATGAACAGCAAATAGAATTAATTAGAACGTGGTTCAGTGATCGTCTTCGCAACATACCTTTCGGCGGAATCTCATATGAGAAAAAGTTTATTAATGTACTAGGCCCGACTGGTGTGGGGAAAACAACGACTATTGCGAAAATCGCCGCACGTGCATTATTGGAAGAAAAAAAGAAAGTCGGTTTTATTACGACCGATACGTACCGAATTGCGGCAATTGAACAATTACGAACATACGCCAATTTACTTCAGGCACCAGTCGAAATTGCTTATAACGAACAAGACTTCTGCACCGCAATCGAAAAGTTAAAAGATCTTGATCTCATATTTATCGATACAGCAGGACGAAATTATAAAGAAGCAAAATATGTCGATGATTTATCGAAACTCATTGATTTTTCATTAGATATGGAAACGTTTCTTGTGTTATCTACTACGTCAAAGGAACAGGATATGGACACTATCATTGGACAATTTGATAAGTTTCCAATCAAAAAATTCATATTTACCAAAACCGATGAAACCAATTCAGTCGGGTCGATTATTAATTTGATGCTGAAATACGATTTAGGGATGGCATACTTCACCGATGGACAAGAAGTACCTGAGGACTTGGCAGAAGCCAGCTTGGAAAAGATATTGGATCTTCTATTAGCAGGTGATTCAAATGCATGATCAGGCGGAAGCACTGCGACTAAAAATGATGAAAAGTCAACGACCAGTGGCTCGCGCAATTGCCATTGTCAGTGGTAAAGGCGGGGTAGGCAAATCGAACTTTACTGCTAATTTCTCATATGCACTCGTTGCGAAAGGCAAAAAAGTATTAATTGTAGACATGGATATCGGAATGGGTAATATTCATATATTATTTGGCGCTACACCAACGTATCATCTAAAAGATTATTTGACTGATCAGCAACAATTACAGAATGTCGTGACACCAATTGAAGAAAATCTTGCATTTATTGCGGGTGGATCTGGCCTAGAAAGTGTGGTCGAGTGGTCGGACATGATGTTTGAACGACTAATTGAGGCATTCTCTGTTTTGCAGATGGAATATGATGTCATATTATTCGATATGGGAGCAGGAGCAACGAAGAGTTCAATTGATTTGATTTTGGCAATGGATGAGATTGTTTTAATTGCGACACCGGAGCCAACTTCTATTACGGATGCATATTCGATGATTAAGTTCATCTGTCTTCAAGATGCGAGCAAAACTATTAAAATAGTCAGTAACCGTGTTCTAAAGGAGCAAGATGGACGTGATTCCGTTGCGCGTCTTCAGCTAGCTATGCGAAAATTTTTATCCGTAGATCCTAGTGTTTTAGGGTTTTTACCGGACGACATTCATGTGCGTAATGCGGTAATCGCTCAAGTCCCTTTCGTCAAATTATATCCTAATGCAAAAGTTAGCAAGCGAATGCTAGCGATTGCGGACACATTTATTCACGGCAACAAACCGTGCACCTCTATTGAAACCTCTGGATTCTTAGATAAAATTAAAGGTGTTTTTCTGAAGGGGCGTGTGTAGTTTGATCATCACAAAGAAAAAACGAGTTCTCGTTGTAGATGACTCGGCTTTTATGCGGAAGTTAATTTCTGACATGTTGAATAAACACCCTATGATGGAAGTGATCGGCATTGCTAGAAATGGCAAAGACGCAGTGGAAAAAGTACGTGATCTTCAGCCCGATGTCATTACGATGGACATTGAAATGCCTGTAATGAATGGACTGGAAGCTCTAAAGTTCATTATGGATCAAATGCCGATCCCTGTAGTGATATTATCAAGTACGACAAAACATAATACAGAAAATGCAGTTCTGGCGATAGAATACGGAGCTGTCGACGTGATAGCAAAACCTGGTGGTGCTATTTCATTAAATCTTCATGAGATCGAAAAAGAAATTGTGGAGAAAGTATTTGCGGCATCAAATGTAGTCATTCAAACATTGACGCGACAAATAACACCAATACAAAAGCGTCATACAGCAACGACAGGTAGACAAAACATAGAGAAAGAAAGCAGAAAAGCTCCAATAATTCCTGTGAAAACAGTAAACATACCTAAAAAAAGACACTTATTGCTAAGAAGTTTGTTATAATAGGCACATCGACAGGTGGACCAAGGGCCTTGCAAGAAGTTATTACAAGGTTTCCAGCAGAATTTCCATATCCAATTCTAATTGTCCAGCATATGCCACCTGGATTTACTAAATCTTTGGCCGAACGACTGAATGGTCTGAGTGAGATTACAGTTAAAGAAGCTGAACACGGAGAACCGATCGAAAATGGGACAGCTTATATCGCGCCAGGCGGCTTGCATTTGAAGTTTGAAAAATTTGGAAAGGGTTATCAAGTTGTTTTGGACGGGGACGAAGCGCCGCGTTCTGGACATCGCCCTGCAGTAAACGTGTTATTAGAATCAGCATCAACACATAAAGAACTAGAATATATTACGGCGATCATGACAGGCATGGGATATGACGGCAAAGAAGGTATGGAATTATTACGTGCTTCATGTAAGACGATTACTATAGCGGAATCCAAAAACACGTCCGTTGTATATGGAATGCCCAAAGCGATAATTGATGCTGGTCTTTGCGACGAAATTAAAGATGTACAACAGATCGCCAAAGCAATAATTGGAAATTTGAAGTAACTAGGGGGCTTTACAATGGATGTAAGTCAGTATTTGGACATGTTCATCGAAGAGAGTAAAGAACACTTGCAAGCTTGTAGCGAACAGTTGCTGGCACTAGAGAATAATCCAGATGATCTGGCAATTGTCAATGAAGTTTTTAGAGCGGCACATACGCTTAAAGGAATGTCAGCGACAATGGGATATGAGGACATTGCAAATTTAACACATAAAATGGAGAATGTCCTAGATGCAATTCGAAACTCGAAGATCAGTGTTACAACAGAAATTTTAGATGTGGTATTTGAAGCAGTCGATGATCTCGAACTAATGGTACAAGACATCGAATCAGGTGGTGACGGAAAAAAAGATGTCAGTAAGTTAGTGGACACTCTTAATCGGATTGAAGCTGGACAACCACTTGATTTAGCAACTGAACCTGCAGCAACAACTGAGGAAGCTTTAATTGAAGTCGTAACTTCGACAGGCATTCATTATGATGAGTTTGAGTTGACGGTTATTTCTCAATCTGCTGAGCAAGGCTTTAATGCATTAGAGATCACAGTTACACTACGTGATGATTGCTTGTTGAAAGTAGCTCGGGTATTCATGACATTTGAAATCTTGGAAAAGTCAGGCGAAGTTATCAAAACGATTCCTACAGTAGAACAATTAGAAAATGAGGATTTCGATCAGAAGTTTACGATTGTGTTATTGACTCAAGAAGACGCCGAAGATTTAAAGGCAAAAGTACTGAAAGTTTCTGAAATAGAAGATGTACATATTACACACATCACAGATGAGTATGTGCAGAAATATAAGCAAGCCCCATTGAATAATAGTGAAGCTGAACTGGAAGTTATAGATACAACCAGTATGCCTGTTGCTAAAGCTATAACAACTAAAGAAGCACCTAAGGAAACTATTAAAACTAAAAAGGTGACATCTTCCAATTCCAATAAAACCATCCGGGTAAATATTGATCGACTCGATATTTTGATGAACTTATTTGAAGAGCTTGTCATTGACCGTGGTCGCCTTCAGTCGATTGCCAGTGAATTGCATAACCCTGAATTGAATGAATCCGTAGAAAGAATGACACGGGTATCAGGTGACTTACAAAACATTATTTTAAATATGCGAATGGTACCTGTCGAAACAGTCTTCAATAGATTTCCAAAAATGGTTCGGCAATTAGCACGTGACCTCAATAAGAAAATCGATTTGGAAATTATCGGAGCTGAGACAGAGTTGGATCGTACCGTAATTGATGAAATTGGAGATCCACTCGTTCATTTGATTCGGAATGCTCTGGATCACGGCATCGAAATGCCAGAAGAACGGATTGCGAATGGCAAGCCAGAAATTGGAACTGTAACATTACGTGCCTATCATTCGGGTAACCATGTATTTATCGAGCTCGAAGATGATGGAGCGGGTGTAAACCGTGAACGCGTGGTAGGTAAAGCAATTGAACGGGGTATTGTTAGTCCGGAAGCTGCCGATTCATTGACGAATAAACAAGTAGCCGAATTGATATTAGCTTCAGGGTTTTCAACTGCGGCTTCCATTACGGATGTATCAGGTCGAGGTGTCGGTCTAGATGTAGTGAAAAACACAATCGAATCTCTTGGCGGACATATTTCTATTGATTCCACTGAAGGAAAAGGTTCGTTATTCCAGGTGCAGTTACCTCTGACTCTATCTATTATTTCGGTAATGTTAGTAGAGTTGGATAAAGAAATTTATGCTATCCCTTTGTCGTCCATAATTGAAACTGCCATTATTCAAAAGGCAGATATCTTAAATGCCCACAATCAGCCAGTAATCGATTTCCGTGGAACAATTGTGCCGTTGGTGGACTTAAAAGATATATTTGAAATGAAGAATAGAAGTAATGATGAAGATGAGTTCCAATCGATTGTAATTGTTCGTAAGGGTGAAAGTTTAGCTGGGTTAGTCGTAGATTCATTTATTGGCCAACAGGAAATTGTACTGAAATCACTCGGCGAATATTTACAGAGTGTCTTTGCGATATCTGGTGCTACGATTTTAGGAAATGGTCAAGTAGCATTAATAATTGACTGTAATGCATTGATTAAATAATCGAGGTGGAGACATGACAAAAGCAACAGAAGTAAGCGACATGAAAGTGATCGTCTTCCAATTGATGAATAAAGAATATGCAATTGGCCTTGACGTAGTAGAATCCATTGAGAAGTCACTATCGATTACACGTGTTCCCCGTATGCCTTCTTATGTCAAAGGAGTGTTAAATTTACGTGGGGTAGTGACGCCAGTAGTGGACTTACGTGAACGGTTTGATATGGAATATAAAGAGTTTGATGAGACGAGTTGCATTATTATCGTTTCGCATGCGGGTTCAGAAGTCGGGTTAATTGTAGATGATGCGAATGACGTGATGGATGTTCCGATAAGTGCAATAGGCCCTCAACCGGAAGTAGTGGGATCTGTGGAGTCCGAATTCATTTCAGGCGTGGCGAAAGTAGGGAAGCGTTTGTTGGTCATGCTGAATTTGGAAAAAGTCCTACAACCGATCAAGAAGGGGAATGCGGATGAATTCTAAAAACGACATCACCGAAATGCACCTGGATGTCTTAAAGGAAATTGGGAATATTGGAGCAGCACACGCTGCAACGTCACTATCTCAGTTGCTAGGTCAGAAAATTGACATGCGTGTACCTAAAGTTGAACTGGTTACATTTGATGAAATGTTTGATTTAGCCGGTGGTACGGAAAAAGTAGTGGCGGGTATTTTTCTCCGTATCGATGGAGATTTGACCGGCACGATGTTTTTCGTACTGACTATTGAATCGGCTACACAATTTATTCGCAAATTGACAGGGGACGTAGCGTTTACATTTACCGATGTAGAGGATTTGGGTATGGGAGCTTCTGCGTTACAAGAGTTGGGAAACATCCTGTCAGGTTCTTACCTATCCGCGCTTTCTGATTTTACTTCATTAAACATCTATCCAACCGTACCTTCATTAAGTATAGATATGGTGGGTGCTATTGTGAGCTTTGGCCTGATCGAAGTATCTCAATACAGTGATGAAGTCATCGTCATTGAGACGGAAATTTTACAAGCAGGGAAACAAGGTGTTTCGAGCTTAGCTGGCCACTTCTTTTTGTTACCCGATCCGCCGTCTTATCGCACGATATTCAGTTCGTTGGGTGTCTTATAGATGGCAAGCGTTCAAACAGTAGTGCGTGTAGGGATTGCAGATATGAACATTGCAAAATCTCCTCAAACGATTCGCACATCAGGACTGGGATCGTGTGTTGGTGTAGTACTGTATGATTCTTCGAAGAAAATAGCAGGCATGGTTCATGTCATGTTACCTGACAGTGAGTTGGGTAAATCGACAAAACTGAACGTGGCGAAATTCGCAGATACGGGCATCCACGCTATGTTGGAGTTATTAAAATCAGAAGGAGTTAGACCTTTCAGTATTAAAGCGAAAATTGCTGGCGGTGCGCAAATGTTTCAGTTCGGTTCAAATGATACAATCCGTATCGGTCCGCGTAATGTAGAAGCGGTAAAAAAAGAATTAAAAAGATATTCGATCCCAATTGTTGCAGAAGATACTGGTGGATCGAGTGGTCGTACAATTGAATTCGATCCAGATACGAGTACCCTGTATATTCGCACCGTCAATGCTGGAACGCAGGAAATTTAACAGTATGAACGATGGCGGCTAATGCATTAGTCGCCTTTATCTATTGTAATTTGTTATACTTATACATAAAGAGATAAAATCGGTAGAAGGAACCTGACGGGAAAGGCGTGAATTCGATGACAAATCAAGATGTAACTGAACGGCATCAGTGGAAGTTATGGATTGAAAACCGTGATCCTGATGCAGGTGATACGTTAGTTCGAATGTATACACCGCTTGTGAATTATCATGTTCAACGAATCAGTGCTGGACTGCCGAAAAACGTATCGCGTGATGAAATCAAATCTCTTGGCTACCAAGGGCTTTTCGATGCATTAACAAAATTTGACCCATCGCGTGACTTGAAATTTGACACATATGCATCATTTCGGATTCGAGGTACAATTATAGACGGTTTGCGAAAAGAAGATTGGTTATCACGCTCTTCGAGAGAAAAAACTAAAAAAATGGATGATGAAATTAGTAAGCTCGAACAAACCTACTTGCGAACGGTGACTCCTGAAGAAGTAGCAGATCATTTAGGTATTACAACTGATCAAGTCTATCAAACTGTGCATGAGCAGTATTTTGCCAATGTACTGTCCATTGATGAAAAAATGAATGATGACGATGACCAAGACCAGACTTTTGTATTGCAGGACGAACAAACGAAAACACCAGAACAACAAGCCGTTAAAGGTGAATTGATTGAAGAATTGATAATGAAAATCAAAGAGCTAAATGAAAATGAACAATTGGTACTTAGTTTGTTTTATCAAGAAGACATGACGCTGACGGAAATCGGAGAAATATTAAGTCTCTCTACGTCTAGGATCTCACAAATACATTCAAAAGCATTATTTAAGTTACGGTCGCTACTAGCGGATGAAATTACGGATGGAGGGATTTTATGAGTTTGAAAGCTATCGAACTTCAAATTGCTATCCCTAAAACATTTGAGGCAGGTAAAATAGCGGAGCAAAAGCAGCAACAGTCTCAACTTGCTCAGGACGTTGCCAATATGCAAACAGAAAAGCAAACGCTAAAAAGTCGAGAAACGGTTATGAAATCTGATCCATATGCAAAGTTGGATGGAGATGATCGGCAACCTGACGATGAGTCTCAACGACATCTAGAAAAAATAGAGAAAGAACAGCAGCAAGCCAAGCATCCGTTTAAAGGTTCGTTTGTTGATTATAGTGGGTAATATCATGGGGATTTTACTAGCTCTCTTATTCATCTTACAAATCATTGGATTTATGGTCATGACATTGCTGTACTTAAAAATATTGAAATTCAATAATCTGGAGAAAAAGCAACAACAGCTTATGAAAGAAATGGATCAATCCGTATTAGCTTACTTAGGAGAAATCAAAGAAGAAAACGATCGTTTGATTCATGAACTGAATCAACGAACGGAATATCAAATGAAACACACTTCAAACTTAGCGCCAAAAGAGCAGTCAGTATCAGAAGGTTTTGAAGTGCCTGATCCACAACCGAAGCCACATCCGGTTCCTGTACAATTTGCTTTACGTTCTTATCAGAAGACGCTTGAAATCGAAAAGAATGAAATAGAAACGAAACCAGTAATTCAACCTAAACCACTTGACGATAGACAGAAAGCGAAACAGCTTTATGCGGAAGGTACATCAATAGTGGATATTGCAAGAGAGTTGAAAAAAGGTAAGACAGAAATCGAATTGTTGTTAAAGTTTGAGTGAAATTAAACACAGTAGTTGCAAACAACGTAGGATTGTGTTAATTTAATAGATGGTATTACTACACACGCGTGCGGATGAATGAGTGGGTGCCATTATGGTCACTTATTCGCTGGAAGTACGCGGAGGATAAAAAAACCAATAGGAGGAATTAAACATGTCAGTAATCTCAATGAAACAATTGCTAGAAGCTGGTGTACATTTCGGACACCAAACACGTCGTTGGAACCCAAAAATGAAGAAATATATCTTCGTGGAGCGTAACGGCATCTACATCATCGACCTTCAAAAAACGGTCAAAAAATTGGAGGAAGCTTACAACTTCATGCGCCAAGTCGGTGCTGATGGTGGTAAAGTTCTTTTCGTAGGTACGAAGAAACAAGCACAAGAAGCTATCAAAGAAGAAGCAGAGCGTGCTGGAATGTACTACATTAACCAACGTTGGTTGGGTGGAACATTGACTAACTTCGGTACTATTCAAAAGCGTGTAGCACGTATGAAAGCTATTGAGAAAATGGAAGAGGATGGCACGTTTGACGTACTTCCTAAAAAAGAAGTTTCTCAATTAAATAAAGAACACGAACGTCTTGTGAAATTCCTAGGCGGTATCCGTGACATGAAAGGCTTGCCAGATGTAATCTTTATCGTGGATCCACGTAAAGAGCGTATCGCGGTAGCTGAAGCAATCAAATTGAATATTCCACTCGTTGGAATCGTTGATACTAACTGTGATCCGGACGAAATCGATTATGTCATTCCTGCGAACGACGATGCAATCCGCGCAGTACGTTTACTTACAAGCAAAATGGCAGATGCTTTGATTGAATCCCGTCAAGGTGAAGACGACGAAGTAGCTGAAACAGTAAACGAAACAGCAACTGTTACTGCAGACTGAAATGAGTAAATGATGAGACGATAAGTGGCGTACCCCTTATCGTCTCTTTTTAAAGCAATAAGCAACTTTAAATGATATTTAATAGGAGGAATTGTCAAATGGCAACAATTACAGCCCAAATGGTTAAAGAACTTCGTGAAAAAACAGGCGCAGGTATGATGGACTGCAAAAAAGCATTGACTAAAGTAGATGGAGATATGGACGCAGCAATGGAATATATGCGTGAGAAAGGTCTTTCAAGTGCAGCGAAGAAAGCGGATCGTATTGCAGCTGAAGGTGTCGCAAATATTTTAATTCAAGGTAACGAAGCAGTTATTCTTGAAGTGAATGCTGAGACAGACTTCGTAGCGAAAAACGAAGGCTTCCAAACACTTGTTAAGGAAATTTCTGAGTTCTTACTTGCTACAAAACCTGCTTCAGTAGAAGAAGCTAACGTAGCGAAATTAGAAAATGGTTTAACTGTGTCTGAACATATTTCAAACGCAGTAGCTAAAATCGGAGAGAAAATTACTCTTCGTCGTTTTGAAATCCGTGAGAAGACAGATCAAGATGCTTTCGGTCCATACCTACACATGGGTGGGCGAATTGCAGTGTTGACTGTTCTTGAAGGTTCAACAGATTCTGATGCAGCGAAAGATGTAGCAATGCATATCGCAGCAATGAACCCGAAATACATTTCACGCGACGAAGTATCTGCTGACGAAGTGGAAAAAGAGCGTAACATTTTGACTGAGCAAGCTTTGAATGAAGGCAAGCCAGAAAACATCGTAGCGAAAATGGTAGAAGGACGCCTAGGTAAATACTTCGAGGAAATCTGTGTCTTAGATCAAGCTTTCGTTAAGAATTCTGATCAAAAGGTTCGCGATTTCGTGAAGACAACTGGCGGAACATTAGTAGAGTTCATTCGTTATGAAGTAGGCGAAGGTATTGAAAAGCGTGAAGATAACTTTGCTGACGAAGTAATGAGCCAAGTAAAAGGTAACTAAGTATAATCCAATCGTACAGAGGGGCACATCCATCATGTGTTCCTCTTTTTTGAGAATAGGAAATTGCAGGAGGGCCAACATGAGTATTCCAATATATAAACGCATCGTGTTAAAATTGAGTGGAGAAGCATTAGCTGGAGAACAAGGCTACGGATTGTCTCCGGAGGTTGTTAAATCGGTTGCAAGCCAAGTGGAAGAGTTAGTAGAGCTTGGTGTAGAAGTAGCAGTAGTAGTAGGTGGCGGTAACATTTGGCGAGGGAAAGTCGGAAGTGAAATGGGAATGGACCGTACAACAGCTGACTACATGGGAATGCTTGCAACGGTTATGAACTCTCTTGCTCTTCAAGATGCTCTTGAAAAACTAGGAACAGAAACTCGAGTTATGTCTTCTATTGACATGAGACAAGTTGCTGAACCTTACATACGCCGGAAAGCAATTCGTCATCTAGAAAAAAAGCGTGTCGTAATATTTGCAGCAGGAACTGGTAACCCTTATTTTTCTACAGATACAACAGCCGCTTTACGTGCTGCTGAAATCGAAGCGGATGTCATTTTAATGGCGAAGAACAACGTAGACGGTGTGTATTCGGCCGATCCGATGAAAGATTCAACAGCTACAAAATACTTAGAACTGTCCTATCTTGAAGTGATAAGTCAAGGGCTTGAAGTAATGGATTCGACTGCTTCGACTCTATGTATGGACAATGATATCCCACTCGTAGTATTCTCAATTATGGATAATGGTAATATTAAAAAAGCCGTACTTGGTGATGAAATCGGGACGGTCGTCAGGAGGAATAAGCAATGACAAAAGAAGTGATGAATCAGACGAAAGAACGTATGGATAAAGCACATAGCGCCTATTCAAGACAATTGGCATCTATCCGTGCTGGAAGAGCTAACGCGAGCTTATTAGACAGAATTTCCGTTATATATTACGGAGCTCCTACGCCACTAAATCAAATGGCTGGAATCTCGGTGCCTGAGCCACGTTTGTTAGTCGTTCAACCATATGATAAGACTACAATCAGTGAAATCGAAAAGGCTATCATGAAATCAGATATCGGTATTACGCCTTCTAGCGATGGATCAGTTATTCGTCTTGCTGTACCTGCACTTACAGAAGAACGCCGTAAAGAATTGGTGAAAGATGTAAAACGTGAAGCGGAAGATGCAAAAGTAGCGATAAGAAATGTCCGCCGCGACAGCAATGAAGACTTGAAGAAACTTGAAAAAGATGCAGAAATTACTGAAGATGAGTTACGCCGTTATAACGAACAAGTACAAAAGCTGACGGATGAGTTTATCGAAAAGATCGATCAAACAGCAAAAGATAAAGAAAACGAAATCTTGGAAATCTGAGTACAGAACTTTCTATAAGGAGGAGCGTCCTACTTTTAGGACGCTCTTTTCTTTCTTTTGCATGCTATTTACCATGCAATTTGGTAGGATAGTCAGTAGGAGTATCCGAATAGAGCCAAGTGGGGGAACGCTATGCTTAAAAAACTAATGCGAAAAAAAACGGCAGACATTCAGTTGTTAGACGAACGGATGGAAGCTGTTAAAAATAGACAAATTCCTAACCATGTGGCGATTATCATGGATGGAAACGGAAGATGGGCGAAGCAACGTAAAATGCCACGAATTGCTGGTCATCACGAAGGAATGAAGACTGTTCGTCAGATCACCAATTTTGCAAACGCTATGGGTGTGAAAGCACTCACTCTTTACGCGTTTTCTACTGAAAACTGGAAGAGGCCTAGGATAGAAATTGACTTTTTGATGAATCTTCCGGGCGAGTTCCTCAATACGTATTTACCTGAGCTAATGGAAAAAGGTATCAAAGTAGAGATGATAGGAGATATGGATGCACTTCCGAGTCATACAAAGAATGCGATTATGAAAGCAATAGAGCAAACTAAAGATAACAAAGGTTTAGTTTTGAATTTTGCGATGAATTATGGAAGTAGAGTGGAACTAGTTCATGCAATGAAAGAATTGGCAGAAGAAGTGGCTGCTGGAACATTAAAAGTGGATGAAGTGAATGAAAGTTCCATTGGTTCCAAACTAATGACCGCGCACTTACCAGACCCCGACTTACTGATTCGCACAAGCGGCGAAGTGCGTCTGTCTAATTTTATGCTATGGCAACTAGCCTATGCAGAATTCATTTTCACGGATGTATTATGGCCAGATTACGATGAAGACTGCTTTTTACAGGCAATTGAAGTTTTCCAAAAAAGGGATCGACGCTTTGGAAGCTTGGAAGGAGATCAGAAAAGATGAAGCAAAGAATCATCACCGCAATTGTAGCTCTTGCATTTTTTGTGCCGTTAATTATCGTCGGTGGATTGCCATTTATTATGATGATTTTTGCAATATCTACGATTGGCTTATACGAACTACTACGCATGCGTAATATGTCCATTTTTTCTGTCGGTGGATTTATCTCTTGGTTACTACTACTCGTCATTTTACTTCCATCTAGATGGACAGAACAGGTAGAAAGCGCTATGAGATTAGAGAAACTTGAAATGATCTATGTATTGATATTATTGTTATTGGTTTATACTGTAGTAATGAAAAATAAATGGACATTCGAAGATATTGCTTTCAGTGCAATTAGTGCCTTGTATGTTGGTATTGGATTCTATTATTTAATTGAAACTCGTTTATTTGGTTTAGAGTACATAGGCTATGCGTTACTTATCATCTGGTCAACAGATTCGGGTGCGTATTTTGTCGGACGTAAAATTGGTAAACGAAAACTCTGGCCGGATATCTCACCTAATAAAACGATTGAAGGATTTATTGGGGGGATAATCTCTGCGATCGTGATTACGCTAATTTTTAATATGTTTTACCCTATCGCTACGTCATACGTGTCATTCATTATCATAACTATAGTGGCATCCATTGTAGGTCAAATGGGAGACTTAGTTGAATCTGCACTGAAACGTTTCTATAACGTAAAAGATTCAGGAAAGTTGTTGCCTGGTCATGGTGGTATTATGGACCGATTTGACAGCTTACTATTTGTACTCCCATTGCTTCATTTTGTTCAATTCATAGGATAATGGAAAGGAAGTTCATAATATGAAGAAAATCAATTTGCTTGGTGCTACGGGTTCTATAGGTACTCAGACATTAAGCATTATTGCGGCTCATCCTGATCGCTTTGAGTTAACGGCAATGTCGGCAGGAAGAAACATTCAAAAAGTAAGTGAAATCATTACAAGATTTCATCCGAAATTAGTTTCTGTTTTGAAAGAAGCTGACGCTGTCCGCTTACAAAATGAGTTTCCTGAAGTTCAATTTGTTCATGGCGACGAAGGACTTATTGAAGCGGCGGTTGGAATGGAAGCAGACATTTTGCTGAACTCGGTCATCGGCAGTGTAGGACTGAGACCGACACTCGCTGCGATTAAAGCCGGCATGACGATTGCTATTGCTAATAAAGAAACGCTGGTAGCTGCAGGGAATTTAGTCATGGAAGCGGCACAACGTTATAACGTTCCGCTTGTTCCAGTAGACAGTGAACACTCTGCATTATTCCAGTCATTAAATGGTGAGAATCAGAAACGTATCACAAACTTGATATTAACAGCATCCGGTGGGAGTTTTAGGGACTATACGCGAGATCAACTTCAGAACGTTACAGTGGTACAAGCACTCGCCCATCCCAACTGGTCGATGGGTAATAAATTAACTATTGATTCGGCAACGATGATGAACAAAGGGTTAGAAGTGATAGAAGCACATCATTTATTTGCGATGCCATATGATCAGATAGAATGTCTACTACATAAAGAAAGTATTATCCACTCGATGGTGGAATTTGAAGATACAAGCGTCATGGCACAACTAGGTTCACCTGATATGCGTGTTCCGATTCAATACGCACTAACATATCCGGATCGTATTCCAATGGCTGATGCTAAACGTCTTCGTCTTGATGAAATCGGCAAATTACATTTTGAAAAAATGGATTATGAACGATTTAAAGCCTTGTCACTTGCATATGATGCAGGTAGGGAAGGGGGCACTATGCCTACAGCGATGAATGCGGCCAATGAAGTGGCGGTTCAACTGTTCATGGAAGGTCATATTTCCTTCATGCAAATCGAAGAAATTATTGAACAGATGATGCAGCAACATCAAACTATTCAAAATCCTAATTTGGAAGAAATTTTGGAGACAGATCGCGATACGCGAAAAAGAGTCTATGGTATAGTTAAGTATAAAGATTAATTTCAGGCTGTTACAGCCGGTGAAGGTGGTTACTGAATGGAAACGGTTATTGCGTTTATAGTAATATTCGGGACACTTGTAGCATTTCATGAGTTTGGTCATTTCTTGTTTGCTAAGAAGGCTGGCATCATGGTTCGAGAGTTCGCTATCGGAATGGGACCTAAAATTTTAGCCGTTCGTAAAGGTGAAACGCAATACACAATCCGCCTGTTACCTTTAGGAGGATATGTACGGATGGCTGGTGAAGATTTCGATACAGTCGAATTACAGCCAGGTTACCGCGTAGGTTTATTATTGAATGCTCAAGACGAAATAGAAAAGATTTACTTGAATCGAAATGTTTCCAATCCGAATATTTTAAACGTGGAAGTAGAGAAGTCGGATCTGGACAAAGAATTATATATTGAAGGATATGATGAAGATGGACAATTGGTTCATCTAAAAATCTCCAGAACGGCTATGATTATCGAAAAAGGGCAAGAGACATTAATTGCTCCCTACGATCGTCAGTTTGAATCCAAGTCATTGGGGAGCAGGGCGTTGGCAATATTTGCAGGACCGCTGTTCAATTTCATATTGGCATTTTTCATATTCCTAGCTCTTGGGTTAATGAATGGCGTACCAACCAATGAACCGATTATCTCAGAAGTGAAACCGGATACGCCTGCAGAGATGGCTGGAATGAAAAAAGATGACTTAGTCACAGCAGTTGACGGTAAGTCAATTGATTCTTGGCTGAAGTTTTCTGAAGCGATTCAAAAAAGTGCTGGAGTTCCGATGTCTATAGAAGTCGATCGAGCAGGTAAGCAAGTAATTTTAGACGTAGTACCTGATACAGTGGAAGATGCCGGACAGGAATTCGGTCAAATTGGTGTGATGTATTCAAGTCCATTGGAAAAAGGATTCATTAAATCGATAGTGTTCGGTGCCGAACAAACATACACGTGGACTGTGAAGATCTTTGAATTATTAGGTATGCTAGTTACAGGTCAGTTCACAATAGACGCGTTGTCTGGTCCTGTAGGTATCTATAAAGCGACAGAAGAGGTCGCTCAACACGGCATTTTCAATTTAATGAATTGGGGCGCTGTGCTAAGTATTAATCTAGGGATCATGAACTTACTGCCATTGCCTGCGTTAGACGGCGGAAGGCTGTTGTTCTTCCTGTTTGAAGGCTTACGGGGTAAACCGATTGATAAACAAAAAGAAGGCATGGTGCATTTTGTAGGTATCATGTTATTAATGGTTTTGATGCTTGTTGTGACATGGAATGATATACAACGATTTTTCTTCTAAAAAAGGTGGATGTATATGATGAAACAATCGAAAACATTTATACCCACAATGCGTGAAAATCCATCCGATATAGAGATGCGTTCACATCAATTGTTGTTGCGCGCAGGTTATATCCGACAGAATGCCAATGGTGTTTACACATATTTAACTCTTGCACAAAGAGTATTCAGAAAAATTGAAGCGATAATCCGTCAAGAAATGGAAGCTATAGAAGGTATAGAAATTTCTTTACCAGCATTGCAAAGCTCGAGTATTCTAAAAGAAACCGAACGGTGGGATTCATACGGTAAGGAAATGTTCCATGTCGCTGACAGACAGACCAATCAATTGGCATTGAGTTCGAGTGATGAAGAAGCGATCATTGACTTACTGCGTGATGAAGTACGATCGTATAAAAAGTTACCATTAACCATATTTCAAATCAAAACAAAATTTCGCGACGAAATAAAACCGCGTGCTGGTCTACTTCATAGCAGAGAATTCATAAGAAAAGACGCCTACTCATTCCATTCAACGGAAGAGAGTTTGGATGAAAAGTATTTGGAAGTCATGCAAGCATACACCAATATGTTAACCCGTCTCGGTATGCATTTCCGCATGGTTATATCGGATGGTGGAACAGGTTCTCATGAGTTCATAGCGTTAACTGAAAACGGTGAAGACCGAATTGCATATAGCGATAGTTCTTCCTACGCTGCAAATATGGAGTTTGCTGAAGTTCACGTAGATTACGAAACACCAAAAGAAAAACAGTTGGAGATGATAAAAATCTCCACTCCGAATCAACGTACTATTGAAGATCTTGCTTCATTTTTATCCGTTAATCCTGAGCGTATTATCAAATCATTGGTGTATAAAGTGGACAATGATTTTGTCATGGTAGTATGTCGAGGCGATCATTGTGTAAATGAATATAAATTAAAGCGTTTTTTAAACGTAAAACATATGGAGCTGGCAACAGGACAACAAATTGAAGAATTACTAGGCTGTCATACCGGTTCGATCGGTCCTGTGAAACTACCGATTGGTGTAAGGGTATATGCAGATCATGCAGTCAAAGCAATGGTCAACGTAGTGGCAGGAGCAAACATTGACGACTATCACTTATTGAACGTCAATCCTGAACGTGATTTTGCCATTGATGATTATGTGGATATCCGTTTCGTTCAAGAAGGAGATGCTTCTCCTGACGGAATGGGTACGATCAAATTCACTGAAGGAATAGGTGTAGGTCATCTCCGTAAACTTGGTACCATTTTCAGTGAGCAGATGAAAGGAACATTCCTCAATGAACATGGCAGAACAAAGCCTTTCATTATGGGAAGTTATAGCCTAGGAATCTCTCGTTTACTGGCTACAATAGCCGAGCAGTTCAATGATGAAAAAGGCTTGAAGTGGCCGAAGCATTTAGCACCATTCGATATTCATATGATTACAATGAATGTCAAGGATGAGGTTCAAACGCAGCTGGCTGATGAGTTATATGCAGTTCTAGAGTCTTATCGATACGATGTGTTGTATGACGATCGTGCTGAACGAGCGGGCGTGAAATTCGCTGATGCTGACTTGATCGGTTTGCCAGTCCGCATTATAATTGGTAAGAGAGCTAACGAGGGAATTGTGGAAGTCATGTACCGCCACAGTGGTGAATCAATAGATTGGCAAAAGGAAGAAGTGTTGGAAAAGCTTCAATCCTTCTTTAGTGCAGATTAATCCAAGAAGGGGAGTCCGTTAACGGTACTTCCCTTTTTTTCGCGATAGAACGGAGGAATATATAATGGATGCCGCCCAAAAGTTTTTAACTTTGCTGCAACAGACGGGACTGACAGATGATCAGTTCATGAACTATTTTCAAAACGGAGAGTTGAACCGTGTAACCGTTCAGAAGAAAACAAGAGTGTGGAAATTTAATATCACACTTGATGAAGTGTTACCCATCGAGGTATTCCAGATTATGCAACAACGTGTTCATGAATCATTTGCTGCTATAGCGAATGTACATCTTGAAATGGAAGTAAGAAAAAATGAAGTGAATGAACAATTAATTACGGATTATTGGCCGCTAATTATAGATGAGCTAGCAGATATATCTCCACCTATGCGCCAATGTCTAGTGGAACAAAAGCCCAAAGTACATGGCGAGAAATTATTACTTAATTGTTCAACTGATTTGGAGTGTCAAACTTTAAAAAATAAATATGTGGAAACATTATCGACACTATATCAGCAATTCGGTTTTCCGAAGTATATGTTCGAGGTTTCGATTGTTGAAAATCACAATGCAGCAGAAGAACGCCAGCAGTTTCTTTCTCAAAAACAGCAAGAAGAAGATCTGTTATCCAAGCAAGCGTATCATCAGCTGCAACAACGTGAAACGATGAAAAGTGAACAAGGTGATTCTGATAGAGTATTGGCCCTTGGTACACCGATCAAAGCTAGCGAGCCAATTATTCCAATCCATGAAATACAAGATGAAGAAAGACGTTTGGTTATTGAAGGCTTTGTATTTGATGCAGAGGTACGGGAGTTGCGGAGTGGCCGTTCACTATTGACACTGAAAGTAACAGACTACACGGACTCCATATTAGTCAAAATGTTTTCACGTGATAATGAAGATGCGGAGATCATGAAATCTTTCAAAAAGGGTATGTGGGTACGAGCTCGTGGCGGTATACAGAACGATACATTCGTTAGGGACTTAATCATGATGGCGCAAGATATTGCCGTTATTCCTACTATTGAACGTAAAGACAAGGCGCCTGATGGACGGAAACGTGTGGAATTACATGCACACACTTCCATGAGTCAAATGGATGCGGTAGTTTCCGCTTCATCATTAGTTGCCCAAGCAGCTAAATGGGGACATCCTGCGATTGCAATCACAGATCATGCGAACGTTCAGTCTTTCCCTGACGCTTATAACGCTGGTAAAAAACATGGTATTAAAGTGTTGTTTGGTTTAGAAATCAATCTGGTAGATGATGGTGTTCCGATTGTCTATGAAGAGCAACACCGTTTGCTTGAAACGGATACGTATGTTGTATTTGACGTTGAGACCACAGGCTTGTCAGCTGTATACGACACGATCATCGAGCTTGCAGCTGTTCGAGTGAAAGATGGAGAAATCGTTGACCGGTTTGAACGCTTTGCCAACCCGCATCATCCGTTGTCTTCCGTTACGACGAATCTGACAGGCATTACAGATGACATGGTAGAAAACGCACCAGAAGTTGAAGACGTCATGGCAGAGTTTATAGAATTTATCGGGGATGCAGTGTTGATTGCACATAATGCTTCGTTTGATATGGGCTTCTTTTATGCTTCATGTAAACGTGCGAAAATAGAAACAGTTGCTTATCCAGTCATCGATACATTGGAGCTTTCTCGTTTCCTTTATCCTGAATTGCGAAACCACCGTTTGAACACGCTGGCTAAAAAATTCGATATTGAATTAACGCAACATCACCGTGCCATTTACGATACAGAAGCTACTGCGCATCTATTTTTGCGCTTGCTATCAGAAGCACAGGAAAAAGGCATCAAGTGGCTTGATGATCTCAATAAGAATATCGGTGAAGGAGACGCCTATAAGCGTTCACGACCTTCACATTGTACTTTGCTTGCAACAGACGATGAAGGGCTGAAAAATCTATTCAAGCTCGTGTCAATTTCGCATATGGACTTTTTCTATCGAGTGCCCCGTATACCACGTTCGTTACTCGTGAAATATCGAAAAGGAATAATAGTCGGTTCGGGTTGTGATAAAGGGGAAGTATTCGAAGGATTAATGCAAAAACCGATGGAAGAAGTAGAAGAAATTGCGAGTTTTTATGATTATTTGGAACTCCATCCTAAGCCGGTGTACTCGCATTTACTCGAACTCGATTTAATTCGAGATGAGTGGAACCTTGAGGATATTATGCGCAAGATGATTAAGCTTGGGAAGAAAACCGGTTTACCAGTTTGTGCGACAGGGAATGTCCACTATCTTGATGAAACCGACGCTACCTATAGAAAAGTACTTGTTCGTTCACAAGGTGGGGCAAATCCATTGAATCGGCACTCGTTACCTGAAGTTCATTTCCGTACGACAGATGAAATGTTGAAAGAATTTGAGTTTTTAGGTGAAGACGTAGCGCAAGAAATTGTAGTAGACAATCCTCTGAAAATTGTAGATCGTATAGGTGATGTGAAACCTATTAAAGATGACTTGTATACACCAACAATTGAAGGTGCGGAAGACGAAGTACGAGATCTAACGTATTCCATGGCACAACGAATATACGGTGAAACCTTGCCAGAGATCGTTGAAGCCCGAATAATAAAAGAATTAACGTCTATCATCGATAATGGCTTCTCAGTTATTTATCTGATTTCGCATAAACTAGTAAAGAAATCATTGGATGATGGCTACTTGGTTGGTTCGCGGGGGTCTGTCGGCTCTTCATTCGTTGCCACAATGATGGAAATCACAGAAGTGAATCCATTGCCACCACATTATGTTTGTCCGTCATGTAAGACATATGAGTTTTTTGATGATGGTTCAGTTGGTTCAGGTTATGACTTGCCAGATAAGGAATGCCCGAATTGCCAGACGATGTTTAAAAAAGATGGACAGGATATCCCGTTCGAAACTTTCCTTGGATTTGCCGGCGATAAGGTTCCAGATATAGATTTGAACTTTAGTGGTGAGTATCAAGCGCATGCTCATAACTATACAAAAGAACTGTTCGGAGAAGACTATGTGTTTCGGGCAGGAACAATAGGAACAGTAGCTGAAAAAACTGCATATGGATATGTTCGAGGGTATATGAATGATAACGATATCCAAATGCGTGGCGCAGAGATTGACCGGCTTGTACAAGGTTGCTCAGGCGTGAAGCGGAATACAGGGCAGCACCCTGGCGGTATCATTGTTGTGCCGGATACAATGGACATCTTTGACTTTACGCCAATTCAATTCCCGGCGAATGATCTTGAATCTAGTTGGAAAACCACACATTTTGATTTCCATTCCATCGATAATAATTTATTGAAACTAGATATTCTAGGTCATGATGATCCGACAATGATTAAAATGTTGGAAGACTTATCAGGCATCGATGCGATGACTATTCCTCCTGACGATAAAGGTGTTATGGAGTTGTTTAGTGGTACGTCTTCTCTAGGTGTCACAGAAGAACAAATTGACTGCAAAACAGGAACTCTTGGTGTGCCTGAATTCGGAACGCGATTTGTACGACAGATGTTAGAAGAAACGAAACCGTCTACGTTCTCCGAATTGATCCAGATATCCGGACTGTCACACGGCACCGATGTTTGGCTAGGTAATGCACAGGAATTAATCCAAAATAAAACGTGTCAACTGTCAGAAGTGATCGGCTGTCGTGACGATATTATGGTTTATTTGATCTATCAGGGACTTGAACCTTCTCTTGCATTTAAAATTATGGAATCTGTGCGGAAAGGTAAAGGGTTGACGCCTGAGTTTGAAGAAGCGATGAAAGAGAATAAAGTACCGGGCTGGTATATCGGATCGTGTAAGAAGATCAAATACATGTTCCCTAAAGCTCATGCCGCGGCATACGTATTGATGGCTCTACGAATCGCGTACTTCAAAGTACATCATCCAATCATGTATTATGCGACGTACTTCACCGTACGAGCAACCGACTTTGACTTGATGACGATGTGTAAAGGTTCTGCAAGTATTCGGGCGAAAGTTAAAGAGATCAATGCTAAGGGATTGGAAGCTTCTCCAAAAGAAAAGAACTTAGTGGTTGTTTTAGAGATTGCACTTGAAATGGTTGAGCGAGGATTTACATTTGCGAAACCTGATCTCTATAAATCGGATGCGACACAGTTTCTTATTGAAGACAATAAACTGATCCCGCCGTTTAACTCGATTCCTTCACTAGGGACTAACGTAGCGAAGACGATTGTTGAAGCGAGAAAAGACGGTGAGTTTTTATCGAAAGAGGACTTCCAGAAGAGAGGCCGGGTTTCTAAAACGGTTGTTGAATATCTGGATAACCTCGGTTGCATGGAAGGAATGCCTGAAGCGAACCAACTATCCCTATTCTAATGGGCTCGTGACGGTTGCTTAAGTTGCATTGTAAAAGGCCTTGTGATACGATTAAAACAACTTTTGCTATACGTCTTGCGGAAAAGAGTGGGGCTTCCCGCTCTTTTCTGTTGTTATTTTGAATTTCGGGAGGGATACCATTTGAGTAAAATTATAGAGGAAGTCGAACAGTTAGCTAGACCGATCGTAGAAGAATTGGGTCTTGAACTGGTTGATGTTGAGTTCTTGAAAGAGGGTCGCGATTGGTTTCTACGCGTCTACATCGATACGCCTGAAGGTAACATTGACATCGATCAATGTGCGGCTGTCAGTAATAAACTAAGCGAGGAACTAGACATTGTGGACCCGATTCCGCAAAATTACTTCCTTGAAGTGTCTTCTCCCGGAGCGGAAAGACCTTTGAAAAAAGATGAAGATTTTGAAAAAGCCGTAGGCCAATATGTGTTCATCAAAACGTATGAACCAATTGATGGAATGAAAGAATTCGAGGGGTATTTACTCGGATACGGACCAGACCATGCAAAAGTGGAAATACGGGTCAAGACGAGAAAAGTACTAGTGGAAATTGACAAAACAAAAATTGCGCTCGCAAGACTGGCAATAGACTTTTAAAGTAAGCATAAAACACTGCCTAGCCTTGCATTAGCGAGCGAAGAATCAAGAGCAATAACAATTGGAATGTAGGAGTGATGAACATGAGTAGTGAGCTACTCGAGGCACTGACAGCTCTTGAACAGCAAAAAGGTATTTCAAGAGACATAATAGTCGATGCAATTGAAGCAGCGCTTGTAACAGCGTACAAACGAAACTTTAACCAAGCACAAAATGTGCGTGTAGACTTGAACTTAAACAAAGGTACTATGGCTGTCTATTCACGTAAGGACGTAGTAGAAGAAGTAGAAGATGAGCGTTTGCAAATTTCTTTAGAAGATGCACAACTCATTAATCCAGTATATGAACTTACGGATATCGTGGAAGAAGAAGTCACACCGCGTGACTTTGGACGAATTGCCGCCCAGACTGCTAAGCAAGTTGTAACACAGCGTGTACGTGAAGCTGAACGCGGTTTAATCTATGAAGAATATATTGATCGTGAAGAAGACATCGTCAACGGAATCGTAGAGCGTATGGATCCGAAAAACTTATTCGTTGGATTAGGAAAAGTAGAAGCGGTGTTACCGTCAAGTGAACAAATTCAAACAGAGTCATATGCACCACATGATCGTATCAAAGTATACATTACGAAAGTCGAAAGAACAGCGCGTGGACCGCAAGTGTTTGTATCCAGAACGCATCCTGGCCTATTACGACGCTTATTTGAACTTGAGGTACCAGAAATTTATGACGGTACAGTAGAGATTAAATCGATCGCACGTGAAGCAGGAGACCGCTCAAAAATCTCTGTTTATACAGCAAACGAAGAAGTAGATCCAGTAGGTTCTTGTGTAGGTTCAAGAGGAGCACGAGTACAAACTATATCAAATGAATTGAATGGCGAAAAAGTAGATATCGTAGAGTGGTCTGAAGATCCAGTAATCTTCGTTGCGAATGCTTTGAGTCCTTCAAAAGTAATTGATGTACAAGTAAATGAAGAAGAGCGCTCCACTACTGTCGTTGTGCCGGATTATCAACTTTCATTGGCAATCGGTAAAAGAGGCCAAAATGCAAGGTTGGCGGCTAAGTTAACGGGCTGGAAAATTGATATTAAGAGTGAAACGGATGCAAGAGAATTAGGGATCTATCCCCGCGAAGAATTTCTTGCTGTTCCAGTAGAAGAGTCAGATGCAGATGCAGATGCAGTTGAGTTCTTGGAATCTTATGAGTATGAAGAAGAAACACCAGCTGAACCAGCTGAGGATTTTGATTTATACGCAGATGAAGACAAAGAAGATTGATTTGGAAAGGATTGCATGCTGATGTCGAACAATCGGAAGATCCCTTTGCGTAAATGTGCAGCGACTGGTGACATGATACCTAAAAAAGAAATGATTCGAATTGTCCGTACGAAAGAAGGCGAAGTATCCGTAGATTTGACAGGAAAGAAGTCAGGCCGCGGTACATATGTTTCTAAAACGGAAGATGCCGTAGAAAAAGCACGTAAGCAACACTCGATTGAGCATCAATTGGGTGTCAAAGTACCGGAGCAAGTCTACGAAGATCTTTTGCATGCAATTCGTCGAGAGGCAATTAAATGACAAAAGATCCGACAAATATTTATCAACTGCTTGGTATGGCAGCTCGCGCACGTAAAATTGCAACGGGTGAAGATTTAGTCGTACAGGCGGTTCGGTCTGGCGATGCGCATCTGGTCATCTTATCAGGTGATGCATCCAAGAACACAATAAAAAAATTAACAAATAAATGTAATACGTATAACGTTGAGAAGCATGTATTTGGAAGCCGTGAAGAACTTGGGCATGCAATTGGAAAAGAAGCTCGAGTCGTCTTAGCACTAACAGATAAAGGGTTTGCAAAAAAGTTATCCGAGCTTCTCAATGAATTTAATCGGGGGTGGGCTAATGACGAAAATGAAAGTACATGAATATGCCAGATCAATAGGCAAAACGAGTAGAGATATTGCTGCTGAATTAATTAAAAGTGATATTGTAATAAAGAGCCATATGGAAGAACTGGATCCAGTATC
This sequence comes from Sporosarcina ureae DSM 2281, assembly GCF_000425545.1. Classification (GTDB taxonomy): domain Bacteria; phylum Bacillota; class Bacilli; order Bacillales_A; family Planococcaceae; genus Sporosarcina; species Sporosarcina ureae. Next base: position 194,234 of record NZ_AUDQ01000003.1, on the reverse strand, counting down.
TATTGCAAAATTAGACGAAAAGTTTGGAGATTTAAAAAAGCCTGAGGCGAAAGCAACTACTGTTAAGCCAGCAAGCAAACCGGCAAACCAGAGAACAGATCGTCCAAGTAATACAAATAAACCAACTGCTGCACAAGGTACTAACCGTCCAGCTTCAAATCGTCCTTCAGGACAATCTACTTCAGCTCCGAAAACAGGTAGCAATCAGTCACCGCGTCAAGGGCAAGGAGCAGGTTCACCTCGTCCAGCTGGCGGAGGCGGACGTCCAGGCGGCGGTCGTGGTGGAAGACCACCAGCACGCGGTATTAACCAAGGGCGTCGAAGATACCGTCCGGCAGTACCGGTACAAAAAGTTGAAATACCATTACCGGATAAAATTACTTTTTATGAGTCACTATCGGTGGGAGAGTTAGCTAAAAAATTAGGTAAAGAACCTTCTGAGATCATCAAAAAGTTGTTTATGCTTGGTGTAATGGCAACCATTAACCAGGAATTAGATAAAGATGCAATTGAGTTAATTTGTGCGGAGTACGATGTTGAAGTTGAGGAAGAGGTCCGTATTGACGTAACAGACTTGGAGATCTACTTCGAAGATCCGGAAGAGGAAGAAGAAGTGCCAGGTGAATTAACAGAAAGACCGCCAGTCGTAACCATTATGGGGCACGTTGACCATGGTAAAACGACGTTGCTTGACTCAATTCGCAACACTAAAGTAACACAAGGTGAAGCGGGCGGAATCACGCAGCATATTGGTGCGTATCAAATTACTGCTAGTGGCAAGAAAATTACATTCCTAGATACACCAGGTCACGAAGCTTTTACAACAATGAGAGCACGTGGTGCCAAAGTCACAGACTTGACAATTCTAGTTGTAGCAGCAGATGACGGTGTTATGCCACAGACAATTGAAGCGATCAACCATGCGAAAGCAGCAGAAGTTCCGATTATTGTAGCGGTTAACAAAATGGATAAGCCTGCGGCGAATCCTGATCGTGTTATGCAAGAATTAACTGAACATGGCCTAGTTGCAGAAGATTGGGGCGGCGATACGATTTTTGTGCCAATTTCCGCACTAAAAGGTGAAGGAATTGATCAGTTACTTGAAATGGTTCTATTAATTGCTGAAGTAGGCGAATTTACAGCTGATCCTTCCATTAGAGCTAGAGGTACAGTAATTGAAGCGCAGCTCGACAAAGGGAAAGGTTCTGTAGCCACATTGCTTGTACAAAATGGTACATTGCATGTAGGAGATCCCATCGTTGTCGGAAATACGTACGGTCGTGTCCGGGCAATGGTCAGTGACCTTGGTCGTCGCGTAAAAGAAGCAGGTCCTTCAACCCCTGTAGAAATTACAGGGTTGAGCGATGTTCCATTTGCAGGAGATCGTTTCGTTGTCTTTAAAGATGAAAAAACTGCTCGTCAAATCGGTGAAACACGTGCTGGAGAAGCACTTCAAGAACAGCGTGTGGAGAAAACACGTGTAACACTTGATAACTTGTTTGATCAAATGAAACAGGGCGAAATGAAAGAATTGAACTTAATTGTTAAAGCAGATGTACAAGGTGCGGTTGAGGCAATGGCTTCTTCTCTTATGAAAATTGAAGTAGAAGGCGTTAATGTCAAAATTATTCACACAGGTGCGGGTGCGATCAATGAGTCCGATATTTCTTTAGCAGCTGCATCTAACGCAATTGTCATTGGATTTAACGTACGTCCAGATACGAATGCAAAACGTGCTGCAGAAGCAGAAGGCGTAGACATTCGTCTGCACCGTGTCATATATAAAGTAATTGAAGAAATCGAATCAGCTATGACAGGCCTACTTGATCCTGAGTATGAGGAGAAGGTAATAGGTCAGGCGGAAGTTCGTGAAACCTTTAAAGTATCGAAGATCGGAACGATAGCAGGAAGCTATGTAATCGACGGTAAGATTACACGAGACGCAGGCGTTCGTGTTTTACGCGATAATATTGTAGTCTTTGAAGGGGAACTGGATACACTGAAACGTTTCAAAGATGATGCAAAAGAAGTTGCAAAAGGTTATGAGTGTGGTATCACAATTAAAAAATTCAATGATGTCAAAGAAGGAGATATCATTGAAGCATACGTTATGGAAGAAATTAAAAGAGTATGATTGTTTACGCTGAATGTTCTTTCCACATCCCAGCAGCGGCTTCTTTAAAGGATAAACGGGCTGTCTTGAATAGGATGAGGGATCGGGTGAAAAACTCCTACAATGTATCGGTTGCAGAAATTGATCATCAGGATTTATGGCAACGTACGACATTCGCTTTAGTCGCTGTGGCATCCTCTAAAGATGCCGCAGAACGAGAAGTGAGACGTGCGATTCGTCTGTTTGAATCCAATCCTGATTGGGAAATGACTACGTGTACAGTAGACTACTTATGAGCAAAGAACGAGGTGAATTGCCATGTCAGTGCGTGCTAATCGTATAGCTGAGCAAATGAAGAAAGAATTGGGCGACATTATCGGCCAAAAACTAAAAGATCCACGTATCGGATTTGTGACGGTGACTGGTGTAGATGTAACTGGAGATTTACAACAAGCGAAAATTTTTATCTCTGTTCTAGGTACAGATAAAGAAAAGGAAGATTCGTTACTTGGGCTCTCCAAAGCAAAAGGCTTCATTCGATCGGAAATTGGTCAAAGAATCCGTTTACGCAAAACACCCGAAATCGAATTCGAAATTGATGAATCAGTCGCTTACGGTAACCGGATTGAAAGCTTGATCCGCAAAGTAAATGACGAAAACGAACAATAAACACGAGGAGGAAGTTCATAGTCGCGTAGGCGGCATGACTTCCTCCCTTCTTACATAGAGCAAGTTTTTCTGAATGAATTTAGGAAGAAGGGGTAAGATGAACGGTATTCTGCCTTTGTGGAAAGAGAAAGGTATGACGTCGCATGACTGTGTCTTTAAGCTTCGAAAGATATTACGGACAAAAAAAGTGGGGCATACAGGTACATTGGATCCTGAAGTAGAAGGTGTCTTGCCTATCTGTATAGGCAGAGCTACGAAAGTCGCTTCTTATATTACGGATGCGGGTAAAGAATATGTTGCTACGGTATCTATAGGCCGCTCAACGGAAACTGAAGACGCGCAAGGTGAGACCGTAACGAGTGATTTGACGCATAAGGAATTCACAAGAAACCAAATTATAGACGCTTTGGAGCAGTTAACAGGAGAAATCACACAAATTCCACCTATGTATTCAGCAGTAAAAGTTAATGGCAGACGTTTGTATGAATATGCACGTAAAGGCATCGAAGTAGAACGGCCAGTTCGTAAAGTGCAGATCGATAAAATAGAATTATTAAATGGAGATCAAATTTTTAGTGGTGAAGAAGTAACATTTTCCATTAGAGTGCAATGTGGTAAAGGAACTTATATCCGGACGTTAGCTGTGCAAATTGGTGAAATTCTTGGATATCCAGCACATATGGATTCATTAGTCCGTACTGTTTCAGGAAGTTTTGATGAATCGCATTGTAAAACGCTAGCAGAAGTGGCACAAGTGATGGAACAAGATCAAGTACAAACAATATTGCGTCCTATCGAAGACGTATTGACGGATTTTCCACGCCTTGAAATCGAAGAGGCATCATTGGAATCCATACGAAATGGTCAAGTGCTTCCTGCGGTACCATTGCTAACTGACCACGCTTCCATCATGATGATGTTCGAAGGTCGTGTGCTGGCAATTTATCAAAACCATCCAACAAAGCCGGGTTTAATGAAACCAGAAAAAATGTTGCTAGCTAGTGAGTAAGGAGAGATAGAAATGAAAATCTATAGATTACGTTATCCTGATTCGGTAAATATTCGACAACTTGATGCTTCTTCGTTAGCTATTGGATTTTTTGACGGTGTACATAAAGGACATCAAGAAGTCATTCGCAGTGCACAAAAAGTTGCAGATGATTTATCAATCGAGACAGCTGTTATGACATTCGATCCCCATCCGTCACAGCTATTTTCAGGGAAAAGTGTTGGTTATATTACACCGATTGATGAAAAAATCAGAGTACTCGAATCTCTTGGTGTGGATACGCTTTTCATTGTCAGCTTTGATTGGGAACTGGCTAGTCTTTCACCGCAAAGATTTATCGACATCTTCATCAAAAAGCTTGGCGTCAAGCATGTTATTGCAGGCTTTGATTTTACATTTGGTTCAAAAGGTTCGGGAACGATGAAAGATATGCAAGAGCTATCGGAAGGTAAGTATGGAACAACGATCGTTTCTAAAGTCACCTTTGATCAAGACAATAAAGTATCTTCGACGGCAATTCGCCAACTGTTATCTAAGGGTGACGTTGAAGCAGCAGCAGAACTTCTCGGTCGTCCATTCCGTACAACGGGCGAAGTGATACATGGAGAAAAACGGGGCCGCCAGTTAGGTTTCCCTACAGCTAACATCCAAACTGCTGAAGAACATATAGTACCTGCTAATGGTGTCTATGCTGTGCGTTGCCTGATTGAAGATACATGGTACCGAGGTGTTTGCAATATGGGCGTAAAGCCAACATTCCATGATCCAGAACACCGGATTCCTACAGCTGAAGTTCATCTGCTCGACGTCAATATAGATCTCTATGGAAAGAAAATGGCAATTGAATGGTTGCATCGTATACGTTCTGAACAAAAATTTGAATCGTTGGATGATTTAAAAACACAAATTGGAAAAGACAAGCAGACAGCAAAGGATTTATTAAGTGACTAGTTGGTTGTTGCAACTGACATAATGCCGTGATATGATACAATAGTGTTCAATACACGAACCTCTTCTTGGCAACACGAGTCACCAACGTTTGCTCGGGAGACGGGGATACTTTTATTTAGGAGGTGAAAAGGATGGCTATTACACAAGAGCGCAAAGCTGAATTGATTAACGAATTCAAGACTCATGAAAATGATACTGGATCGGCTGATGTTCAGATTGCTATCCTTACTGAAGAGATCAATAACTTGAACGGCCACTTACGTACTCACAAGAAAGATCACCACTCACGTCGTGGTTTGTACAAAATGGTTGGTACACGTCGTCGTCTATTGAGATATCTACGTGAAACTAACGTTCAACGTTACCGTGATCTTATTGCATCACTTGGCTTACGCCGTTAATAAGACTGAGAAGCGGGCTTTGCCCGCTTTTTTCTATGGAATTAAGATAAAATATTTCGCATACATGTATCACGTTTGATACACTATTACTAATTACATACTAGATGTATACAGGTTTACAATAGAGAGGAGTTCTACAATGTCAGAACAGAAAAAAGTTTATACACTCGATTGGGCTGGACGTACGCTTACAATCGAAGCCGGCCAACTTGCAAAGCAAGCTAACGGTGCGGTGCTCGTTCGGTATGGCGAAACAACAGTACTTTCCACGGTTACAGCTTCCAAGAAACCAAAACCTCTAGATTTCTTTCCACTTACAGTAAATTATGAAGAACGCATGTACTCGGTTGGTAAGATCCCAGGAGGATTTATCAAGCGGGAAGGACGTCCTTCAGAAAATGCAGTATTGACTAGTCGCTTGATTGACCGTCCAATCAGACCTTTATTCCCTGATGGCTTCCGTAACGATGTGCAAGTCATTTCACTTGTTATGTCTGTTGATCAGGATTGTTCATCTGAGATTTCAGCAATGATCGGCTCTTCTTTGGCTTTATCTATCTCGGATATTCCGTTTGATGGCCCAATCGCAGGCGTTCAAGTAGGTCGTATAGATGGAGAATTCATCGTCAATCCTACGCCGAGTCAGCTTGAAACATCGGAAATTGATTTAGTTGTTGCTGGAACAAAACATGCAATCAACATGGTAGAGGCAGGAGCTAAAGAGGTTTCTGAAGAAATTATGTTAGAAGCGATTATGTTCGGTCACGATCAAATCAAGAAATTAGTCGAATTCCAAGAAAAAATTACAGCTGAAATTGGCAAACCAAAGTTCGAAATTGAATTATTTGAACTGGATGCTGACATTCGTAAAGAAGTAGAAGATCGTTGTGAAAATGAACTAATAGCGGCAATTCAAACTGAAGAAAAGCATGCGCGTGAAGAAGCTATCAACGAAGTGAAAGCGGCTGTTCTTGAGCACTACACAGAAGCTGAAGCTGATGAAGCTACATTTAAGCAAGTGAAAGCTGTTCTAGAGCAAATGGTAAAAGATGAGGTACGTCGACTGATTACAATCGACAAAGTTCGTCCTGATGGCCGTGGACTTGACGAAATCCGTCCATTATCATCTGAAACAGGTCTATTGCCACGCACTCACGGTTCTTCACTATTCACACGTGGACAAACACAAGTACTAAGTGTATGTACATTAGGTGCGCTTGGTGAAAATCAAATTATTGATGGTTTAGGTTCAGATGAATCGAAGCGCTTCATGCATCATTATAACTTCCCGAACTTCAGTGTCGGTGAAACAGGCCCGATTCGTGGTCCAGGCCGTCGTGAAATTGGTCACGGTGCATTAGGAGAGCGGGCATTGCTGCCTATGCTACCGGATGAAGTGGAATTCCCTTACACAATGCGTCTAGTTGCAGAAGTATTGGAGTCTAATGGTTCATCTTCACAAGCGTCAATCTGTGCCTCTACAATGGCTATGATGGATGCTGGTGTACCACTTAAGGCGCCAGTAGCAGGAATTGCTATGGGATTGATTAAAAAAGATGAAGATTATTCTATTCTGTCAGATATTCAAGGAATGGAAGACCACTTAGGCGATATGGACTTTAAAGTAGCTGGTACTAACAATGGTATTACTGCGCTTCAAATGGATATCAAAATCGACGGTTTATCTCGTCAGATTTTAGAAGAGTCTCTAGCACAAGCAAAAATCGGCCGTATCAAAATTCTTAATCATATGTTGACTACCATTTCTTCAACTCGTGAAGAATTATCTGCGTACGCTCCGAAAATTATAGTAATCCATATCAAACCGGACAAGATTCGTGACGTAATCGGACCTGGTGGAAAAGTAATTAATAAAATTATTGAGGAAACTCAAGTTAAAATTGATACAGAGCAAGATGGAACGATTTATATTTCATCACCAAACTCTGAAATGAACGAAAAAGCTAAGAACATGATCGAAAATATTGTACGCGAAGCAAAAGTAGGCGAGTACTACTTAGCAAAAGTTAAGCGTATTGAGAAATTCGGTGCATTCTTAGAAATCTTCCCAGGCAAAGATGGCTTGCTTCATATTTCTGAAATTCAGGAAGCACGTACTAAAGAAGTGGAAGACGTATTAAAATTAGAAGATGAGCTATTTGTAAAAGTAATTGAAATTGACAGACAAGGTCGAGTCAATCTTTCACGAAAAGTAGTTATTCTAGAAGAAAAAGAAAAAGAGCAAAAACAAGAACAAGCTAGCAAAGAGTAATTAATTAATCCGTCAAAAAAGCCTCTTCCTGCACAAGTTGCGGCGAAGGAGGCTTTTTGTACTTTATTTAAGGAGTGAAGTCTATGATTCAAAAATATAATTGTTCAAATGGTGTACGTATTATTCATGAAAAAATGCCACATTTACAGTCTGTTGCGATCGGGATCTGGGTGCATGCAGGTTCAGCAAATGAAACAAAAGGACAAGAAGGTATTGCCCACTTTATTGAACACATGCTTTTCAAGGGAACCAATACACGAAGTGCACGAATGATTGCCGAGCAGTTCGATCAGATTGGAGGCGATCTGAATGCCTTTACTTCCAAAGAAATGACATGCTATTACACTACAGTATTAAGTCATCACGCCTCGTACGCATTGACAGTTTTATCCGATATGTTTTTCCATTCCCAATTCAAAGAAGAAGAGATGGAAAAAGAGAAATCTGTCATTCTGGATGAAATATCCTCTGTTGAAGACATGCCCGATGAAGATGTAGATGAAAGGTTATGGGCGGGAATGTTCCCTGAAGATGCAATTGGAAAGCCTGTAGGAGGACGGATTGAAACGATTAAGTCATTTACGAAAGAAATGGTCGAAGAATTCATGGTGAAACATTACCGCCCTGAAAATTTGGTTATTTCGATTGCAGGAAGCTATGATGAACGTTTAATCAAATTGATCGAAGCAAACTTCGGAAGCTATCAAAGTAAACAACAGGCTTCTGCTTCAATAATAGATGAAAGTGTGCCGAACTTTACGGCACAACAAATCATCAAAGCAAAAGATATTGAACAAGCCCATGTATGTTTTGGTTATCCTTCTTTGCCTTCAACTCACGATAAGATTTACGAGTTAAGCTTATTCGATAGTATCCTCGGCGGAACAATGTCTTCTAGGTTGTTTCAGGAAGTTCGAGAAAACCGGGGACTAGCGTATTCTGTCTATACGTATTATGCTGCGTATAAAAATGCTGGATCCTTTGTGATTTATTGTGGAACCTCTCCTGAAAACTTTCAAGAGACATATCGTACAATTGACCAGGTCATTGCTGAAGTGCTAAATGACGGTCTAACAGATAAAGAATTGCGAAACGCTAAAGAGCAACTTAAAGGTAGCTTTGTTCTTGGTTTGGAAGGCTCTGAATCGCGTATGTATAGAAATGGTCGCAATGAATTAGTGCTTGGCAAACATCAGACAATTGATGAAGTAGTCAAACACATTGAAAGCGTTGAAAAACGAAGTGTCTATCGACTTGGACAGCAAATGTTGGCAAGTGATCGTGCAACATCCATTATCGCGCCTAAATCAAATATTCAACAATTAAAAAAACTGCAGAACTAGTCGACTTCCGGCCTCTCATACATATGATGAAAGAGATCTAAAATGAGGGAGGGCTTCCATGCGATTATCAGAACTGGCACAAAAAGAGCTGATTCAAGTAGAAGAAGGTATGAGATATGGCTTTTTGGCAGAAACAGACTTGCTGTTCGACCGCAAAACAGGAGCGATCATTGGATTTGAAATTCGGAAGAAGTTAGGGAAAACACTTTTTCGTCAAAAAGACCAGGATATTATTGAATATATTCCATGGCATGAAATTGTACTGGTGGGAGAAGACCGAATTTTATTTGGCAAAACACATGAATTGAACAGAAAGGAAGTAGAAGGGTATGACTAAATGGCTTGTAGTAGGGACTGATCAACGCCTACGAATAGCGAATGAACTATTAGTAAAATCAGGGATTGACAGTGAGTATGTATGTTCTGATACGTTTAATGAACAGTTAAAAAACACTCTGATGAATACAAAGCCAGACTACCTTCTACTACCTTTATTGTTAATGGAACAAAGCATTCCCGTCGACTATTTGCAAGAAGGCTCTTCTGTCTATTCCGGTAATACTTCAGCTGATTGGAGACAAGAGCTTGCTAAGAAAGGTATTTCGCATACGAATTATCTGAAAAATGAGCAATTCATTTGGAGAAATGCTCAATTAACTGCAGAAGCGTTCGTTCATGTCTTTTATGAGCAAACGAAACGACAGATTGCAGGTAAGCATTTTTACATTGCAGGATTTGGTCGAGTGGGAAAAGCGATTGCACATACGTTGCATCAGTTGCAGGCTACTGTCACTATAGTTGCCCGTGCGGATGAGCAACTAGCAGAAGCAGGAGTATTAGGCTATAACACATTGCTGCTCGATGAAACAACAAGATTCACTCATGGTTACTTGGTGAACACTATACCGGCACAATGGCTCAATCCAAATCAAAGTGGTGCTGTTCATATTTTTGATGTCTCTTCAGCACCCGGGTGCCTAAAGCATGCAGATTCCTCTGAATACTATACCATACACCTCAAATTGCCCGGGAAGCACTTTCCCGAGGACGCGGCAGCTGTTTTGGTTGACGCGGTTTTGAGAATGAGTATAGACGAAAGGGGAACTAAATGCTCAAAGGAAAACGAATCGGATTAGGCATCACGGCTTCGCATTGCACATATGACCAATTGCTTCCGATGATCGCTTCGCTGCAAAAAGAAGGTGCGATTGTCGTTCCTATCATTACACATTCAGTTCTTCATGCCGCCACGCGTTTTGGTACTGGTGAGGAGTGGATTAAACGAATAGAAGAGGCGACAGGCGAGAAGGTAGTGGCAAGTATTGTCGAAGCAGAACCATTCGGTCCATCCAATCCGCTTGACTGCATGGTGATTTCGCCGCTTACAGGTAACTCTATGAGTAGGTTTGCTAATGCTGCTACTGACTCACCTGTTTTGATGGCGGCCAAAGCCACATTGCGTAATGGCAAACCAGTGGTACTTGGTATTTCTACTAATGATGCACTAGGCCTTAACGGTATGAATCTTATGAAGTTATTGAATATGAAACATGTGTTCTTTATTCCATTCGGTCAAGATGATTGCATAAAAAAACCGAACTCCTTAATTTCGGATTTCTCATTACTACCCGCTACTGTTGCATCCGCAATTGATAGTAAGCAATTGCAGCCGTTACTGATAATTCATAACAATGCATGATAATAGATTTTTAAATTCTGCAAAATATGTTATAATTCGTTCAATAACAATTAACGAGACGAGGATAGTACTAACTCTCCTTAATAGTACTTGTTAATAATTGAAAGGAAGATATAGATGAAGAATGTGAATGTTGCAATTGTCGGCGCTACTGGAGCGGTAGGAACAAAAATACTTGAGAAATTGGTGGAACGTAATTTCCCTGCTACTTCCATTAAGTTACTAGCATCCAAACGTTCTGCGGGCAATGAAATCGAAGCGGGTGGAAATACGTACATTGTACAAGAAACAACCCCAGAAGCTTTTGAAGGTATCGACATTGCATTCTTTAGTGCAGGTGGGAGTATCTCAGAGAAGTTCGCACAAGATGCAGTGAAAAGCGGGGCGGTTGTAATTGATAATACAAGTGCATTCCGTATGGACCCTAACACACCACTCGTTGTTCCGGAAGTAAATCCACAAGAGTTGAAAAACCATTCAGGAATCATTGCAAATCCAAACTGTTCTACAATACAGATGGTAGCAGCATTGAAACCTATTAAAGATCAATACGGACTTAACAAGCTAATCGTATCTACTTACCAAGCAGTTTCAGGTGCTGGTGTAGAAGCGATTGATGAGCTAGCAGAACAAAGCAAACAATTCGCGAATCGTAGTGAAATAGAAGCAGAAGTATTACCATCCGCTTCTGCAAAACGTCATTATCCAATTGCATTCAATGCCATTCCACAAATTGATTCATTTGGTGAGTCGGGCTATACATTGGAAGAGTTAAAAATGATCAATGAAACGAAGAAAATATTTAGCGATCAAAACATGTCGGTAGCGGCTACATGTGTCAGATTACCTGTTGTATCCGGACATTCAGAATCTGTTTACATCGAAATCGATCATGACGACGTTACAGTTAAAGATATCCAGTCTTTGATGGAAAATGCACCAGGAATTGTTTTGCAGGATGATCCGGCTTCACAACTATATCCAATGCCGCTTTATGCAGAAGATAAAGATGAAGTGTTTGTAGGCAGAATCCGTAAAGATTTGGATAACCCAAAAGGATTCCATCTTTGGATTGTGTCCGATAACTTATTGAAAGGTGCTGCATTGAACTCTGTGCAAATCGCCGAGGCGCTTATTAAATAACTTGTGCAGGTAGAGTTTAGAATGATAACGAAAAGGAATGATCTATGTGCAACTTGGAAATGTAGGGACAGCAATGGTCACTCCTTTTTCTCCTGACGGCACGATTGACTACGCCCAAACAACGGTCTTGCTTGAGCATTTGATCGCGAATGGGACAGATTCTGTCATCGTCAGCGGTACGACTGGTGAATCACCGACGCTTACTGTTACAGAGAAGAAGGAATTACTGGACTTTGTAGTAAAGGTTGTGAATAAGCGTATTCCAGTGATTGCAGGCACAGGGACAAACAATACTGCGGAATCCATAGAGCTGACTAAGGCTGCTGAGCGATCAGGGGCAGACGGAATTATGCTCGTGACACCTTACTATAATAAGCCAGACCAAAAAGGAATGTATGCACACTTCTCGAAAATTGCTAACGTTACGGCATTACCGATATTGCTATATAATATTCCAAGTCGTTCCATCGTCAACTTGCTTCCTGAAACCGTTATTGCATTATCGAAAATTGATAATATTAAAGCGATCAAAGAAGCAAGTGGTAATTTGGAGCAGATGGCAGAAATCATTGAAGGAACCGCTGATGATTTTGAAGTATACAGTGGAGATGACGCATTGACATTGCCATTACTTGCAATTGGCGGTAGAGGAATCATTTCAGTTTCTGCACACGTAGTAGGCAATGAAATGCAAAAAATGATTCAAGCGTTCCAAAATGGCAACATAAAAGAAGCCGCTGACCTCCATCGTTCATTAGTGCCGGTATTCAGAGCGTTGTTCTCGACGCCGAATCCCGTGCCTGTGAAATATGCGCTAGAAAAAGCAGGCATACCAATGGGCTGCGTTCGTTTACCACTTATAGAAATGGACGAAAGTGAAGCTGCGATTATCGATGAAGCGCTAGAAAAATTTGGAGAAAGAACACGGATTCTGTAATTAACAAAAGCCGGACGACCAATCCGGCTTTTTTTGTTTGTACTGAACGCCTACTATCTCGTATAATGGTGTTTAGTCGTTGTGGGCGGGAATAGAATATAGGAGGAAACAATGTGACGAAAATACAAAATGAATTAATTAGAGTGATTCCACTAGGTGGAGTAGGGGAAATCGGGAAGTCTATGTATGTCGTTGAAATCGATGATGAATTATTTGTTATGGATGCAGGCTTAATGTTCCCTGAAACGGAAATGCTAGGTATTGATTTTGTAATACCTGATATGACCTATCTAGAAGAAAATAAAGATCGGATCAAAGGAATCTTCTTAACGCATGGTCATGAAGATGCAATTGGGGCAATCGCTTATTTACTACAGAAAGTACAAGCTCCTGTCTATGGTACAAAGTTGACATTAGCGTTAGCGAAAGAACATTTGAAGAAAATGCCGGCACCATCTAATGTCCGTTTCTTTGAAGTGACAAGCAAAAGCCGTATGAACTTCAAGCGCACGCATGTGACATTCTTTTACACGACACACAGTATTCCAGATTCTTTAGGAATTGTCTTCCATACAAGCGAAGGTGCGATCGTTAATACAGGAGAGTTCAAATTCGACCAAGCAGCAAAAGGCAAATATCGCCCTGATTTTGCAAAAATGGCTACAATTGGTGAAGAGGGAGTCTTTATCTTGATGTCCGATTCTACAGAAGCAGAGCGTCCAGGTTATACGACGTCTGAGTCTGTAATCGAGAAACGTCTTTTTAAAACTTTCCACGAAGCACAAGGAAGAATTCTAGTAGCGTTGTATGCATCAAACTTCATTCGAATTCAGCAAGTACTAGACCAAGCAGCAGCAAAGAAAAAGAAAGTCGCAGTTGTTGGTAAAAGTTTGGAGAGCTACTTTGAAGTCGGGTTAAAACTAGGTTATTTACAAGTGGAAGACGATATTGTGATTCCAGTAAAAGACATGGAGCGCTATGACGATCAAGATATCGTAATTATTGTAACGGGTAACCAAGGTGAGCCACTAGAAGCATTGGAGAAAATCGTCCGTAAACATCATAGAGAAATCAATATCAAAAGTTCAGATACAGTATTGATAACATTTACACCATCACCTGTTATGGAAATTTCCATGTACAAGATGATGAATGAATTAGCAAAGGCTGGAGCAACTGTACTGACGTCCACACGAAATGTACACGTATCCGGTCACGGTTCCGCTGAAGACTTGAAAATGATGTTAAACTTGATGCAACCTAAATACTTTATTCCGATTCAAGGGGAATATCGTATGCTGATTGCACACTTCAAGCTCGCTCAAGAAGTTGGTCTGCCTAAAAACCGTATCTTCATTGCGGACAAAGGCGACATTGTTGAATTCAAGAATGAAAAGCTTCGTATGGCAGGTAGAGTACAGGCTGGTAACGTCTTGATCGACGGTATTGGTGTGGGTGATGTTGGAAACATCGTGTTGCGTGACCGTAAGCTATTATCCCAAGACGGAATCTTTACAGTCGTTGTGACATTGAACAGAAAGCAAAAACGAATTGCGGCGGGTCCTGAAGTTGTCTCAAGAGGCTTTGTTTATGTACGCGAATCGGAGGAACTGTTTGAAGAAGCGACAAAACTGATTACTAAAATTGTCGAGAAGTATGTGAATAAAGAAACGTTTGAATGGACAAACATTAAACAAGAGATCCGTGAGACATTGAGTTCGTATTTATATCAGCAAACAAAACGTCGCCCGATGATTATTCCGATCATTATGGAATACTGATCCATACCGTTTGTTGGCGAATTAAAAAACAATTGGATTTCCATGCCTTTACGGCTGGAAATCTTTTTTTCAGAAAGGGGGTTGGCAAATGGCAAAGAAACGTGCTAAAAAGAGAGTGCCAGCGAAGAAAAGACAACAGAAAAAACAGCAAAGTCAAATGCAACCGCTCTGGTTTGAAATTCTAGGTGTCGTCTTAATCGGTATCGCCATAATTATGATCTTTGAATTCGGTATCATTGGTCGAGGTTTATCGGCATTCTCTCGATTCTTATTAGGTAACTGGTATGTTGCGTTGCCATTTTTAATAATTGTGCAAGCGTTGATTTTCATGATTAAGAGACAGATTGGCGGATATAAACACCGGATCGTAATCGGTTGTTTATTCATTTTAGGCAGTATGCTACTGTTCAGTCATGTTCATTTATTTCAAACATTATATGAAAGCAAAGTTTTGATGTCAAATTCTGCACTTAAGGAAACGTGGAAAGTACTCATCACAAATGATGGAATACATGACCAAACAGGGACTCTGGGGGGCGGTATGCTAGGTGCTGTGTTGTTCGCGATGTTTTATTCATTAGTTGATTCATCGGGCGCTACAGTAGCTGGTGTGCTGTTACTGCTCATTGGTATCATCCTGTTGACAGGAAAGGCTTTGATTCCGTTCCTAGTAGAGCAAACACCTATCTTGATGAATGATATAAAGAAGAAGTGGGCAGCGAGGGAAAAGAAATCAGTCAAGTCTCCTGAAGAAAAACGTAAAGAAAGTGCGCGCAGTAATAGAAAGAGTAAGCCGAAACCTGTAGACACTTCTGAAATGGAAGCGGTACAAGAAAATCCGGAGCCCGCTAGTGAACCGATTATTTCTAGCTTCACGGCAAAAATTGAACAGGCTACGCAACCAGAAATTGTACAGGAAAAGCAGTCGAAAGCTCAAGAGGACTCAACACTCGATCCTAAAGATCCTGTGACTGATTATCCTGTAATGGGCGGAGAACAAGAAAACGAATCGTATGTTTTGCCATCAGCCAAACTATTGGAACCACCTGTAGCAAGTGATCAATCTGGAGAATATGATTTAATCCAGGCAAACGCTAAGAAGCTAGAGAAAACGTTCCTGAGTTTTGGAGTTAAAACGAGAGTGACACAAGTCCATTTGGGACCAGCAGTCACTAAATATGAAATCCTGCCTGATACGGGCGTGAAAGTAAGTCGCATCGTTAGTTTGGCGGATGATATAGCATTGGCATTGGCAGCTAGTGGGATTCGAATTGAAGCGCCGATTCCTGGTAAATCGGCAGTTGGAATCGAAGTCCCGAACAATGCGGTGGCGATGGTAAGTTTACGTGAAGTGCTTGAATCTAAGGAAAACAATCCACCCGAGGCCAAGTTACTAGTAGGTTTAGGTCGTGATGTGACTGGACAAGCCATGATGACAGAACTCAATAAAATGCCCCACGTATTAATTGCGGGTGCTACGGGTAGCGGTAAAAGTGTCTGTGTTAACGGTATTATTATGAGTATCATCATGCGGGCGAAACCACACGAAGTGAAAATGATGATGATCGATCCGAAAATGGTAGAGTTAAATGTATTTAATGGCATCCCGCATTTATTGGCACCTGTTGTCACAGATCCGAGAAAAGCGGCGCAAGCACTGCAACGAGTTGTGTCGGAGATGGAGCGCAGATATGAGTTATTCTCCCATACAGGCACACGGAATATTGAAGGATATAATAACCACATTGAACAATGGAATGAAGATCATGATGAGAAGCATCCACGCATGCCGTATATAGTTGTCATTGTCGATGAGCTGGCCGACTTAATGATGGTGGCATCAAGTGACGTAGAAGATTCCATCACACGTCTGGCACAGATGGCGAGAGCTGCGGGTATTCATCTAATTATCGCGACACAGCGTCCAAGCGTTGACGTGATCACAGGTATTATTAAGGCGAATATTCCTTCTCGAATTGCGTTTGCCGTATCTTCTGCAATTGACTCGCGGACTATTCTGGATGGTGCCGGCGCAGAGAAATTATTGGGGCGAGGGGATATGTTATTCCTTCCTGCTGGCGCTTCAAAACCGACACGTATTCAAGGGGCATTTGTTTCAGATGAGGAAGTGGAAGCGGTAGTGAACTTTGTTATTGAGCAGCAAAAAGCTCAATATCAAGAAGAAATGATTCCTACTGAAGTAGAGGTAGTAGCACCGCATGAAGAAACCGATGAATTATACGATGAAGCGGTACAAATGGTAGTGGACATGCAGACTGCTTCCGTTTCGATGATTCAGCGTCGTTTCCGCGTTGGATATGCCAGAGCCGCACGTATAGTAGATCAAATGGAAGCGCGTGGCGTGGTGGGACCACCTGAAGGTAGTAAGCCAAGGCACGTACTACTCACTAAATCAGAGCTAGAAATGTAAAGCAGCATTCGCTGTTATTTTGATAAGTCGAAGTTATCCGTGATTTCAGCTAGATATTTCCTTCTACCTAAGTAAATGTTATAGTGAAGGTAGAAGGAAATAATCATTTCAGGCTATGGAAATTGAGTGTGTCATCCAATATTTAGCAGAGCAGAAAGCGCTATCATGCAAAGCGACACATCCACTGTGATCACGAACGTCATCACGTACGAGGTAACGAATTTTCAAATAATCTATTAACAGTGACCTTTTTTAAGAGTAAAGATTCAAGCTGAAAAGTAGTGTGAGTAAAGGTATAAGACGTATAACGTCCTAACATAATACCAAAATTAATTAGGGGAGGTCATTATCGATGACGAAAAGAAAGTTTGGACTAGCAATGTCTTTAGTGTTAGCCGCAGGTACGATGTTAGCAGCATGTGGCTCTGATAATAAAGACAATGCAGGGGAAAAGCCAGCAACAGGTGACAGCGGTGAGAAAGGCGGATTCTCACTTGCTATGGTAACTGACGTTGGAGGGATTGATGATAAATCATTCAACCAATCTGCATGGAAAGGCGTTAAAGAATTCGGAGAAGATCAAGGATGGGAAAAAGGAACTGGCGGATACGATTACCTGCAGTCAACTGGTCCGGAAGATTATACAACAAATCTTAACAACTTGGCTCGTCGTGACTTCAACTTAATATACGGAGTAGGTTTCTTAATGGAAGATGCAATTGAAGATATTGCAGCACAACAAAAAGACACTCAATTCTCTATTATTGATGGTGAAGTAGATGCTCCAAACGTAGCTAGCATCCTCTTTAAAGAACAAGAAGGCGGATATTTAGCCGGAGTAGCAGCTGGGTTAATGACAAAATCAGATAAGGTTGGTTTCATCGGTGGTATGGACAACCCTGTCATCGAGCGTTTTGAAGCTGGATTCCTTGAAGGTGTCAAGGCAGTTAAACCTGAAATCAAAGTAGACTCAAAATATGTAGGTGCATTTGATAAAGCAGAACTTGGTAAAGCTGAGGCAGGCCGTATGTACTCTTCAGGCGTAGATATTATTTTCCACGCTGCTGGCGGTACGGGTAACGGTGTATTCTCAGAAGCGAAAGAACGTAAGCAAGCAGATAAAGATGCATATGTTTGGGTAATTGGTGTTGACTCTGACCAATATGAAGAAGGTAAAGTTGGAGATGACAACGTTACGCTTACATCTATGTTGAAGCGTGTTGATGTAGCAGTTAAAGATATTGCTGACTTGTCAATGAATGGGAACTTCCCTGGTGGGGAAACAAAAGTATATGGTCTTCAAGATGATGGTTTAGGTCTTGCTGATTCACGTGGCGCAATTCCACAAGATGTATTGGATCAAATTGATGAATATGCACAAAAAATTGCAAATGGCGAAATTGAAGTACCTGAGTTTGTAGAAAAGAAAAAATAAGGTCGGTAAACAGTTGAAGGCCGGTTTTCATATCCGGCCTTTATTTCATTAAATTACTAAAATAAAGGTTCCTGGGTAGTTGATTTGGAACTTTTATTTTATTAATTTCTAAGATTAATAAATTAAATATAATAAAAAGTATTAGCAGGCTATTTAAAGTGAAATGGAAAAGCTTTCAACTTTTCATACGGGAGCTTTATGACGTATTATTGAAGATGAAAGCTATACTGCTTAATTCTACGGAATTCAATTATGGGCAAGGAAGTGATTGGGATGGATTATGTAATTGAAATGCTAGATGTTTCAAAAAAATTCGGAAATTTCTATGCGAATGATCATATTACATTACAACTGAAGAAAGGCGAGATTCACGCACTGCTAGGTGAAAACGGTGCTGGGAAATCTACCTTAATGAACGTATTATTTGGTTTATATCAACCAGATGGTGGAGAAATTCGTGTACGAGGCGAACATGTAGCAATCACTGACCCGAACGTAGCAAATGATCTAGGAATTGGGATGGTGCATCAGCATTTTATGTTGGTGGAGAACTTAACGGTTACCGAGAATATTATTTTAGGTAGTGAGCCAACGAAATCTGGAATGATTAACATTAAAGATTCTGCGAAAAAAGTTGCGGAAATTTCAAAGATGTATGGACTAGATGTCGATCCGTACGCGAAAATAGAAGATATTTCTGTAGGTATGCAACAACGTGTCGAGATTCTTAAGACTCTTTATCGTGGAGCAGATATCCTAATATTTGATGAACCCACTGCATCCTTAACTCCTCAGGAAATTGATGAATTGTTAAATATTATGAAAAAACTCGTTGCAGAAGGAAAATCAATCATCTTGATCACCCATAAACTGGCGGAAATTATGAACGTTTCAGACAAAGTAACTGTCATCCGCAAAGGTAAAGGAATCGGTACTGTTATCACATCGGAAACGAATCCCGAAGAATTGGCGACGTTGATGGTTGGACGTCAAGTCACATTTAAAACCGAAAAAGGTCCATCACACCCGACTGAAGAAGTGTTGAAGATAGAAAATCTACAAGTGAATGACTATCGGGGTGTTGCTAAATTAAAAGGACTCAATCTTTCTGTGCGTCGCGGTGAAATAGTTGGGATTGCCGGCATCGATGGTAACGGTCAATCCGAATTAATTGAAGCCATCACTGGTTTGACTAAAGTGAAGAGCGGTAAGATTTTTATTAATGATGAAGATGTTACAAATAAAAAAACGAGAAAGATTACTGAAACCGGTATTGGACATATTCCACAAGACCGCCACAAGCATGGACTTATTCTAGATTTTTCAGTTGCGTATAATACCGCGCTTCAATCGTATTATCATGAACCATTATCTAAAGGTGGAATCATGAATTACAAAGTAATCAATGAAAGAGCGGAAGAACTGATCAAAGAATACGATGTTAGAACACAAGGTACGCATGAATTAGCGAGAGCATTATCCGGAGGAAATCAGCAAAAGCTGATCATCGGAAGAGAAATCTTGAGAAATCCGGATTTACTGATTGCGGCATTACCTACACGTGGTTTGGACGTCGGAGCAATCGAGTTTATTCATCGGCGTCTGATTGAACAACGTGACAGTGGAAAAGCGGTTTTACTCATAACGTTTGAATTGGATGAAGTCATGAACGTTTCAGATAGAATTGCAGTTATTTATGATGGAACTATTGTAGGTACGGTAATTCCGCAAGAAACAACTGAACAAGCACTAGGATTAATGATGGCAGGCCATTCAAAAGATGTTGCTGAGAAAAAAGTACTAGCTGCTGAAAAGGATGGTGATGAACAGCATGTCGAATAGAATGATCAATATACTAGTCCCAATGATTTCGATCTTTTTAGGGCTCTTAGTAGGCGCGATTGTGATGCTGATCAGTGACTATAATCCAATCACAGGCTATATGGCATTATGGAATGGTATTTTTGGTGATTCTTATGCAATCGGTGAAACCATCCGTCAAATCAGTCCATACTTACTTGCGGGACTTGCAGTAGCATTCGCATTTAGAACTGGACTTTTCAATATTGGGGTAGAGGGACAACTAATCGTTGGCTGGTTTGCTGCAGCTTACGTAGGGATGGCATTCGATCTTCCGAAAATTATTCACTTGCCTTTCGCACTCATAGCAGCTGCTGCAGCTGGGGCGCTATGGGGACTCGTACCTGGTATTTTAAAAGCAACATTGAAAGTACACGAAGTTATAGTCACCATTATGATGAACTACATTGCCTTACATGTAGTTAACGCATTAATAAAAACACTCTCCGGTGGTGGATTCAAATTGGAGCGTATCCATGAATCAGCCTCACTTCGGTCAGAGTTCTTATCTAATCTAACGGACTACTCCACATTGCACTACGGAATATTCGTTGCATTAGCTATGGTTGTCGTCATGTGGTTCATATTAGAGAAAACGAAGACAGGATTTGAATTGAAGTCTGTTGGGTATAACGATAATGCAGCTAGCTATGCAGGAATGAGCGCTAACAAGAATATTATTCTTGCAATGGTCATCTCAGGTGCGTTCGCTGGACTTGGAGGCGCGATGGAGGCACTTGGTACGTTTGGTAACATGTCTTCCATGGGTGGCTTTACAGGGATCGGTTTTGACGGAATCGCCGTAGCCTTGCTTGGCGCGAATACGCCACTTGGGGTGATCTTCGGTGCAACGTTATTCGGCTCATTGAAATATGGTGCGAATAATATGCCGAATGAAGCAGGCATTCCAGTGGAAATTGTTTCCATCATTATTGCATTGGTTATTTTCTTCGTTGCCTGTGGATACATCATCCGTGTAGGACTCATACGTTTGCGTAATAAGAAGGAGGCAAAGTGACATGTTAGATGTATTATACTTCATCATACCTATAACAATTGCTTCTGCAGCTCCTCTTATTTTCACAGCAATTGGCGGTGTGTTCTCTGAACGATCTGGAGTCATTAATATCGGATTGGAAGGCCTCATGATTATGGGTGCATTCATCGGTATCTTATTCAATTTATTTTTCGCGGATACCTTTGGGGCCTGGACACCTTGGATAGCATTAATTGTAGCAATGCTCGTTTCAGCATTGTTTGCAACACTTCACGCCATAGCATCTATTTCGTTCCGAGCGGATCAAGTAGTATCAGGTGTCGCGATTAACATGTTAGGTCTTGCTGTTGCATTATTCTCGGTAAAAATGATTTTCGGCAAAGGTCAAACCGATTTCATTCAACAAAAAATTCCGAGATTCAATGTACCTTTTTTGGAGGATATTCCAGTTATCGGCCCTATGTTCTTTAAGTTAGTCTATGGCTCTTCTATTATGGCGATCGCCGTTGCGTTTATCGCATGGTTTGTTATTTACAAGACGCCATTTGGTTTACGTCTTCGCTCAGTAGGAGAACATCCGATGGCGGCAGACACAATGGGAATTAAAGTAACGAAAACCCGTTATATCGCGGTTCTTATTTCTGGAGGACTTGCCGGAATAGGTGGAGCAGTTTATTCTCAAACTATCACAAATGATTTCGGACATGCGACCATTAATGGACAAGGGTTTATGGCACTAGCGGCGATGATCTTTGGTAAATGGCACCCATTGGGAGCTATGGGAGCCGCGTTATTCTTCGGTTTTGCACAGGCGCTAGCAATTAGTTCTTCTAGTATTACATTCTTAGAGGATATCCCAGCAGTGTATTTCCATATCTTCCCTTACGTTTTAACTATCCTGGCTCTTGCCGGATTCCTTGGAAAAGCGAAAGCACCAAAAGCACTTGGTAAACCTTACGTTAAAGGAAATAGATAAAAGTTATAAAAGCTATCTGGAGATACATACTCTTCAGATAGCTTTTCTAAGGTTGTAGCAATACTAAGTTGAGATTTTCGTTCGTATCTAGCATCAATCTCCGCTAAACTCTGCCTTCAGCACTTAAAAGTTGTATCATTTTCCAAATGACAGGCTAAAATGTATAGTGAGACTAGGAATACATATAATAAGGTAAACGAGGTGTTTGTATGTTCAATAAAACAAAATTACAAAATGGTGTTCATTTGTATATACGGAAAACGAAACAATTTAAAACAGTGAACGTAACAATTAAGTGGAAAGCGCCACTGGATCAGAAAAAAGCTTCTGAACGGACGGTATTGGCGAACGTGATGGAAAATTCAACGAAGCAGTATCCGACATTAAGTTCAATGCGCAAGGCGCTTGACGAGTTGTACGGTACGGTATTATTTACGGACGTTTCGAAAAGAAGCTCCCAACATATGGTTTCGCTATATACGGAGTGTGTGAACGATGAGTTTTTTGAAGGCGAAGATATTTTTAAACAGTTATGGCAATTGATTCGTTCTGTAGTGTTTGATCCCAATGTAACGAATAAAGCATTTGATCCAGATGTTACAGAAAGGGAAAAACGTAATGTCCGTGATCGAATACGTTCTATTTATGACGATAAAACACGTTTCGCACAAAAACGTATGCTTGAAATTATGAGACCAGATCATCCGGCATCCATTTCTGCTTACGGTACAGAAGCTGCTGTGTCTGAAATTACGAATGAAAGTCTTTATGCTACATACGAAGATATGATCAATAATGATTTGATTGATATTTATGTAGTAGGTGATGTAGATGAAAAGGAAATCATTGAGCAAATCAAGCAGTTCTTACCGTTTGAAGCAAGAGATGCAGCGAAACAAAATGACTTGCAGGATGTAAAAGTGTCAGATTCTGTGAATACAGTTAGAGAAAAACAAGACATGAAACAAGGTAAACTTCATCTTGGTTTCCATACACCGGTATCATTCCGTCATCCTGATTACCATAAAATGCAAATAACGAATGGTGTTTTCGGTGGTTTTGCCCACAGTAAACTATTCATGAATGTGCGAGAAAAAGAAAGTATGGCATACTATGCCAATAGTGCGTTTGCTTCGCATTACGGTATCGTCTACGTGACAGCGGGTATCGATGCGGATTTAGAAGAGAAAGCTGTTAAGCTAATTCTTGAACAACTGACAGCATTACAAAATGGTGAGAGTACAGAGGTCGAGTTGAGTCAGACAATCGCACTTCTAGAAAACAGTATTTTGAGTGCAAATGATTCAGCGCGTAGTCAGATTGAAATATATGATCAATATAAAGAGTTAGACGAGAGCTTCACTGCTGAACGATTAATTGAAAAGTGGGAATCGGTCACATTGGAAGACATAAAGGAAATGGCGAATACAATTCAATTGGAAATTGTGTATTTGCTGTCAGGTAAGGAGGATGTTTCCAAATGAAAGAAATAAATTTTGATCAACTACAAGAGAAGATTTATACTGAAACACTAGATAACGGACTGAAAGTTGTTATTTTGCCTAAACGTGGTTTTTCTAAAACATTTGTAACATTTACAACGAAATACGGCTCCATTGATCGTACGTTCAAACCGCACGGCAAAGATGAATTCATCACAGTGCCTGACGGTATTGCCCATTTTCTTGAGCACAAAATGTTCGAGAAAGAAGACGGGGATGTGTTTCAGAAATTTAGTTTAAATGGCGCTTCTGCAAATGCGTATACAACATTTGGTAGAACGGCATATCTTTTTTCTGCAACTAATAAACTAAAAGAAAATACAAAAGTATTACTCGACTTCGTTCAACAGCCATATTTTACAAAGCAAACTGTGGATAAAGAAAAAGGGATCATTGCCCAGGAAATTACCATGTATGACGACCAGCCCGACTGGCGACTATATTTCGGCACAATTGAAAATCTTTATGAAAACCACCCAGTGAAAATCGATATTGCGGGAACAGTAGAGTCTATTCAAGATATTACAGCTGAACATTTATATACATGCTATGAGACGTTCTATCATCCGTCCAATATGCTACTGTTTATTGTTGGAGCAGTGAAGCCGGAGGAAATGATGGCATTTGTTAAAGAAGATCAAGCAAAAAAATCATTCGATAAACCTCAAGCGATCGAACGCCAATTCCCGTCTGAGTCAAAAGAAGTGGATGTGCCTGGACGTACATTGACGATGGATGTATCGAAACCGAAATTGAATATCGGTATGAAATGTACCGAGACAGATCTACAGGGCCAAGAAATGCTTGAAACGGAGTTGTCAGCAAACCTCGTACTAGACAGTCTATTCGGTCGCACATCTGCATTTTATGAAAAAGCGAATGCAGAAGGCTTAGTTGATGAATCGTTCTCTTATGAGTTCTCCATGGAAGAAGGCTACGGTTTTGCGATGGTTGGTTCCGATACTGATGAGCCGGAGCGCTTAGAAGAATTAATTCGTCATACGATTAAAGATGCAAAAACCAATTGGCCGGTGCAAGAAGAAGATTTAGACAGAATGCGTAGAAAGAAAATCGGTCAATTTATGCGTTCATTGAACTCCATTGAATTTATCGCTAATCAATATACACGATATGATTTTAACAATATGAATTTATTCGATGTCGTACCGACTTTGGAAAAATTATCAATGGATAAATTAAAACAAGCATTTGCCACGTTCTCCGATGACAGCAGCTATACAATCTTCAAAGTACTGCCACCGAAAACACAATGAGTATGACGCGTTTTGCTCTTGTTTTAGGGGCATCTGGAGGAATTGGGGAAGCAGTCTGTAAACAACTAGCGGAAGCAGGATGGTCTTTGTATTTGCATTATAATGCGAATAAAACTCATCTTGATCTATTGCGTTTGGAGTTAGAAAAGACGTATCCTACCCAGCAATTCCGTAGTGTGCAAGCTGATTTTAGAGTGGAGCAAGCAGCAGAACAATTGGCGGCTAGCATTCAAAGCGTTCAAGCAATTGTGGTAGCCAACGGTCAGGCAGTCGTAAAACTATTATCGGATACAAGTGCAATGGACATGTCGGAATTGTGGCAGGTCCATATGCAGAATCCAGCCCGGTTAATCGCGCTGTTATCCGAAAAACTACGCAAGTATGATGTTTCCTATATTACATTTATAGGATCGATATGGGGCAGTGCGGGAGCTGCGGGTGAGGTAATGTATTCGGCAGTCAAAGGTGCCCAGCATGCCTTCGTTAAAGCCTATGCAAAGGAATCTGCCTATTCAGGCATACGGGTCAATGCCATTGCGCCAGGTTGGATTGACACCCGCATGAATCAGGAGTTTTCTACGGAGGAGCGTCAAATGGTACTCGATCAGATTCCGCTTTTGTCAGTCGGAACTCCCCAGGAAATAGCGAATATGGTCGAATTTATGCTGAGTGGCAAAGCAGACTATATGACTGGTGAAATAATTCAAATCAATGGTGGCTGGTATATTTAAGGCCTTGGGAAAAGGACAATGCCAGTTGTCCTTTTCTTTTTTTCTTTTATTCGCTTTCGCTATCCGCTATTATAGAACTAAGTGCATACTTGTGCATTCTGGAAAAAAGTAGTTTTATGAAGGAGTGTGTTGAATGGGAGAATGGTATGTCGAATATGAGTTACAAGTCAATCGGCCTGGGTTGCTAGGCGATATTGCTTCCTTGCTTGGTATGTTACGAGTTGATATCGTGACCATTAATGGGGTGGATGGCAGATACCGTGGTATGCTCGTTCACACCGATCATGATCAGCAAATTAAACGTTTCGAGTTAATCGCTTCTACTATGGATGCGATTGTCATCCATAAGATCAGGGAACCTAAATTGCGTGATGTATTGGCTGTTCGTCATGGACACTATATTCAGCGCGGTACTGATGACCGAAGAACTTATCAATTCATTAGAAGTGAGCTTGGAATTTTAGTGGACTTTTTAGCCGAGATTTTTAAACAAGATGGTCATAAGCTAATTGGTGTTCGCGGGATGCCACGAGTTGGCAAAACAGAATCCGTAGTAGCAGCAAGTGTTTGTGCCAATAAAAAATGGGTCTTTTTGTCTTCTACAATGATTAAACAAACGATCAGAACGAGTATGATGGGGGATGAGTTCTCAGACGATAACATCTTTATACTTGATGGGATCGTGACACGAAAAACCTCTGACGAACGTCATATGCAATTAGTACGGGAAATCATGGGCTTGCCGACAATTAAAGTAGTCGAGCATCCGGATATGTTCGTGAAGCAATCTGAATATACAATTGAAGATTTTGATATTATCATAGAGTTACGTACAACTGTGGATCAAGAAATCAGTTACGACATTCTAGAAAAGAATGATCCGATAACCAACCGTAATTCTATGGGCGGTTTTAATATGTTTAATTGATTGAAATGAGTTAGGTGGGTGTTAAGTTTGATCGGAATTGGCGCTCGTTTAAAAGAAGCGAGGATTTCAAAAGGATTGACGTTAGAAGACTTGCAAGACAGTACGAAAATTCAACAACGTTATCTGTCGGCAATTGAAAATGAAGAGTTTCAAGTTATACCTGGCGCTTTCTACGTTCGTGTTTTTATTAAACAGTATGCAGAAGCGGTGGACTTGGACGCGGATGAAATACTGAGTCTGTATCAAGATGAGTATGAACCTGCAGTGCAGGAGAAACAGGAAAGCGTTGTACCAGCTACTATGCAACGTAGTGCAGGTTCAAAGCAGAATAACCAGTTAAGAGAAGCAATGCCAAAAATAATTGTTGCACTATTTATCTTGATGATTTTTGTTATTGTTTATACTTTATTAAGAGACAAAGCGACAGAACCAGATATAGATCAGGAGTCATCGGAACCCGGTTCTTCAGTTGTGACTGATGAACAAGGTTCAGTGGGAGTCGATAAACCTAAGCAGCCATTTGAACACGCTTCGACTGTGGGTGAAACATCTATATTCAAATTGACTGATGCTGATAAAATCACATTGATTGTCAAGGCGACAGGAAAATCGTGGATTTCAGTAACAGACCAAGACGGCGTAGAACGGATGCCTGAACCAAGCGGTGCCCGGGTAGTACAAGAAGGCGAAACAATTGAAATTGAAGCAAACGATGCAGAAAGTTTGAGAATACGAGTTGGTAATTACGAAAACGCAGAACTGACTGTTAACGGTCAACGCGTAGATTACCCAACAGAACTCATTCCACAAAACATCGTGTTAAAAAAGCCATAGAAAAATAGTCATCTAAAAAGGTGACTATTTTATTCTTTACAAATAGAATGTACCGTTAGGAAGGTGGACATGTAATGAATTTACCAAATAAGATTACGCTCTCTAGAGTATTTATGATCCCTATTTTCATCCTGTTTCTTACAGTGGACTTTGGATGGGGCATGATTCAGTTAGGTGGAGTAGAAATGCCTATTGAACATTTGGTGGGCGCGATCATCTTCATCATAGCTTCTACAACTGACTGGCTAGATGGTTACTTAGCAAGAAAAAACAATTTAGTGACAAATATGGGGAAGTTTTTGGATCCGTTAGCCGATAAATTATTAGTCTCAGCGGCATTTATCTTATTAGTGGAATTGGGGACGGCTCCTGCATGGATCGTCATCATCATTATTAGTAGAGAATTTGCGGTTACAGGATTACGTTTAATTTTAGCAGGTGGTGGTGAAGTAGTAGCAGCCAACCAATTAGGTAAAATTAAAACAGTTGCGCAAATTCTAGCGATTACATTTCTTTTATTGCATAATATTTTCTTCGAAGCGATTGGCATTCCATTCGGAACGATTATGTTATACATAGCACTAGTGTTTACAATCTGGTCAGGTGTTGATTACTTCATTAAAAATCGTAAAATTTTAGTCGAGTCAATGTGAGGGGGAACGGTATTCATGAAAGCAGAAATAATTGCGGTCGGATCTGAACTTCTATTGGGGCAAATTACCAATACTAACGCAAGATTCATATCGGCTAAATTGGCTGAAGTTGGGATTGATGTGTATTGCCACACGGTTGTAGGGGATAATCCTAAACGTTTGTCACAAACAATCCAATTAGCTCAGCAGCGTGCAGATATTCTTATCTTTAGTGGAGGCCTCGGACCGACAAAAGATGACCTTACAAAACAAACTATTGCTCGTGAATTGGATTGTGAGCTTGTAACTGATGACGAGGCGATGAAGACTATCGAAGATTATTTTACTCACGTAGGCAAAGTGATGACAGAAAATAATAAACAGCAAGCTCTTGTATTAAAAGGAGCTACGGTATTGCCAAATCGAAATGGCATGGCACCTGGTATAGCAATAGGCAAAGAAGATAAACAGTACATTTTATTGCCAGGCCCACCTCATGAAATGGAGCCCATGTTTGAACACGAAGCGATTCCATATTTACTTGGTGTATACGGAAAACACGATGTAATTTCTTCTAAGGTATTGAAGTTGCAAGGAATTGGCGAATCGGAATTGGAAGTCCGTATCCAGTCCGTTCTTGAGAAGCAAACGAACCCTACAATCGCACCACTGGCTTCACCAGGCATGGTCAAGCTACGCATTACCGCAAAAGCCAAAACGGAAGAAGAAGCACAAAAATTAATATTACCTGTAGAACAAGAAATTCGCTCTATTGTTGGGGAGTTTATTTATGGTGTAGATGAGGATACGCTTGCTTCCAAAACAACTGAACTTTTGCTTCAAAATGACTGGACTATTTCTGCGGCAGAAAGTCTAACTACCGGAATGTTTATGGCGGAACTTGGTTCAGAAGCAGGAATTGGCAACGCGCTAAAAGGTGGCGTTGTGGTGTATAATAAAGAGATGAAAATCGAGCAATTAGGCATCTTACCTTCATTGCTTGATTACCATGGGATAGTCAGTGGAGAGTGCGCTGAAGCTATGGCTGAAAGTGTTAGAGAACGATTTACCACGACATTTGGAGTGAGTCTGACAGGTGCAGCGGGCCCTGAACCACATGATGGACAGCCACCTGGTACAGTTTGGATCGGTATTGCAGCAGAAGGTATGAAGACAGCATCTTACAAACTACAGCTATCAAGTTCTCGTAATTCAAATCGTAAACGTTCCGTTCAATTTGCTTTACATTATCTCATTCAAACAATAAAAGAGAAAAAAGAACTGAAGTATTGAATTTTGCTATTGAATTAGCTATCAAAAATCAATTCATCCCAGCTTTTTGTGCTTGTTTTTCAATTTCTATATCCAATTCATCGAATGCCCGTTCGTTTAATTCTTGTGTATTACGTTGAGAAAAGGTATACTAAGAGTAGAAAAAGAGTTTGAGGAGGAATTATAATTGAGCAATCGTAAAGCGGCATTAGATATGGCATTAAAACAAATAGAGAAACAGTTTGGTAAAGGTTCTGTCATGAAAATGGGAGAAAAAACAGATCTTCAAATTGATACATCTTCATCCGGTTCACTGGCTTTGGATGCCGCATTAGGAATAGGCGGATATCCACGTGGCCGAGTTATTGAAATATATGGACCAGAGAGTTCTGGTAAAACAACTGTTTCGTTGCATGCAATTGCAGAAGTGCAAGCAAGCGGTGGTACTGCGGCTTTTATTGATGCGGAACACGCATTAGACCCTGTTTATGCAAAAAAACTAGGTGTTAATATCGATGATTTACTATTATCACAGCCAGATACGGGTGAGCAAGCATTGGAAATCGCAGAAGCACTTGTTCGTTCAGGCGCGGTAGATATTGTCGTAGTGGACTCGGTAGCAGCACTTGTTCCGAAAGCAGAAATCGAAGGCGAAATGGGAGACGCACACGTTGGTTTGCAAGCTCGTTTGATGTCTCAAGCGTTGCGTAAACTTTCTGGTGCAATAAATAAATCAAATACTATTGCTGTATTCATTAACCAGATTCGTGAAAAAGTAGGCGTCATGTTTGGTAATCCAGAAGTAACGCCTGGTGGACGTGCATTGAAGTTCTATGCTTCTGTTCGTCTTGAAGTACGAAGAGGCGAAGCGATCAAACAAGCTAATGATATTATGGGGAACAAAACAAGAATCCGTGTAGTGAAAAATAAGGTAGCCCCTCCATTCCGTACAGCGGAAGTAGATATCATGTATGGTGAAGGAATTTCAAAAGAGGGTGAAATTCTGGATCTTGGCTCAGAGTTAGAAGTTGTCCAAAAGAGTGGTGCTTGGTATTCTTATGAAGGCGAGCGTTTAGGACAAGGTCGTGAAAACGCGAAGCAATTCTTGAAGGAAAACTTGAAAATGCGTGATGAAATCGCAGCCAAGATTCGTGAATCATACGGTTTAAATGCTACAAACTATGTAATCGCAGCGCATGATGAAGAAGATGAGCTTGATGACTTACTAACACTTTCTGAAGACAAGTAAGCTATTCATGTAAAACCGCCAATTTTCGATTGGCGGTTTTTTTATAAAAAGAGCTTTATTTTGAAGTAATTAACATGTATAAGTATGACGTACTTTGCCTAGTCATGGAACCAAAATTCCAAATAAACAAATATGCGAAGTGGAAAGTGGGAATACTCGAGCAAACCAAACAAAAAGCTTCAGTAGTATCATTTTTCCATTATCATTCCTTGACACAATAAAAATACAACTATACAATTAAAGTGGCGTATTATATACGTCCTATATTTAACAAACCAATCAATTGTTTTTGGCGGTATATTGATTTTAACTTAATTCAGCAATATAAAAAATTAAGTAAAAAGTAGTGACATCAATAGAAATTTAGTCCCGAAACAACAGGTTTTCTACTACCCGTTGGATTAAGTTAAGCCTTCGGCGTTTTCACAGATCGTCGGGACGTTACCGAGAAGCTCCGGTAACAAGTAAAGTGAATATATTCGCCGTGGCAAAATTGATTATACGAGCCGACTGAAAAGAAAAGAATAAGCAGAAGGAGGTGACCTCAATGGGTATTGAAATACTCATCTCCGTTTTGCTAAGTCTCATCGTCGGTGCAGTTGTTAGCTTTTTTATATTGAAAAATGTGAATGATTCAAAAGTAACTGGTGCCAAGCATACTGCCAACCAACTCGTCGAAGAGGCGAAGCGTGAAGCGGAGTCAGTGAAGAAAGAGGCACTGTTAGAAGCGAAAGATGAAACTCACGAACTGCGGATTGAAGCAGAAACAGAAGTCCGTGAGAGAAGGGCGGAACTACAGAAACAGGAAAACCGTCTCTTACAACGTGAAGAAAACCTTGATCGCAAGGATGATGCGCTCAATAAAAGAGAAGCAGGTCTAGAGCGCAAAGAAGATGCGCTATTAGAAAGACAACAGCATATTGAAGAGATGGAACGCAAAGCGGAACAACTCGTTACTACACAGAAGACTGAATTGGAAAGAATCTCTTCGTTAACAAGAGATGAAGCAAAGCACATTATCTTGGAAGAAGTAGAAGAAGAGCTTTCTACTGACATTGCTGTCATGACAAAAGAATCCGAGCAACGGGCTAAAGAGGAATCTGAGCGTAAAGCACGCGAGATCCTATCATTAGCATTGCAACGGTTTGCGGCAGATCATGTGGCAGAAACTACAGTTTCCGTCGTTAATTTACCGAATGATGAGATGAAAGGTCGCATCATTGGTCGTGAAGGACGAAATATTCGTACGCTTGAGACGCTTACAGGGATTGATCTGATTATTGACGATACGCCAGAAGCTGTCATTCTTTCCGGTTTTGATCCAGTTCGAAGAGAGACAGCAAGATTGGCTCTGGAGAAATTAGTTCAGGATGGACGAATCCACCCTGCGCGTATTGAAGAAATGGTCGACAAATCCAGAAGAGAAGTGGACGAGTTAATCCGAGAAAAAGGAGAACAAACTACATTCGATGTAGGTGTTCACAACTTGCATCCGGATATGATTAAAATTCTTGGTCGTTTGCATTTCCGTACGAGTTACGGACAGAACGTCTTGAAACACTCTATTGAAGTAGCCTATTTAACTGGCTTACTGGCAGCAGAGCTTGGAGAAGACGTGACACTTGCTAGACGTGCCGGTTTACTTCATGATATTGGTAAAGCGATCGACCATGAGGTAGAAGGTAGTCACGTGCAAATTGGTAAAGAGTTGGCAGTGAAATATAAAGAACATCCAGTTGTCATTAACAGTATTGCTTCTCACCACGGTGATGAAGAAGCTACTTCTGTTATAGCAGTACTTGTAGCAGCGGCAGATGCATTATCTGCAGCGAGACCAGGTGCTCGTAGTGAAACATTGGAAAACTATATAAAACGTCTGCAAAAACTCGAAGAAATTTCGGAATCATACGAAGGTGTAGAGAAGTCATTTGCCATTCAGGCAGGACGGGAAGTGCGAATCATTGTTCGCCCCGAACAGATCGATGATATTACCGCACATCGCTTAGCACGTGATATACGAAAACAAATCGAGGAAGAATTGAACTACCCAGGGCATATCAAAGTGACGGTCATACGGGAGACCCGCGCAGTAGAGTATGCAAAATAATACCTAACAAAAAACAGCTTCCGGTTCGTTTGGAAGCTGTTTTCATTTTGGAAAGAGGTTGTTACAAATGAAAGTACTATTTATTGGAGATATCGTAGGATCGATGGGAAGAGAAATGGTAATTGATTATTTATCGCGCTTGAAACGCAAATATCAAGCAGACGTGATTATCGCCAATGGTGAAAATGCTGCTTCAGGCAGAGGAATTACAAAATCCATCTATCATGATTTATTGCATGCTGGTGTAGATGTGATCACGATGGGAAACCATACATGGGATCAACGGGAAATTTATGATTTCATTGATGAGGTAGATTACTTGATTCGTCCTGCTAACTTCTCAGAACAAGCACCAGGTAAAGGCATGACATCAATAACAAAAAATGGTGTTACTATTTCCGTAATTAATTTACATGGACGCACATTCTTGCCGCCACATGACGATCCATTCGCAAAAGCAGATGAATTAGTGGAAGAAGCCTTGCAAACATCACCGTTAGTCTTTGTAGATTTCCATGCAGAAGCAACAAGTGAAAAGATTGCAATGGGCTGGCACTTAGACGGAAAAGTATCCGTTGTCGTAGGAACACATACACATGTACAAACTGCTGACGATCGAATTTTACCAGGAGGCACTGCATATTTAACAGATGCAGGCATGACAGGCCCATATGATGAAATATTAGGAATGAGAAAAGAAGACGTATTATATCGTTTCTATACTAACTTGCCAACGCGCTTTGAGGTACCGAAAAGTGGAAGACCACAGTTAAACGGTATGTTCGTAGAATTGGATGACAAAACCGGCAAGGCACTCAAAATTGAGCGAATTCGAATTAATGAAGATCATCCGTTCAAAAACTAATTATCTAGGTGTCTAAATCCTCCTTGCCTATCATAGGATGTTGTATGGAATATACACGTTCCATAGACATTGCAAAATAAGGAGGAAATATCGTGAGTCCCTTAAAAGTATCATCTCGCTCAAATCCGAACTCAGTAGCAGGAGCATTGGTTGCAGTTATTCGTGAACAAGGATATGCCGAGATCCAGGCAGTCGGTGCTGGAGCATTAAATCAAGCAGTGAAAGCAATTGCAATCGCAAGAGGATTCGTAGCACCAAGCGGAGGCGACTTAATTTGCGCGCCCGCCTTCACCGATATCGAAATCAACGGGGAAGCTAGAACGGCGCTCAAACTTTTCGTTGAAAAAAAAGATCGTAAGTAGAATATAAAAGACCACGATTATTCGTGGTCTTTTTTTCATGACAAACCAGCGACATTTTCCCGCTTTGCTGTCATATCAGACAAAAGTTCAGTATAATAACATCAGGTATGCTTATTTCCCGATAAGTAATAGAAAGGGGCTTCTGCAATGAATGAAGAACAGCGCTTGCAAGCTGGACTCGCAACGAAAGATCAATCGAAACCAGACATCATAGAAAAAGACTATAGCAAATATTTCGAGTCTGTGTATAGCGGGCCTTCTCTAAAAGACGCAAAAAAACGCGGGAAAGAAGAAGTGGAATATCACGATAACTTTCAAATAGAACAACGCTTTAAAGGAATGGGACAAGGTCGTAAATTCTTTATTCGAACATTTGGCTGTCAAATGAACGAACATGATACAGAAGTGATTGCAGGTATTCTTATGGCGTTAGGATATGATGCAACTGATAATGTAAAAGAAGCAGACGTGATATTGCTCAATACATGCGCAATCCGTGAAAATGCTGAGAATAAAGTATTTGGTGAACTAGGTCATTATAAACCCCTCAAATTGACAAACCCTGATTTATTAATTGGAGTATGTGGCTGCATGTCACAAGAGGAATCCGTTGTAAATAAAATTTTAAAAACGTATGATCAAGTGGATATGATTTTCGGAACACATAACATCCATCGCTTGCCAAACATTTTACATGAAGCATATATGTCAAAAGAAATGGTCATTGAAGTATGGTCCAAAGAAGGCGACGTAATTGAGGACTTGCCAAAAGTCCGGCATGGTAAGATCAAAGCATGGGTTAATATCATGTATGGATGCGATAAGTTCTGTACGTACTGTATCGTGCCATACACGCGCGGTAAAGAACGCAGCAGACGACCAGCAGATATTATTCAAGAAGTTCGCCAGTTGGCTGCCCAAGGGTATAAAGAAATCACCTTACTAGGGCAAAATGTGAATGCGTACGGAAAAGATTTTGATGATATTACGTACCGTCTTGGTGATTTGATGGATGAGTTACGATTAATTGATATACCGAGAATACGTTTCACTACGAGTCATCCTCGCGATTTTGATGATCACTTGATAGAAGTGCTTGCCAAAGGTGGGAACTTGGTTGACCATATTCATTTGCCGGTACAATCAGGTTCAACTGATATATTGAAGATCATGGCTCGCAAATATACACGGGAAAGCTATTTGGAACTAGTTGATAAAATTAGAACTGCAATTCCTAATTTATCGCTCACAACGGATATTATTGTAGGATTCCCAAATGAAACAGAAGAACAATTCGAGGAAACGTTGTCACTCTATCGTGAAGTTGGGTTTGATATGGCATTCACATATATTTATTCGCCACGTGAAGGAACGCCGGCTGCGAAAATGCAAGACAATATACCGATGGAAGTGAAGAAAGA
Source organism: Sporosarcina ureae DSM 2281 (assembly GCF_000425545.1). Classification (GTDB taxonomy): domain Bacteria; phylum Bacillota; class Bacilli; order Bacillales_A; family Planococcaceae; genus Sporosarcina; species Sporosarcina ureae. The sequence goes on along the minus strand of NZ_AUDQ01000003.1, from coordinate 159,040 downwards.
ACGCTTGCAACGCCTGCTCAAACTAGTGAACGACATGTCTGCAGAAGCAATGAAGCCATACGAAGGACAAACTGTTAAAGTGCTCGTTGAAGGTGAAAGTAAGAGAAATCCTGATGTACTGGCAGGCTACACAGAAAAAAGTAAATTAGTGAATTTTGTAGCACCACGTTCTGTAATTGGTGAGATCGTAGAAGTTCGTATTAAAGAAGCAAAATCATGGTCACTCAATGGTGAATTCATTGGAGTAGTCCAACAAGAAAAGGTGATGGGATAATGGAAAAGAAGTTCACGAAAGATGAAATCATAGAAAAAGCACGCGATTTGGCACATATGTTGGCAAACACAGAAGAAGTAGAATTTTATAAACGTGCAGAGGCACAAATCAATGAAAATCAAAAAGTACGTGAAAAAATTGCTAGTATGAAATCTCTTCAAACACAGGCAGTGAATTTCCAAAACTACGAAAAAGAACGTGCATTAAAAGCAATCGAAAAGAAAATTGAACAAGTTCAAGGTGAAATTGATGCGATTCCATTGGTACAAGAATTTAAACAATCTCAAGACGAAGTGAATAACTTACTTCAATTAGTTTCCAATACAATTGCAAACAGTGTGACAGATGAAATTATTGAGTCTACTGGCGGCGATCTATTACGCGGTGAAACAGGGTCATACGTAGAGAATACGCAAAAAAAATCCCTTTCTTAAATAAAAAATCGGCTAAGGAGAAAATTCCTTGCCGATTTTTTTCAATTTCTGGGCTGCTGTTGCATAGGATGGATAGAAGCCAAAGAAGGAGGAAGAAAACTGAAAAACTTACGACAAATTGTGACGAAAGCTGTTATTGCCAAAGGGAAGCATCGATCGGAAACTACTGAGTTGCTGAAGCCACCCAATCGTCCTTCCAGCATATTGGGTTGCTGGGTGATCAATCACACGCAACAAGCAAAGAAAGTCGGCGCGTATGTAGAAGTGACGGGTAGTTTTGACGTGAATGTTTGGTACTCGCATCATGATCATTCCAAAACGTCTGTCTTTACTGAATCGATTCCTTATAAAGATAAGATCTCATTGCATTACCGAGATGAGCCGACATCCGCTAAAGAAGAAACGATTGTCACGGTATTACAGCATCCCAACTGCACAGAGGCCAGTATTTCTGAATGTGGCCAAAACTTCTCCATTTCCATTGAAAGAGAATTATTAGTTGAGATGATTGGTGAAACAAAAGTTTCTGTAACCATTCATCCCGATCCATATGATGAAGAATGGCCGATACTAGAAGCAGAATCTTCTTCTGTTGTGATGGAAGATAAAAAGAATAAAGAAGTGCCGAATCAAGAGAGGCCTCACCAACCACCACAACGTAAAGATTCACCATTTTAAAAGCCGGGTATTCACCGGCTTTTTTTGTTTGATTTTTTCGCATGAAGATGAAGAAATGATGCAGGTCAAGTTAATATTGCAATAGGAGATGTAGTCTATATATAGGAGGGACCTATGGTAAAGTTAAAATGGCTTATCGTTTTATTTGCCTTGACACTGCTGACATCATACGAGATAGGAAATGAAATACAAACTTTTACAGCTCCTTCACCCGAACAGGAAGTAGAATCGAATGAGCAAGGTCTAACATTCTGAATCTCTTAACGTAATACGAGGAAGGTATGCCGATATTCTACAAGATATTGAAGAATGACAATCAAACCATGTATGGATATGATGAATACTAATAAATAGAAACATTCAAAGATGACGAGTGGTACACTCTGATGCATTCTGATTCCATGTTTTATAAGAATCCACATTTTACTAATTTGGGTTATTTGCTCGCGCCGAGAAAAAATATACAACAATCGTTTTCTATAGAAACTCTTGGAGTAATACTCGAAGCCGGCGAGTATCGCCTAGAGAAAATATTTTTAATACCTGGATCTCCTGGTAAGTAATGGCAACAGAATTATAAGCCATTCTAGCAAAGCAAATGCGGGGATGGTTTTAATTTGTTTTCTACAGAATTATTTATGTCTATCTTCCTATTAGAACTATTTCAACCCCTTTTGATTCGTTAACCCTTAGGGTGTTTGGTATAATGAATAGAAAATGAGCGAAAAAAAGAGGGTTTACCATGTCTGAACATACACCAATGATGCAACAATATTTGAAAATTAAAGAGCAATATACAGACGCATTTCTATTCTTCCGTTTGGGGGACTTCTATGAAATGTTCTTTGAGGATGCCGTTAACGCATCTGCATTATTAGAGATCACGTTAACGAGCAGGGATTCAGGTGCACGGGAACGTATACCAATGTGCGGCATACCTTATCATTCCGCGACCGGATATATTGAAACATTAATCCATAAAGGTCATAAAGTAGCGATCTGTGAACAAATGGAAGACCCGCGAAACGTTAAGGGAATTGTTAAACGTGAAGTCGTTAAAGTTATTACACCTGGCACATTAACGGAAGGTAAAACAATTGATGTCGAAGCCAATCATTTCATCGGTGCCATCGATAGCTTAGGAAATCAATGTTATGCATTAGCGTATCTTGACGTCGGTACTGGAGAAGGAAAAGTAGAGCTGATTGAAGGAAGTGAGCGAACGCTACTGGCAGAAATCGAAGCTCTTGGCATGAAGGAAATTATCGTTGATCAACAACTTCATGTTATTTTGGCAGAACTGTTTGAAAGTCGCGAGATTATGCTTTCAATTGAAGATACGGAGCATTCAGGATCAATTGGTCATGATACTTATGACCATCTCCCAGATGAGTTGCAAGAAGCTTGCCGTAAATTGCAATCGTATCTACTCCGTATGCAAAAAATGGTGTTTGGTCATATTCGACCTTTCATCTATATAGAGAAAGATGCAAAGTTATCAATTGATGCGAACTCGATGCGGAATTTAGAGCTCGTACAAACTATTCGTACCGGTAAAAAGGAAGGAACATTATTCTGGGTACTAGATGAAACTGTTACGGCGATGGGCGCGAGGAAGTTACGGATGTGGATTCATCAACCTTTGGCACAGCGCCAAGCGATTGAAGAACGTCTGGAAACTGTAAATAACTTAGTTGATGAGTATTTCTTGCGTGAAGAATTATTAGAGGAGTTACATGACGTTTATGATGTGGAACGCCTTGCAGGAAGAATTTCTATGGGCAGTGCTAGTGCACGTGATCTTGCGCAGCTACGAAATTCCTTGTCACATATACCGAAATTAAAACAGTTGCTTGAAGAATCGAAACGTCCTATGTTACAGCGTTTTGCTGATCGAATGGATCCTTGCGGGGAAACATTCCAACTGTTAACGGATGCTATTGCAGAAAACCCACCGATATCTAGTAAAGACGGTGGATTGATTTTGGATGGCTATCATGAAAAACTAGATGAGCTTCGAAGTGCATCCCGTAACGGAAAGACATGGCTAGCACAGCTTGAGCAGAAAGAGCGGCAACTGACAGGGATAAAAACATTGAAAATCGGCTATAATCGGATCTTTGGCTATTATATTGAAATTACTAAATCCAATATTCATTTAGCCGACTTGTCTCGCTACGAACGTAAACAGACACTCGCAAATGCGGAGCGATATATAACGACGGAACTGAAAGAAAAAGAAGAACTAATCCTAAACGCGGAAGCGGACAGCCGGACATTGGAACTGGACTTATTCCAGTCGATTCGCGATCAAGTGAAGGACGATGTACAACGGATTCAACAATTAGCTTCAGTGATCAGTGAACTGGATGTCTTACTTTCATTTGCTAAGGTATCCGAAAAGAATCAATATGTCCGACCAGAATTCCATACAGGGAAGGCTGTCGACATTCAAAACGGCCGACATCCAGTCGTTGAAAAAATGATGAATCATTCACTATATATCCCAAATTCTTGTACGCTAGCTGAAGAAGAAAATATGTTGCTGATTACAGGTCCGAACATGTCCGGTAAAAGTACGTATATGCGTCAAGTAGCTTTGACTGTAGTGATGGCTCAAATCGGTTGTTTCGTCCCTTGTGAAGAGGCTACACTGCCTATTACAGATCAAATCTTTACACGAATAGGAGCCGCAGATGACGTAGCCTCTGGACAGAGTACATTCATGATGGAAATGATGGAGTCTCAATATGCATTGGCTCATGCGTCGTCCCACAGCCTATTGTTGTTTGACGAAATCGGGCGCGGAACTTCAACATATGACGGGATGGCACTCGCACAAGCGATGATGGAGTATATTCATGAGGAAATCGGAGCCAACACACTATTTTCTACCCATTATCATGAATTAACACAATTGGAGGATGTATTAGATCGCTTACTTAATGTCCATGTCGCTGCCAAGGAGCAAAATGGTAAAGTCGTATTCCTACACAAAGTATTACCCGGTGCAGCCGATCGAAGCTACGGGATTCATGTAGCTGAACTAGCAGGTCTTCCTGCAGACGTAGTGGGACGTGCGAAAACCTTATTACAGCGATTTGAAGAGGATAGTACAACGAAAGGCGTTTCTTCTGTTTCGGAGCAGCTCGCTTTGTTTGATACGGATAGCGAACCGATTGTTTCAGTAGATACACAAAAATTGCTCGACGAAATTGAAGCGATAGATTTGATGAATATGACACCGATGCAAACGATGCAAAAAATGATGGAATGGAAAGAACGCCTGACGGTAGATAAGAAGGGGTGAAGCGGATGAATCAAATTCACATCATGGAAGACACACTAGCCAATAAAATTGCGGCGGGAGAAGTGGTGGAACGTCCTGCTTCCATCGTCAAGGAACTAGTGGAAAATGCGATTGATGCGCAAAGTACTAAAATCGAAGTAACTCTAGTAGAGGCAGGTTTGTCTTCGATTCGGGTGACCGATAACGGCAAGGGTATGTCCGAAGAGGATGCAATCCGCTGTTTCGAAAGGCATGCTACTAGTAAAATAACTAATGAGTATGACTTGTTTCGAATACGTACGCTCGGGTTTCGCGGAGAGGCATTAGCAAGTATCGCGGCAGTATCAAAAGTATCATTATGGACTTCAGATGGTGTAGAAGGTGCAGTTGTAGAGATTGAGGGCGGTAAAGTACTGAAACATCAAGCGGGGGCTTTACGAAAAGGTACAGACTTTCTCATACAACATCTATTCTTCAATACGCCAGCACGTTTAAAATATATGAAAACCATTCAGACGGAACTCGGACATACGATAGATTTATTGAATCGATTAGCGCTGAGTCATCCTGACATTTCCTTTACACTAACTCACGATCATCATGAAGTTCTTAGAACATCGGGTTCGGGAGACATATTACGGGTATTATCAGATATATACGGTGTCGGAGTTGCGCGGAAAATGATACCGTTTCAAAAAGAAGATGCTGATTTCAAGGTGAAGGGTTTTATTACACTTCCTGAGATGACACGCGCATCTAAAAATTATATTTCACTTCTAATGAATGGTCGTTGGATTAAAAGCTATGCGGGAACGCAAGCAGCTATCGATGCGATGCATACGTACTTACCTATTGGTAGGTTTCCCATTGCGGTCATTGATATTACAGCAGATCCCATTTTGACAGATGTCAATGTCCATCCCGCGAAGCGACATATCCGTATCAGTAAAGAAGGGGAGTTACTCTCTTTAATAAAGGGGGCAATCAGAGAGGCTATTCAAGGAGTCACTATTATCCCTGACGCTGTAAAGAAAGAGAAGCCTGTTAAAAGAGACTCAGAACAACAGACGATTTGGACACCTTCTTATCGCCGGCCGGAAGTGACGGTTCCGTTAGAAGGACAAGAAATACAGCCATCCATTGCACACGTGGAAGAGCCTATTATAGAGCAAGCAACACCGGTCTTCCCAGAAGCTATTTTTGAACCGCACGAAGAATCGGTACAGCAAGAGCCTGATGTCTATGAGCAGGAAAAGCAGGAAATGAATCATTTCCCTTCAATTGCACCGATCGGACAAGTTCACGGGACATATATAGTGGCCCAAAATGAAGATGGCTTTTATTTGATCGATCAGCACGCAGCGCAAGAACGAATTAAATATGAATATTTTAAAGTGAAACTTGGTCAGGTGGATGCAGGTGAACGTCAGCAATTGCTTTTACCCCTTGTTTTTCATTACTCAGCTGATGAGCAAGTAAAGATTGAAGAGTGTAAAGAGGCATTGGAAGATGTCGGTGTGTTTTTGGAAGCATTCGGGCCAGCGACGTATACCGTGAAAGAGTATCCTTCATGGTTCCCTGAAGGACAAGCTACCTCGATTATAGAAGAAATGATTGAGCAAGTACTTGAGAAACGCAAAGTCGATGTCGAGAAATTGCGTGAAGAAAGCGCCATTATGATGAGTTGTAAAAAATCTATTAAAGCAAACTATTACTTAAGGCAAGAAGATATGGAACGATTACTAACTGATCTAGGGGCTTGTCATAATCCTTATACATGTCCACATGGTCGTCCGGTATTGATCCATTTTACAACGTATGAATTAGAGAAAATGTTTAAACGAGTGATGTAACAGAGCACATCAGAAAGGAGCGATTATATGTTTTCTACATTAGAAAGATCAAGCAGAATTCAGGACTTGAGAAACTTTTCATTCGATGTTTTAGTTGTCGGTGGAGGGATTACAGGTGCGGGTATCGCATTGGATGCGGCTGCGAGAGGATTTTCGGTTGCCCTTATTGATATGCAAGATTTTGCGGCGGGAACATCTAGCCGTTCAACAAAACTGATACATGGTGGCTTGCGCTATTTAAAACAATTGGAAGTGAAAATAGTGGCAGAAACGGGAAAGGAACGAGAAATCGTTTTCCGTAATTCTCGAAATATCACGAAATCAAGACCTATGCTATTGCCGATCTATCAAAATGGAACGTATGGCAAGTACTCTACTTCGGCTGGACTTCTCATCTATGATTTACTAGCAGGTGTAAAGCCTGTAGAACGACGTGAGATGTTGACGAAAGAAGAAACGGTTGAACTTGAACCATTACTGAAAAAGGAACGGCTACAAGGTGGCGGGCATTATGTGGAGTATCAGACCGATGATGCACGTTTGACGATTGAAGTACTGAAGAAAGCAGCAGAAAAAGGTGCGCTTTGCCTAAATTATATGAAGTGCGAACAATTCAACTTTGAGAAAGATCGTATCGTTGGGGCAGTCTTAAGTGATCAACTAACCGGCGACCGATTTTCCGTAGAGGCTTCTATCGTGATCAATGCATCAGGTCCATGGGTTGACGAGTTGCAAAAGAAAATTAGCAGCAAACATAAAAAACGATTGCATATTACGAAAGGTGCCCATATTGTAGTAGATCGATCTTTATTCCCGTTGCAGCAAGCAATTTATTTTGATAACTCGGATGGGAGAATGTTATTCGCCATTCCGCGAGATAATAAAACGTATATCGGTACGACTGATACATTTTATTCGGATAATAAACAGCATCCTACAGCGACAGAAGATGATATACACTACATCATTAATGCAGTACGCGAAATATTCCCAAGCATTCATCTTCAACGAAAACATGTGGAATCTACGTGGGCAGGAATTCGTCCATTGATTGCGCAAGAAGGTAAGGATGCATCTGAAATTTCAAGAAGAGATGAAGTGTGGGAAACAGTTCCTGGATTGCTGACGATCGCAGGAGGGAAGTTAACAGGCTACCGGCAGATGGCGGAAGTCGTAGTGGATCGAATTAATGAACAGCTAGAAAAGCCATTTATCAAGAAATGTGAAACGAAGAATATCGCCGTTTCAGGAAGTGACTTTATAGACGATGCAACGTTGAAGCAATTTATTGATCTTCAGGCGGAACGAGCGCCTCAGTTCGGCTTAACTCCACAGCAAGGAGCGCGTCTTGCTGCGTTTTATGGAAGAAATAGTGATGAAATTTTCCAATTCGCCCACGCGATTTCAGCAGAGGAGAACAATTTGCCAATAAGTTTACGTGCAGAAATCTTATATGGTATTCATCGTGAAATGGTCACATCGCCAAGTGATTTCTTTATTCGTAGAAAAGGAGATTTATATTTCCAAATCGATGTGGTGGAGTCATTGGCGACACAAGTAACCGACTATATGGCAAAGTTGTTGCATTACACGGACAGTGAGAAATCTATTCATGAAAATGACTTGAAAAATGCGATTGCGGAAGCGAAAGGAAGTGCAAGTTCATGACAGACCAGTGGATAGAAATGCGTGATGGTACCAAAGTGTATAGTACAAGTTATACACCTGAAACTAAGCCAGTTGCTCGTGTGCATATCATTCACGGATTGGCTGAACATAGCGGTCGTTATAAACGATTCGCAGAGTACTTACAGTCACAAGGGTATGTCGTTACGTTGCATGACCAAAGGGGGCACGGTAAGACGGCTACAGAAAACGGCCATGTATACGGCTATATAGGTAGGTCTGCCACATTTGACCAATTGGTGGATGATGCGTTTGAAGTGAATCAAGCATATCAACTACAATACAAAGAGCTGCCGGCAGTACTATTGGGACATAGTATGGGTTCCTTCGTTGCAAGGCGCTATATCCAGCTATACGGTTCTACGCTAAGCAAAGTTATTCTATCGGGTACTGGAACCAATTCTAAGCTCACTGCACATGCTGCGATTGCATTCGCCGCGTATAGAGAAAATAAATTCCCTAAAGAGCAAGCGGATAAATTTTTAAACGGTTTGGTGTTTGGCGGATATTCAAAACAATTTCCTGGTGAAGGCGAGTTTGCTTGGCTATCACGCGATGTAGAAAGTGTAGTTGATTACAAAGAGGATGAGGCATGTGGATTTGTGCCGACTGCTCAACTATTTCGTGTGTTGATTGAAGGAATGAATTCATTGGAAGTGCCTGAATTCTTGTTAAATATTCCGAATGAATTACCAATTTTATTACTTTCAGGTACAGATGACTTAGTAGGAGATCGTGCTAAAGGTGTGTGGAAAGTAGCCAAACAATTCGATAAAGCTAATCAACAGCGAGTCACTGTTCAGCTTTATGAAGGTGGAAGACATGAAATGCTTCAGGAAACTAACTATAAACAAGTGTATACAACTATCGTGGAATGGATGAAACGACATGAACCTACCCGTTGAGGTACTAGCAGTAGTAGGGCCGACTGCTTCAGGGAAAACAGCGCTTAGCGTGGCACTTGCAAAACTATTTAATGGAGAAATCATTAATGGCGATGCGATGCAAGTATATAAAGAATTAGATATCGGTACGGCAAAGATTCATTGTTCTGAGATGCAAGGGGTTCCACATCATTTCTTTGATGTAAAAGAACCAACAGAATCATTTTCTGTAGCGGAATATCAATTAGCGGTCAGGCAATGGATTGCCGATATTCACTCTCGCGGAAAATTACCTATTATTGTCGGTGGCAGTGGAATGTATGTTCAGTCGGTTTTATTCGATTATCGATTTACAGAACAAGCAGCTGATCCTAAAGTGCGAGCGCGTTTAGAGCGAGAGCTTGAAGCAGAAGGCGCAGATGTATTGCACGCAAGACTAGCAGAATTGGATCCGAAAAGTGTAGAGAAAATTCATCCAAATAATCATAGACGCCTAGTGCGTGCGCTTGAGATCCTCGAAGTGACCGGTCAAACAAAGCAAGACCACGAACAACAACAAGGGAGTCAGCCTATGTATCATTCATTAATTATTGGATTAGATCTTCCTAGAGAATTACTATATGAGCGAATCAATCTGCGTGTAGAACAAATGGTTCAAGCGGGATTATTTAATGAGGTACAGCAACTCTGGAATAAAGGAATTCGTCAAAATCAATCAGTACAAGCAATAGGCTATAAAGAACTGATCTCCTATTTTGATGGACTATTGACAAAAGAGCAGGCAATAGAAGCGGTAATGAAAAATACACGCAATTACGCGAAGAGGCAGCTGACCTACTTCCGCAATAAATTGCCTGTCCAGTGGGTAGATGCGAATCAGTCGGGGGAAGAAGTTTTTCAAACATCTTGTAAGATAATAAAGGAATTTCAGAAGTGAGTATGGAATAACTAAGTAACAGGGACAAGGAGGCAATTGAATGGCACAAGGAAATATGCAAGATACATTTTTAAATTCCTTACGTAAGAACAACACATTCGTTACAATTTTTTTACTAAATGGTTTTCAATTGAAAGGTCTCATCAAGTCATATGATAATTATACGGTTCTATTAGAAACAGATGGTAAACAACAGCTTATTTATAAGCATGCTATTTCTACGTATGCTCCAGCAAAACCAGTTATTTTAAAAGACGAACAATAAACAGGCGCTTGCCTGTTTTTTTTGTTGTCTTTCATTTGGTATATAGACTTCATCTGGTAAAATAGAATATGATCAAATGAAATGAGGTACTACATATGCAAATTACACCCATTAATGAAGAATTACTAACAAAATCACAAGAAGCGGAAGAACTAATCGCTCCGTATGTGAAGAAAGTAGAAGAAATTGCGTTTTTTAACCAAAGAAAAGTCTTACAGGCATTCAAGAAAAATCAAGTAAGCGACTTTCATTTATCAGGCTCAACAGGTTATGGCTATGACGACAGTGGCCGTGATGTATTGGAACAAGTGTATTCGGATGTGTTCGGAGCGGAAGACTGTCTTGTAAGAAATCAAATTATCTCGGGCACGCATGCCATTACAATCAGCTTGTTCGGGATATTGCGCCCAGGTGACGAACTTCTTTATATTACAGGTAAACCATACGACACGTTGGAATCTATCATTTCCGGCAACGGCAAAGATACGGGTTCACTTGAGGACTTTCAGATTTCTTATCAGCATATTGATTTGAACGAGGATGGTTCTGTTGATTACGAGAAAGCAAAAGAGACGATTTCAGAGAAGACGAAAATCGTAGCGATCCAACGTTCGAAAGGCTATTCAAGTAATCCATCATTCAGAATCCATGAAATTGAAGCGATTATTAAAGAAATCCGCAAAATGAAAGAAGATGTCGTGGTCTTTGTAGATAATTGCTATGGAGAATTTGTGGAAATGAAAGAGCCTGTAGAAGTTGGAGCAGATCTTATGGCAGGCTCGCTCATAAAAAATCCAGGCGGTGGACTTGCTAGAACAGGTGGTTACATTGCAGGCAGAAAAGACTTGGTTGAGAAGTGTGCTTATCGTATGACTTCTCCAGGCCTTGGAGCTGAAGCAGGGGCTTCACTCGATACGTTACTTGAGATGTATCAAGGATTCTTCTTAGCGCCACACGTAGTCAGTCAGGCGGTTAAAGGCGCGTTATTCACATCGGCATTTTTCGCAAGCTTCGGTATGGATACAACACCGCATTACAGTGAGCTTCGAACGGATTTAATTCAATCGGTGAACTTTTTAAATGCTGAACAAATGATTGCGTTTTGTCAGATGATCCAGCAAAACTCACCAATTAATGCTCAATATGCCCCAGAGCCATCTTACATGCCCGGTTATGCTGATGACGTCATCATGGCCGCGGGTACGTTCATTCAAGGTTCCAGTATTGAGTTGACAGCTGACGGTCCGATCAGACCGCCATACACAGCATATATTCAAGGTGGATTGACTTATGAACATGTAAAATCTGCAATACTAGATTCGATGGAACAATTGCTTGAAAAGAAGTTGGTATAAAGAAAAAAGTGTATCGAAAACCTCTTGAGGTTTCTCGATACACTTTTTTTATCATTAATGAATCATCCGAAATACACCGATCACTTTTCCAAGAATGGAAACTTGATCTACAATGATCGGCTCCATGGAAGAGTTTTCTGGTTGGAGTCGAAAATAATCTTTTTCTTTAAAGAAACGTTTAACGGTTGCTTCATCTTCTTCTGTCATAGCTACGACAATTTCACCATTGCTTGCAGAGTGCGTTTGTCTGACAATCACACGGTCTCCGTTTAGGATGCCGGCTTCAATCATGCTGTCTCCTACAATCTCCAACATAAAGATTTCATCCTCTGAGGAACCAAATGTATCCGGCAATGGGAAGTACTCTTCAATATTTTCAATCGTCGTAATTGGATTGCCTGCTGTAACTTTACCAATCAACGGCACATGCATAACGCCATTTTTTAGTTCATCTAGTCCTTCTGGATCTAAAATTTCAATAGCTCGGGGTTTTGTCGGGTCCCTGCGTATGAAACCTTTACTTTCGAGTCGTGACAAGTGACCGTGAACTGTGGAACTTGATGCAAGACCTACAGCTTCTCCAATTTCACGAACGGAAGGGGGATAACCTTTTAAACGCACTTCATCTTTTATGAAAGCAAGTATTTCTTCTTGTCTCTTTGATATTTTCTTCAACAGATTCACCTCTTCTACTAGTTTGAGAGCAATGGTATACTCAACCATTATTTTGAATATAGTATAACATGTGTTCGATTACTAATCAAACAAAGGTTCTAATTTTGCTTGACATGGAATCATATGTTCTCTTATAATTAAGAACAAGTATTCCGAACGTGCATTCTAAATACGCAAATTCGAGGAGGAGTTAAAATGGAGTTTATTAAAGAATTTATCAAAAATAATTATTATTTCGCAATATTATTAGCAGTTTGTGTATCTTTTGCCTGGGTTCAATTTGATAAAATAGCCGAGGAAGATCACTACATAGAAATCGTTATTAATGAAGGGGATACACTTTGGCAGCTGGCTTCTAACTACTCAGAAGATATACCCACAAACCACTGGATTGAACAGGTGCGTTCACTAAATGAATTACCTACTGACCAAATCGTTTCAGGTGAATTACTCCGTGTGCCTGTTAAAATTAATAAACAAACAGATATCCGGGTAGCTGAAATAGGAGTAGGATCTAAATGACAGAAAAGAAATGTGTAATATACTGCCGTGTGAGTACGGAAAAAGAAACACAAGAACAATCTATTGTAAGACAGCAAGAGGAGCTTGAAAAATTAGCTGCTGAGCTATCCTATGATTGTGTTGGCATCTATACGGATCGGCAAAGTGGATATGATATGGATCGTGAAGGTCTTCTATCCATGTTGGATCAAATCCAAAACGATACAGTGGATGCAGTATTCATTCAAGATGAAACACGATTAGGACGAGGGAATGCTAGGGTTGCGATTTTGCATGTAATTGCTAAAAGTGAAACGACTGTGATTACCAATCATTCAAATGGTACGATTGAACTGAATGAAATGGATTCCATGTTACTAGAAATTCTCGCAATCGTAGAAGAATATCAACGAAAACTACATAATGCAAAAATACGTAGAGGAATGAAGCGTGCTGTTGACAGAGGCTATGACCCATCAAAGAATTTGCGAAATATTGACCAGGGACCGGGGCGTGAAAGACTTGAACTTCCAATAGAAGAAATTGTCTCACTTCGTAACAAAGGTCTTACATATGAAGAAATTGCAACAGTATTAAATGGATTAGGCCATGCGGTCAGTAAAGCGACAGTTCATAGAAGATATAAAGAGTTTATAGCGCAAGAACACTAATAGGTTGCACTTTTCCTCCAGGTTGTTTACATTTTATTAAACGACTAACTTTTGGAGGGTTTTAAAGATGCTATCAGAAAAGAAAATAAAGCGTATTAATGAATTGGCAAATAAAAAGAAAACAATAGGATTATCGATTGAAGAGGCAAAAGAACAGACGCGGTTGAGAAAGGAATACTTGGAATCATTCCGTACAAGCATGCGTGAGACGATCGAATCGGTCAAAGTAGTGGATCCAGAAGGAAATGATGTAACACCTGATAAAGTTAAACAAGCAAGAGCGAATCAAAAACCGTTAAATTGATGATAGGTAAAGGATTAATATTGTAATTAACTCTAGAATTGACTACACTAGAGAAGGAATATGTACTATAAAACACTCATATGAGACAGGATGGAAAGGATGTACAGCATGACCGAAAAAATCGATCAACTGGCAATAACGACAATCCGAACATTATCAATCGATGCAATTGAAAAAGCAAATTCTGGTCACCCGGGATTACCGATGGGTGCAGCACCGATGGCTTACACACTATGGACGCAACATTTACACCATAATCCATCAAACCCACAATGGTTCAATCGTGACCGTTTTGTACTTTCAGCGGGACACGGCTCGATGTTACTCTACAGCTTGTTGCATCTAAGCGGTTACGGCTTGACTATTGAGGACATAAAGAATTTCAGACAATGGGATTCAAAGACCCCTGGACATCCAGAGTATGGACATACAGTAGGAGTTGAAGCAACGACAGGACCGCTTGGACAAGGAATTGGTATGTCTGTAGGTATGGCAATGGCTGAAAAACATCTTGCAGCAACATATAACAAACCCGGTTTCGATATTGTCGATCACTACACATATGCACTGTGCGGAGATGGAGATTTGATGGAAGGTGTAGCAGCAGAGGCAATTTCCATGGCTGGCCACCTTCAATTAAATAAACTAATCGTGCTATATGACAGTAACGACATCTCTTTAGATGGCGATTTGGATATGTCATTCTCTGAAAACATTAGAAAGCGCTTTGAATCATATGGCTGGAACTATGCACGCGTTGAAGATGGAAATGATACAAGATCCGTTTCTGATGCAATTGAAAAAGCAAAAGGCAATACTGGCGGACCGACAATCATTGAAGTGAAAACTGTGATCGGCTATGGTTCACCAAACAAGTCTGGTAAAGCAGATGCACACGGTGCCCCATTAGGTGAAGATGAAATGGCACTTACGAAAGAGTATTATAAGTGGACATTTGAAGAGGACTTCTACGTTCCTGAAGAAGTCTATGACCGTTTTAATTCAGCAACGGATCGACTTGGTGTTCAATCAGAGCAACAATGGAATGATTTGTTCGCAAGCTATGAAAATGAACATAAAGAACTGGCTGCGCAGTTTAAACAAGCAATTGCAAATGAACTTCCTGGCGATTTAAAAGAACAAATGCCGGTTTATGAAGCAGGTGCTTCTGTAGCGACTCGTTCAGCATCTGGTGAGTCAATCAATGCGTTGGCGAATGCAGTTCCTGCTTTATTCGGCGGTAGTGCGGACCTCGCGGGTTCAAACAAGACGACGATCAAGAACGCGGGCGATTTCACTGCTGATGACTATGCTGGACGTAATATATGGTTTGGTGTACGTGAATTCGCAATGGGGACTGCTCTAAACGGCATGTCTCTTCACGGTGGAGTGAAAGTATTTGGCGGGACTTTCTTCGTGTTTAGTGACTATGTACGTCCTGCTATTCGATTGTCTGCATTAATGGGCCTACCTGTAACATATGTCTTCACACATGATAGCGTAGCGGTCGGAGAAGACGGACCTACACATGAACCTGTTGAGCAATTGGCTTCTTTACGTGCAATGCCTGGATTGTCTATCATCCGTCCAGCTGATGGAAACGAAACTTCAGCGGCATGGCATATAGCTGCCACTTCAAAAGACACGCCAACTGTCTTAGTATTGTCTAGACAAAACCTTGAAGTATTGCCTAAATCACAAGATCTTGCGATGGAATATGTACCAAAAGGTGCGTATGTCGTATCACCTGCTACTAAAGAACAAGCGGACGGTTTACTGCTTGCAAGTGGCTCGGAAGTAAGTCTAGCGGTTGAAGCACAGAAAGCTCTAAAAGAGCATGATATCGACGTCAGTGTCGTCTCAATGCCTTCATGGGACCTATTTGAGAAGCAAGATCAAGCGTATAAAGATTCTGTTCTTCCAAAGAACATTAAGAAGAGAGTAGCGATTGAGATGGGAGCTTCACTTGGGTGGCATAAATACTCAGGTGATGAAGGAACTGTCATGGCAATTGATACTTTCGGTGCAAGTGCTCCAGGCGAGTTAGTCATTGAAAAGTATGGCTTTACTGTAGAAAATGTTGTAAAAGAAATGACAAATCTATTAAATAACTAAGTATACACAACGCACGGCTCTTATTATTAAAGAGCCGTGTATTTTTTTGCGCAGCTTTACGACAATAATAGTGATGAAGTTTTCCGCAAACTGACACGATTTACTTAGGACAAGTTCTATGATAGATAGTAGGAGGTGTTCGTTATGAGAAAGTATGAAATTTTTAAAATCAAGTCAGCGTATCAATCCTTCATAATGGGGCGTGAACGTTTATTATTTGAGATGCTAACAGTAGGCCCTTCTACAAGCTATCAAGAAATTGAATATTTATGTGATCGGTTGAATCAGAGGGAACTGGATAGCATCATTCAGAATACCTTAAGGAAAAATTTTGATGAACTGGATTCATATCATAATGAATATCGATTGACACACTTAATCAAGGGAGAGGTCTTCATCAAAATGGGTACACACAGTATAGAAGTGTACTGCCAAGGTTCAAGAATGTTAGACTTAGATTTATTTGTAGCACTATCATCTTCTACAGATCGTTTTTTTGCAGTCATGAATGAACAGGAAGAATGTGGGTGGCTCAAACCACTTAAACACTCTGAACGCATGATTCTAGAAAATACAATGATGTAAAAACTTCCGCACAATTTGCGTACAGTCATTGCTATTCACTGCTGCTATGTTGTATAATCCTTCTTGGTAGTATGTAATCGAACTATTTTTATGAGGGAGGTTTGGCAGTAATGACTTTATGGATAGCAATTTTATTGATCGTCGTCGCTTTGATCGGCGGAGTAGCACTCGGCTTTTTCATAGCACGTAAATATATGATGAATTATTTGAAGGACAATCCGCCAATTAATGAACAAATGTTACGTATGATGATGATGCAAATGGGACAGAAACCTTCTCAAAAGAAAATTAATCAAATGATGGCTCAGATGAACAAAGTTCAAGATAAGCCTGCTAAAAAAAAATAAGTAAAACTCCGTGATCAGCAAATTTGCTAACACGGAGCTTTTTTAGTTTTTACTGTATAATATTGTCATTAATATAAACGGAATCGATTTAAAAACCTATGAACCGTTTGTAGATATTCATCGGGATTATCATTGTAAGATTTGGCATGTGCCCCTTTTGTGAAAAGCTTCATCATTTTATCGCCTTCTTTTAATTCGTATAACTCTTCCGTCATATGAGGCAAAATGAAAGTATCTTCCATACTGTGTATGAATAATACGGGTTTATCGATAAACTTCATAACTTCGCGGGGAGACACAGCTGCAGAAGTATAGCCATCACGTATTTTTAAAAATAAATTGGCGATTCGCAAGCTCATGGAAGTCTTAAATGGCATCTCTGTACGAATGATATGCAATAGTTGCTCTGAGAAATCCGAAAATGGACAATCTGATATATAGAAATCTGCTTCATCCTCATACGTACCTGCGTATAACAGCGTAGTGGCAGCACCCATAGATTCTCCGTGAATGCCAATCAAAGCGCGCTTACCTACACGTTTACGAACAGCTGTCACAATTTCTTTCAAATCCATTTTTTCATAAAATCCAAAACTCGTTGTTTTTCCACCCGAATCACCATGGCGCCGATGGTCAAAAATAACGGAATTAAATCCTAAGCGTTCAAACAGGCGTGCATATTTGATGGAATTTACTTTGTTTTCCGTTACGCCATGGCAAATCACAACCGTTCGCGTTGTATCTAAAGGTCGCAAAAAAATTGCACGTAAGTTATAACCGTTAGGTGATGGAATCCAAATGTCATCTTTTCTTACGGTTTCAAACCACTGATGATCAAAACGTTTAGCAATCATCTCGCGCTGCAAAATAAATTCAGAGTCCTTTATTTTTAAATACATCAGTCGATTCGTGACAAGAATCCCGAAAATTGTTAGAAACGCTGTAATAATACTTGATGCAATACCGACAATATACATTACTCTACGTTTCACCAAAATCCTCCCTTCTATTTACTATTTTCTTTTATATAAGTTATACATTGCGGTATCGATAGGACGTGACAAATAAGGTGCAACTTCATCTACTGAATCACATATTTTATCCATATCAACCCCAGTTTCTATCCCGACAGACTGCAATAGATATAACACATCTTCCGTTGCAACATTACCTGTAGCACCAGGCGCAAAAGGACAGCCACCAAGACCACCTGCAGAAGTATCGAATCGATCAACCCCTGCTTGTAAAGAGGCATAAATATTAGCCAATCCTAATTTACGCGTATCATGGAAATGTGCTGTAATCAAAATATTTGGGAACTTTGTCTTTAGTGTTTTAAATAAAGTAAAACTTCCCAAAGGGTTTGCCATACCGTCAGTGTCGGCCACACTTAATTCATCTACACCCATATCGACAAATTTTTCGCAAAGGGCCAGAGTTTGTTCAGGTGGAATAACTCCTTCATACGGACAGTGAAATGCTGTGGAGATACAGGCTCTAACAAAGTGATGATCTATTTTGAGCTGATTGACAATAGGTCGTAGCGTCTCCACGCTTCCCGCAGTGGAGCGATTAATATTATGTCGATTGAATGTGTCACTTACACCCACAAAGACCGCCACACTATCTGCGCCAGCTTTTAAGGCATTCTCAACACCATGTGCGTTCGGTGTGAGGACAAGTTGCCTGCCTGTTTTACATACCCGGTCCATAATTTCTTTAGAATCAGACATTTGCGGAACCCACTTAGCCGATACGAAAGAAGTCACTTCCATTTCCTGTATGCCGGCTTGCTGTAAAGAATGTATAAAAGCTAATTTTTGATCAGTAGGAATACTGTTTTTTTCATTTTGTAAACCATCGCGCGGTCCAACCTCGATTAACGTCACGTTTTTTGGTAAACTATACATAAACATCCCCCTCCATCTATTGTACGTAATGTAAGCGAGTAAGGGCAATGTAAAACCCTTGACAATTAACTGGATAATAACAATGAAATGCAAATTATTTAGTAAATAGAAAGTAGTGAAAATATGTCAAAAAAACAACGAAAAGCATCAACTAACCAAAAGAGCAATACAGTAGATGATTCTGCAACTTCACTTTCGGATCTAATGAGCGATGATGTGTTAGCTAAATTAAAAGGAATGAAACAAGAAATGAAGGCGGAAGAAGAAATAAAATTGGAACAGGAAAAAGAAAAGCGTATTCAAGAGCGAAAAGAACGTGAAAAAAATAAAAGTTTTGAAGAATTACTAGATGAGTATGGGTATGATGGAACAAAGTATTAAGAAGACTATATAAATAGGTGTGGGGTTACGTATACTAATTAAGGAAGTGCTTTATTAAAAGACCTTTTATAAAGGAGAGGAATTAATGAAGTTTTTGTATATTATGTATCGTGAGAAGCTAAATATTCAAAACGAACTTACATCCCAAAATAATTTAAAACGTGTTCATTTAGCACCCATTGAGC
Organism: Sporosarcina ureae DSM 2281; assembly: GCF_000425545.1. GTDB lineage: Bacteria > Bacillota > Bacilli > Bacillales_A > Planococcaceae > Sporosarcina > Sporosarcina ureae. The sequence continues at coordinate 139,711 of NZ_AUDQ01000003.1, read as the reverse complement.
ATCCAATTGTTCATTGGGTGCAAAGGAATCTAGAAACGATTCAAATACTGGATTCTGTTATATATTATGATCTATCAAAAGAAAAGGTAGAGAATTTTTATAGTACTTTATTAGATGCACATGCAGAAAAATCCAAGACCTCTCCAAGACCTTGGAAATACTTGCCCATCCCAACAGAAGAACAGTATATTTATCCAATTGCGCACTATGAAAAAGAATATGGTATCACGTATTACGAATCTTTATACAAGTACATAACGGCTTTTGGGGTCATATTAAATATCTTTGACTTTCAAGATAATCAATTAATTGTATTTATTCAATAGAAATGAAGAACGTGTTCAGGAGGATATATAATGAAACAGCTCGATGTTAAACTTTACGAGTATTTACTAGGAAAACTCCCTGAAATTACTACTTCCTGGCTAGCGATGAGAAAAGTGGAAAAAGATTCAATTTATTCGCTTAGTGCCCATCCTGAAATGGAAGAAACACTTCGGGAACAAAATAAATTCACGAATTTGACAGTCATTAGTAGTTTGCTTGATGATCCTGAAATCTTTGAAAAAAATAAAATAGAATGGGCAGCCGTTGTCGCTCTAAGTAGAGTGAACAGCAATACACCCATAGAAGAAGTAATAAAGGCTCTGAGTAAGCTTCGTATAACTTACTGGCGCTTAATAAAGAAATTTCAGTTAGTGAATGCAGATGAGATTAAACTCGAAGATTATATGCGGTGGAGTGAAACGCTTAATAATGCATTTGATCAGATTTATATCAGTTTTGCAGAAACCTATAATGAATATATCAATAGCAAGTTCGATGTTCAACAAAGTTTGATTAATGAATTGAGCTCACCAGTCATCAAAATTACCGATAAAATTGGAGTAGTACCGCTAATTGGAGAAATGGATGAACTGCGAGCACGCATTTTGTTGGAAAGTATTCCCGAAAAAAGTTTAGAGGCTGACATTGAACATTTATTCATTGATTTATCGGGAGTGACCGTAATTGATACACTGGTAGCCCAACAAATTTTCCAGGTGACAAAAGTGTTATCTTTATTAGGAACAAAATGCACGATCACAGGTATCTTGCCAGCAATTGCTCAAGCTTCGACAGAGCTTGGTTTAGATTTCACGAATATCCAAACATTTAGTTCCTTGCAATTAGCATTCACGAAAGAATTTCTAATTATGGAACAGTAAAAACCAAGTCACTTATGAGGTGACTTGGTTTTTATGATTTATTTACATTTTTCTTGGAAATCGAGCATGAATTTCTGCAAGGCCTGACATGCTTCAACTGGTACTGCATTGTAAGCTGAGGCACGACATCCGCCTACGGAACGGTGGCCGTTCAGCCCGACGAATCCTGCCTCTTTGGCTTCTTGTAAGAATTGTTTTTCCAATTCTTCATCTGCTACACGGAACGTGATGTTCATCAATGAACGACTGCCTTTTTCAGCATGTCCTGTATAGAAACCATTGCTGTTGTCAATCACGTCATAGATTAAGTTCGCTTTTTCTTCATTGCGCTTTGCGATCTTTTCCAAGCCGCCTTGTTGTTGCATCCAACCAAGAACTTCACCCAACATATAAATACCGAAAGACGGTGGTGTGTTATATAAAGAGTTACTTGACGAATGTGTACTATATTTCAAAATAGCCGGAATTCCGCTATTCGCATGATCCAACAAGTCTTTGCGAATAATTGCAACTGTAACACCTGAAGGCCCAAGGTTTTTTTGTGCGCCAGCATAGATCATTCCGAATTTACTTACATCGATTGGTCTTGACAGAATATCACTTGACATATCCGCGATCAACGGAACATTTCCAGTGGAAGGGAAATCGTGGAATTGTGTGCCGAAAATTGTGTTATTTGATGTAATATGCACGTATGCATCCGTTTCCTCAAATGTAATTTCTTCGGAAGATGGGACGCGATTATAATTCACATCTTTTGTAGAAGCTGCTTCGTATACTTCACCGATTGTTTTTGCTTCTTTAAGTGCTTTGTCTGACCATGCGCCTGACATGATATAGCTCGCTTTTTTACCCTCGGCTAAGAAGTTCATCGGTACCATTGCAAATTGTAAACTGGCTCCACCTTGCAAGAATAATACTTCATAGTTTTCAGGAATTGCGAATAACGAACGCAAACGTTCAATTGCTTGATTATGTACTTGTTCATAAGTAGCACTGCGGTGACTCATTTCCATAATAGACATTCCGGATTCTTTGAAATCTACTAGTTCAGATTGTGCTTTTTCTAGAACTTCGCGTGGAAGAGCGGATGGCCCCGCGTTAAAATTATAGACAGACTTTTGATTACTCAACAAAATCACTCCTTCATTAGTTTACAAACCTAAAGTAAAGTATATAGGAAAAACTCTACATGGGGAATAGCTATCTGCCAATTCGCAATAAATCGCTCAACCAATAAGATGTTCGTCTTGTTTGTTTCGTTAAGAAAATGGGTAAATTGTAATCAAGCAGCATGTACATAATTATGTAGAGATCAGCTCAGATAAAGTCGAAACGAGGGAGATAGTATGAAAACAGATGGACGCAGAAAAAGTTCAAATGTAGAGGATCAAAGAGGGAGGAGTGGTAGAGGCGGAGGTGCGATCGCATTAGGCGGTGGTGGTCTTGGAATTGTCGGTATTATATTATTTCTCATTTTAGGTGGAAATCCAACTGATTTATTAGATAATAGTTCAGCAGTACCCGATCAGCCGTACGTGGAAACCGAACAAGACAAAGAATTGGCGGATTTTGTTTCGGTTGTGCTCGCGGATACAGAAGATATTTGGTCCGAGTTATTTGCTCAACAAGGAATTCAGTATGAGAATCCTACACTAGTTCTTTATTCAGGACAAGTGGATACAGCCTGTGGATACGGAAGTGCTGCTGCAGGGCCATTTTATTGTCCGGGCGATCAAAAATTGTATATTGACTTAGCATTTTATAATGAGTTAAAGAGTACATTTAAAGCACCCGGTGATTTTGCTATGGCCTATGTAGTAGCGCACGAAGTAGGACACCATGTGCAGACGCTACTTGGTATTTCGGATCAAGTGATGCCGTTACGTCAAAAAATGAGTGAAGAGGAATTTAATAAATATTTAGTGAGATTTGAGTTGCAGGCAGATTATTTTGCAGGAGTATGGGCACATCATGCGAAAGGACGGGGCTACTTGGAGCAAGGAGATTTGCAAGAAGCGATTACTGCCGCGGGTGCGGTTGGTGACGACACGATCCAAAAACGTGCAAGAGGGTATGTTGTTCCAGAGAGTTTCACACACGGTACAGCAAAACAACGAATTTATTGGTTTGAACATGGCTTTGAATTAGGTACGATTGATGGTGGAGACACATTTAAGCAAACCGAAAAATAAAGGTCGCGAACATCATTTTGTTTTTAAAATGACGTTCGCGATCTTTTATTTTGTTGCGGCTATAGCAGGTTCTGCTGGAATAATTTCTTCTTTTTCATTGCGTAGTCTTTTAATGTCCACACGAATGAGTAAGGAAATTACTAGAGCGACTGCGAATAAGCCAGCGAAGAACAGTAAGCTGCTTTCATAACTACCTGTAGTATCTTTCATCCAAGCGGCAAACATCGGCCCTGCCACACCAGCAGCAGACCAAGCTGTCAAAATGTAGCCGTGGATAGCCCCAAGTTGTCTCGTTCCAAAAATATCACCAATATACGCTGGTATAGAAGCGAAACCTCCTCCATAGCATGTATAGATTACGGCTAGTATGACTTGGAAAATAATTGCGTTTGTAGTGAACGGTAAAACAGCGAACAGAATAAGCTGAACGACGAAGAAGGTGGTATACGTATTCGGGCGCCCGATATAATCCGAAATCGCAGCCCAGCCAAGTCTTCCGGCCCCGTTAAAGATACCTAGTACACCAACTAGTGCAGCTGCTTGAATAGTCGTCATACCAATACTGTCAATCGCCATAGGTTTGGCGGCAGATAGAATCGCAATACCGCACGTGACGTTAATAAAGAGCATTAGCCATAAATAATAAAAACGTTTCGTTTTGACTGCTTGATTTGCTGTTAATTGAGCAAGATCTTCTTTAACATCAGTTTTACCTGAACGAACTTTTTCAATAAATCCAGGCGGTGCCCACCCTTCTTCCGGCTTTTCTAGATAAAGAGAAGAAAGCAACATGATAAGGAAATACGATACACCAAGAATATAAAAAGTGTTTTGTAATCCTACGTTGACGATCAAGTATTCCATGATTGGACTACTGATAGCTGCCGCGAATCCAAAGCCCATGATAGCCAGTCCCGTAGCCAGACCTCTGCGGTCAGGGAACCATTTGACGAGTGTAGAAACAGGTGCAATATATCCTACACCTAAGCCAATTCCACCGAGCATACCGTAAAAGACATACAGCATAGGTAATGAAGACATTCCTACTGCGAGTCCGGAACCCGTCACTCCCACTCCGAAGAACACAGCCGCAAGTAATCCTGCTTTTCTTGGACCGTATTTTTCTACAAAATGACCTAAAAAAGCAGCTGATAAACCAAGAAATAAAATGGCTATACTAAACGTCAGCTGTACTTGGCTTGTGGTCCATCCAAACTCTTCAATGAGTGGATTAGTGAAATTACTCCAGGCATAAACAGATCCGATGGAAATGTGGATACCTACTGCAGATAACGCGATTAGCCATCTGTTCTTCGTTTTTTTCATTCGTAGCCCTCCTTTTTAACCAAACCCTTTCACAGCTCTAATTCCAGTAATTAACCCCATGACTAGTCGGTATCGTAAATGGATAGTTGACACATCACTAAGCCATAAAGTGGCAAGAAAAGGAATGTAATTATGCAATTACTGGAATGCAACATAGGATTAAGGATTATAGTATTATCAATTCACAAAATTGTCAATATTATTTTTTCCTGTAGTCGGAAAAAAGAGTAGTGTCACCCATAACGATTCTTTCAGGATGTGTGTACACGTTAAAAGATCCTCCGCGTATGAAACCGACCGTCGTTATTCCTAAATCGTCTGCTAAGCTCAAAGCTAATTCAGTAGGTGCAGATTTTGATAATACAATTTCACAACCGATCTTAGCGACTTTAAGCAAAATTTCGGAGGAGATTCGTCCACTGAATACAATGATCTTATCTCGTACAGAAATATTGTTTTTCAAACAGTGACCATAAATTTTATCTAATGCATTATGGCGGCCGATATCCATTCGAGATAATAGCAATTGATTAGGCGCGCATAAAGCAGCATTATGAACGCCACCAGTATGTCGGAACATTTCTGCCTGTTCTTCCATTTGATTCATCAAGGAAAATATTTGTCCGGGTGTCAGTTCAACAGAAATACCATCCATCTTTTTCGCTGTCAGTGCATCGTTTGCAAAGATAAATCCTTGTCTGCTCATGCCACAACAAGATGTGATATACCGCTTATTTTGCAATTGTTCAAAGAAAGGATAGGCTTTGTTAGTATCGACGTAAATGAAGCCGTTTTCCAGATCAAGTCGAATGTCTTTGATTTGTTCCCACTTCGGTACGACTCCTTCTGAAGCCAAGAATCCTACTGTCATATCCTCGATATATTCTGGTGTACATACAATCGTCGCAAATTCTTTATTGTTTAGTTTAATTGTGATTGCATATTCAACTGCGACCGGATCTTCTTTTTCAAAGGCTGTCCCATCCTGATATCGAATAATGGAACGTTGGTGTTGCTGTTTCATAATACTTCCTCCCTTTTAGTCAATCGGTCGATCGAATAAAAATACTGAAACCGCAATATCATCATCGATTTTAAAATCGCTGAATAAATGCAGAAACTTCGCATCGACTAATTGTTCCAACCCTTCCGGCGGCTCATTTGCATAGACTGCCTGAATCATGCTAGTTCGTGCGCGATGGACCATCTCTTTTCCCTCTGGTGTTCTTGCTATGAATTGTTCTGTCGGAGTCAAATTACCGTAGAGTGTAGAGACAACCATATTATCAATAAATATTGTATGAATTCGTTCGGGACCTTTGCCAAATAAGTCTTTTCGTAATTTACGGATGATATCATTAAATTCATGAATTTTCTTCATAAGGACACTTCCTTTAATTATTTACAGAATAATCTAATTATTTAAGAATAGGCATTGTATTATACGCTTTATTACTTTATACTAAATACATAACAGATGGAAATCTAGTATGTGATTGCTAGGAGTTCATCAACCTACATGTAATAGTAAGTATGGATTGGTTCTTTAGCAAGTTCTGTTAAGAAGCTATTCCACCATAAAAAAATATCGTTATGACGGTTTTTTTATGGTGGATTTTTTATTTGAGAAGGAGGACGCCTGTATGTCAATTTCAATTAATGATAAGATTTTTAACTTCGAACCAGGGTCGACACTCATTCAAATCATCAATGCAAATAAGATTGAGCACCCACAAATATGTTATTTGCCAGAAGTCGATCCGATACAGACATGTGATACATGTATTGTCGAAGTAAATGGTGAATTAACACGTGCTTGTTCAACACAAGCTGTCGACGGCATGGATGTAAAATTAGCGTCCCCGCGTGCAAAGGAAGCACAAACGGAAGCAATGGATCGAATTTTAGAAAATCATTTACTATATTGTACCGTTTGTGATAACAATAACGGAAACTGTAAAGTACATAATACCGTGGCACTTATGGAAGTGGAAGAACAAAAATATCCATACGAGCCGAAATGTTCAAAAGATGCGGTGGATTTCACTCATCCGTTCTATCGTTACGATCCGAATCAATGTATAGCTTGCGGTCAGTGCGTGGAAGTGTGTCAAAACTTACAAGTTAATGAAACTCTTTCAATCGACTGGGAACGTGATCGTCCAATTGTTCTATGGGATGGCGGAGCGAAGATTAATGATTCTTCTTGTGTAGGCTGTGGCCATTGTATTACGGTTTGTCCATGTAATGCCCTGATGGAAAAAACGATGCTGGGTGAAGCTGGATTTATGACGAATATGAGTGACGAGCTGATGGAGCCTATGGTTGATTTGATCAAGGATGTAGAACCAGGTTACAGCAGTATCATGGCAATATCCGATGTAGAATCCGCGATGAGAGAATCCACAATCGATAAAACGAAAACTGTCTGCACATTTTGTGGAGTAGGTTGTTCATTCGAAGTATGGACAAAAGATCGTACCATATTAAAAATTCAACCCGTTTCCGATGCACCTGTCAACCAGATTTCTACTTGTGTCAAAGGTAAATTTGGTTGGGACTTTGTGAATAGTGAAGAACGGATCACAACGCCTCTTATTCGTAAAGGTGACGACTTTGTTGAAGCATCATGGGAAGAAGCGTTGGATTTAGTTGCGAAAAATCTAGGTAAAATCCGTGACGAGCATGGCAAAGACGGAATCGGCGTCATCTCCTCGTCAAAAATCACGAATGAAGAGAACTATGTCATTCAGAAATTTGCTCGACAAGTATTTGGTACAAATAACGTAGATAATTGTTCTCGTTACTGCCAGTCTCCCGCGACAGACGGATTATTCCGTACGGTAGGAATGGGTGGCGACGCTGGAACGATTAAAGATATTGCCGAAGCAGGCTTGGTCATCATTGTAGGTGCAAATCCTGCAGAAGGTCATCCAGTTCTTGCGACACGTGTAAAGCGCGCACATAAGCTACACGGTCAAAAGTTAATTGTAGCTGACCTCAGAAAGCATGAAATGGCTGAACGCGCAGATATCTTTATGACACCTCAGCAAGGAACGGACCAAGTATGGCTAATGGCGGTGACAAAATACTTAATCGACCGAGGCTGGCATGATCAGCAGTTCATTGACGAAAATGTTCTTCACTTTGATGATTTTAATGAAGTATTAAATCGCTATACACTTGAATATGCAGAAAAAGTAACAGGTGTTTCAAAAGAAGTGCTGATTCAAACAGCTGAAATGATCCGTGATGCAGATGGTACATGTATCTTATGGGGAATGGGTGTTACGCAAAATACAGGTGGTTCCGATACATCAGCGGCAATTTCCAATCTGTTGCTGGCATCAGGAAATTACCGTCGTCCAGGCGCAGGTGCTTATCCATTACGCGGGCATAACAACGTACAAGGTGCCTGTGACATGGGAAGTTTGCCTGGTTGGCTGCCTGGCTATCAGCACATTACAGACGACGCAGCACGAGAGAAATTTGAACGTGCTTATGGTGTAGAGATAGAAGGTAAACCGGGTCTTGATAATATTCAAATGCTTCATTCGATTGATGAAGGTGTTATGAAGGGGATGTACATTGTAGGGGAAGATATGGCACTGGTGGATTCCAATGCAAACTATGTTCATGACGTACTGTCAAAGCTCGACTTTCTTGTTGTACAAGATATCTTCTTCTCACGCACAGCACAATACGCAGACGTCATTTTACCTGCAGTGCCATCGCTTGAAAAAGACGGTACATTTACTAATACAGAGCGCCGAGTACAACGACTTTATAAAGCGTTGCCGAATAAAGGTAACTCCCGCCAAGATTGGTGGATCATCCAAGAAGTTGCCAATCGATTAGGCGCTAACTGGAATTACACACATCCAGGTGATATATTCGCTGAGATGACAAGTTTGAGTCCTATGTTCGGAGAAGCTTCTTACGAGATGTTGGAAGGTTGGGGTAGTTTCCTTTGGGGAAGTCTAGAAGGGAAAAATACACCACTTCTTTATACAGATGGATTTAACTTCCCAGACAAGAAAGCACGCTTTGCATTATCGGATTGGGTTGAACCAGTAAAGTTCCCTGATGAATTTGATCTTCATATCAACAATGGCCGTATGCTTGAACATTTCCATGAAGGAAATATGACGAATAAATCTGAAGGTATCCAAGAAAAAGTTCCCAATATATTTGTAGAGATTTCACCTGAGTTGGCAAAAGAACGTGGTGTAGTAACAGGTACTTATGTAAGACTCATTTCTCCATATGGAGCATTAAAACTACCTGCATTGGTAACAGATAGAGTACGGAAAAATGAATTATTTTTACCAATGAATTCAGTTGATAAGCAAACTGCTATCAACTTCCTAACAGGACCTGCTACTGATGAACGAACGAATACACCCGCTTACAAGCAGACGAAGGTTCGCATGGAAGTGCTCGAGAAGCAAGGAGATAATCCACTACCTAGGAGCAACCACCGTGACAAGAAACGCCATCCTCAAAATGGTGTAGAAGTAGAGCGGAAATGGAATCGACCAGGATATGTCCAATTAACAGATCAATAATTAGTGAGGTGAATATCAATGGCGGCACCGATAACTTCTATTAAAAGAACAGAACGATCCGAACTGGAAATTCAGCAGGATAAGTTGGCTGAACTACAGAAACAAATTGCTGAACAGGAAGAGTCTTTGCAAAAAATCATGGAGATCACAGGTGAATTGCATAAGATTGGCGCGTTAGATGCATTACAAGCAATGCTTCATTCAAAAGAAAAGATTACCGGCATAGCGTTAGGTCAAGTATCAAGAGAACCTGTTACCAACCTGCTCAATAATTTAATGGCAGGAGCTGGAATTCTAACCGCATTAGACCCAGCAACGATTCAGCAGCTCTCAAAAAGTGTTCAAACAGGATTATCTGAAGCGGAGCAAGGGAATGAAGAAGGGCAGAAAACAGGCCTTCTTCAACTGATGAAATCCATTAATGATCCTGATATCAATCGTGCGTTAACATTCGGTATGAACTTCCTGAAAGGGATGGGGAGAGGTTTAGAAAAACCCGCGGAGTAAGATTTTTGCGAAAAACGTCACTTTGCTTCATACTGTATGAGAAGAGTTCACACGTTCCCTAGCCTTACTGGCTGGGGAACTTATTCATGAAGAAACATTATTTGTAGGAGATGAAAACATGTCGGCCCAAAGTAAAATCGCAACACATTTAGAAGAACAATCTACAGCACAGAGAAACATCGGAAGACTACTTGTGAAATGCTCGGATAAACCGGGAATCGTATCGGCAGTTTCAACATTTTTGCTGCAATATGAAGCAAATATCGTTGAATCTAGCCAATACTCAACTGATCCAGAAGGTGGCATGTTCTATTTACGTATCGCATTCCATTTAGACAACCTATTGGATAAAAAAGAAGAAATGGAAGAAGATTTTAATAACATTGCGGAACAATATGAAATGGACTATCACTTTTCCTACGCAGTAGAACTAAAACGTACGGCGATCTTTGTTTCCAAAGAACCGTATTGCTTAATGGAATTGCTATGGGAATGGCAGAATGGTGATTTAAATACTGACATCGTTGTGGTTATCAGTAACCATGAAGATGCCCGCGGAATGGTCGAAGCACTCGGTATTCCTTTCCACTACATTCCTGCGAACAAAGATATTCGCCAAGAAGTGGAGAAGCAGCAAGTGAAGTTAATGGAAGAATACGATGTGGATGTACTTGTGTTGGCACGGTATATGCAAATACTGACACCTGAATTCGTCAGTCACTTCCCGAATCAAATCATTAATATTCATCATTCATTCTTACCGGCCTTCATCGGTGCGCGTCCTTACGAAAGAGCATTTGGACGCGGTGTAAAACTGATTGGTGCAACGTCACACTATGTAACGAACGATTTGGATGAAGGTCCGATCATTGAACAGGACATCGAGCGCGTGGATCACCGTGACGATATTGTTCAATTGAAGAAGATTGGTCGCACTATCGAACGACGTGTTCTTGCACGGGCAGTGAAGTGGCACCTTGAAGATCGAGTGATTGTAGAGAATAATAAAACCATTGTCTTCCAATAAGAGACACGAAACCGCCACCCGAATGAGTGGCGGTTTTTTTAATGTATAGGTGATTTGAAAGTTGCTCCATGCGTTTCCTGTGTGTTCATGATAGTTAGGAATGCAGACGGATCTATGTCGGTAGTGATTTGCTTTAGCTTTGAAATTTCCAGTCTTGTCACGACTACATAAATGACGTCTTTTTCGTTATCTGTGTACCCACCGCGGCCGTGCAACTTCGTAATACTCCGGCCCAGTCGTAAACGAATCGCTTCACCAAGTTCTTCGTATTCATCGGAGATAATAAAGACGGCCTTGGTCTCGTCTAGGCCTTGAATCACAATGTCGATCGCTTTTGAGGCGATATAGTATGTAATAATCGAGTACATCGCTTTTTCAGGTCCTAGAACAAAGCCTGCCCATCCGAAGATGAAGAGGTTGAAGAACATGACGAATTCTCCGACACTGTATGGGATTTTTTTGTCAGTAAAATACCAAGAATCTCCGTCCCATCCAGCGCCCCGCCATTACGTATGATGGTTCCGACCCCCGCCCCTAATAACAATCCCCCGAAGACTGTAGCTAGCAATGAGTCTGTTACAAATGGACCTAGTTTTTTTAGTGGGAATTCCACAATGGCCAGCAAAGCAATCGCATAAGAAGAGGAGAAAAAGAAGTTCTTGCCGATATGTTTATACCCAAAGAACAGGAACGGCAAGTTTAACATCAAAATTAAAATCCCAAAAGGTACTCCTGAAATGAAATTTAATATAAGTGCAATCCCGATGATGCCTCCATCAATTACGGAGTTAGGGATTAGAAATAAATCTAACGCAACTGCTGTAATGACAACACCAATTGAAATGAATAAATAGCGTCTAAGTAAATGCCCTACGGTTTCTTTTTTATGTTGTTTTCTCATGAAACTCCCCTTTTGAAAACGTATTTATTCTATCTTAACGGAATTTTAAAAAAGAAAGTAGTAGGAATGTAAGGTTTTCAATTTTTCTTCGGAAGTGCGTGATGAATCTTTTACTCTTCACTAACATAAAATAAAACATCATAGCCTAATTGGAGGAGATATGTTGGATATCATTCGTCAGTTGCATAATTATCGCAAAGAAGAAAACGAGTTGAAGTGGGAAGGTACATTTTTGGAGTATCTAGAATTAATAAAAGAGCGTAAAGAAGTGGCACAAACCGCCCATTCCCGTATTTATGAGATGATAAAAAGCGCAGGAATTGAAAAGAAAGACGGCAAGAAAATCTATAATTTCTTTGATAAAGAGTTATTTGGTCTGGAAGAGTCTATAGAACGTTTAGTAGAAGAGTATTTTCATCCAGCAGCAAAGCGTTTGGATGTAAAGAAGCGCGTATTACTATTGATGGGACCTGTTAGTGGTGGTAAATCTACTATCGTTACAATGTTGAAACGTGGGCTAGAAGCTTATTCTCGTACGGATGAAGGAGCGGTGTATGCTATCAAGGGGTGTCCAATGCATGAGGACCCATTGCACTTGATTCCGGAATCATTAAGGAAGTCATTCTTTGAAGAGTATGGAATACGAATTGAAGGTAGCTTATCGCCTCTAAATCAATTGCGTCTTGAAGAAGAATTTGAAGGTAAGATTGAAGATGTAGTAGTGGAACGCATTCTGTTCTCAGAAGACCGCCGTGTTGGGATTGGAACATTTACACCATCCGATCCGAAGTCACAAGACATTGCTGATTTGACAGGAAGCATAGACTTCTCCACTATTGCTGAATATGGTTCAGAGTCCGATCCACGTGCATACCGGTTTGATGGGGAATTGAATAAGGCCAATCGTGGCATGATGGAATTCCAAGAAATGCTGAAGCTTGACGAAAAGTTTCTTTGGCATTTGTTGTCTTTGACACAAGAAGGAAATTTCAAAGCAGGAAGGTTTGCGCTAATTAGTGCAGATGAACTAATTGTTGCACATACGAATGAAACGGAATATCGATCATTTATTAGTAATAAAAAGAACGAAGCGCTTCACTCAAGATTAATTGTTATTCCAGTTCCATATAATCTGAAAGTAAGTGCGGAAGAAAAGATCTATGAAAAAATGATTCGTGACAGTGATATGGCTCATGTCCACATTGCGCCGCATGCATTGCGAGTGGCCGCTATTTTTTCTGTTTTGACACGCTTGAAAGCATCCAAAAAACAGGGTGTCGATCGCTTGAAGAAATTACGCTTGTATGATGGACAGAATGTTGAAGGGTTTAACGATGCAGATGCAGAAGAACTGAAGAACGAATTTATAGATGAAGGTATGGACGGAATCGATCCACGCTACGTCATCAACCGTATTTCTTCTGCAATTATTCGAAAAGAAGTACCAAGCATCAATGCACTGGATGTATTGCGTTCGTTAAAAGACGGCTTTGATCAACACGCTTCCATTTCGAGTGAAGACCGTGATACGTATATGAACTATATTTCTATGGCGCGAAAAGAGTATGATGAAATTGCGAAAAAAGAAGTCCAGAAAGCTTTCGTCTATTCCTATGAAGAGTCTGCAAAAACATTAATGGATAATTACTTGGATAACGTTGAAGCGTACTGCAATAAAAATAAATTACGCGACGCGCTAACAGGGGAAGAAGTCAATCCTGATGAAAAATTGATGCGTTCGCTAGAAGAACAGATAGGAATTTCAGAGAATGCGAAAAAGGCATTCCGAGAAGAAATCCTAATCCGCATTTCCGCATACGCAAGAAAACACCAACGCTTCGACTATCGTTCCCACGACCGCTTGCGTGAAGCAATCCAGAAAAAACTATTCACCGATCTAAAAGACGTTGTGAAGATCACTACAACTTCTACCACACCAGACGAGACACAACTGAAGAAAATGAATGAAGTTGTAGCACGGCTAGTAGACGAACATGGCTATAACTCCGTCTCGGCAAACGACCTGCTGCGTTACGTAGGAAGTTTGTTAAATCGTTAAATCAGATTAGAAATGTGAATAGAAGTGGTGTCTACGATGGGATTGCAACTCCTGCCTAAGTAAGGCATTTTCTACGTAGTTATGCAATGTGCACTATCATTGTGATGTAACGTATTTTAGTTCAAATTCAAAACCAAGAGACCTCAAATCATGAGGTCTCTTTTTAGTTTTGTTACCGTTTTGTCAATATTCAATCAGCTATCGCATATGATAAGGAAACAAATTGTTCGAAAGATAGGCGGGGATACGAGTGGAAGAAAACCAGAAAAGTCGATTCGTTGTCACTGAAGAAAATTGGTCTCTCCATCGCAAAGGCCACCAGGACCAGCAACGCCACTTAGACAAAATAAACGAAGTGTTAAAAAGTAACTTACCCGACTTAATTAGTGAAGAAAACATTATACTTTCAAATGGAAAAGACATGGTCAAAATACCAATTCGCTCATTAGATGAATTTAAAATTCGCTACAACCATGAAAAGTCCAAGCACGTTGGTCAAGGTGAAGGGGATAGTGCGGTAGGAGACGTTGTGGCGCAAGGAGAAAAGAAGGCACAACCAGGCAAAGGAAAAGAAGCAGGTGATCAGCCAGGGCAGGATATCTATGAAACTGAAGTCTCGATTGAAGAGTTGGAAGAGATGTTCTTTAAAGAATTGGAACTACCAGACTTGGAACAAAAAGAGCAATCCGTAACAACGATTGAAAACATTGATTTCACAGACATCCGTAAAAAGGGGTTAATCGGTAATATTGATAAAAAACGAACTCTATTATCTGCGATTAAACGTAATGCGATGAATGGGAAAGCAGAGGTCGCACCGATTCTGGAAGATGATCTACGCTTTAAAACATGGAATCCTGTGGAAAAACCACAATCAAAAGCCGTTGTCATCGCCATGATGGACACGAGTGGTTCGATGGGGAAATTTGAGAAGTATATGGCACGAAGTTTCTTCTTTTGGATGACGAAGTTTTTACGGACAAAGTATGAAACGGTAGAAATTGAGTTCATTGCGCATCATACGGAAGCGAAAGTAGTGTCAGAGGAAAATTTCTTCAACAAAGGAGAAAGTGGTGGAACTAGGTGTTCATCTGCTTACAGTAAAGCGCTCGAAGTTATTAAAGAATTCTATCCACCAACAAGTTATAATATCTATCCAGTACATTTTTCGGACGGAGAGAATATGACGAGTGACAATAAGAAATGCTTAGAACACGTGGATGAATTATTGGCGATATCGAACATGTTTGGATATGCCGAAGTCAATGAACATCGTAGAATGTCTACGTTGATGTCTGCGTATAAATCAATTGAACATCCCAAATTCAATTATTATATTTTGCAAAAAAATCGCGATGTCTACTTTGCTCTCAAGAAGTTCTTCGAAAAGCGAACGGAGGGATTACGCTGACTGATCAACAGGCACTATCTTATGCAATTGATGAGATTACGGAGATTGCCAGTGGATTTGGACTCGATTTTTATCAGATGCGTTATGAGATTTGCCCGGCAGACATACTGTATACGTTTGGTGCCTATGGAATGCCTACACGCTTCACACATTGGAGTTTTGGTAAACAATTTCATAAGATGAAGCTGCAATATGATATTGGATTGAGCAAGATTTATGAGTTAGTGATAAATTCAAATCCGTGTTATGCATTTTTATTGAATACAAATAGTTTGATTCAAAACAAATTAATTATTGCGCATGTGTTGGCACATTGTGATTTCTTCAAAAATAATATCTATTTCTCCAAGACGCGTAAAGACATGGTGGAAAGCATGGCCGCTACAGCGGAACGGATTGTAGACTATGAGGTACGCTATGGTAAGAAATGTGTGGAAACATTTCTTGATGCGGTATTAGCCATTCAAGAACATGTGGATCCGAGTATGATGCGGGACATTATTCCATCACCTTCTATTGTCCGACCACCTCGAAGATCCGCATATGAAGATTTATGGGATCTAGATCAACGAACAATTCCTGGGCAGCAAGCGATTGAAATGCACCAAAAGAATCCGAAAGAACCGGAAAAAGATATCTTATTGTTTATTCTTGAAAACAGTCGCAATCTAACGGAATGGCAAGCAGACATCTTGACGATGTTGCGTGAGGAAATGCTCTATTTCTGGCCGCAGCTAGAGACAAAAATTATGAATGAAGGTTGGGCATCTTATTGGCATCAAACCATCCTCCGCCAAATGGATTTAACACCTTCTGAGACAATTGAGTTCGCAAAACTTAATGCCAGCGTGCTGCAGCCTTCCAAGACCTCAATTAATCCATATTATCTCGGTGTTAAAATGTATGAAGATATAGAGAAACGTTATGACATACTGGCTAAAGAAGCTAGTGGACGTGGCGAGGAAGCGATGACAGGGCGGGAAAAAATATTCGAAGCACGTGAAATTGAAAATGACACATCCTTCATCCGCAATTACTTGACGGATGATCTGATCAAACAAGAGGATCTGTACGTATTTCAAAAGCAGGAAGACCAATACAAAGTTTCTGACAAACAGACCGACGCTGTTCGGAATCAACTAATTGGACAGCGAGTGAACGGTGGCTTTCCTTATATAGTAGTAGACGATGGTGACTACATGCGTAATGGTGAATTGTATCTTATTCACCGTTACGAAGACACTGAACTTGATTTACTGTATTTGGAACATGTTTTACCCCACATCCATCAACTCTGGGGACGTATTGTGCATATCGAAACGGTACTCGAGAATAAACCTCTAGTCTTTTCATACGATGGACACAAAGTGTTTAGGAGAAGTAAATAACGAAAGACAATAGACACAGCTTATTCTTGGACTGAAGACAACTCCAGTAATATGGAGATTGCCTTCAGTTTTTTTCACTTTGCTACTTTTCATTTCGTGCATCTAATGTTATTTTTATAGTATACTAACTCATTAACGTACTAAAGAGTAGAGAAAAGAGGAAAATCATTGAAAAAGACGACTATCGCTTTATTATTTGCAGTATTATTCCTTGTGTTGACCGGATGTTCGGACAAGTCTTCTGACGGGGAAAAATCTACAGCGGACACAGGTAAAGAAGGAACGAAGGAAATCATCATCGGTGTAGATGACAAATTTGCACCCATGGGATTTCGTGACGATAAAAACAATTTAGTCGGTTTCGATATTGACATGGCAACAGCAGCGGCTGAGCATATGGGGGCTACGGCAAAATTCCAACCAATCGATTGGAAGACGAAAGAAACAGAACTTAGCAGTGGACGAATCGATTTAATTTGGAACGGCTATACAATCACAAAAGAGCGTCAAGAGAAAGTGTTATTCACGAAGCCTTATTTGGATAATAATCAAGTCGTCGTGACGTTAGTAGATTCTGATGTGAAAGCAATTGAAGATCTAGATGGAAAAACGGTAGGCGTGCAAGCATTATCATCTGCTGGACCAGCACTAGAGAGCCACCCAATCCATGAAAAAATAAAGAATATTACAGAATTTGCGGACAATGTTCTAGCGTTAACAGATTTAAAAACAGGTCGTCTAGATGCAGTTGTACTTGATGAAGTCGTCATTGATTACTATATGACAACTGAAGAAGGCGTCTTTACGAAACTTGACGGATCATTGGCAGTCGAAGAGTATGGCGTTGGAGTGAAGAAAGGTAATGAAAAATTGCTTGAAAAACTTCAAAAGGCGTTGGACACTATGAATGAAGATGGTACTTCCGCTGAAATCTCCACAGAATGGTTCGGAGAAGACAAAGTTCTTCGCTGAGTAGTAGAATAAATGATATCAACGGAAGTTGCTATTCTGACTTCCGTTGGTATTTGTATTGTAAGAGAAGTACATAAAACCTTGAATGGTTTTTTGGAGGAATTTACTAATGAGTTATGAATATTTTATGTCCATGCTGATTCCTATGTTGGAAGGAGCTAAAGCGACTGTCCTATTATTTGTAATAGCGATTGTCTCATCCATTCCACTCGGATTCTTGCTGACACTTGCCGTAAGAAGTAGTATTAAACCAATTTCTTATTTGGCGCAGACCTTTATATACGTCATGCGTGGGACCCCTTTGTTATTACAGCTATTGTTCTTTGTATTTGGTTTACCACTTCTGCCGGTAATTGGTGAGTATTTAGTTTTTGACCGTTTTGTCGCCGCTACAATAGCATTCATTTTGAACTATTCTGCGTATTTCGCTGAAATATTCCGCGGTGGATTGCTCTCTATCGATAAAGGGCAATATGAGGCTTCTCAAGTACTCGGCTTATCGAAATGGCAAACGACTGTGCGAGTTATCTTGCCGCAGATGTTTCGTGTAACGCTACCACCTATTGCAAATGAATCGGTATCTTTAGTAAAAGATACGGCGCTTTTATATGCGGTAGCTGTTCCTGAACTGCTGCACTATGCGCAAACAGTCGTGAACAGGGACTTTACAATCATTCCGTTCTTCATTGCAGCGGGAATCTACCTGCTAATAGCATTCGGATTGACTGTGGTGTTCAAGTATTTAGAGAGAAAGCTGCAATACGATTGAGGAGAGAAAACTATGTCTTTCATTGAAGTACGCAACTTACAGAAATCATTCGGTCCATTGGAAGTATTAAAGGATATATCGTTTGATGTTCAAAAAAATGATGTAATGGCAATTATCGGACCTTCGGGTTCTGGAAAAAGTACGATGTTAAGAAGTTTGATTCAATTGGAGCAAGTTGGTGGCGGAAGTATTAGAGTTGACGGGGATTACCTTGTGAAAGATGGTATATACACAAATCCTGCCGATAGTAAAACAATCAATTCTAAAATGGGGATGGTATTTCAACAATTTAACCTATTTCCTCATTTAACTGTAAAGCAGAACTTGGAACTAGCACCGAAACTTGTGAAGAAAGAAAAAGCTGGCGATTATGGGCATAGAAGTATTGAGTTACTTGAAAAGGTCGGATTGGCTTCAAAAGCAGATGAATTACCTTCTAGACTATCGGGTGGCCAGAAACAACGTGTAGCAATTGCGAGAGCGTTGATGATGGATCCGGATATATTATTATTCGATGAACCGACTTCCGCTTTGGATCCGCAATTGACGAAAGAAGTATTACAAGTAATGAGAAATCTTGCGGAAGAGCATATGACGATGATTGTGGTGACGCATGAAATGGAATTTGCAAGTAATGTCGCAAATCATGTGATCTTCATGGACGATGGAATGATCGTCGAATCAGGTACTCCAGATGAAGTAATCAAATCACCGAAAGAAATACGCACAAAGAGATTCCTGAATTACGAGTTAAGTAAATAACTAAAAATAGTGATGCGAATGTAATACTCGCATCGCTATTTTTTATATAGATTGCACAATTTCCAACTAAATTGTTGTAATATATGAAAGATTTCATCTAATAGTTCATTAACTTGTGAGAATTCACGCAAAATATTGAATAATGCATTGACGAATAACTTTGTAAAGGGTACGATTACGTATAATTATTACCCTTTCAGAATATGTCGAACGGGTAATAGATAATAGTTGAGGGGGATTTACATGAAGAAACGTTGGGTGACCTATGTAGCTGCACTATTCAGTATCGTGCTCATTCTAGCTGCTTGTAGTGGGAAAGAGGAGTCATCTGATCCGGCAGCAGATGATAAAAATGATGACAAAGCAAGCACTGATGAAAATTATACAATTGGTGTTACACAAATTGTTGAACACCCGTCTTTGGATGCGGCGTTTGAAGGGTTCCAAAAGGCGATTGAAGATGCAGGATTGAATGTAGAATATGATAAACAAAATGCACAAAATGATAATAGCTCCAACTCAACAATTGCGAACAACTTGGCAGGCGCAGGCGTAGATCTAATATTTGCTAACTCTACACCAAGTGCACAGGCAGCAGCTAGTGCGACACAAGATATTCCAATCATCTTTACGTCTGTTACAGATGCAGTAGCTGCAGAACTTGTTGCATCTAATGAAGAGCCAGGTGGGAATGTTACTGGAACAACCGACAACCATCCGGATGCAATTCCGAACACAATGAAATTCTTGAAAGAAAATGTAGGTGCGAAAAAAGTTGGAATGATCTTCAACTCAGGAGAGCAAAACTCCCGCTTACAAGTAGATCATGTGAAAGAAATTTTAGCAGATATGGATATGGAAGTGGTAGAAGCATCAGTTGCGACTTCAGCAGATGTAAAACAAGCAGCTGAATCATTAATTGGTTCAGTAGATTCATTCTATATCATCACGGATAATACAGTAGTATCCGCACTGGAATCAGTCATCTCTGTTGCGAACGACAATAAGATTCCGATGATGGTTGGTGAATTCGATTCTGTGAAACGTGGTGGACTTGGAGCATACGGCTTTGAGTACTACGATATCGGCTATGAAGCGGGTGAAATGGCAGTAAAGATTCTAAAGGGTGAAGAAACGCCTGAATCATTACCTGTTCAATTACCACAGAACTTAAAGTTAGTGATGAATGAAGAGACTGCAAACGCAATCGGCTTAAAGATTCAAGATGATTGGAATGCAGAGATTGCAAAATAAATAAAACTAGGAGATGATCTTGCATGTTTTCAGCTGTATTTGGCTCAGTTGAGCAGGGTATCATCTATGCGATCATGGCACTCGGAGTGTATCTAACATTCCGGGTGCTTGATTTTCCAGATTTAACAGTGGACGGAAGTTTTGTGACAGGTGCAGCAGTAGCGGCTACGATGATTGTATTTGACTATCATCCACTTGTTGCAACACTTACCGCGATCTTGGTCGGCTTTTTTGCTGGGTGTATAACGGGTTTATTACATACCAAAGGAAAAATCAATCCACTTTTATCCGGAATTCTCATGATGATAGCTCTTTACTCGATAAACCTTCGGATAATGGGACTGACTTCTGAAAACTCAGTAGGCCGCCCAAATATTCCGCTTTTAAATTCAGAAACGATTTTCAGTAAGTTCCAAGGTTTCTGGAGTAATCTTGGAATTGATGAAACAATAAATGGCTTCTTAGCAGGACTAGGCTTGGAGCATTTACCAACGACTTGGGGAACAGTAGTTTTGATGATTCTAGTAGTGGTGATCATTAAATTCATTGCGGACTGGTTCTTGCAAACCGAAGTTGGTTTGGCTATCCGTGCAACTGGCGATAATAAAAAAATGATTCGCAGTTTCTCTGCCAATACAGATACTCTCGTTATTCTTGGATTAGGAATTTCTAACGCGCTGGTAGCTTTCGCAGGTTCGTTAATTGCACAGTATGGAAAATTTGCAGATAACGGCATGGGAATTGGTATGATCATTATTGGGTTGGCTTCTGTTATTATCGGTGAAGCAATCTTCGGAACGAAAACTATTTTCCGCACCACATTAGCAGTAGTTATCGGTGCAGTCATCTATCGTATCGTACTCGGTCTATCGCTACGCGTGAAAATTCTCGATTCAGGTGATATGAAATTGATCACTGCAGTCATCGTCATCGCGGCATTGATTATTCCGCAGATTCTCGAAAAGAGACGGGAAAAGGCACGTAAAGCGAAAAGACAAGCTAAACGAATGGCGATGAAGTCATCACAAGGAGGTCATAGCGTTGTTGAAGCTGGATCAAGTCAATAAAATTTTTAATGAATCGACTCCGGATGAAAAAGTCGCGCTCGACCAGATTAACTTACATTTACAACCGGGTGACTTCGTTACTGTGATTGGAAGTAACGGTGCAGGAAAATCCACTATGATGAATATGATATCAGGCGCATTGACACCGGATTTTGGTTCTATTTATATCGATAACAAGGACGTCACACGTTTAGCAGAATTCAAACGTTCTAAAATGATCGGGCGAGTATTCCAAGATCCAATGTCAGGTACAGCACCTACTATGACAATTGAGGAGAATTTGGCGATGGCGTATTCTCGCAACCGTCGTCGTTCATTGCATCGCGGAGTAGATAAGAAACGGAAAGATTTATTCCGCACATCGCTTGAAACATTGCACTTAAATCTCGAAAATCGTATGACAGCGAATGTAGGATTGCTGTCAGGTGGTGAGCGTCAAGCGTTGTCATTGTTGATGGCAACTTTTACGCAGCCTTCTATATTGTTGCTGGACGAGCATACGGCTGCACTTGATCCGTCTCGCGCGGAGCTGATCACCGATTTAACGAAACGTTTAGTTGAGAAAGATCAACTGACGACGTTGATGGTAACGCATAACATGCAACAGGCGCTCGATCTTGGTAATCGTTTGATCATGATGGATAAAGGGCAAATCATTCTAGAGGTGGAAGAAGAGCAGAAACAGCACTTGACGATTGCGAAATTGATGGATGAATTCCAACGCATTCGTGGAGAACAACTTACTAGCGATGCAGCTTTACTTTCTGTATAAACAAAATCCCCTGTTTTCCGATTATGGAAAACAGGGGATTTTTCGTCGTTTTAGGCAAGCTTTGCTACATGTTTCTTGATTTCATATACCCAATCAAATGGATCTTTTTCTTTACCTGTTTGGATATTCGTTAACGTGTCATAAAGACGAGTGGATAGTTCGCCTGTTTGGCCGTTAGCGATAATCATTTTATAACCATCCCAATTTAGTTCACCGACGGGGGAAATAACAGCAGCTGTACCTGTGCCGAATACTTCTTCCAGTTCTCCGCTTTCATAGGCAGATCGAATTTCATCCATCGAGATTTGACGCTCTGCTACTGGCATATTCCAGTGTCGTAGCAACTGCAAGATTGATTTTCGTGTAATACCTTCGAGAATGCTGCCGTTGATTGCGGGTGTCACGACTTCACCATTGATTTTGAAGAAGATATTCATACTACCAACTTCTTCGACATATTTACGCTCTACGCTATCGAGCCATAAAACTTGGGAGTAGCCTTGTTTGTCTGCTGTCTCTTGCGCCTTTAAAGCGGACGCGTAGTTACCGGCAGTTTTAGCGCTACCCGTTCCACCTTTTGCAGCGCGGACAAATTCATTTTCTACGAGAATCTTTACTGGATGAATTCCCTCCTTGTAGTATGAGCCAACAGGGGACAGAATCATGTAAAACTGATAACTCTTTGCTGGTGCTACACCTAGGAATGCTTCTGTTGCAATGACAAATGGGCGGATATATAATGAGGTTCCTTCTAGTGTAGGAATCCATTCCTGCTCGATTTGCAGCAACTGATTCAGTGCGTACAATGCGTTCTCTTCATCAATCCGTGGCATACATAGACGGTCAAGTGAGTAATTCAGGCGCTTCATATTTTGATCGGGTCGGAACAAACGAATCGTTCCTTCTTCAGATCGATACGCCTTCATCCCTTCAAAAACCGTTTGTCCGTAATGCAAAACGATTGCAGCGGGATCTAGTGTTAAAGGAGCGTAAGGAGTAATGCGATGATTATGCCAACCTTTGCCTTCCTCATAGTCTATAATGAGCATGTGGTCTGTAAATGATTTCCCAAAAACTAGAGTGCTAGGATCAGGCTTTTCTTTTTTATTTTGTGCAAGTTGAATTTGCATAGGTAATCTCGTCATAATCATCAAACCCCTTAAGATATAGAATATTCCAAAACTTTAATTCCGAATAATGTAATTATACTGCTTTTTCAGAAAAAATAAAGTAGAAAGTTTGTCGATATTCAAAACTATTGTATAAAGGAGCAAGTTTTCATGAAAAAAATATTGATTGTAGGCGCTGGAATCGTTGGTGCTTCCGCTGCTTATCATTTGTCAACGCAACATGCAGAAGTAGTGCTAATCGATAGACAGGAGCCGGGACAGGCCACAAAAGCTGCAGCAGGCATAATTTGTCCATGGGCATCTCAGCGCCGTAATAAAGCTTGGTATGCATTAGCGTCAGCTGGAGCTGCCTATTATCCAGAATTCATTCGTTCATTGGAAGAGCAGGGCGAGCTGGAAACAGGATACAAGAAAGTTGGTGCCTTGGCGATTCATACCGATTTAAGTCGTTTAGAGAAGAAAGTCGAGTTATTGAATAAAAGAAAAGAACACGCTCCCGAGATTGGAGAAGTGGAATTACTGTCTCCAGAGCAGGTAGCTAGTTATTTTCCAGAGTTATCTGATGAATACTCAGCTGTCCGTATTTCTGGCGCAGCCAAAGTCGAAGGCGAGCAACTACTCGATGCGTTGAAACGTGTGGCAGTTACACGGGGTGTGCAAAGTATAAATGGCTCCGCTACCCCGTACATAAAAGAAGGAAAAGTCTGTGGTGTTGTTGTTGATGGACAAATTATTGAAGGAGATCAAATCGTCGTAGCTGCAGGTGCATGGGCTAGTGATTTTACAGAACCATTAGGTAAAAAGCTACAAGTAGCAGGACAGAAAGCGCAAATACTTCATTTACAATCCAAGCATATGACGTCAGGTGAGTGGCCCGTCATCATGCCACCGAGCACTCAGTACCTGGTACCGTTCCAAGATGGTAGATTCGTGGCGGGTGCAACACACGAAGATACAGATGATTTTGATATTCAACCGACAGCTGGTGGGATATTGGAAGTATTATCAAATGTTCTACCCGTTGCACCTGCACTGAATAAGGCGGAATTGGCTGAGGTTCGTGTGGGCATCCGTCCACATACACCGAATTTTATGCCCGTAATTGGTCAGCTGCCTGATCACCCGCAGGTTTGGATTGCCAATGGTCTTGGTTCATCTGGTTTAACAGTAGGACCTCTTCTCGGCAAGCTATTATCCCAGTTAGTGCTTGACCATGAGACTGGATGGAATTTGGAAAGCTACTCTATTGATCAAATAATTGCCTGTGAACATTGAATAAAGTGCGTATAATGACTATTATGAATATATAGCGATTGAACGGTAAAGGGGAAGATTCATAATGAGAAGATATGTTTCGTATTCAGAAGAAGTTAAAGAAGCGATGAAATACGGCAAGCCGCTAGTCGCATTGGAATCTACAATTATTACGTATGGCATGCCGTATCCTGAAAATGTGAAAGCCGCACGTGAAGTTCAGCAGATTGTGCGGGATCATGGAGCGGTTCCAGCAACCATTGCGATTATGGACGGCAAAATAAAAATCGGGCTAACTGATGATGAGTTGGAACGATTTGGAGACAGCAAGGGTGTTATTAAAGCATCTAGACGGGATATCAGTTATTTAATTGCTACTAAAAAACCAGGTGCCACGACGGTTGCTGCATCGATGTTTTTTGCTGACTTGGCGAGAATCCGTGTATTCACGACTGGAGCCATTGGCGGTGTGCACAGGGGCGTGGAACAGACGATGGATATTTCCGCCGATCTTGAGGAATTCGCACGCACAAGTGTAGCGGTTGTTTGTTCGGGAGCGAAATCCATTTTGGATCTTGGAAAAACACTCGAGTATTTGGAAACGAAAGGTGTGCCGGTGATAGGGTATCAGACAGATATATTCCCTGCCTTTTATACAAGAAACAGTGCACATCCTGTAGATTATCGAGTAGATGAAATCGACATGATGGCAGAGATGTTACGTGTTAAATGGAATCTAGGCTTGGAAGGTAGTGCGATTATTGCCAATCCAATCCCTGAAGAATATGCCATGGATCAAGAGTATATGGATGGGTTGGTTTCAGATGCACTTAAAGAAGCTGAAGAAATGGGTATTAGTGGAAAGAATCTCACGCCACATATGTTAAAAAGAGTTCAGGAAATGACAGGTGGCAAAAGTTTGGAAGCCAATATTGCACTGATAAAGTCAAACGCTGAACTTGCCGCAAAATTGGCAGTGAGTTTTAACGGTAATTAATAGAGATAGGTTGTGTAGAATTGAAAGTAGTATCTTGGAACGTGAACGGTATTAGAGCATGTGTGAAAAAAGGTTTCAGTGACTTTTTTGAACAAGTACAGGCAGATATTTTCTGTGTCCAGGAGATCAAATGTCAAGAAGGACAAATTGATCTTTCTTTCGATGGGTATGAATCCTATTGGAACTATGCTGAGAAAAAAGGCTATTCCGGTACGGCAGTGTTTACGAAGAAAACACCTCTTTCTGTACGCTATGGATTGAATGATCTAGATCACGAATCAGAAGGCCGAGTGCTGACGCTAGAATTTGAAGAGTTTTTTGTCGTCAATTGTTATACGCCCAATTCACAACGGGACTTGGCACGATTATCATTTCGACTGGCATGGGAAGATGAATTACTCGATCACTTACAGTCTTTAGATGCTATCAAGCCAGTTATCTATTGCGGTGACCTAAACGTAGCACATGAAGAAATTGATATTCGTAACGTTAAATCCAATATTGGCAATTCAGGATTTACGAATGAAGAACGTGGGAAAATGACGCGGTTATTAGATGCCGGATTCATTGATACGTTTCGCTTTATGAATCCCGATCTAAAAGATCACTATACATGGTGGTCTTATATGCGCGATGTACGGGCACGAAATATTGGCTGGCGTATCGATTACATTATCATTTCAGAGCGTCTCCTGTCAGCCCTGCAAATAACAGCCATTCATTCAGAAATCATGGGCAGTGATCATTGTCCGATTTCTACAGAATTAGAACTATAATAAGAGCAAGTACCTCTCGGGTTAACTTGTTCAGTTGAGGGGTACAATAACTGAAATACTAAAAATCGCATCACAAGTTTATCTTGTGATGCGATTTATTAATTGAATCCATTTCGGTTGCCAGTACATGAATGATTTAGGAATAGTGTGCCGGAGAGGGAACAGAATGGTGTCATGTACTTTTATCCTCGGAGTAGACGGCGATGAGTAAGACTGCCTCATCTTCTCCGATGTTTTTTACAAAGTGAGGTACGCTAGCATTCCAACTAAATGAATCGCCTTCCTTTGCAATAACAGAATCTTCGCCTTGTTCAGCAAGGACCGTGCCTTTTAGTACGACATGGCTCTCTTCACCTTCGTGGGCGATCGCTTCACCGGTCGATGTACCAGGTGGTAATTCAACGTGCATCATTCGCAGACCACTTTGCGTAGTAATATGTTCAATTTTTATTCCGTTAAACGTTGTATATACCCGATCAGCTTTCCTAATGACTTTCATATGCTTCTTTTTCTCTAGCAGCAAATAAGGAAGCGGGACGTCTAGAAAGCGAGCGATTTCTTGCAACGTATTAAGGGAGGGGGATGTATTATCATTTTCGATGTTGCTTATAAACCCTTTTGAGAGTCCTATTTGTTCACTCATCTGTGCGATGGTTATTTTCTTTCTTTTACGTATATCTCGTATTTTTGAGCCGATTTCCACATGGATCCCTCCAAGAATATTGTTATGTATTTATATAATAGCACAAATATCTTGACGCTATCTTTCGTATAATGTTATCCTATAGAGAATTAATATTCACATATGAATATTAAGTGCTGAATTAAATTTTCACAATAAATATATTGATGTGATTCAAGAAGGAATAGTAACTGATAAGAAGTAACAATATGTTAATAGATATACTTGTTTTAGAGAAGTGAGGAGGTATGTGTAAACCAAGTATTTTACAATGCTGAAAATCAGATGAAATAGGATGGAGAATCATTTTTTTTACAATTAGTGTTCACTTATAGAGATATAATATCCTTAAAGGGATATAACAGTAACTTAAAATGATGCCAGACAGTTTAAATATGATCTTCAAAGTCCAAACTCATAGAAGTAAACTTTGGTATTGATCGAGTGATATGTAATAAGAAGAGGATAAAAATTTAGATTACGCACATTAGAAACGATACAAGATAGAAGAGGGAGATTATAAAAATGAAAAACTTTCATAAAAAACCTAATACATTTGTTGGACAGGTTAATATAAATGTAATGAATTTGGATGTAGCACTTGAATTTTACCAACAAGTTATCGGATTTCAAGTACTGGAGCAAACAAATCGAAAAGCGGTTTTAACAGCAGACGGAAAAACAGGATTATTAACGATTGAACAGCCGGTTGATGTACTACCTAAGGAGGAAAGGAGATCTGGTTTATTCCACTTTGCACTTTTGTTACCGACCAGGGCTGACTTATCTGCCTTTTTACGCCATTTATCTAAGACAGGTTATCGATTCGGAGCATCAGATCACCTTGTTAGTGAAGCACTTTATATTACGGATCCAGACGGAAACGGCATTGAAGTGTATATAGATCGGCCATCTTCTGAATGGAGTTGGTCTAATGGAGAAGTCAAGATGGTAACTGACCCATTAGATGGGGAAGGTCTTCTAGCAGTAAGTGATTTGGAATGGAACGGGTTGCCGGCTGATACGATAATGGGCCACATTCATTTGCATGTAGCCGATCTTCAAAAAGCAGAAGAATTTTACACGAAGGGACTTGGTTTTACAGTTGTAAGCCATTATCCTCAAGCTATTTTTATTTCGACGGGCGATTATCATCATCATATTGCCTTAAATACATGGCAAGGAGTAGGTGCTCCTAAACCACAGAAAAATAGTGTGGGGATAAATTGGTACTCGCTTGTTTTCCCAGACGAAGCTGAAAGATCGAAAGTAATTGGACAATTACAGAACCTGGGTGTTTCGTATACGGTTGAAGGTGAGTTGTTTGTGATTGAAGATCCATCAGGAAATAAAATTCAATTAACCGTGTAAACCCTCCCACTTATCCCGCCTAAAACGGTAGCATGGGTGTGATTTTACTAATTTTAAGAGTGGATTGAATTTTAGTTTTTTGAGATTCACTTCGTGCTATAAAAGATTGCGTATGCATAGTACTTGGTTTGCTACTAAGCTTTTGAAACTGTTACATTTTATACCTACAGAGTTATACATGGATAAAACGAAGGACCCCAATTCGCAGA
The DNA here is from genome assembly GCF_000425545.1 of Sporosarcina ureae DSM 2281. GTDB lineage: Bacteria > Bacillota > Bacilli > Bacillales_A > Planococcaceae > Sporosarcina > Sporosarcina ureae. The sequence goes on along the minus strand of NZ_AUDQ01000003.1, from coordinate 111,106 downwards.
TGAATTGGGGTCCTTCGTTTTATTGTTGAAATACGTTTTTATATCTTTATACTAAAAAAGTTCACTTTCAATGCACTTGTTTTTTATTATGCATGCTGGTTTGAGTCAAGCGAAATCAAACGCTTTTTGCCTGCGTACATTCCACTTATAAATAGTATCGTTGCGACAACTATGAAGGTATAAAGCGGTGCCGTCCATGAACCGGTATAGTCATGAAGAATACCGAACAACACTGGACCGATAGCTGCGAGTAAGTAGCCGATCGACTGCGCCATACCGGAAATTGAAGCCGCTTGGTCTGGTGTATGGGTACGTAAAGTGAAGAACATCATAGCGAGTCCGAATGCCGATCCTCCTCCTAGACCAATGAAAATCATCCAAAGTGCAGTCAGGCTTTCGCTTCCAAACTGAACGCCGCCATAGCCAATTAAATAACAAGCGAAAACAGCTGCAACCAGGACACGTTGATCACGTACTTTATCAGCGACCACTGGTATAATAAACATCATAGGTAATTGTGCAAGCTGGACAAGAGCTAGCATCCATCCGGCAGCATCAGCCGTCATGCCATTTGTTTGCAACACAATGGGAATCCATGATGCTGTCGTATAAAATAGGAACGATTGTAGTCCCATGAATACCGTGATGCTCCAGGCTAGTGGTGACCGCCAAATAGGCAGAGCAGGTTTCGTCTTCATGTTGTTCTGAACCGATTTGATGACTTCTTTCTTTTTGCGTATCTGAGGAATCCATACAATAATAGCTAACAATGTAATGACTCCCCAAATTCCTAGCGCCCCTTGCCAGCCATATACTGTTTCATTCGCAATTGGAGAAGCTATACCAGAAGCAAGTGTTGCAGATATACTCATAGATACTGAGTATAGTCCTGTCATTAATCCAATATGTAAGGGAAAGCTCAGTTTAAGAAGACTTGGTAATAGGACGTTTGCAAAAGCGATTCCTACCCCAATTAAAAATGTACCGATCAATAGCAATGGACTATTGCCCACAGAACGCATGATAATTCCTAGCAATAAAATAATCATCGCATAGAAAAGTGTTCTCGACATACCAAAACGTTTTGCAATACGTGGTGTAAAAGGTGATACAATAGCAAATGCCAGTAATGGGATGGTTGTTAAAAATCCAGCCAACGAGTTAGAGATTTGCAGTTGATCACGAATGTTACCGATAATAGGTCCGACAGAAGTTAGTGGGGAACGGATGGTAGCGGCTAAAAATAAAATACCCGCTAATAATATCCACTGACTCTTAGGAAAATGTAAATGTTTACTTGGTCGTTCTTTTTCCATTGTGAAGCCTCCTGTATTACTTGAAGATTGTTCTGAGAAGTATGTAGCTGAAGCAGCAGAAAGGAGATTCCTTTGTGGAGTACTTACTCATAGTCTTTGTAAATGTTATCACACCCATGCTTATTTTATTAGCAATTGGCGTAGTTTTACAAATAAAGTTTACTTTTAATGTTAAGGCGTTAGGGAATATACTAACATACTGTTTAATACCTGCCGCCGTATTCATGAACTTATACCATACCGTCATTGATATAGAAATCCTACTCGACGTATTAATGTTTGTCGTATTATTTACGACCACTTTAATAATTACTGGCCATTTATTTAGTAAATTCTTGCGTCTAAACCGCCAGCAAACCGCTGTAATGAAAAACAGTATTGTTTTGATCAACTCTGGAAACTATGGATTACCCGTCAGTCAGCTAGTCTTTCATGCCAATCCACTCGGAGTGTCCATTCAAATCGTGTTAATTGTCTATCAGAACTTACTGACGTACTCGTATGGATTGTATAATCTCGTGTCTTCCACGCAATCAGGAAAAGACATCGTAAAGCAGTTTCTTCGAATGCCGATTATTCATGCTTTGTGGCTAGGTGCTGTGCTTAATTTAGCAAATATCCAATTGCCACAATTTATCGAGTTGCCGATTAGTCATTTATCAAATGCTTTTATCGCCATTGCGCTCATTACACTAGGCGCGCAGTTAGCGCAGATAAAGGTGAAAACGCTATGGAACCGTTTAATCTACCTAAGCGCTATTGGCAGACTCATAATCTCACCAACTGTGGCGTTGCTGTTGATTTTACTGTTGAGGATAGACGGTGTCACAGCTCAATCACTCTGGATCGCCAGCTCGTTTCCAACGTCAAGAAACAGCTCGACGCTGGCATTGGAATATGATGTAGAGTCTGAGCTAGCAGCCCAGATCGTCCTGTTCAACACCGTAGCTAGCAGCTTTACAGTAGGCGTAGTGATTTATCTTTCCTCACTACTTTTCGGGTAAGTAAAAAAACTGGGAATTTATTGCAAAGAGAGTCTGGCGTGGGTGTTGGTAAGCGATTGGCACTACTGAGGGGACGCTTCAATCCTATGCATTCCCTTGAAATTACTATTTATCCTAATTCACGCCAACTTTTTGTCGAGAATATGTCCATGTGCTTGCTAGCTTAAAGCTATCAAACTAATTGACAAATATTCTTATTGAAAATTTGTCGAATCATGCTATACTGTTAGCATTCAGTTAAATAAGACTCATATAATCACGGGGATATGGCCCGTAAGTTTCTACCGGTCTACCGAAAATAGACCGCCTTTTTTATTCGGAAAAATGAAGGGAGCACAACGGCGTGGAGTTGTTAAAAAACAAGATTCGACAAGAAGGTAAAGTGTTATCGGAAGAGGTACTAAAAGTAGATTCTTTTTTGAATCATCAAATCGATCCATTACTGATGCAGGAAATCGGAAAAGAGTTTGTTAAACGATTTAGCGATCAAAACATCACGAGAATCATCACGATTGAATCTTCAGGTATTGCTCCAGCGACAATGGCGGGAATGATATTGGGCGTTCCGGTAGTGTTTGCCAGAAAACGTAAATCACTTACATTGACGGATCATTTATACTCCGCGAAAGTGTATTCTTTCACTAAGAAAGAATCGAATGATATTTCGGTTTCTAAAGATTTTATTTCAAATGAAGATACGGTATTGCTCATCGATGATTTCCTTGCGAATGGCCAAGCTGCACTAGGACTCATAGATATCGCAAAACAAGCTGGTGCCACTATCGCTGGTGTTGGAATTGTCATTGAAAAATGCTTCCAACCAGGTGGGGATTTGATTCGAAAAGAAGGCGTACGTTTAGAGTCACTGGCTGAGCTTCAGTCACTGAAAAACGGTCAAGTCCAATTCGTTGGGGAGGAAAATAACGGATGAAAACAACACTGCTAGGTTTTCAGCATTTACTAGCTATGTATGCAGGCGCGGTGTTGGTACCGCTTATTGTGGGGAATGCCATAGGGTTAACTCCCACACAGCTGACCTATCTTGTTTCAATTGATATTTTAATGTGTGGTATCGCGACGTTGTTGCAAATTTCACGTAATAAATATTTTGGTGTTGGTCTACCCGTCGTTCTTGGGTGTACGTTCACGGCTGTAGGCCCAATGATTTTGATAGGCAATGATTATGGAATTTCGGCTATTTACGGAGCGGTTATTGCTTCGGGCGTAATCATTTTCTTCATTAGCCACTTCTTCGGAAGTCTCGTGAAATTTTTCCCGCCAATCGTTACCGGTTCTGTCGTAACAATTATTGGAATCACATTGATTCCTGTAGCGATCAATAATATGGGTGGCGGACAAGGTGCAGAAGATTTCGGTTCGTTGACAAATATTTTACTTTCATTTGGAACGTTGTTATTTATTATCTTGATGTTCCGATTCACCTCAGGTTTTATGCAGTCTATCGCTATTTTATTAGGATTAGTGGGTGGTACAATTGCAGCAATCTTCCTAGGTATAGTAGATTTTTCGAATGTACATGATGCTTCTTATGTTCATATGGTCATGCCGTTTTATTTAGCTACTCCTACATTCCATATACTTCCGATTGCAATTATGACATTGGTGGCAATGGTATCGCTCGTAGAATCTACGGGGGTATACTTTGCACTCGGTGATATTTGTGAGGAAGAAATTGATCAGAAAATGCTGGAAAAAGGATATCGGGCAGAGGGGTTAGCTTCTGTTATTGGAGGTATTTTCAACGCATTTCCTTATACGACATTTTCGCAAAACGTCGGCTTGATGCAATTGTCTGGTGTGAAGTCACGTCGGGTAATATTCGTTACTGCAATTATGCTAATTTCATTAGGTTTTTTGCCAAAAATAGCAGCTCTTGCAACAATTATCCCTCCAGCAGTACTTGGCGGCGCGATGGTTGCCATGTTCGGCATGGTTGTTTCACAAGGAATTAAAATGTTAAGTCCTGTTATTTCAAAAACTCAAGATAACGCGATGATCGTAGCGTGTTCCATCGGTATCGGTCTTGGTGTTTCAGTTGTACCGGATCTGTTTAAAGAATTGCCGGAAAGTGTACAGATTTTAACAAGTAATGGCATTGTGCTCGGAAGTATCACCGCCATTTTCTTGAATATCATTTTCAATATGATTCCGTCAAAAAAGAAGCAAGCAGCCCAGCATGCTGAAGAAGCAAAAGCTATGCCGCTTAGCATCAAAGAAGGACCATCTTCTGTCTTGGTAAGTGCAACAGCTGATCATAAATAAGAAAAAGAGCAACTGCTAAAAAGTTGCTCTTTTTCTATATTTTACACTCGATGTTGTTCATACTGATGACGCTCTGTTTTGTTTGTTAATGCCGAAAGCAATTGTGGATCGATTTTTGTATCATAAGCATTCAATGATTCACGAAGTTGCTCTTGTGTTCTTGAACCAATCAAAGCTGAGGCCACTACAGGCTCTTTAAGTGCGAAAGCAAGAGCGTATGCATGTAAGTTGTCTGTTTCCTTTGAAAGCACCTGAATTGTTTGCTGCAACTCAGAAGGTGTATAAGAAACGAAGCCATTCAATTTCTTCGCTCGCTCCACGCCTTCATTCGTTAGTAAGCCTTTTGCCAGTGTACCTCTAGTGACGACAGATGCACCTTTTTTTGCAATCATAGAAAAGTATTCTTCAGGACGTCGATCAAGCAAGTTATACTGCATCATGACGGAAACCGCGTTGCTAGTACTCAGGAAACGTTCAATAACAGTAGGTCGAATACTAGATATACCGTATTCACGTATGACCCCTTCAGTTTTTAATGTTTCAAAAGCTTCGATCGTTTCATCTGTATCATCTTCCATCGTACCGCCGTGAAGTTGATACAAGTCGATATAATCGAGTTGTAAACGTCGTAAACTCTGTTTGACAGCGTCCATAATATGCGCTTTGGAAGGATCCCATGTCCAGGACTCTTCTCCTGACACCCACTTGTTACCGGCTTTCGTCGCAATGATCAAGTCTTGTCGTTTTTCTTTCAGCACTTTTCCTATGAGTTCTTCATTAGTTCCTTTATCATAAAGATCTGCTGTATCGAAATAGTTAATGCCATGATCAACCGCTTCGTCGAGTACAGAACGAGCCGCTTCCAGTTCAGTCGGTAATGACATGCAACCCAATCCAAGTTCGGAAACAAGCAAATTACTAGAACCTATTGTACGTTTCTTCATGTGCCTCACTCCTTTCGTTTCATGGTACAATGAAAACGGGATATAAAACCAATGGAAAGGGTTGAGTGCTGGATGAAGTTTGAAGAAAGAACCCTCTCAACAGAACAGATCTTTACAGGTAAAATCATTTCAGTGCAAGTCGACGAAGTAGAATTGCCTGATGGAAAACTAGCAAAAAGAGAATTAGTAAAACATCCAGGAGCTGTGGCGATTATCGCCTTGACTGAAGATAAAAAAATCGTGTTAGTTGAACAGTACAGAAAGCCTTTGGAACGAACGATGCTAGAAATACCTGCGGGCAAGATCGAGCCGGGAGAAGAACCTAAACTGACGGCAATTCGTGAACTGGAAGAAGAGACAGGGTACCGTGCACATTCATTCGAATATTTGCAGACTTTCTCCACTTCACCAGGCTTCGCGGATGAGATCATTCACTTATATGTAGCAAAAGAGCTTGAAAAAGTGGAACAGCCTGCTGTAGGGGATGAAGATGAATTCATTGATGTGCTAGAGGTAACAGTGGAAGAGGCAGAGGAATTCATTGCGAATGAAAGGATTTATGATGCCAAGACGGTTGCTGCTGTCTGGTATGTAAAAAACCTATAAAGGATTGAGCTATTTCAGGACGGACAAGCATATGTTGTAAAAACGATGCGGAGGTGTCCTATTTATGGCTCGATCATTGTCTTTTGTCTATTTATTCGTTATACTCGCAATCAGTTATATAGGAGGGGCTTTATTATTCAGGGAGTGGCCGGTCACGTCGCTAGAACAAATTATCGGCTTATATGACCAACGCGTAGTAAAGGGGTCTGAAGCGGCTTTGTGGTCGCCTATCGTGGTGACGTTGAGCTTTATTCTATTAGCCATCATTCTGTCTAAATATAAAAGAGTCCGCTTTATCACTATGTTTCTCGGAGCGATTAAATGTGCTTTTTTTGGTTTGTCATCCACCTATTTATTATCGACAGGATTAAAATTGGTATCTTATACGATTTGGTGGTTCCCATTTCAATTAATCAGCTGTTTATTGTTCCTGATATTATGTTCAGTGTTAAGTCCGCCATTTTTCGCTACACCGGCCAGTAAGAAAGATCGTCCATTAACTGCTGTGCCACCTTTGATTGCTCTGTTGTTGATCACGCAGATACTGGAACTATCGATCTTCTATTTTATAAAATAATGTTTACTACACACTGTAATGAAATGAACCTTTCCTTTCTATTGTCATCTGGAACGACAGTTTGGTATAATGGAAACAATTTGAGGGGGGCGTCGTATGGAAAGCCGTATTGAACGAATCAAGAAGCAATTGCACGGGGCCAGCTACAAGTTGACGCCTCAGCGTGAAGCGACTGTAGCAGTTCTTCTGGAAAATGAAGAAGACCATTTAAGTGCAGAAGATGTATTTTTATTAGTAAAAGAAAAAGCGCCAGATATTGGTCTGGCGACTGTATATCGTACATTAGAATTATTAACTGAACTAAAAGTTGTCGATAAAATTAACTTTGGCGATGGTGTAGCACGTTATGATTTGCGCGAAGAAGGCGCTGCGCGGTTCCACCATCACTTAATTTGTCTAGAATGTGGAACGGTTGATGAAATTCAGGAAGACCTACTTGGCGAAGTAGAAAAAGTCGTAGAAGGTCGTTATGGTTTTACAGTCAAAGATCATTGGCTAACGTTCCATGGTGTTTGTAAACGTTGTAAGGTGAAAGACGAAGAGGAAGAACAGGAAGACAACGGGATGGCCTAAGCGCTGTCCTTTTTTACTTTTTACATAAGGAAGGAGGAAAGTCTATGAAAGATGCGCAGTTTGCGTTAGAAGATTATGTGCATTTTTTAACAGTTGAAAGACAATTAGCACAAAACACGGTGAAATCTTATCAACGCGACCTAACTGCATATTTACGTTTCATAGAAAGTTTGAATTTGGAAACAGTTAATTCGATTGAACGTGCGATGGTTCTTCAATATTTGCAGAAGTTGAAAGATAGTGGTAAATCCAGTCGTACACTTTCTCGGCATATTTCCTCCATTCGTTCGTTTCATCAATTTTTAGTGAGAGAGCAAGTTACCACTCATGATTGCACGATTCACATCGAATTGCCTAAAATCGAACAACAGTTGCCGGATGTGCTCTCTATACCTGAAATAGAACGACTGATTCATGCCGTGGATGGCAATACTTCACAAGGAATGCGTGATATTGCGCTGCTAGAATTGTTATATGGGACGGGAATGAGGGTAAGTGAGTTGATAGCGATTGATTTGGCTGATCTTCATTTGACAATGGGTTTTGTGCGGGTATTCGGAAAAGGCAGTAAGGAACGGATCGTACCACTCGGACGTTCGGCGATCGATGCCTGTACTGTGTATTTAAATGAAGGGCGTCCTAAATTCATTAAAGATACCGAGGCCTTATTTCTCAACATGCATGGTAGACGTCTGACAAGGCAAGGGTGTTGGAAAATCCTAAAAGAGGCAGGCATGAAGGCGGAAATTCAAAAAGTCATTTCACCGCATTTATTACGTCACTCATTCGCCACACATTTGATCGAAAATGGAGCCGACTTGCGTGCAGTTCAGGAAATGCTCGGCCATGCCGATATTTCCACGACGCAACTTTACACGCATGTCAGCAAAAAGCGCTTGAAAGATGTCTATAGTCAATTTCATCCTAGAGCGTAAACTACTATTACTGGAGGTTTTCATATGGAGAAATTTCGTTATAATCGTATTCATTTAATCGTACTTGACTCAGTAGGGATCGGCGAAGCGCCGGACGCTGAAGCATTTGGTGATGTTGGATCGAATACACTTGGACATATCGCTGAAGAGATGGATGGATTGAAACTACCAAACTTGGAACGTCTAGGTCTTGCGAATATTGCACCCATTAAAGGACTTGCACCTCAAAAAGAAGCGCAAGGATATTACACAAAGATGCAAGAGGCGTCTGTTGGTAAAGATACGATGACAGGACACTGGGAAATAATGGGTTTGAGTATCGATGATGCATTCAAAGTATATCCAAATGGTTTTCCAAAGGAATTAATAGATCAATTGGAATTAAAAACGGGTAGGAAAGTTATCGGAAATAAGCCGGCAAGTGGGACGGAAATTATTGAAGAGCTCGGTGAAGAACATATGAAGACAGGCGCTCTGATCGTCTACACGTCGGGGGACCCTGTACTACAAATTGCAGCGCATGAGGAAATCATTCCTATTGAAGAGCAATATCGTATTTGTGAAATCGCAAGAGAACTTACGTTGCAACCTGAATTTTTAGTGGGCCGCGTGATTGCACGTCCATTTGTTGGAAAACCCGGTACGTTCACACGCACAACCAATCGTCACGATTATGCGTTGAAGCCATTTGGTAAAACAGTGATGAATGAATTGCAGGATAAAGGCTATGACGTAATCGCAATCGGTAAAATAGCAGATATTTACAATGGCGAAGGCGTGACAGAAGCAGTCCGTACCACAGGGAACATGGACGGTGTAGATCAGCTTGTCACGGTTATGAAAAAAGAATTTGAAGGCATCAGTTTCGTTAATCTAGTAGACTTTGATGCGTTATATGGTCACCGTCGTGATCCGATTGGTTACGGTAATGCACTTGAAGAATTTGATGCACGCTTGCCTGAGATTATGGAAGCACTGCGACCGAATGATTTACTGATAATCACAGCAGATCACGGGAATGACCCGACGCATGAAGGAACGGATCACACAAGAGAATATGTGCCGTTACTCGTCTATTCACCTTCGAATAAAGGAGCTGGCGAGTTACCGATCCGTAAAACATTCTCTGATGTCGGTGCGACAATTGCTGATAATTTCCACGTAGATCAGCCGGAACATGGTGAAAGTTTCTTGTCTGCATTGGTTAAGGAGGATTAATTGTATGTTGCGCATGGTGGATATCATTGAAAATAAGCGAGACGGAATAGAGCTAAATAAAGATGAGATAGAGTTTTTCGTGACGGGTTATACGGATGGCTCAATCCCTGACTATCAGGCTAGCGCTTTCTTAATGGCCATTTATTTTAAAGGTATGACAACAGAAGAACAAGGGTACTTAACAATGGCAATGGTGGAATCTGGTGATCAAATTGATTTATCTGCCATTGAAGGAGTGAAGGTAGATAAGCACTCAACAGGTGGAGTAGGAGATACTACGACACTCATCTTAGCTCCGCTTGTCGCAGCATGCGGTGTACCGATTGCTAAAATGAGTGGTCGAGGACTAGGTCACACAGGAGGTACACTTGATAAACTTGAAGCAATTGACGGCTTCCACGTTGAGATTTCTACGGAACAATTTATTCAACAGGTCAATGATTTGAAAATCGCTGTAATCGGTCAAAGCGGTAATTTGACGCCAGCTGATAAAAAACTGTATGCGTTACGAGACGTCACGGCGACAGTCAATAGCATTCCACTAATCGCAAGCTCTATTATGAGTAAAAAGCTTGCGGCAGGCGCAGATGCTATCGTATTGGACGTCAAGACAGGCGCAGGAGCCTTCATGAAAACATTGGAAGATTCCAAGCAATTGGCAGACGCCATGACTGCGATTGGAAATGAAGTTGGAAGAAACACAAGTGCCGTTATTTCAGATATGAGCCAACCACTCGGATTTGCAATTGGAAATGCTCTTGAAGTAAAAGAAGCCATTGATACGCTGCAAGGAAAAGGGCCGGCCGATCTAACAGAGTTATGCTTTGTTCTTGGCAGCAAGATGTTGTTAGCGGCAAACAAAGCAGAAACTGAAGAAGATGCACGTAAACAACTGCAGAACGTCATAGATAACGGTGAGGCACTGCGCTTGTTCGGTGAGTTGATCAAAGCACAAGACGGCAACGAAAAAGTTATAGAAAATACAAATCTATTGCCGCAAGCACCGTATCAAATTGAAGTTCCTGCTATTGAAAGTGGCTATGTATCCATGATCGACGCCGACGAAATAGGTGTAGCTGCCATGCTTCTAGGCGCAGGCCGTGCAACAAAAGAAGACGTTATTGATCTTGCGGTTGGAATTGTCTTGCGCAAGAAAATAGGCGACTTTGTAGAAAAAGGAGAAGCGCTCGCGATACTCCATGCAAACACTGAACAAGTTGACAACTCGATTAAACTATTACAATCTCATATGCATATCGCAAAAGAAAAAACAGCAGCACCACCGCTTATACATGCCAAATAATCCATAAAAGCCGTGTGCCTGAAGTACTCCAAAAAATTGGTTTCCTTCAGAGCACATGGCTTTTTTGTTGTTGATGTGTAAAAACAAATTCAACGGTACATACTCTTGTGTAGCTCGAGTGAAGAGCGACAGAGGTGTCGGTATTATATTCTGCTGGATGTATGGATGGCTAGCACAATGAGCCAGATAGGAAGTGCGCATAACTGTCTCATTATTCCGCCTACCATTTGTATTGTTAGAACATTAAAGTGATTGATCTTCGGCACAAGCAGCGACTCCCGCGGAATTAGCAATTCTTTTGATAGTTAGAGCGAAGTGGCTCAAGCCGTGCCTGTAGAAAAGCGTTCACCTGGAATGCAGATTAACAGTACCATCTCGTCACCTTTAAACCTTGTCACAACTTAAGAAGTTTTAGGGACAGTTGACTAGTTTTGTCAAAACTAAAGGATAGTGGTTCTAAATGTGCGACAATGCCTTCATGAAGGAGGCGTATCCACACATGGCAACTATTACACAACTGGAAAATGGCATAGTCCTAATCACGCTAGCAGGAGAACTCGACAACCACGAAGCCAATCAAATTAGAGAAGAAGTATCTACCGCTATATTTACAGGAAAGACGCGTGCAATTATCTGGGACCTCTACCAACTAGGCTTCATGGACAGCGCAGGAATCGGACTCATACTCGGCAGAATGCGCGATCTAGTCCCTGTAAACGGAGAAACACTCATATTGAATCCATCTCCGACAATGCAGAAGCTATTCCAATTTTCGGGTCTTGGTGAAGTCGTCAGAATATGTACAGTCGAAGAAGCAATCGACGAAATCGGAGGGGTTGTACATGAAAAATGAAATGACCTTGTCGTTTCTAGCGATAGAACAAAATGAAGCACTTGCCAGAATGGCGCTCACCTGTTTTATCGCACCATTGGATCCGACATTGGATGAACTTTCGGAATTTAAAACAATTGTTTCGGAAGCTGTCACTAATGCCATTATCCACGGTTACGAATGCGACGGTAAAAGTATGGTGAAGGTCCATGCAACGATCGATGACAGATCGGTAAAAATGACGGTAACAGATGAAGGAATGGGAATCTTCGACATAGAGCAAGCGATGGAGCCGATGTTCACAACCAAACCACAAATGGAGCGCTCCGGTATGGGCTTTACAATCATGGAAAGTTTCTCGGACGGTATCCGTGTAGATTCTACCCTTGGAAATGGGACAATCGTGACATTTGAGAAGAATTTTTCTCCGGTCACAGAAGTAAGTAGAATGAGGTGACGTATGGAAGCATCTGTTGAGAAGCAACACGCTCTATTGTCACAAGAAAAAATGCGGGAACTCATCAAAGAATCACAAGCGGGTGACAAAGAAGCTAGACGAATGATGGTAGAAGGCAATACAAGACTCGTGTGGTCCATCGTTCAACGCTTCGCTTCGCGTGGTGCGGATTTAGAAGATTTATTTCAAATAGGCTGCATTGGCTTGATGAAATCAATAGATAAGTTCGATTTATCCTATGAGGTGAAGTTTTCAACGTATGCAGTGCCGATGATTGTAGGAGAAATTCAACGCTATTTACGTGATGATGGAATGGTAAAAGTAGGTCGCACCATTCGTGAGTTAAGCTATAAAATTCGTCACGCAACCGATGACTTCTTTAAGAGAAACGGACGTTCACCTTCCATTTCAGAAATGGCGGAAATATTGGAAGTGAAACAGGAAGATATTATTCTAGCCTCTGATGCGCTTCGAGATCCGGCTTCGCTTCATGAACAGTTGTATGAGAGTGATGGGGATAGCTTGACGCTAATGGATCAGCTGCGGGACGACAGGTCGGAAAGAGTATTCGATCATATTCCGTTACGAGATGTCATTACACGGTTAAATAAACGTGATCAAACGATCATTTATATGCGCTATTATTTGGATTACACACAGAGTGATATTGCGAAACGAATCGGAATATCACAGGTTCAAGTATCACGGTTGGAAAAGAAAATTCTAGCCCAAATGAAAACATGGATGGGCGCAGATGCAGAAGAAGCGCTCGAGAAGGTGAGGAGACCTTAATTTGACCGATACACTATTTACGTCCATACGAGAAGGGGAGAGGTGGTTCATCAACCAGTTTGGCGAAGATGAAACATACGATGCGACTAAACGGTTGATCCACCTATGGGATAAAGAAATACTTCTTCTGTATATGAACGGTTTAGTGGATGGCGAGGTCTTAACTACTTTAATGACAGAAATGCAGTATCGTAATGAATTATTTACAGGGGAATCTGTTGAAAACATTGACCGCGCAATGATGGATTATTTTCCGTATCATTCGCTGGAAATTGTAAAGGATGAAGATCAACTCGCGAAAGCTATTTTAAGTGGGTTAGCTGTATTCATTATGAAAGACGGTTTCGCATTCGCACTTGATGTGCGGTCATATCCAGGAAGAAATCCTGAGGAACCAGATACTGAAAAAGTCATACGTGGCTCAAGGGACGGATTTACGGAAAATATCCTGACGAACACGGCATTAATCCGAAGACGTTTACGTACAACGGAACTGCGATTTGAAATGCATGAGACGTCCGTCAAAGGTAAAACGGACATTGCCATTGCCTTTATGAAAGGTGCTGCCAATGAAGAGCATTTAAATTTTGTGAGAGAACGACTGGATGCATTGAAAACGGATGGCTTGACGATGACCGATAAATCACTCGAGGAATTCCTATTTAAACAAGGGTTTCACCCGATGCCGTTCGTTCGGTATACTGAACGTGCTGATATTTGTGCCGCGCATTTACTAGAGGGACATATTGCGATCATCGTCGATACATCTCCGTCCGTCATTTTAGTCCCTGTTACACTGGTGCATCATTTACAACACGCGGAAGAATATAGGCAAGCACCTTTAATCGGTACATTCATTCGAATGGTACGCTTCATTGGGACATTTTTAAGTTTAGTGATGTTGCCGTTTTGGTATTTGATGTCGATCGAAAAACAATTCGTTCCCGAAGCGATCAAATATATTGGACCGAATGAATGGGGAGAAGTTCCGTTATTTGTCCAACTGTTTGTGGCTGATATCGGTATAGAGGTATTGCGGATGGCCGCAATTCATACACCTACACCGCTGTCGACTGCTATGGGACTCGTTGCGGCCATTGTCATTGGGCAAGTAGCGATTGACGTAGGCTTATTTTCTTCGGAAGTCGTATTATACGTGGCGGTTAGTGCCATTTTCACATTTGCGATTCCTTCATTTGAATTAAGTATTACGACAAAAGTGTTCCGGATTTTCTTACTGATCTCAACCGCATTACTAGGAGCTCCAGGCTTCTTTATAGCACTTGCTGTGATTTATTATTATTTATGCTCATTAAAGCCGATGAATGTGCCGTATTTGTGGCCGTTCACGCCATTCTTCCCGAAAGCTTTGTTGCGTGTGTTGATTCGTTTCCCTATGACAATCGACGATCCGCGGCCGTTTATTACGAACTCGCCGAATCGTGACAGGATGTCATAAAGGTATTTCGAAATTTTGCATGTCGTTGCTACTTTCCGTCTTCTTGTGATAAAGTTATTTTAGAGAATTCGGAAGGGGTATGGGACATGCATCTTTATGGAACACAGACAGTGAACGAAAACGGTCACTTAACAATCGGTGGAGTGGACGTTTCAGAACTAGCTTCACAATATGGAACACCAGTCATGATCTATGATACAGAGTTATTCAAAGAGCGTGCGCGGGCATTTAAAGATACGTTTGAAAAAAAAGAAATTAGAGCACAAGTTGCATATGCGAGTAAAGCCTTTTCTTCAATCGCAATTTATCAATTGGCAGAACAGCAAGGGTTGTCTCTTGATGTTGTATCAGGTGGAGAATTATATACGGCAGTAGCAGCAGGATTCCCACGCGAACGGATTCATTTCCATGGCAATAATAAGAGCAGAGAAGAAATAGTGTATGCATTTGAAGAGAACATTGGATGCATCGTAATCGATAATTTCTTGGAAATCGACATGATTAAAGAAATTGCAGATGAACGAAAGCAAACGATGAATGTCTTAGTCCGTGTAACACCAGGAATTGAAGCACATACTCATGACTATATTACAACAGGCCAGGAAGATTCAAAGTTTGGTTTTGATTTGAAAAATGGACAAACGGATCAAGCGTTCCTTGCTTTACATGATCATGGCTATATTAAATTCCTTGGCATGCATTGTCATATAGGTTCACAAATCTTTGAAACCGATGCATTCAAATTCGCAGCAGAAGTGCTAATGGAAAGAATGGTCGAATGGCGGAAGAATTATCAATTTATCTGTCCTGTCTTAAATTTAGGTGGCGGATTTGGTATTCGTTATACTGAGGAAGATACGCCACTTGAGCCAGCTATTTACGTAGAGGAAATGGCAGATGTAGTAAAAGAGATGGCTGAGGAATGTGAGTATCCAATTCCTGAAGTTTGGATTGAACCCGGCCGTTCGCTTGTCGGAGATGCAGGAACGACTATTTATTCTGCAGGCAGTACGAAAGTGGTGCCGGGTGTCCGTACATACGTAGCAGTAGATGGCGGAATGTCTGATAATATTCGTCCGGCTCTATATGATGCACACTATTCTAGTGCGCTTGCTAATCGGATGAACGAGCCACATGACCAGCAATGGACAGTTGCAGGTAAGTGCTGTGAGTCCGGCGATAAATTAATTGAAAAAGCCTATTTGCCCAAAGTGGAAACCGGTGATCTACTAGCTGTTTTTTGTACGGGAGCCTATACGTACTCCATGGCCAGCAATTATAATCGACTGCCTCGACCTGCTGTTGTGTTTGTGGAAAAAGGGCAACATCAGTTAGTCGTAAGACGCGAAACCTACGAAGACATCGTTAAATTAGACCTTCCGTTGCAATCAGATGAGAAGGAGAATTTCTAATGAAAAAGAAAAACATTATTCTTTTCGTTTCGATTGTTGTAATGGCTATAATTTGGGGAGTCATCTATTGGTATTTTGTTGTTCCGATAATCGATCCGCGCTATAAATAATCCGCGAGTTGAAGTAAACGGGATATTGGTGTAAACTGTATAAAGGATTTCTGAAAAGAAGGGGTTACTATTGAATCTTATTCGTTTTAAGAAGGCACAAGAGAAAATTGCTATGGGCTTTTTATCTTATATCCCTAGTGAAAAGATGTTATGCAAATTGCAAGAGACTGTTCAGCAATATCTCTGTGTTGAACAGTGGCAGCTATATCTTTATAAAGAAGCAGAAGATTACATCGGATTAATAGGGGTAGAAGTCAACGACAATGACAAGACCTACACTGTTCAGCATATTTCGGTCAATCCATCGTTTCGTGGAGAAGGAATTGCATCTAAGATGATAAAGGAATTGCAAGAGATCTACCCAGGATATGGCTGTAAAAGTACCGACTTTACTGAACCATTTATACAAAGTTGTTTAAGGAAAGAAGAAGGCGCAGATCTTTAACGGCTGCCCTTCTTCTTTTCTTCACGTTGTAAAAGAATATCTGACCTATCCCGTTGCATATGCTTATGAATAACAGATGCGCTGTTTTTTGGCAGTAATGCAAGTAGAGGCTTGAATTTCTCTGCTTCGACTTGCAACTCTGGAGAGATTGGAAGTGGGAATGCATGGAAATCTTCGCCTGATTTAATGCGGGTAAGACAATGCTCTAGCTGCATGATGATTTCATCAATGGCCACTTCTTCAAGATAGTCGCCAAATTGTACAGGCATTTCGTGGAAGCGTGTGATGGCTTTAGTTAAAGTACGCGAAGCGCCTGCTGTATTTCCTCTGCGCCAATGATATAATCCGGTAGCCATGAGAATATAGCCGGTTAGTGGATGATCTTTTGAAAAGTTTTTTTGGTCTTTCCAATATTCTTCCAGCACCTCGTGGCACTCGAAATAATCTTGATTGTCATTGAAATACACAATAAACTGTAGAAAAAGAGGATGGTAGTAAGGGTGCATCCAAATCATTCCTTTCTGGTTAGGTAGGTTGGTAAAATGAGTTATAGTGTAAAACTCGAAGTCTTCGAAGGGCCACTTGATCTGTTGTTACATTTGATCAATCGGCTCGAAATTGATATTTATGACATCCCCATGGCGGAGCTAACACAGCAGTACATAGAACATTTGCATGCCATGCGTGTTCTTCGATTGGATGAATTAAGCGAATACCTTGTACTAGCAGCGACGTTGCTGGAAGTGAAGAGCAAAATGCTGTTGCCGGTCAATGAAGAAGAGGCATTCATCGAAGAATTCGGTTATGAGGAAGACCCGCGTGAAGAATTGATAGCCCGATTAATGGAATATCGGAAGTTTAAAGAAGCGGCCAACTCGCTTCGTGAGTCTGCTGCACACCGTGATGAGCATTTCACTAAAGAGCCTGAAGACTTAACGGATTATGGTGAAGCGTTTGTAACAGAGACGGAAGAACAGCTCAATGTTTTTGACTTAATTGGTGCATTTCAAAAAATGCTACACAGAAAGAAGCTTAAACTGCCTCTTACAGCGAGTATAACAAAATCTGAGCAATCTGTCGGGGATAAGATGTCATCGATCATGAGTAAGTTGGAACTAAGTGGTGGAGAATGTGATTTCCATGCACTTTTTGAAACGACGACTGTACCCGAGCTCGTATTAACATTTTTATCATTGCTTGAACTGATGAAATTACAAGAAGTTCAAGTGCGACAAAGTAATAATTTTGAAGAATTACGAATCTCGTTGATGTGAAGGGATGATAGGAATGAACATCGAAACACGTTTCGTCGGGATGACGGAAAGTTTTTTATTCGTGGCAGGTGAAGAAGGTTTATCTCTTACACAGTTAGCCGCGCTGTTGGAATGCGAAGAGCAAAAAGCAGAACAAGTACTGATTTCGTTGCAAGCAGCGTATGACGAAGATGACACACGTGGCATCACGTTGAAAAGTTACGGCGGGAGTTATCGCTTGGTGACGAAGAGTAAATGGGCTGATGACATCAAAAGAATGCTAGAAGATCCAAAACCGTCTACGTTTACACAAGCAGCGCTTGAGGTACTTGCCATCATTGCGTACAAGCAACCTGTAACGCGCGTAGAGATCGATGACTTGCGTGGTGTAAAGTCCGAGCGTGCATTGTCGTCGTTGGCTGGTAAAGGCTTCGTAGAGGAAGTGGGGCGCATGGATGGGCCTGGTAGACCGATTTTATATGGCACGACAACTTTCTTTCTAGATCGTTTTGGACTGGCGTCGCTCGAAGATATGCCGCCACTGTCACTTGACGAAGAACAAGAAACATCGGAAGAAACGGATTTATTCATGACGAAATTCCAAGAAGCATTTTCCATTACAGAAGAAGGAGGACATGATGCTTGAGAAAAATTTCGGTCATCGCTCTACTGATAGTCGGATTATTGATATATCCCGCAAGTAGCCAGGCGGCGGGTACGTCATTTGCAGTGATAGACGGAGAGAATGGCAGATTGCTGATGGGATCAAATGAACATGAACCGCTTCCTATCGCAAGTTTGACGAAAATGTGGACGGCTTATACCTTTTTGGGGTTAAAGCCGAGTGAACAGGAGACGGTCATTTCCTCAGAAGCCGCGACAGCAGAAGGATCCTCCATTTATCTCGAAACGGGTCAAGTAATGAAGACGCAAGATTTACTGTATGGCTTAATGCTGCGTTCAGGTAATGATGCAGCGCAGGCACTCGCTGAACATGCAGGTGGCTCACTTGATGGATTTGTCTATCTGATGAATGAAGTAGCGCAAAGTCATGGCCTGGAGCAAACGCATTTTATGAATCCATCCGGTTTGCACGGCGAGCATCACCTGTCTTCTGCGTATGACACAGCTAAAATGTTGTATTTTGCTATGAAGAATCCAGAATTTCGTAAAATAGCTTCTACAAAGAACTATCCTTTTGAAACAGAACAAGGAAAAAACAGTTGGCAAAATAAACATCGGCTAGTAATATCTGAACCAACTGCCGTTGCGGGGAAAACAGGTTTCACAAAAGCAGCAGGACGTACATTGGCTACCTATTTCGAAAAGGATGGAAAGTCCGTCATTGTCGTTACGTTAAATAACGGAAATGATTGGCAAGTCCATAAACAGTTATCCCAGCAAGTTTTCTCTGAATATCAATCGTACACAGCAGTGAAAAAAGGAAAGTATCAAGTATTTCCACATATGATCGCAAAGCTGGATCAATCTGTTAAGTTACTCGTAACGAAAGAAGAGAAGAAAATGTTGTCCAATGTGTTACAAATTCCACAAGCAGATGAACAACAGAAAAAAGGCTACTGGTCTATTTATTTAGGTACAGAACCAATTAAGACAGTAGCAGTAGATATCGAGTCCGAAAAGTGAGTTGAAAACATACTATTTCGAAGATTGACCTACATAGGTCAGTCTTCTTTTCATTTGCTCGAAAGTATGACATAATTTTTTCAGTATGTAACATCAAGGAGGAACCTATGGAAAGATTACAAAAGGTATTGGCACAGGCCGGCGTAGCATCAAGAAGAAAGTCAGAAAAACTAATATTGGACGGTTTAGTTAAAGTGAATGGCAAAGTCATAACGGAACTTGGGACAAAAGTTAGCAGAATGGACACAATTGAAGTGGAAGGCGTTCAATTGACGAAAGAAACACCTGTCTACTATCTGCTTTATAAACCACGCGGTTATATCTCAACAGTAGACGATGAAAAAGGTCGTAAAACAGTAATGGATTTAGTACCGGAAGTCAGCCAGAGAATATTCCCGGTTGGTCGACTAGACTATGATACATCAGGTGTATTGTTGATGACGAATGACGGAGACTTCTCATATTTAATGACTCATCCGAAATTCGAAATAAAAAAGAAGTATGTAGCCAAAGTAAAAGGCATTCCTACCCGCGATGATCTTAAAAAGCTGGAGACAGGAATTGAATTAGATGACGGCAGTACTGCTCCTGCTCGTGTGAAAATGACAAGTTCGGATAAGAAAACAAATTCTGCCATTGTCGAGATCACAATCCATGAAGGACGTAACCGTCAAGTACGAAGAATGTTTGATGCAATTAATTGTCCGGTTCAAAAATTGAAGCGTGAAGAGTTTGCTAACTTGACTACACGCGGATTGAATGCCGGAGAAGCGCGTGAGCTAACAAGACATGAATTGAAACAATTACGCGTATTAGCAGAAACAGGAAAGATCGGCTAAGAAAGCGTTAAAAGTTCACAATTCTATCACTAGTGCGGTGCCAACTGATTTTATGTTTTGGTATAATAGCCAATGGAACGTAAATTAGACAGGAGGTTACATGATTGGCCAAAAAGAAAAACAAAAAGACTATCAGGCTAATTAGCAGAACAGCCCTTTTATTAATTTTAGCTGCAATTATGATCTACGCAATTACTTCAAAAGATAAAGTAAAAGTCTTGGCGGAAGGTGATACAGCGCCTGATTTCGAGCTTGTAGATTTAGAAGGAAATAAACACCGGTTGTCGGATTATAAAGGGCAAGGCGTATTCCTGAATTTCTGGGGTACATGGTGTCCACCTTGTAAAAAGGAAATGCCACATATGGAGGATCTCTATAAAGACTTTGAAGCGAAGGGTGTACATATCCTGACTGTCAACGTAGGAGAACCAAAAGTGAAAATAGAGCTCTTTAGAGACGACATGAACCTTTCATTCCCCATGTTATGGGATAAGAACAAAACCGTTATGGATTTGTATAATATCAAACCATTACCTACAACTTTCCTCATCAATTCAGAAGGAAAGATTACGAAGGTCATTAAACAGGGGATGACAGAGCAACAAATTTATCAGTATTTAGAAAGCATTCAACCAAAGTAAGGAGATTGTTACTCAATGAGCAAAATCAAATGCCAATGTGGGCATGAAAATCCTTATGGTACAGAGCTTTGTGAGAAGTGTGGTCGTCCCTTATCTGAAAAGGCGAAGAAAAGTGATATTGTAGATATGCGTTACGAGGGATCCTCTAGAAGATCCCAAACCTATAAGAGTTCCATTATCGATAAAATATGGAACTTCTTCTCCAGCGTCAAGATTGGCGTCAGTATTATTGCGGCGGTATTAATCACGTCAGCAATTGGAACAATCTTTCCGCAAAAGTTTTATGTACCTGCTACTACGCCGGAGGGCTATCTGGAATACTATGAGCGTCTGTATGGTACGGTAGGAAAACTGTATTACCAACTTGGCTTTTATGATATGTATAATAGCTGGTGGTTTAAAGTACTAGTCGGTATGCTTGCAACTTCTATTATCATCGCAAGTATAGACCGTGTTGTTCCGCTTTATAAATCACTTAAAAAGCAACGCACACGTCGTCACCCATCCTTTATGAAGCGTCAGCGGATTTTTGGAGAAGGCGATGTCCAAAATACGGAAGAGTCACTTGCAAAAGCAGAAGAGAAACTAAAAGCAATGCGTTACAATGTAAAAATAGAGAATGGTGCCATTTTAGCTGAAAAGTATCGATTTTCACGCTGGGGCCCATATGTCAACCATGTTGGATTAATCATTTTCATTTCGGGTGTTCTGCTTAGAGGAATTCCTGGTTTTTACGTTGACGAAGCGATGTGGCTCCGTGAAGGGGAAACACGTAATATCGTTGGAGCGCCAGGGTATGTACTTGAGAATAAAAAGTTTACCTTAGAGAATTATTCAAAAGAAGAAGCTGAAAAAGTATTCGGTGAGGCGTTAGAGAAGAATGGCGCAATCGTTAAGTCGTATACGACAGATGTTACGTTGTATAAACAAAATGAGGGCGCGCTCCCAGGTAGTGAAAGTCTTGAAAAAGTGGAGGATTACGCCATCAATGTCAATAAACCATTGAAATTTGATGGGTATAATGTATTCCAGATGGATTATAAACTGGACGAGCTTAAAAACATGACATTTCATTTGGTAAATAAATCTTCTGAAGAATCTTTAGGGGAATTCACGGTAGATTTAAGTGATCCAGAAAAGGAATATGATCTTGGAAATGGCTCAACTGTCAATATGCTAGGTTTCTATCCAGACTATGATGGAATTAAAGACGGGGAACCCTATTCGAAGTCACCCGTTCCGAATAATCCAGCATTCATTTTTCAGATGAACACACCAGATAAGCCAGAAGGTGAAAAGAGTTTCGTGGCCATTCGTCAAACGTTGGAAGTAGAAGAGAACGACTACGCGATTAAGTTTGCAGCTGCTGAGACTCGAAATATTTCAGGTTTGACAATCCGTAAAGACAAAACGTTATATATCCTCTTATTCGGTGGTCTAGTATTTATGATTGGTGTTATTCAAGGAATGTATTGGCAACACCGCAGAGTATGGATCCAAGAAGATACAAAAGGACATTTGTTGATTGCTGCACATACGAATAAAAACTGGTTCTCATTACGTAAAGAGCTGGATACATTACGAGAAACTGTAGACTTGCCTGCTTATATAGATCGTCAGGATCCTGAGTTGGACAAGCCAGAACAGGAAGGGGACGAGGAAATATGGACTTAGTAGCCATCAGTAGTAATTTATTATTAGTTTCATTTATTGCATATTTAGTAGCCACTTTGTTTTTCGGAGGCGCTATCAAAAAATCAAAATCAGAAAAAGCGTATCATAATAGTAAGTGGGGAACGATTGGTTTAGTTATTACAATCATCGGATTCCTTACTCACTTAGGCTATTTCTTTACAAGATGGGCTGCGTCAGGCCACGCGCCACTTAGTAATATGTTTGAGTTTACGACTGCATTCGGCATGATGCTCATAGGGGCATTCATTATGTTGTATATTATTTACCGAACACCGTCACTTGGATTGTTCGCGTTACCCGTTGCAATTATCATTATTTCGTATGCAACGATGTTTCCGACAGAAGTTACTCCACTAATTCCTGCACTTCAAAGTAAATGGTTGTTTATTCACGTAATCACAACGGTTATTGGTGAATCTATACTTGCAATCAGTGCGATAGCAGGGCTTGTATTCTTAGTAAAGAATATTGATATGACGAAAAAATCCAAATCACGTTTTTGGATAGAAGCAGTAATGTATACGTTAATTCTTGTTCTTGGTTTTGTCGTATCTTCTACGACATTCAAAGTAATGGACTATGAAGCAGAATTTACTTATATAAATAAAGATGAAGTACCCGCTGAAATTACTTATCACGTTCCTCCGTTATTTGGGATGAATGAGTATGAAGCGATGACACCGGACAAAATGACACCTTGGGTTGAATTGCCTCCGATCATCAATGCGCAAAAACTGTCTTCGCTTGTTTGGTCTATAGCTGTAGGTTCAGTGCTTTACGTATTATTACGGTTGATCGCACGGAAACCTCTCGCCGCGGTATTCCAACCGTTAGCGAAGAAGGCCAATTCCCAGCTGATGGATGAAATCGGCTATCGTGCTGTATTGATCGGTTTCCCGGTCTTCACGCTCGGTGCTTTGATTTTCGCCATGATTTGGGCACATGAAGCCTGGTCACGATTCTGGGGCTGGGATCCGAAAGAAGTGTGGGCACTCATTACGTGGTTGTTCTACGCTGCATTCCTTCACCTGCGTTTATCAAAAGGTTGGGAAGGTAAAAAGTCCGCATGGCTTGCTGTCATCGGATTTGTTATCATCATGTTCAACTTAATTGCCGTAAACTTAATTATTGCAGGTTTACACTCATACGCATAATCTTCGACTGCATGACAATAATTGTCATGCAGTCTTTTTATTTCTTTTTATAGGTCAGTAATTGTACAATGGAGATAGAAGATTGTCGAAAGGGGTAATGAATTGTGGAAGAAACAGTGAAGCTCTTAGTGGTGGATGATGAGGATCGCATTCGTCGCCTATTGAATATGTATTTATCTAGAGAAGGCTATGAAATTGAAGAAGCGATCGATGGAGCAGATGCGTTAGAAAAAGTATTTGCTGGACAATATGATTGTATATTGCTCGACGTGATGATGCCTGAAAAAGATGGTATGGAAGTATTAGCTGAACTACGTGAAAATAAAATTATGACACCTGTTATTTTATTGACAGCAAAAGGTGAAGAAGCAGACCGTGTAAGCGGATTTGAAAGTGGTGCAGACGATTACATCGTCAAGCCGTTCAGTCCGAGAGAAGTAGTCTTACGTGTAAAAGCTATGCTCAGACGTTCAGTTGCATTCCCGAATGTGTCGTCTAACACAACGTCAAAAGATTTAGTAGTGTTTCCACAGCTGACAATAGATCACGATGCACATCGTGTAACAGCTGAAGGGAAAGAAGTTAATTTAACACCGAAGGAATATGAGTTATTGTATTTCCTAGCAAAATCACCGGATAAAGTATTCGATCGTGAACAATTGCTGAAAGAAGTATGGCATTACGAATTCTTTGGAGATTTACGTACAGTGGATACACATGTCAAACGGCTGCGAGAAAAACTGAGCCGTGTTTCAGACCGCGCAGCGAAAATGATTGTGACTGTTTGGGGTGTCGGCTATAAGTTCGAGGTTCCAAACGAATGATTAGAATATGGAATTCAATTGTCGGGAAGCTATGGGCCACCATATTGCTTCTCGTTTCCTTTGTCTTGTTTATTGTGACACTGTTCCTGCTCGAATTTCTTGATAACTTCCACACGAAACAAGCGGAAGAGTCTTTGCAGAGAGAAGCTACCACCATCAGTAAAATTGTCAATGATTATAACGAACAAACGACAAGTTCCATGACTCAATCCATGAACCAAATTGTAGATGATATCCTCGATTTAGAGACCAATGCAATTGTTGTTGATCAACAGGGGAATGTGCTGTATTCATTCCATACATCTTCAAGTAAAAAGGAAATTGAAGATCAACTTCTTTCGGAAGACAGTTTGTTTAATACGCCTGAATCAGGTAAGCATAAAATGAAAGAAATGATATTGCCTTCATTGACAGAACAAGACGTCATGGAGCAATTTTTGATTCTTTCTTATCCATTTGAACAAGCAAATGGTGAACAAGCGAGTGTACTCATGTACCAAAGCTTAGATGCTGTGCACCGTACGACGAAAAGCACGACGAACATTGTCTTCCTATCCGCATTCATCGCATTTATTTTAACTACATTCTTTGCATTTTTCCTATCTACGCGCATCACATTGCCGTTGCGTAAGATGAAGCAAGCAGCGTTTGAGTTGTCTAAAGGGAATTTTGATACACATTTACCTGTGGCGCAAAACGATGAAATTGGTCAGTTAGCCACTGCTTTTAATCAGATGGGACGTCAGTTAAAATATAATATTGAATTGATTAAGCAGGAGAAAGAACAGCTTTCCAGCATTCTTACATCTATGACAGATGCAGTCGTAACGTTTAATCAAGATTATTCAATCCTCCTGAAAAATCCGCAAGCCGAGTTATTGTTGAAAAAATGGTATGGATACAATCAGAAAAATCATCATCCGTTGCCTAAAGAAGTTTTCCATATGCTAAAGCATGCCATTTCATTCGCTGAGGAAGTGGAAGATGAATTGGAATTGGGTGGACAGTTTTATGTCATTTCCATCAGCCCATTGTACAGTGAAAATAGTATCCGTGGAGCGGTGGCGGTATTCCGTGATATGACGGAACAGCATAAATTGGATAAACTACGTTCGGATTTCATTGCCAACGTCTCACACGAATTGCGGACACCGATCTCGATGTTGCAAGGATATAGTGAAGCCATCATAGATGATGTAGTGAGCAGTGAGGAAGAACGTATGGAAATGGTTCAGATCATCCATGATGAATCCAAGCGTATGAGTCGCCTCGTCACAGACTTGCTGAATCTGGCAAGAATGGAATCCGGCTACATTCAACTGAATAAAAACCCTCTTTCGATTGTGGAGTTTCTAGAACGTATGGTGACAAAGTTCTCACAAGTGGCAAAAGATGCAAAAGTGGACTTGTCTTTGGAGACGGAAGAATTGAATACACTACTCGTAACGGCAGATGAAGACCGTCTTGAGCAAGTGTTCACTAATTTGATCGATAACGCCATCCGCCATACTCCAGACGGTGGAGCGGTGACGCTAGGTGTCTATCGGTCTACCGGAATACTTGATATTACAGTAGCCGATACAGGTGTCGGGATTCCAGAAAAAGACTTGCCTTACATCTTTGAGCGTTTCTATAAGGCAGATAAAGCAAGGACAAGAGGAAAAGGTGGTACAGGACTTGGTTTGGCTATTGCAAAAAATATTATGGAAGCACATAACGGTTCAATTTTAGCAACCATTGGTGAAGAAAAAGGTACCATCTTTATTTGTTCACTTCCATTTGACGCAATTAATAATTGAAACCTTTCCTATACTGAAACGACTACTATTAGAGAACGGGGGATTGAATGGATGATTCCGTTTTTCAACGATTATATAAAGACTATAACCGTGACGTATTCAACTTCCTTACTTATTTGACTCGCAATCGGGGGGTAGCCGAAGATTTGATGCACGAGGTATATGTGCGGGTACTCAAATCATATGACCGTTTTGAAGGGAAAAGCACCGAGAAAACTTGGCTGTTTGCGATTGCGAAAAATGTCTCGATAGACTATTTCCGAAAACAATCCACAATCAACAAGCATGCAAACATTCATTTCGATTGGGAAACAGAGCAATTAGCTTCAACTGACCGCTTGCCTGAACATTTGATTGAAGCAGATGAGGAGCAGAGGCAAGTGCTTGAAGTGTTGCACACATGTACGGGTGATCAGAAAATGGTCATCCTTATGCGCTTCTTTCAGGATCTATCCGTCGCTGAAACGGCTGAAGTTCTGGGCTGGACTGAAAGCAAAGTGAAAACGACGCAGCATCGTGCAATCAAAGCATTACAAGTGAAGTTGGAAGCGTGTTCCGCGAGGGAGGGGTGATGAGATGAGCAATGACAAGTGGAATGAAGATACTATCGAGAAACGTTTGCGTAATATGCCCGTTGTGAAAGATCAGCGTTCCAAAGACGAGATTATGCAACGATTAAAAGAAGATACGAGACTTTCTGAGCCAAACGGGCCGAAGAAGAGACCATCGAAATCCAAGTGGCCACCAATTATCGCAGCTGTTGCGGCGATTGTATTGCTCACCATCATCGTGCCGACATTCATTCAGCAAAACAATGAAGTATCGATGGATAAAGCAACGACAGAGGAATCGGCTGATCCTATCGTGATGGAGGATAGTGAAGAAATGCAGTCGAATGAAGCGAGTGATGCATCCGTGTTTACAAAGCAGGTTTCAGCGCCGCTCTCATACGCCGCTTATCCTGCCGACATCCTGGATCACACAGCGTTTCATATTGGCTTGGCTACCGATCAGGCCGCCATTGTCCCCGTAACATTCCTAATACCGAATGAACGCCTCCCTGAAGGCTTAGGGACATCACCGGATGCAGTGGCGCTGTATAATGAGTATGCGAATACAATAGATGAAGAGGCGCTCGGTTTTTCAGAGTATCATCCGTATAAAGCGATGATATCTTCGAACGGTAATCAAGTTCAAATGAAGTTCACTGCGGACCATACCTATGACAGATCGAGTGCGACACTTGAAATGTTGAATCTGTCCGTACAAAATACGTTTCAAGGATACGATGAAATACAGTTTTTACAAGAAGATGCAACGCCAATTACGTTTGATCAAGTAGGTCAAGTAGATGAACCGATCAGCTTGTCAGGAGTGGCTTCGCGTCAAGCGTATTATCGATTTTTAAAATCAGATGGAGAAGCGGTACTCTCCACTAATTTTGGCAAGACTTCCGAAACGGTGGAGCAAGCTTTACATGAGATGAAAAAATCACCGAATGATATCTTTTCAACTGTGATCCCTGAAGGAATAGACTTCACGGTCAAAGAAGTTAAAGGTATTGTCAACGTGAAATTTACTAAAGTGCTTGATTTAGATAAGATGCAATCAGAAAAAGCATTGCAACTCCTAGACGGCATCTTGCTGACGGCGGCAAGTTTCGACAAACAGGTAGAATTTGATCAAATCGCACAAGAGCAATGGAATAAATTTGACTTCACTCGACCATTGGAAAAGCCGTTGGGTGCAAATCCAAAGTATCTAATTAACGAATAATTCTGTTTTGTAAACTCGTGAAGTTTACAAAACAGTTTTTTTACGCTATAATAGGTTCATAATTAAATATTGATTCATCTTCGGGGCAGGGTGTAATTCCCGACCGGCGGAAATGAAGTAGAGTTCTACTTTTAGCCCGCGAGCTTAACAGCTGATTCTGGTGAGATTCCGGAGCCGACAGTATAGTCTGGATGGGAGAAGGTGAAGGTGCAGCCATCTTTTTGTGTACGCAAAAGTGGTGCTTGTTTCCTGACGGATAAGTTTGTAAATTATCTGTTCTTAACAGTGCATTTTACTCTCCCTAAAGCATATTTTGCTTTAGGGATTTTTAGCGGAACAATAGATGAGCCAGCCTTTCCTCTTTTGAAGTGAATCGCAAAAGGAGAGAGGAACAAGTGAATAACAAGAAGTTACGTAAGCTGATTTTGGTGGCAATATTGGGGAGTATTTCAACTGTATTAATGCAGTTCAACTTTCCCATCCCGGCAATGCCTGGATTTTTAAAGATTGATTTCAGTGAGATCCCTGCTGTTATGGCAATCATGACGATGGGACCTGTTGCAGGTATAGGCGTAGAGATATTGAAGAACGTCATGCACTGGTTCTTATCAGGAAGCCCGACAGGAGTACCGGTAGGAGAAGTCGCAAACTTTGTGACAGGTGTATTATTCATAATGCCAATCTACTGGATTTTCACGAAGTATCGTTCAGCTAAAGGTCTTGCATCAGGTTTGATCGCGGGTACGGTAGCAATGGCAATAGGTATGAGCGTATTAAATTACTTAGTATTCTTGC
This sequence comes from Sporosarcina ureae DSM 2281, assembly GCF_000425545.1. Taxonomy (GTDB): domain Bacteria; phylum Bacillota; class Bacilli; order Bacillales_A; family Planococcaceae; genus Sporosarcina; species Sporosarcina ureae. The sequence goes on along the minus strand of NZ_AUDQ01000003.1, from coordinate 82,417 downwards.
CAATGTACACATATTTCCTAGGTATGCCAGCAGTTACAGGCGACTCGCTGTATCAGATGATCATATTGGGAATCTTACCGTTCAACTTGATCAAGGGTGTCATGCTATTAGCCATCACGTTGATGTTATATAGAAGCATGGAGAAGTGGATTCTTCAGCAACAAAAGAAGTTATCATTCTAAACAAATATGCGCCAGTCTTCCAGAATATTGAGAAGACTGGCGTTTTTTATGCTAGAAGAGAAATTGATATAGTAACGTCAGTGAATTTCCACTCCAGCTGTGGGGTGCGTACATCTTCCGTTGCAATCCTTACATAAAAGGTAGATACACTTAGTTCACTCACATATTAAATGCAAAACCCCATGCCAATACTAATGCCAACCTTATAATTAATTCAACGTATTAAAAAACAACACATCCAATAGTAGGAAGTGTTGTCGGGATTGAATCAATCTTCATATTTTAATGGATCGCCTTCGAAGGCCTCATCCGCAATTTTAATTGAATCGGTAGGGCAACCATCATATGCATCCTCGAGATCCTCCATCAGTTCTTCTGGAACTTCAGTGTTTCCCGTGTTATCATCTAAAATAACAAATGCAATCCCCTCATCGTCATAATCATAAATATCCGGCGCAGCAGCCCCGCACGCCCCGCAGGCTATACATGTATCCTGATCGACAATCGTATACTTTTTGCTAGACATTTGTCTTTCTCCCTTCTTCCATTCACTCAACCTATTTTGTATCTACTCTATTCTAAAGCTGTTTTCATCACTTTTCAACAAAAAAACGTTATTTCTTCAGGGGGGTAGCTCAAATGAGTTTCGATTCCATCTTATTAACGATCTTCCAACGTCTCCATGGTGAGCGTTCAGCGCAAGGTGTCTACCATATACTTCGTGGAAAACGATCGGGACAGACGTTACAGGACGTTGAATATTATCAAGTCAAATCATACTATGCATTGTTGCCACAATTGACAGCAGGCGAATTCCAGCAAGCGTTAGAGCGGATGCAAGCGGACGGCCTAATATATATAAATGAACTCGTCTATGTGACAGCAAAAGGTCAGATGGCGACAGGTAGCGAAATGTGGCGATTTAATGGCTGGAATTACCGCGGGCGAGAAAGGGAGTTCGCCAGACGGTTGGCGTTGCTAGTTCAGACATTGTCCAATTTACGCAGTAGTGAAACAACGTTCATGCCAATCCAGAAGGAGTTGCCTACCCAGCAATTTGTCAAAGGGTTCTTACGTAATCAATCAAGTAGCATGATCAGCCTATCTACATCATTGCGAAAAGAATTGGAACATGTGCTAACTAACTCCTCATTAACAGATTTACAACGTATGATAGTGAGCAGTCGATTGACGGGGTACCGGCTCACTGCGTCTACTTGGGAACAGATGACAGATCGTGTAAATCTACCAGTTAAGACTCTACAATTGTACTATATAGAAGCATTACATATTATGCTCGATTTCATACAACAGCGACCCAACCTGCCGTTGCTGACAGAATTAGCGGCAGGCTGTAAAGTGGACACATATTTGACGCAATCTGCAGAACGGACACGGAAACTATTCGAGCGGGGCTATTCGGTAGAGCAAATTGCTTCTTTACGAAATTTGAAATTAAGTACAATAGAAGATCATTTCATTGAAATGGCATCGAATATGGATGGCTTTCCATATAAAGATTTTATAACGGAAGAACAAATAGATGTAGTTTGGCGTCATGTTGAACAGTTGCAGACTAAACGTTTGCGTTTGTTGAAACAGCAGTGCCCAGAATTATCGTATTTCCAACTGCGATTAATCATCATGATCGGAAGGAGTGAGAGTTGATGGAACTTCAAGACGTGTTGCGTCAAAAGTTTGGTTATGAATCATTTCGACCTGGACAACAAGAAGTCATTACCGAGTTGCTAGCTGGACGAGATACCGTGGCAATTTTTCCGACGGGTACGGGTAAGTCACTTTGCTATCAATTACCTGCATACATGGTCGATGGTGCAGTGATTATCATCTCTCCTCTCGTTGCGTTGATGGAAGATCAAGTGGCTAACTTGCGAAAACATAAAGAGAAGCGGGTTGTCGCTATTAATTCATTTTTATCGAGGCAGGAAAAGGAATTGGCGCTTTCTACTTTAGCGCACTATAAATTCATTTTCCTATCGCCTGAAATGGTGATGCAACAACATGTTCGACAGCTTGTTCAACAATTGCCTATTGCTTTTTTTGTAGTAGATGAAGCCCATTGTATTTCAGAGTGGGGATTTGATTTCAGGCCCGACTATTTACGATTAAAGGAATTATTCTCAGTTTTAGAAAGAGCTCCAGTGCTGGCATTAACTGCTACTGCGAATGAGAAAGTAGTGGAAGATATTACAACTTACTTACACATGAGAAAACCTCACATCGAACGACAGTCAATCGATCGTCCGAATATATCGTATCGAGTTATGCATATGGATAATGAATGGGTAAAAACAGAGTGGATTATACAAAGACTTGCTACGACAATCGGTCCTGGTGTTATTTATGTAGCTTCACGGAAACGTGCGGATGAACTTGCGGCTATGATCCGAGAAACTGGAATTCCGACAGCCAGCTATCACGGTGGCAAGGAACAGGATGAACGATCCATCATTCAACAACAATTTGTACAAGGTGAACTTGAGTGGATTTGTGCTACCAATGCATTTGGCATGGGTATTCACAAAGATGATATTCGGCAAGTTATTCATGAGCATTTACCTGCTACGCCAAGCGCTTATATCCAGGAAGTAGGACGTGCAGGACGTGACGGGGAAAAAGCTGCGGCCACTCTTTTGTATAGTAAGCGGGATATACAGAAAGTGAAGTTCATAGTCTATGAAGATCTGCCAGATGAACAGCAAACTCTTTATTATCATTCTTTACTGCAATCAGAGACTAAGAGTCAATTGGCTGCTGAACAAGCTGGACTATCCGAAGTTGCCAGTCGTTTACTTGATTATTATTTGGAGCAATCTGATGTTGAAAATGTCATTCGACAAATTCACCAAATATATCAAGTGAAAGAGAAACAAATTGCGGAAATGGAGTGCTATGTAAAAAGTGATAGTTGTTTGCGAGAAAAATTAGTGCAGTTTTTTGGTGAAAACACCTCACCTGCAGAAGCGGATTGCTGTTCAAACTGTCAAAATCTTGATGATGATTGGCTGATTAAGTCGGAAACGTCGACTGAACAAGTAGTTGAAGCGTTACAATGGCGGGAACGACTGCATCAATTATTAGGTTGAAGCAGTCTGTCTGTATTTACTTTTTAGACAAAATTCGGCATAATAGAGATAGATGAGTTTGTGAGCGGACGTACTTTTCACGGATGAACAAAGGAATTACATCATATAATAGCAACAGACATTATGCGGTGTGAAGGAGAAATTAGACATGTTAAACGAACAGTATAAAATGGATTTTGAACAGCAGCGAAGAGAGATTAAAGAAAAAGTGCCTTTTGATAAACTTCCTTCTCGTGCTGAAGTACACGGAAAGAAGAAAGAGGAGCAATATGGTCGTGTGAAAGTCATCAATATTTTTCTGGCGATTTTTACTTTAATACCTATTGTTATACTACTCTATGTATTATCGGATCTCTATTCTCCTGACGTTCCCGATCAAGTACCTGTTGAAAAAGTCGAGTTATCGGTTGGGTTTTACCCGGCCATAATAGATTACATGCATGCCGTTTCCTACGTGCAGTAAAATGGTTAGGGATTTTATTGGATTCTTGCTATACTACTAATGAAAATTACTACTACAAAAGCAAAGTAGACGCTTTGCTTTTTTCTATGGGAGTTGACTAATGAAAAAGGTTCGAATAGCGGGATTATCAGTTTTTTTATCAGCGACAACTATGCTGACGTATATGTATGCCTTAGCCCATCGGAATCGTGTGCTTACACATATGTTACATATTAATTCCACTCCAACTAATAAATTGAACGTGTTCTTTATTTCGGATATTCACAGGCGCAGTATTCCTCAGCGGCTGATTAATGATTTACGTACGCGTTCTATTGATGCAGTGATTGTCGGTGGAGACGTAGCAGAAGGTGGCGTGCCAATTGAGCGAATTAAACGCAACATGCGCTTACTCGCTTCGATAGGACCGATTTTTTATATTTTCGGCAATAATGACCAAGAAGTAGGTACAGAAAATATACTACGTGTGATGGAACAAGTTGGTGGCAAAGTGCTGGTTAACAGTACTGCATCGATACCGAACCATCCATGTTTCGGTATATGTGGGCTGCAAGATCCAAATAACGGAAAAGTAGAGATTGATCAGGCCGTGGATTCTGCAAAAGGATATGATCATCTAATCCTTGCTGTACATAATCCTTCGTATTTTCGAAAGTTTGAAGAAAAGTTGCAACCGGAATTATCTCTTGCCGGCCATACACATGGAGGCCAGATTAGACTGGGGCCTTGGGGTATGCAAGACCTTGGTCGTTTCGAGACGACGGGAAACAGAGCGAAATTAATTAGTAATGGCTACGGAACGACGATGGTGCCGTTGCGTTTCGGTGCGAAACCCGAATGTCATGTAGTAGAAGTTCATTACTAGAACGCAAAAAATTAGGAGAGAAGATATCATGAATTCTGTAGATGCAGTAATTGTCGGTGGCGGTCCATGTGGCTTGTCGGCGGCAATTGAATTACAAAATATAGGTTTGTCGGTAGTGGTGATCGAAAAAGGAAATATCGTGAATTCCATTTATAATTATCCGACTCACCAAACATTTTTTAGTTCCAGTATGAAATTATCGATAGGCAAGACGCCGTTCATTACAGCAATCGATAAACCAAAGCGTAATGATGCACTAGTCTATTATAGAACCGTTGCGCAAATCGAAAACTTGCAGATCAACAGTCATGAGCGAGTAGAAGATATCGATCAACAGCATGGTCGATTTGTCGTGACAACGAATAAAGCCGTTTATGATGCGAAATATGTCGTAGTGGCAACAGGTTATTATGATCAACCGAATCGTTTACATGTCGAAGGAGAGAATTTGCCTACTGTCTACCATTACTTCAAAGAAGCACATCCGTACTTCAATAAAAAAGTGACAGTCATTGGTGGGAAAAACTCCGCTGTCGACGCAGCGCTGGAATTACAACGTGCAGGTGCGCATGTAACAGTCCTTTATCGAAATGAAACGTATTCGAAAAGTGTGAAACCTTGGATATTGCCTGGCTTTGATAGTTTAGTGCGTAACGGTCAAATCGATATGCATTTTAACGCGTGTGTAACGAAGATTACTGAAAAAGCGGTTACCGTCAATCAGCAAGGAACGACATTTAATCTTGAAAGCGATTATGTCTTTGCAATGATCGGCTATCACCCGGATCATGCATTTTTACGTAAAATAGGTATTGATGTTGATGAACAATCTGGACGGCCTGTTTTCAATGAAGATACGATGGAAACGAACGTTACTAATTTATTCATCGCAGGTGTCATTGCAGCAGGTAATAATGCTAATGAAATTTTCATCGAAAATGGTCGTTTCCATGGTGGAATGATTGCGCAATGTATTGCACAAAATAAGTGAATGGATGAGTCGCTTGCCTTTTAGGTCAGGCGGTTTTCATCGTATAGGATGTGATATACTAGCGACATGAGGAGGCGCCTATGTTTATTTTACTGACAGTCGCAATAGCGCCGGCGCTGGCACTTTTCAGTTATTTGTATTTACGTAAACAAATTGCCAAGGAGCCATCCAAGACGCTATTCCATGCATTCATTTACGGTGCAATCATGACATTTCCCATTTTGTTTATCCAGCATGTATTTGAAGAAGAGCACGTATTTACTAATGATTTTTTTCACAATGTGTTATTTACGAGCAGTTTAGAAGAATTTTTTAAATGGATTATTATCTTTATTCTTGTTTATAAAACAACCGAATTTGAAGATGCCTATGATGGAATTTTATATGGAGCAAGTGTGTCGCTCGGCTTCGCTACAGTAGAGAACATTTTATATTTACTGTCTTTCGGTTTGGATACAGCTTTTATTCGTGCATTATTACCAGTTTCAAGTCACGCGTTATTTGGTGTCGTCATGGGATATTACTTTGGTAAAGCTAAGTTTTCTGCAGTGTCAGAAAAAGCGAAATGGATTACCGTTGCATTTTTGGCGCCATTCTTGCTTCATGTACTCTACAATTCGATTTTATTTACCTATGATTATTGGCTGTATTTAATAATCCCTTTCATGTTGTTCCTTTGGTGGTTCGGGCTGACGCGAGTGAAGTACGCGCACACTTTTGCGATGCAACAATTTAGAAAAAGAAATCAATCAAACTTTTAGAAATCCGTCTGAGGAAATCAGACGGATTTTTTGCCTTATAAAATACTGAATATTGGACAAACTACAAGGAAGCATAATTTATTGGAGGTGGATGTCGATGAAGCGAATTACAAAACGCTTCCTATTTTTATTACTGGCAGGCATCATGATGTTTTCTTTCTTTGCGAGTCATAGTGAAGCATTCAGTGGACGTGATTTGGCCAAAGGTGCAAAAGGAGACGATGTCATTGAGTTGCAAGCAAGGCTTCAATATATCGGTTTCTATCATGGAGAAATTGATGGTAATTTCGGATATGGAACTTACTGGGCATTACGCAATTTCCAAGAGCAATACGGATTACCGCTTGACGGAATTGCAGGTAAAGGAACCCAGAAGAAGTTAAAAGGAATTTCTGATTACGATGAAAAGTATGTAAAGGGTCAGATAGCTAAAGGACACCAATTTACTTATTATGGTGGTCAGTCGCTGGAATCGCAAGTGAAAAAGGGAAGTGCGCCACATAAGCAGTCGCAAACCCAAATGCAAGCACCACCTAAATATACCGATCAAGATATTAATTTATTGGCCAATGCAGTATATGGTGAATCTCGTGGAGAGCCATATGAAGGACAAGTGGCGGTAGCAGCGGTTATTTTAAATCGGGTCGAACATGCAGATTTTCCTGATTCAATTGGTGGCGTCATTTTTCAACCAGGAGCGTTTACTGCGGTTGCGGATGGACAGATTTGGCTAACTCCGAATGAGCGCGCGAAAGAAGCGGTCATCGATGCGATCAACGGCTGGGATCCTTCAGAAAACGCAATTTACTATTTCAATCCAATAACGGCTACTAGTAAATGGATTTGGTCGAGACCGCAAATAAAGAAAATCGGTCTACACATATTTTGTGACTAAAGAAAGGAGGACCTAGCTTATTATGAAGCAAATGATTTTCATACTGACCTATGCATTTATTGTATTGGGGATATATACGTTTGGAACGGTGCGTGAAAATGAAGATTTATCGATTGCATTGAATGGCCAATACTCTAAAAGTATGACAGATGCCTCACAAAAACTTGGCGAGTTGGAAGAAGCAGTAAACAAGTCGTTACTTTTTGAAGATCAGAAAAGTTCTGCAAAAGAACGGGAAGATATTTGGCGTTTATCTTCAGACATCAAATCATCTATTTCCTCACTTCCTGTAGATGAAAGTTTCTCTACTTCTTGGATGAATTATTTAGGACGGTTAGGGAATTTTGCAAAGGAATCTACAGAACAAGGTGACCCAGATAAATATTATGGTGTGATGAAGCGTGCTTCAGAGAATTTGAATGAACTGACAAGTGAATGGCAGTTGGCGACAAAAGATATGTTTTCAAGAAGAATGTCCATGAGCAACTGGGAGAAAAAATTGCGTGACTCACCCGATGGTCAGGCAAATTGGTCCAAAATGGGCGAGTCCGTTATGGAATATACAGAAGCAGTATTTCCTTTAACAGCAAGTGAGTCCGATGCAGAAAAGAAAAAAGAGTTGCGTAATATTAAAGAAAAGAAAATTACCGAGGACGAGGCGATTCAAAAATTTAAAAAGCTTCTGCCGAGTGTGTCAAATGATATCATTGCAGCGGAAAAAAGTAGAAAAGGTGCGCCATATCCGTTTTACCATATTCGTTTTGCGGAAAACTCTTCAATCGGCTATTTAGATTTAACTGAAAAAGGTGGACATGTTCTGTCGTATCTCGTGGAGCGTCGCATGGGTAAGCCAACAGTATCATATGAAGAGTTAGAGAAAATGGCTGATGAGTTTTTACAGAAGGCGGAGTATAAGGATCTAGTTTTAGAAGAGGCTAGAGAAAATGATAACGCATGGCACTTTGTTTACGTTAGGGTGTCTCCTGAAAATGATGCCAAAGTATTCTCAGACCCGATTCATATCAAATTAGCGAAAGACAACGGTGAAGTGATCGGTCTGAATGCGTCTGAATACATTCGTAAAGAACAGCCGAAACCACAGCCTATTCGTACAGCGGAGTGGCACACGTTCTTTAGACCGGATGTTACAGTAATGGCTCAGGAGCTTGCATACGTAGAAAATAGTCAAAAGGAGCAACGCCTGGCGCATTATTTAACAATCGTTTCTGGAGAAGAAAATTTGGAGACGTACAAGATTCTCGTTGACACGGAGACGTTAGAAGTCATTACAACAGAAAAACAATAAAAAAGGATTGGAAAAAATTACTCCACATGACATAATGAAAGTATAGGACGAATGGCAGGTGGAGAAATGAGACTAAGTATCGGGACGGTATTAACATTAGAAAAAGATTATACCGAGGAATCGGAGAAATTTAAATGTCGAGTAGTGGATATTGAAGGTGAAGAGCACTTCATGATGGATTATCCTATTAACATGATGACGGGCAAAACAGCATTCTTCATAGATGGTACACAGCTTCTCGTTACATTTGTAGATCAGTATAAGATGTCGTACGCATTTCGTACCGAGGTGCATAGTCGAGTCAACCAAACGATACCGATGCTTAAACTGAAATATCCTGGTGATCAAAACTTGATGAAGATCCAAAGAAGAGAATTTGTTCGTGTCGATACGTCATTGGACGTGGCGTTACAGGCAGACTCCACATCGTTGCAATTGGTATCGTTGGATCTCAGCGCTGGCGGATTAGCAGTCAATATGAAAGATCATGATTATTTCACGCAAAATACAGAGGTGAAATTACTGATCGTATTGTATTTCTCGAAGTCAGAAATCAAATATGTTTCATGCAAAGCGAGAGTAGTCAGAAACTGGGAAAGCGAGAAGCGCAGACTGAGCTCTTTCACGTTTAATGAAATAGACGACAAAGATCGACAACACATTATCCGCTATTGCTTTGAACGACAGTTAGAATTACGAAATAGCTAAAGGGAAAGTCTGTCGAGAGCAGACTTTTCCTTTTTGCTTATGGTACAATAAAGGCGTAAATGGAGGGGTTTTCATCATGACAGCTGGAATGAGAATCGCAATTGACGGACCGGCAGCGGCAGGTAAAAGTACAATTGCTAAATTGGTAGCTAAAAAATTAGGATATACGTATATCGATACAGGAGCCATGTATCGTGCCATTACTTACAAAGTACTTCAAAGCGCCATAGATCTGCGCAATGAGGAAGAAATCACACGATTGATTGCGCAAACAGAAATTGAATTGCAACCGGATGAACAAGTGCAAAAAGTTTTGTTAGACGGTATAGAGGTAACCGATGCGATACGTTCGCACGAAGTGACTACAAATGTCTCAGCGATAGCGGCTTTAACATCTGTCCGTGACCTCTTGGTCGCTAAACAGCAAAATCTAGCAGCAGAATCATCCGTTGTAATGGATGGCAGGGATATAGGTACTGCCGTCTTACCTGAAGCGGAATTAAAAATTTTCATGACAGCTTCTGTAGAAGAGCGTGCAGAGCGTCGTTTACTAGAAGAACAAAAGCGTGGAATGAAGTCGGATTATGAAACATTGAAAAGGGAAATTAGCGAGAGAGACCGAGCGGACAGCGAACGTAAAATTTCTCCATTAAAAAAAGCAGAAGATGCGATTACAATTGACACAACAGGGAAGACAATAGAAGAAGTGACGAATAGTATTGTCGAATATGCCGAAAAGAGGTTAGCTCAATGAATTTATATCCACTTGGCAAATTTTTGATTGGTACTGTTTGCTATCCACTTTATCGAATTAAGGTAATCGGCAAAGAAAACTTCCCGAAACAAGGCGGCGTGCTCTTATGTACGAATCATATAGATAATTTAGATCCGCCTATAGTCGGTATTACATGTCCGAGAACGGTTCATTTTATGGCCAAAGAAGAGCTATTTGATAAGCCAGTTCTGAAAACGTTGTTGCCAAAAGTACAGGCATATCCTGTAAAACGTGGCATGAGTGACCGAGAAGCATTCCGTAAAACCATTAAACTATTACGGGAAGACAAAGTGGTAGGCCTTTTCCCTGAAGGAACGAGAAGCAAAACGGGAGAGATTGGAAAAGGTTTGGCAGGCGCAGGATTCTTTGCGTTAAAAGGTGGAGAGGCGAAAGTCGTTCCTTGTGCAATCATTGGACCGTATAAAGCCTTTTCGCAACTAAAAGTCGTGTATGGAGAAGCTATGGATATGACGGCTTATCGTGAAAGAAAAGCATCTGCTGAAGAGGTAACAGAGGCGATTATGGCAGAGATATCTAAGTTGATAGAACAGTACAAATAAAAGAATAAGTGTAATTTTTTGTTTTTAAGTCTCAATTCGCATAATATAGAGATAGGATTCATTATGGAGGAGGGCTACATATGACTGAAGAGATGAATATGGATGAAGTTAAAGAATACGGTGAAGGTGCACACGTAACGGGTGTAGTGACAAAAGTTGAAGAGAAATCGGTGACGGTTGAAATCGCTGGTGCTCCTTTTGACGGCGTGATTCCGATCAGTGAACTTTCTAGCTTGCATATTGAAAAAGCAGCAGATGCAGTCTCAGTCGGTGACGAATTAGAGTTGGCGATTACTAAAGTGGAAGACGAGGCGTACGTCTTGTCCAAGCGCCAAGTAGATGCGGAAAATGCATGGGATTCATTAGAAGAGAAATTTGAAAGCGGTGAAATCATCGAAACAGAAGTAAAGGACGTAGTGAAAGGCGGACTGGTTGTCGACCTTGGCGTTCGCGGATTTATTCCCGCTTCTTTAGTAGAAGATCACTTCGTTGAATCATTTGATGATTATAAAGGACGTACGATGACATTTAAAATCGTGGAAATGGAAAAAGAAAAGAATCGATTGATCTTGTCTCACCGTGCGGTGGTCCAAGCGCAGAACGAGCAGAAAAAAGAAGCTGCACTTTCTGAGATTCAAGAAGGTGACATTTTAGATGGTACAGTCCAACGTATCGCTTCTTTCGGCGCATTCGTTGATATCGGTGGGGTAGATGGTTTGGTACACATTTCTCAAATTTCACACGGACATATTGAAAGCGTGTCGGACGTGTTGAAAGAAGGAGACGAAATCCAAGTCAAAGTATTGTCTGTTGACCGTGATGCAGAACGTGTATCTCTATCCATTAAAGATACATTGCCTGGACCATGGGAAAACATCGAAGAAAAGGCAGAAGTCGGCTCTGTACTGGATGGTACGGTAAAACGACTTGTAGCATATGGTGCATTCGTTGAGATCTTGCCTGGCGTGGAAGGACTCGTACACATTTCACGTATTGCACATGAGCATATCGGTACACCACAAGAAGTCTTGGAAGAAGGACAGTCTATACAAGTAAAAGTATTGGACGTAAATCCACAAGAAAAACGTATCTCATTGAGTATTAAAGATCTTATCGAAAAGCCTCAAGAAGCACGTGAAGAAAACTTTAGTTATGAAATGCCTGAAGAAACAACCGGCTTCTCTTTAGCGGATGTCATCGGCGATCAACTAAAGAAATTCCAAAAATAATCTTCAGAATGTGATAAACTAGCCACAAATGATAAATTAGCGTAACGGGAATGATGATGCTTTCATATGCATCATCATTCTTTTTGTGTATAATATTTAAAGATAGGTCGGAAGGGTGTAATGAAAGAAAATGAAAAAACCAACAGTAGCAATAGTAGGAAGACCCAACGTCGGTAAGTCGACAATCTTTAACCGGATCGTAGGCGAACGTATTTCTATCGTAGAAGACGTTGCCGGTGTAACGCGAGATCGTATATACAGCGCAGCAGATTGGTTGAATTATGAATTTAACTTAATTGATACAGGCGGTATTGAACTGAGTAATGAGCCATTACTTGACCAAATCCGTATGCAGGCTGAAATCGCCATTGAAGAAGCTGACGTCATCATATTTTTGACGAATGGTAGAGATGGTGTGACAGATTCAGATGAACAGGTTGCACGTATGCTGTATAAAACGAATAAGCCTGTCGTATTGGCAGTGAATAAAGTAGATAATCCAGAAATGAGAGATATGATTTACGATTTCTACTCACTTGGATTTGGCGAGCCATATCCACTATCTGGATCACACGGGCTAGGTCTTGGTGATTTATTGGACGCAGTCGCAGAGAGCTTTAAAGATATGAACTTAGAGGAAGAGGAAGATGATTCCATCAAGTTCTGTTTAATTGGACGTCCGAATGTTGGAAAATCGTCACTTGTTAACGCGTTACTTGGTGAAGATCGAGTGATCGTTAGCGATATCGCTGGAACGACAACAGATGCGATTGACTCTACAAAAGTAGTAGAAGGGCAAGAATTTAAAATTATCGATACTGCCGGAATGCGTAAAAAAGGGAAAGTATACGAAAACACAGAGAAGTATAGTGTATTACGTGCCTTAAAAGCGATTGATCGCTCTGACGTTGTCTTGATTGTCATGAACGCAGAAGAAGGTATTCGTGAGCAGGACAAGCGTGTAGCTGGCTTTGCGGAAGAAGCAGGAAAAGGTGTCATGTTTGTCGTCAACAAGTGGGATACGCTTGAAAAAGATGATAAGACGATGAATAACTTCATCGATGATATTCGTGATCAGTTTAGATTCCTTGATTATGCGCCTATTTTCTTTGTTTCAGCTAAAACGAAGCAACGTGTGCATACATTATTCTCCAATATCCAATTGATCAGCGAAAATCATGCAATGCGCATTCAGTCAAGTGTCTTGAACGAGGTAGTAGAAGATGCAGTAGCTAGAAATCCTGCACCTTCAGACAAAGGACGTCGTTTGCGGATTTACTATGCAACACAAGTTGCTGTGAAGCCACCGACATTCGTGGTCTTTGTCAACGAACCAGAACTTATGCACTTTTCTTATGAACGCTTTTTACAAAACAGATTACGTGAAGCTTTTGGATTTGAAGGTACACCAATCCGCTTAATCACGAGAGCAAGAAGCTAACTACGCAAACAGAAAGGGTGGAGGTAATGGAAAAAGTCTCTATATTTGGGGCAGGCAGTTGGGGAACCGCACTCGCTGTTGTGCTGGCTGAAAATGGACATGACAGCTTAATTTGGACAAGACGTGCAGAACAAGCGGATGAAATCCATAATCAGCATACAAACAACCGGTATTTGCCAAATGTGAAACTGCCCGAAAACCTTAACTCTACTAGTGAATTAAACGTGGCGGTCCAGCATGCGAAAACGATTATACTGGCTGTACCGACCGTTGCGATGCGCGAGACGTGTCGCCATATACAGGAATTACTAACTGAACCGGCTATATTTGTCCATGTCTCCAAGGGAATTGATCCGGATTCATTGGAACGGATTTCTGAAATTATTGCTGAGGAAATTGATGAAACACTACGTGAAGCTATTGTAGTGCTGTCTGGACCGAGCCACGCGGAGGAAGTCGTACTTCGACATCCAACCACGGTGGCGGTGGCTTCAAGCAACATGGAAGCAGCAGAACAGATACAAGATTTATTCATGAGCAATTATTTCCGTGTCTATACGAATAAAGATGTAATCGGCGTGGAGCTTGGCGGGGCATTGAAAAATGTCATTGCTTTGGCTGCTGGAATTTCCGATGGTCTTGGTTACGGTGATAATGCAAAGGCTGCTCTTATTACAAGAGGTCTAGCAGAAATCACGCGTCTAGGTGTCAAAATGGGTGCGGATCAACAAACATTTTCCGGATTAACGGGACTTGGTGACTTGGTCGTTACATGTACAAGTGTCCACTCAAGAAACTGGCGCGCAGGAAACTTACTTGGAAAAGGTCAGTCTCTAGAAAGAGTGACCGAAGAAATGGGTATGGTCATAGAAGGTGTGCGTACTACAAAGGCTTCGTTTCAGTTGGCACAGCAGTTTGATGTCAACATGCCATTGACAGAAGCTTTATATTCCATACTATTTGGTGGGGTTCCACCTAAACAAGCTGTGGATCAATTAATGACCCGTGGTAAGAAACAAGAAATCGATACATTTTTCGGTATTTAAACAGTAGGAGGGTGACAATTTTGTCCTCGTTAGATAAAATGTGGCTATCTTTTTACGCAATGGGATTCATGGTCATTTCAATGGGCTTGATTTATTTGAGCCGATATAAAATGAAAAACCGTGTAGTAAAAATTCTATTTGCAATTATTGCCTATACATTATTAATTTCGTCGTTCTTCGCAATGGTCTATTTAGTATTCAACGGACCGACAGGAGGCGCGTAAACTTATGAATAAACGATTACTTATACTTTCAGTCATGATCTGTGGACTCTTACTGTCTGCTTGTGGCGGTCGACCGCCTGAAGAAAAGCAAGCAAGTGAAACACCGTATCCTGAACTGCAAGAAACAATTCAAAAAGCTGTAGAGCGCTACCAAGAACAATCAGGCGGCCTATTACCAATTAAAACACGCGATCAAGAAACCGATCAATTTATCAAATATCCAATCGAGTTCTCAAAAATCGTTCCGGACTTTACTGAAAAGATTCCGTCTAACGCATTCGAAAACGGTGGCATCTTCCAGTACGTTCTTATGGATGTAGAAGAACATCCTACAGTTAAGTTAGTCGACTTGCGTACCACTGAAAAATTGCGTGACTTAAACTTGCGCAAATTTATCAATGGAGAACTTCCATTCCTAGATCCGGTTGGCGACAACGTCTATGCAGTAGACTTCAAGAAAATGGGCTTCAAAGAACCACTAACCGTCCAAAGCCCATACTCTGACGCCCACCTGCCTATCGTAGTAGGCGGCGACGGAAACTTCTACGTAGACTACTCCATCGACCTCAACAAGATCTTGATGGAACAAAAGCCAGAAGTAGAACCAGGCACAGACATCCGTTACCTACTATACGAAGACTCCCTAGTCCTCCCGGCATACTCCTTGCCATACACTGTAGACGAAAACAACGAACCTGTGTTTATGAAGAAATAACGTTCTCGAATTTGTGTATGAACTGTTGTATTATTTACTTGAACGTTACATATTTCAACGTATGATACAAACTTTCACCACAATATAACTAGGATTGTAGTGGAATGCGACACCGGCAGGAAAGTGTCCGCCTGGAACGGAAATCCCGAACCGCTATCCAAGTTTAGTAACATATCTGAAGAAAGTTTCATATCATTACCCAAAAACGTTTCATGCATTCATGCATGAAACGTTTTTCTATTTCATAAGCTACAATGCGGAGAAAAAGGAGGGCTAATGATGAAAGAAGAACTATACGAAAACTTAGCTAGAAGAACAGACGGCGATATTTATATAGGCGTGGTAGGCCCTGTTCGAGTAGGGAAATCCACATTTGTCAAACGAGTCATGGAGGAAGTTGTAATCCCCAACATGACGGATGCCAACGATCGGATACGCGCACAAGACGAACTTCCCCAAAGTTCACCAGGTCCCGTAATTATGACTGCAGAACCTAAATTCGTACCTGCCCAAGGCACAAGCGTATCAATCGGGGATGGAGAACTGGAATTCCAAATTCGCCTAGCGGACTGTGTAGGCTACGTCATAGACGGCGTTAAAGGATATGAGGATGAGGATGGACCGAAGTACGTCCATACACCATGGCACAATGAGCCGATCCCGTTCCAGGAAGCGGCGCGCATCGGAACGGACAAAGTTATTCGTGATCACTCCACAATTGGAATTTTGCTGACGACGGACGGCACGGTAAACAATATTTCACGCGCAGCCGCTGAAGCCGCTGAGAAAGAAATCGTTTCGAAACTGCAAGAAATCGGCAAACCGTTCGTCATTGTATTAAATTCTAAAATGCCTGCCCATGAAAAAGCATTGGAATTGAAACAGCAATTACATGAAAAGTATGGTGTTCCCGTAATTGCTATTAGTGCGGACCAGCTCAATGCAGCGGAGATTCAGCTCATACTTAAAGAGGCGCTCTATGAATTCCCTATCACGGATATTGAGCTGCAACGTCCTGATTGGATGGAGGAACTAGGGGATAGCCACAAGCTGAATGCACGGATCGATCAGCTAATTACAGACGGATTCCTCGGTGTCTCTAAGATTCGTAAAGTTCAAGAGATTGCAGAGTTATTGCAAGAAGAAGAGTTTGTTAGACAAGCGGAAGTAGTAGAAGTTGATGCAGGTAAAGGGCGTGCGATCGTCAAAATTGATATGGATGAGCAAGCTTTTGTTAATGTGTGTGAAGAGTTCATGGGGACGGAAATGCGCTCGAAAAAAGATTGGCTTGTCTTCATTCAAGAAGCAGTTAAGGCGAAAAAATCGTATGATATGTACGCAGAAGCAATCGATACAGCGAAAAAATCAGGGTATGGCGTAGCGTTGCCATCGATTGAAGATTTCCAGCCAACTGCTCCTGAATTAATTAAACAAGACACGTTTTATGGTGTGAAAATGAAAGCGAAAGCACCTTCACTTCATATTATTCGAATCGATATGGAAGCGGAATTTGCTCCATTGATCGGCTCTGAATTCCATAGTCATCACTTGTTAAAAGAATTGAAAAATGCCTATTTACATGATCGGGAAGCATTATGGGAAACACAATTATTTGGCACACCACTTCATGAAGTCATGAAAGAAAGTATCCGATATAAGACCGCGGCAGTTCCAGATCGAGCAAGAAAACGCTTGCGTGAAACGATTGAACAGATGGTGAATGATGGAAATAAAGGTATGATTACCTTTATTGTGTAAGGTGAAATAGCTGGAGAATAACGAAAAAATGTAGATTGGAATGATGAAAGATCCGTCAAAAACGGGTCTTTTTTCTATGCTTTTCAATCAAAATCGCTTGAAATGCCGTGAATAAAGGAAAAGCACGATAATATTGTTGCACCGCAGTTTTTCTTATGTTACTCTTTTTACAGTGTTAACAGCAATAGCATCCCCCTTTGAGAGGAGGTGAACGGTGTGAATAAAACAGAATTAATTAACTCTGTGGCAGAAGCGGCAGGTCTAACAAAAAAAGACGCAACTAAAGCTGTTGAAGCTGTATTCGATACAATTCAATCGACTCTTGCTAACGGTGATAAAGTTCAATTGATTGGTTTCGGAAACTTCGAAGTACGCGAGCGTGCTGCACGTAAAGGACGTAACCCACAATCAGGTGAAGAAATCGAAATCGCTGCAAGTAAAGTTCCAGCTTTCAAAGCAGGTAAAGCACTTAAAGACGCAGTAAAATAATTTGAGATTTTACATAGGAGTCCGTCCAGCGAATCTGTTCATCAGATGGCCATGGATGGACTCCTTTCCGTTTTTTTTAATGGTATACATAAGGAAGTACAAGTAACTATACGGAATGAATGGAATGTGCTAGTATTTTGGGGAAATAGGTTTTGTTCCAACAAGGAGGACATGCTGTTATGAAAGAGCAAGATATAAATAAATTAGAGCAGGCTGTTACGATGATCTTGGAAGCAATCGGTGAAGACCCGACTCGTGAAGGATTGCTTGATACGCCAAAACGTGTGGCTAAAATGTACCAAGAAGTATTTGAAGGTTTAAATAAAGATCCAAGAGAATATTTCGATACAGTATTCCATGAGAATCATGACGAAGTCGTCTTGGTGAAAGATATTCCATTTTATTCTATGTGCGAACATCACTTAGTACCGTTTTTCGGTGTGGCCCATGTAGCCTATATTCCGCGTAATGGAGTAGTTGCAGGCTTGAGTAAGTTGGCAAGAGCTGTTGAAACGGCAGCGCGTCGTCCACAATTGCAAGAACGCATTACATCCAGTGTGGCAGATGCCATGATGGAAAAGTTGAATCCCCATGGTGTTTATATCATCATCGAAGCTGAGCATATGTGTATGACGATGAGAGGCATTAAGAAGCCGGGAGCTAAAACTATCACGACCGTTGCTAGAGGAATCTATGAACATGATGACGTGAAGCGTGCTGAAATTTTATCTCTTATTAGAACAAACTAAGGTCTTTGCCGAGCGCTTGCTGTATATGCTATCATTAGGATTATATATAGACTGGAGATGCGAAAATGACACAACCAGATTATCTGATTATCAAGGCGAAAAAAGATGGAGTGAATGTTATTGGGCTCACGAGAGGCAATGACACCAAGTTTCACCATACCGAAAAGCTAGATAGAGGAGAAGTCATGATCGCGCAGTTTACCGAGCATACCTCCGCTATTAAGATTCGGGGAGAAGCTGAAATTCATACAGCTCACGGCGTAATTGCGAGCGAAGAAAAAGAATGACCGTATCCTTACGGGAATGGAGCTTACTGATGGAAACAAAAGGGTTCACTGACCAAGTCGACAATTATATACACCATTTGCGACGCGCTATTTATCAGCCAGTGGTCGAACGAGATGTCGGACATGCTCCGATTGACAGGCGAAAAGCTTCGTTGCTCTTATTGCCTTTGCTTAACGGAGAGCAGTGGACAGATGAGATGCAAACCGCAGCGTTGGCCATCGGTGCCATCCATACGGCTTTTGACGTCCATGATCAAATCGATATCGTCGATGCTTCATCCAAAGAACAGCAGTTGATGGTCCTGGCGGGCGATCACTTCAGCGGTATTCACTATAAGCTATTGGCGTCGATTCCGAACTTCCATCTCATTCGTTCTTTGTCATCGGCTATCGGCAGAGTCAATGAATGCAAGACGACATTGCTTCAAGCGCCGCCAACAACTGTTGAAGAGCGGTTGCAGTTAATCGCTGAAGTGGAAAGTGCGTGTATTGTGAAGTTCTTCGAATCATTTGGTTTTAGTCGCTACGTACATATTGTAGAGACGGTCTTTCCTTTCGTCTGGTTGCTTGACAGCAGACGGCATGATTTGAATCGCATGAAATTTCCGCATCTCGTACCGAGTACGCATGAGACACAAGATTGGATCGATCAGTTACAACAACAGCTGAACGACAGATTAGAGAACAGCTTTTATTTACATACTGAAGTAATAGCCGAGTTGCAGAAAATGACGAATCAATGAGAAAGTAAATTGAAGTGAGGAAAGAAGGGACGAACTGTGGCGGTCTCAAAAGAAGAAAAAGTTCATAACGTCTTTGAAAAAATTTCGACAGACTATGATAAAATGAATTCCGTGATCAGTTTTAATCAACATATAAAATGGCGGAACGATATCATGGAACGCATGCATGTACAGCCGGGTGCTAAAGCACTTGACGTTTGCTGTGGTACTGCAGATTGGACTGTCGCATTGGCTCAAGCTACAGGACCTACTGGTGAAGTTGTCGGTTTAGACTTCAGTGCCAACATGCTGGATTCCGGCAGAGACAAAGTAGCACCTTATCCGCATCTTACGTTGGTTCAAGGTAACGCAATGTCACTTCCATTTGCGGACAATTCATTTGATTATGTAACGATCGGGTTTGGTCTTCGCAATGTTCCTGATTACTTGACTGTTTTAAAAGAAATGCGACGCGTGTTAAAGCCCGGTGGAATGGCAGTATGTTTGGAAACATCTCAACCTAAAATACCTGTCTATCGTCAAGGGTTTCGCTTCTATTTCAAATACATTATGCCGTTATTCGGTAAACTGTTTGCAAAGAGCTATAAAGAATATTCTTGGCTTCAAGAATCGGCAAATGATTTCCCAGGCATGAAAGAGCTAGCACAGCTTTTTGTCGATGCAGGATATCAAGAAGTTTCGTATAAGTCTTACAGTGGCGGTGCGGCGGCAGGCCATATCGCTTACAAATAATGAATACACGGGAGAAGGTAATGGGGTTGGAAAAAATTAAGTTGATGTCGCTTTATACGGATTTCCGCAAAGATATGTCCTATATTGAAAAAGAGCTTGAGCGTTCCGTGCAATCCTCTTCTCCCATTGTTCGTCAGGCTTCCTTGCATTTATTAAAAGCGGGCGGAAAAAGAATCCGGCCGATTTTCGTTATAATGGCTGCTCAATTCGGAACGTATTCGCTGGAGAACGCTGCGAAAATTGCAGTATCCCTGGAATTGATCCATATGGCATCTCTTGTCCATGATGATGTAATTGATGATTCTGATATGCGGCGCGGTTTAGAAACTGTTAAAGCGAAGTGGAACAATCGGGTAGCTATGTATGCAGGGGACTTCATCTTTTCACGAGCGCTGACATCTATTGGTAATATCGAGAAAGCACCTGTTCATCAGATTCTCGCAGAAACGATGCTTGAGATATGTAAAGGGGAAATCATCCAAATTGATTTCCAACAACAAACCGATCAAGATCTGCGCGACTATTTGAAACGTATTAAGCGAAAAACTGCTTTACTGCTATCCTCCAGTTGTGAACTCGGCGCACTTAGTGCGGATGCGGATTCGCAAACTGTACGAAAACTTAAGAGATATGGGTATTTCACTGGAATGGCATTTCAGATCGTCGACGATATCTTGGATATCACTTCAACAGATGCAGAACTTGGGAAACCGGCAGGAAGCGACTTATTAAATGGTCATATTACATTGCCTGTTTTATACATAAAAGATGATGAACAATTCAAGCCCTACATGAAACGTGCGTTTACTGGGGTGATGGAAGAATCGGATAGGCAAGCGATGCTTCGCTATATTCGACAAAGTGGTGCTATCGAAAAAGCACAGCATGTAAGTGATTTGTACTTGATCAAAGCACTGAAGGAATTGGAAAGTCTGCCGAATGGAAAGTCGAAGAAAGCTTTGACTCAAATTGCTGATTTTATTGGTCAACGAAAATATTGACGATGTTTGTTAATAGTTGAAAGAAAAAGGCGTCAATGTTACGATTTAAAAGGGATTATCCCTATAGAAGATCGAAGGAGTGTTTAAGAGATGGAAAGAACATTTTTAATGGTAAAGCCTGACGGCGTACAACGTAACCTTGTAGGTGAAATCGTTGGTCGTTTCGAAGACAAAGGATATCAATTAGTTGGCGGGAAATTAATGAACATTTCTCAAGAACTTGCTGAACAACATTACGGAGAACATAAAGAACGTCCATTCTTCGGAGAACTTGTAGAATTCATCACTTCTGGACCAGTTTTCGCAATGGTATGGGAAGGCGAGAACGTAATCTCTACTGCTCGCTTAATGATGGGTGCAACGAATCCAAAAGAATCAGCTCCTGGAACTATTCGTGGAGATTTCGCTGTAACAGTAGGCAAGAATATTATTCATGGTTCAGACTCAGCTGAGTCAGCAAGCCGCGAGATTAACTTGTTCTTTAAAGAAGAAGAGCTTGTGACTTATGACAAAACAGTGAACAACTGGATTAATTAATCGCCAAAAACAGCCGAGCGAATTTCGCATGGCTGTTTTTCTTATACATACAACATACTTTTTCCGCTATAATGAGAACGTACATAAGAAAGAAAAGGCAGCAGGGGGTTGTGAAATGTCTGATTATTCGATGTTAATTCAAGGGGTCAAAAAGAAAACCGGGATTGATTTGTCTTTGTATAAAGAAGCCCAGATGAAGAGGAGACTCACTTCACTATATGAAAAGAAAGGCTTTCGTAATTTTAAAGATTACTCTCTAGCTATTCAAACGGACAAAGACTTATTGGAAGAATTCTTGGACCGCATGACGATTAATGTTTCAGAATTTTACCGCAACGCCATACGTTGGAACGTCTTAGAGAAGAAAATCTTTCCTCAATTACTGGAAAAGAATACTCGATTAAAAATTTGGAGCGCAGCTTGTTCTACCGGAGAAGAGCCATACTCACTTGCTATGGTTCTATCATCCTACCTTCCGTTGCGTGATATCTCCATTTACGCCACAGATCTAGATATGGGCGTATTGAATCGTGCCAAAGTTGGTCTTTACAATGAGCGTGCATTAAAAGAGGTGCCGAAGCCAATCGTCGATAAGTTCTTCATAAAAGAAGGTGCTTCCTATCAAGTGGTAGAAGATATTAAGAAGACCGTTACATTCAAACAGCAAAATTTGCTGGAAGATCGCTATGATACGAACTACGACTTGATCGTTTGCCGTAATGTGATGATCTACTTCACGGAAGAAGCGAAAGATCAGATTTACACCAACTTCTCCAAAGCACTTAAACCTGGTGGTGTTCTGTTCGTTGGAAGCACAGAACAAATATTTAATCCTGAAAAATACAACTTCGAATCAGTAGATACATTCTTTTATAGAAAAAAACAATAAACCACGTTACGGAGGAATGGAATATGCGCTATATTACAGCTGGAGAATCACATGGTCCACAGCTTACAGCTATCATTGAAGGATTACCTGCACAGATGGAGCTTACTGCTGAGATGATCAATAAAGAATTGAAGAGAAGACAAGGTGGGCACGGTAGAGGCCGTAGGATGCAAATAGAGAAGGATCGTGTGGAAATCTCATCAGGTGTACGTCATGGTAAAACAATGGGCTCGCCAGTCACGCTGACAGTTGTTAATGATGATTGGAAACATTGGACAGGCATCATGGGTGTAGAACCACTGCCTGAAGACGTAAATCCGGAAGATGTGAAGCGTCAGATCACTCGTCCTCGTCCTGGACACGCAGATCTAGTCGGCGGCATGAAATATGGCCACCGTGACTTGCGAAATGTTTTGGAGCGTTCATCAGCACGTGAGACGACGATGCGTGTTGCAATCGGTGCAGTAGCAAAACAATTCTTGCGTCAGCTTGGGATTGAAACTGTAGCGCATGTGACAGAAATTGGTGGAATCAAAACAGATCCTGCCGCTTATGCCGATCTTTCCATAGAAGAGCTGCGTGCCATCATAGAAGAAGATGCAGTATATTGTGCGGATGCAGACGCGTCTGTCAAAATGACGGCAGCTATAGATGATATTAAAAAGCGTGGCGATACACTTGGTGGAGTAGTAGAAGTCATCATTGAAGGATGTCCTCCGGGAATTGGTAGTTACGTGCAATTCGATCGCAAAATGGATGGCAAGCTTGCAGGCGCTATGATGAGCATCAACGCTTTTAAAGGGGTTGAAGTTGGTTTAGGGTTTGATATGGCCAAAATGCCAGGCAGTGAAGTGCATGATGAAATCAGTTGGAATGAAGAGCTAGGATATTACCGAAAATCCAATCGTTTAGGCGGACTTGAAGGTGGAATGACGACAGGTATGCCGATCGTAGTTCGCGGTGTAATGAAACCCATACCGACGCTATATAAACCACTGGAAAGCGTAGATATTGATACAAAGGAACCTTTCGTAGCAACAATTGAGCGTTCCGATCCTTGTGCGGTACCTGCTGCATCCGTTGTAGCTGAACATGTCATCGCTACAGAGATGGCTAAAGCGATTATGGAAGAATTCCGTTCGGATACAATGGATGGCTTACAGAAAGATATTGAACAATATAGACAATATGTAAAGGAGTTTTAAGATGGATAAGTTAACTGTTTCCGTCCGTGATCACCAATACGATGTCTATGTAGGTTCGAACACTTATGAATTATTTTCGACTGAATATGCAGAGTTGCTACGTACTACAGATAAAATTGGAATTATTGCCGACGCACATGTAGCAGAGCTACATCTGCCTTTATTGCAAAAAGCACTAGCACATTCTGGTCGCGAGGTATCGGTGAAAATCGTACCTGGCGGCGAGAAGTGTAAAATGCCAGAAGTCTACGTGGAGTGTCAGTCTTTCTTACTGACTGAAGGTTTTACGCGGAATTCACTCCTGATCGCATTTGGTGGAGGGGCGTGTGGGGATTTAACAGGCTTTGTAGCAGCTACGTTTATGCGGGGTATTCGCTTTATCCAATGTCCGACAACTGTGCTTGCGCATGACAGTGCGGTCGGTGGTAAAACAGCCATTAATATGCCGGAAGGGAAAAACATGGTGGGATCATTCCATCAACCTTCAGCTGTATTGTTTGATACGGATGTATTCAATACGTTACCTGCATCAGAAATGCGTTCAGGCTTGGCAGAATTGGTCAAGCACGCTTTTATTTCGGATCCATTATGGACAGAGCGATTACTGGAAAAGGAACAGTTTTCTACACCTTCTATTGAATGGCTTGAACAGGAATTACTGCAAGGCATCAAGGTAAAAGCAGAGATCGTGGGAGAAGACGAGTTTGAGAATTCTACGCGCAAGTATCTGAATTTCGGCCACACATTTGGACACGCTGTGGAAGCGGCTTCTGGATTCGGTAGCCTCAGTCATGGTGAATGTGTCATGATTGGTATGGGTTATGCCTTCTTGCTAAGTGAAAAATACGGTGATATACCAGAAGGATTCACGAATCGCTATCTTCACTTCGCTAACAATAATGGCTATACATTTGGGCCGGTATTCTCTTATAGTTTCGAAGAGTTACTATCCTATATGCAAAAGGATAAAAAAGCTTCATTCGGCAAGATGAATTTTGTTTTATTACAAAAAATCGGTGAACCTTTTGTAAAAGAAATTAGTTCGGAAGAGTGTCAGGCGGCATTTGAGGAATTTAAAGCAAAATTGAAAAGCGAGGGAATTGTATGAGTGTAAGAGGAATTAGGGGTGCGACAACAGTTGAACATGATGACGCAAAAGAAGTGTTACAAGCGACAGAATCTCTTGTACTCGAAATGGCAGAGTCGAATCAATTCAAACCGGAAGATATCGTTTCTATAATTGTTTCCACTACAGTAGATGTCAAAGCGGCATTTCCCGCAAAAGCGATCCGCTCGATTGAAGGCTGGACGTATGTACCGGTCATGTGTACACATGAAATTGATGTACCTGGCTCTATGCGCAAGTGTATTCGCGTCATGATGAATGTCAATACATCTAAAAAGCAGGAAGAAATACAACATATCTATCAAAATAATGCTGTTCAATTACGACCTGATTTACAAAAACAACAATAAGGGAGGGCTATCCAATGAAGTGGAAACCAATTTTACGCACGATGAAAGCTTATACACCCGGACGTTCAATAGAAGATATAAAGCGTACATATGACCTGCAAGAAGTACATAAGCTCGCTTCAAACGAAAACCCTTATGGTTCATCACCAGAAGTCGCAGAATATTTACGTTCAAAGGCAGCTCAATTTGAAATGTATCCAGATGCTTACACTGCTGGATTACGTGGAAAGCTTGCGGAATTCCATCAAATCGATCCGAATGAAATTCTTTTCGGGAATGGTTCAGATGAGATTGTCTCAATTATTTCCCGTGCAATACTACAACCGGGGACTAATACGGTCATGGCTTCTACGACTTTCCCGCAATACGCACATAATGCAAAAATAGAAGGTGCTGAACTTCGTGAAGTGGCTATGCTCGAAAGTGGTGATCATGATTTAGAAGGCTTTTTGAAAGTGGCTGATGAAGAAACAGCCGTCATCTGGGTGTGTAATCCAAATAACCCGACAGGTAATTTATTATCGAGTGAATCCATAAAAAGCTTCTTAGATCAAGTACCTGAAACGGCGCTTGTTGTTCTCGATGAAGCATATATTGAATTTGTGACGGATCCAGCACAGCAAGATACTATACAGTGGATTCATGATTATACTAACTTAATAATTCTTCGGACGTTCTCTAAAGCATACGGCTTGGCAAGTTTCCGCATAGGGTATGGCGTGGCTAATGCAAGTATTGTATCCGAACTCAATAAAGTACGGAATCCTTTTAACAATAGCTCACTCGCATTAGCGGTGGCCGAAGTTGCTCTTGCGGATCAGCAATTCCTTCAAGCGTGTGTAACTAAAAATGACGAAGAACGAAAACGTTTTGTAGACTATGCGAAACAGCATGCATTGGCGATCTATCCGTCAGCTACTAATTTTGTATTAATTGCTGTACCTGGAGACGCAGATGTTGCATGCGAAGTGTTATTGCAAAACGGTTATATTGTCCGCAGCGGAAATCTGCTGGGCACACCAGGATTTGTTCGCGTGACGATTGGGACGCACGAGCAAAATACAGGTTTCTTTAAAGCATTTGATCAACTATTAACTAACCAATAAGGATAGATGACAATGAAAACGACGGTAAGTATAATTGGACTCGGGTTGATCGGCGGATCACTTGGTCTAGCATTAAAGCGAAATCCAAAAATTCATATTGTAGGTTTTGACCGTTCATATGCGACTGCTGACGAAGCATTTCGTCGGGGAATTATTGACACGGTTGCCCCTTCCGCAAAATCAGCCTGTGAACAGGCTGACTTTGTTGTTTTTGCGACACCTGTCAACACCACGGTTGCTCTTTTTGAAGAAGCCGTAAACTGGGACTTCAAAGAACATGTCATCGTCTCAGATACAGGAAGTACGAAAAAGCCGATTATGGATGCTGCGAAGGTTTTACAAGAAAAAGGAATCACCTTCATAGGTGGCCATCCAATGGCAGGCTCCCATAAAAGTGGTGTATCCGCTGCGATGGAACATCTTTTTGAAAACGCGTATTACATTCTTACACCGAGTGAAACAACGACTGAAGAACAAATCGATGTTATTGAAAAATTGTTATCTTCAACAAAAGCCAAACTGATTGTCCTCCAAGCGGAAGAACACGACCGAATGACGGCGATCATCAGCCATTTCCCACACATTGTAGCCTCTTCATTAGTCGGCCGCTTGGCTGCCCAGGAAGAACAACAACCATTTGTGAAAAAACTGGCTGCAGGTGGATTCCGTGATTTAACACGTATCGCTTCAGCAGATCCTGTCATGTGGCGTGATATTACGATCCAAAATCGAGAAGAATTATTGTCACAAGTGGACGGTTGGCTCGACGAGATGAATAGCATTCGCGCTATGCTCGAAGACAATAATCCTGAGCATATTTTTGATTTCTTTGCGCAGGCGAAAACTTACCGTGATCAACTTCCTTCTACAAATGAAGGGGCAGTTCAAGGGGCACTCTATATGACATTTGATTTACACATCGATGTACCGGATCATCCGGGTGTCATTTCTGAAATCACAAAAATTCTTGCAGAGGCCAATATTAGTTTAACTAATATACGTATCGTGGAAACACGTACAGATGTGTACGGTATTTTAGTTGTCAGCTTCCAGTCAGCTACTGAACGTAAGAGAGCTCGTCAAGTATTGACAGCAGAAACTGACTACTCGATGCACGTACTTTAAGAGGGGGAGAGCGGAATGTCAGAACAACAGACGGTTTCATTTGAAAAGCCGGTTCTTCGCGGCGCTTTACAAGTACCTGGAGATAAATCAATTTCCCACCGTGCGGTTATGTTGGGATCCATTGCGAAAGGCAAAACAACCATCAGTGGATTTTTGGATGGTGAAGATTGTTTGAGCACAATTGAAATGTTTAAACAGCTAGGGGTAAAGATTACTCGTAACGGAACAGATGTGACTGTAGAAAGTCCTGGCATCGCGAACTGGCAGACGCCCACTGAAGCACTTGACGCGGGTAACTCGGGAACGACTGCGCGTTTAATGCTAGGCATTTTATCCGGTTCTTCCGTAACGTCTGAAATGTGCGGAGATCAATATTTGTCTAAGCGTCCAATGAAACGCGTGACGGACCCTTTAGAACAAATGGGTGCAGACATCACGAGCAAAGGAACAGCTGATTATTTACCACTGACAGTCACCGGGAAAACGTTGCACGCAATCGACTATTTAATGCCGGTTGCTAGTGCGCAAGTAAAGTCTGCTGTATTACTTGCCGGTCTTCAAGCGCAGGGCACTACGTCCGTTACAGAAATAGCTGTTTCGCGGGATCACACGGAACGTATGCTTGTACAGTTTGGTGCGAAGCTAGAACAACAAGATCAAGTCATCCGGATCGAAGGCGGCCAGCAACTGACTGGAACGGATGTTGTCGTACCAGGAGACATTTCCTCTGCTGCATTTTTCATGGTAGCGACGGCATTAGTTGAAAACAGCGATGTGTCGTTCCTGAAAGTTGGATTGAACCCTACTCGAACAGGTATACTGGATGTACTAGAAGCGATGGGTGTAGAAACTGAACTTTCAGACGAACAAGGGTTTTCGGGAGAGCGTTATGGCACTGTACGAATAAAGCATTCGAAATTGCGAGGAACCGAAATCGGCGGAGATTTGATTCCGAGATTGATCGATGAACTTCCTGTGCTTGCTTTATTGGCAACACAAGCAGATGGAAAGACCATCATTAAAGATGCAGAAGAACTTCGTGTCAAAGAGACGGATCGTATTGAGGCAGTCGCTACGGAATTACGGAAACTCGGAGCGGATATCGAGACCACACCGGATGGCATGATTATTAATGGGCCGACACCACTAACCGGTGCCACACTTCAATCATACGGTGACCACCGTTTAGGCATGATGGCTGCGGTAGCGGGATTGATTACATCAAGTCCTGTTCAAATCGACAATCCATCTTGTATCGCGATTTCCTATCCACACTTTTTCGAAGATCTATCGGAGCTAGTCAATCAATAAAGTAGAATAGAAAGCTCAGGTGAAAAAATGAATGTATTGCAGGAATTAGAGCAAATAGTACTCGATGGGGATGTAGATGCTCTACAAGATAAAATACAGAAACTGCAAGCTGCAAACGACTACGACGCATTATACAATGTTGCAAATCTATTGATCGAATATGGATTCATCGGACAAGCTGACGAGATATTCTCTCAGTTGATGCAAGTATTCCCTGATGAAGCCCAGTTGAAAATTGATCGTGCCGCAGCTTTACTGGAACTTGGTGAAGAGGACGAAGCCTTATTATTACTGACGGACGTTTCACCGGACGAAGAAGAGTATGTACAAGCTTTGCTTGCACAAGCGGATTATTATCAAATGCTCGGACTTGCCGAAACAGCATTATCTAAAGTGCGTGAAGCCGCAACATTGGCTCCACACGAACCGGTCATCCAACTTGCGCAAGCAGAATTGCTATTGGAGTCAGGAAGATACAGTGAGGCTGTGAGGATTTATGAGAAGCTTCACGAGACAACTGAAGAGATCGCAGGCGTTCGTCTGTCCTCACGGCTTGCGGAAGCGTACAGTGCAGGAGCAGCGTATGAGGAAGCCATTCCTTTCTATGAGGCATTACTTGACAAGGAAGCGAACCCTGAAGAATTGTTTGGATTAGGATTGGCTTACTATCAAACTGCACGCTACTCGGAAGCGGTCACACGTCTTGAGCAATTGTTAGAAATGGATCCAGATTATTTCTCCGCTTATATGCTTGCAGGACAAAGCTATGCGCAACAAAATGAAGACGACAAAGCGTTAGAGCTTTTCAGAAAAGGTATTGAACGTGATGAGTTCGATAAAGAATTACAGCTAGCGGCAGGGAAATCTGCTTTGAAACTGCAAATGCCACAACAAGCAGAAGAGCATTTAAAAGAAGCGCTTGTTTTAGATCCAGAGTATATCGATGCACTTGTAACACTTGCTTCGGTGTATGAAAAACAAGAAGAAGACGAAGCGTTAATTGATTTGCTGACGTACTCTGAAGTAGATCAATTAGAAATCCCTTTACTTCATGCTTTTCTTGCATACGCCTATGAACGTGTAGAAGATTACGAAAAAGCGTATGAAATGTATTTCAAAGCATATGATGGGATGAACGAGGATGCTGCGTTCTTAGATCAATATGCACGATTCTTGCTAGAAGAAGGTAAGCGCGATGAAGCGTTATCAATCATTCAGCAATTAGTAAGAATCGCCCCGCATGAAGAGGAATGGACAGCATTCATCGCGCAATCTGAAGAGGAGGGGTAAGATGAAGGCCATGGTTCCTGTAGCTGCCAAGAAAGAATTTTTAAGGTGGTTTTTAAAGCGCTATCGATTAAAGCGGCGGGAATGTGTATGGATTTTAAATTATCTTCTCAGCAACGAACATTTATTAACGAATGTTCATTTTACAAATGAAGCTCATCACTGTCCGCGCGCCATGATCATATCAACTACAGAGGTAGACAGTATCCCTTTTCGTTTCTACAAGGGTAATTTGATGACAGCTGATGCGGAAAAGTCATTTCATGATCTCAGACTGCATCCTGACGAGGATATGTTCATCCAACTAAATTTCAAACACAGCAACAAATGTCCTGAGTACGCGAGTGTGGCGGAAGAGAATCCCTATTTGCCGGAAGATTTGTTGAAGAAAAAGAAAGACCAACAAATAGCGGAAAAGCTATTGGAAGAGAGCTTCACATTAACGACGAATGACATGTTGCTGAAGAGGATTGATGAAGCGCTGGATAACGGTGACCGTGAGCTGTTCATTAGCCTGACAGCTATGTTGAATGAGATGAAAAAAGATAAGGACATTAGCCAATGATTTCGCCCTTCGCGGTGGAATCATTGGTTTGCGTTGTGCGAAAATATAGGCTAAACTTTATTAAATGATGCAAGGAGGAATGACAATGAACTGGGTTCCGAAAGATGTTGATACGTATATAAATCAGAAAGAATATATTGATACTGTCGTTGTGCCTTTAATAGCTATAGACACACGACCTGAAACGATGAAAAACAGCGCTTCCTCTTCTGAGTTCTTGATGAATCTGTCGATGTTCATAGAAAAGCAATTTAAAGGGCGTATGATGTTCATGCCGCCTGTTTCGTACACGCAGTCAACAGACTTGCAGCAAATGGCGGACACGTTGTCAGAGGATTTGAAGAAGTCCTCCTTTACGCATGTCTTCTATCTTACGACGGATGCTAAGTGGACGAGCGTGACGGTGGAAGGTAAAGTCGTCTGGCTGCCGTCGATCCCTCTAGAAACGATGGACAACCATCTACGCCAGACCATCATGGAAGACCAGCTACGGCAAGTCCTGACACACTTTATGGAAAGTTGGAACGTGCAGTAAGATGTTGATTCGTATGGGGTAGGTGATTTGCGCTACGGAGGTTCCTCGTGACATAAGAGCGCCATTTCGTCATAGAACTTGAAGTTAATCGAGTTTCATGTCATTATCAGTACAGACGCTTTCTAAACACCGTCCTTTAAAGGGTACAAGCACTAGTTGAAACGTATTTAAAGGGAGATTGGCGTTTGTCACCAAATCTTAATATTTGTCCACAAACTTAAGTGCCTACTAAAAGCATTATTGAATTTAGTTTCATATTGATATATCATAGATATGTCCTAGTATTACAATTAGCAAAAGAATGTCCGTGGGACTGACTTTGGAGTAAGAGGAGGGAAATTACTGATGAGCAATAAAGTGTCAAGACGCACGTTCCTAAGTTATACACTAATGGGAACTGGTGGGTTCATGGCCTCTGCAATGCTGATGCCGATGATTCGTTTCGCAATTGATCCTGTACTGGCTAGTGCCGGTGGTTCGGATATGATTCCAACACCGCAAAAAGCTGCTGATCTTACAGAAACACCGGTTCGTGTAGACTATACAATCAAAGATCGACAAGATGCATGGTATACTTCTGACGAATCTAACACGGCTTGGGTCTACAAAGAAGGCGACAAGGTCATAGCACTTTCTCCAGTCTGTAAACACTTAGGGTGTACAGTGAACTGGGAAGGGGACGAGCATAAAAACGAATTTTTCTGCCCTTGTCACGCTGGACGTTACAAAAAAAATGGTGATAACATTCCAGGATCACCACCGCTTGGACCGCTTGATGAGTTTGAAGTAGAAGTCATCGACGGATTTGTCTATCTTGGTGAAGTAATACCGAACACATTAGTCTAAAGGGTAAGGGGGTACGACCGCAGTGTTAAATAAAATTTATGATTGGGTGGATGAACGGTTAGATATCACACCAATTTGGCGAGATATCGCTGACCACGAAGTACCTGAGCACGTAAACCCTGCACATCATTTTTCTGCATTCATCTATTGTTTCGGAGGTTTGACGTTTTTCGTAACGGTTATCCAAATCTTGTCTGGTATGTTCCTGACAATGTATTACACACCGGATATTGAAAACGCATGGAAATCAGTTTTCTACCTTCAGAACGATGTTGCGTTCGGTGAACTTGTGCGCGGGATGCACCACTGGGGAGCTTCGTTAGTTATCGTAATGATGTTCCTACATACTTTGCGTGTATTCTTTACAGGGTCTTATAAAAAGCCTCGTGAATTAAACTGGATCGTCGGCGTATTGATCTTCGGCGTCATGCTAGGTCTTGGATTCACAGGTTATCTACTACCTTGGGATATGAAAGCTCTATTTGCAACAAAAGTTGGGATTGAGATTGCCGCGTCAGTACCTTTCATCGGAGAGCAGATTAAAATTCTTCTCGCGGGTGATTCCACGATTCTAGGTGCACAGACGTTAACGAGATTCTTCGCGATTCATGTATTTTTCCTACCGGCTGCTTTGCTTGGGTTGCTTGCAGCACACTTTATCATGATCAGAAGACAAGGTATTTCCGGACCACTATAAGAACCAATTTTTTGGTTAGGGTCATCTGAAATTTAAGAAGGAGGGAATAACATGCACCGCGGAAAAGGGATGAAATTTGTCGGGGATTCGCGCATCAAGGCTTCAGGCAAGATGTCGAATACACCAAAAGACTACTCAGAATATCCAGGTAAAACCGAAGCGTTCTGGCCAAACTTTCTATTGAAAGAGTGGATGGTTGGAGCGGTCTTCTTGATCGGTTACCTAATTGTCACACTTGCACACCCGTCACCGCTTGAGCGTCAAGCGGACCCGACGGATACAATGTATATACCGATACCAGACTGGTATTTCTTATTCATGTATCAATTATTAAAATATGAATTCGCATCCGGTCCTTATAACGTGATCGGTGCGATCGTCATTCCAGGATTGGCATTTATGGCATTAATGCTAGTTCCTTTCATGGATACAACAAAGGAAAGACGTCCATTTAAGCGTCCATTACCAACAGGTTTCATGATTCTTTCATTCTTAGCTATCTTCTACTTGACTTGGGAATCAGTCGAAAACCACGACTGGGAAGCAGCAAAAGTTCAAGGTGCTATTGTGGACGAAGTAGAATATGATGAAACTGCTGAAGGGTATGAGATTTATCAGGGCTCTTCCTGTATTGGTTGTCACGGTGACTCATTCCAAGGTGGACTGGGATTACCGTTAACTAACACAGGTATGACACCTGAAGAAATCATCGAAATTGCTCATGATGGCCGAGGTACAATGCCTGCTGGTACATGGGAAGGTTCAGAAGAGGATCTTCAAGTACTTGCTGAATTTATAGCTGAGCTAGAAACGAAGTAAGAAAAAAGAGTCAGGAAACTGACTCTTTTTTTCTATATATTTATCTATAACTAAACTATACATAAAAGTAGTATATTCCGATGGAAGTGGTGATGTTTTTGCGAATGGCATGGACGCAACTTTGGATGATTCTTTCACATAAATCATTCTTATGGATTCTTCTTTTTATTAATATACTAGGCTCGGTCTACGGCTATGATTGGTATATGTGGCAACTGGAAATCACGGAACCAAAATTCTGGATTTTTGTACCGGATAGTCCTACAGCTACTCTGTTCTTTTGTATCGCTATAATAGGCTGGCTACTCAACCGAAACATCAAATTGATGGAAGCTCTTGCACTCATCACGTTAGTAAAGTATGGCTTATGGGCTGTTGCTATGAATGGATTGACACTCGTTGTAACGGGTTCAATCGGCTGGGTAGGCTGGATGTTGATTGGCTCTCACTTCGCGATGGCATTGCAAGGAATCTTGTACTTGCCAAAATATAAATTCACCGCTTGGCATATTGCAATTGCCGCAATTTGGACACTTCATAACGATGTGATCGATTATGTTTTCGGCCAAATGCCGATTTACCATGACCTGACGCAATTCAGTCCTCAGATTGGTTATTTCACATTTTGGTTGTCCATTGCTTGTATTGCTATTGCGATGTGGAATTACAAGTCAAGACTGGATTTACGGATGTTGAAAGCATAGTTAAAAGTTGCAGTAAGCAAGTAAACATTATAAAATTAAGGGTAGAGAGAAAGGGGAGAGATAGACGTGTTCTGGATATACTTTGGTATCATTTTATTGCTTCCTATCTATGCGCAATTTAAAGTGAAAAGCACATATAAAAAGTATTCAAAGATTCGTTCTACTTCTGGGATGACCGGTGCTCAAGTAGCAAGACTCATTCTGGATCAAAATGGGCTACATGATGTAAAAGTTGTGGAAAGTCAAGGATTCTTAACGGATCACTACAATCCAATGACAAAAATCGTGGCATTGTCCACGAGTAACTATCATGAATCATCTGTAGCAGGTACAGCAGTAGCGGCGCACGAAGTTGGCCACGCTATTCAAGACAAAGAGGCTTACTCATTCTTGCGTTTCCGTCACAGATTGGCGCCAGTCGCAAGTATAACTTCTAACGCATCTTGGGTATTCATCATGATCGGGATCATCTTCTCTAGCATGAACTCTTTGCTAGGTATCGGGATTCTGTTGATGGCAGTTGGGGTACTATTCCAAATTGTCACATTGCCAGTAGAGTTTAACGCATCATCACGTGCGATGGATCAAATCGTTCAACTAGGCATTATCCGTAATGATGAAGAACCACAGGCGAAAAAAGTATTGAGTGCAGCCGCGATGACATATGTTGCCGCAACTGCAGTAGCTGTACTTGAACTAGTTCGTTTGATTTTAATCTTTACAAACCGCGACTAATAAAAAATCCTTCTGCTCATGCAGAAGGATTTATTTAATCAACGATAGGCCGCTTTTGTTCATCCAATGTGAATCCTTCACCCATTACATCATGTACTTCCATCATGGAGACAAATGCTTCGGGATCTACAGAGGTGATGAGATTTTTTAATCGAATCATTTCATTTTTTCCAACTACGCAATAGAGTATTTCGCGATTTTCTTTTGAGAAATGACCGTACCCTTTAAATACTGTTACGCCTCTTTCCATTGAATCTGCAATTTTACTAGCGATTTCATCCGGAGAGCTCGTAACGATGAATGCACCTCTCGCAGAGTAGGCTCCTTCCTGTACGAAATCAATGACACGTGCGCCGACGAATAACGCAACCAATGTATACATCATCGAGCGGTAATCCAAATAGACAGCCCATGATAATAAAATGATCGCGGCATCAAACACAAACATTGTTTTCCCCATCGTAACTCCATATTTCTTATGCACGAGTCTCGCAATAATATCAGAGCCGCCTGTCGTCCCGCCGCTTCGAAATATAATACCTAATCCGACACCAATGAATACGCCGGCAAACAATGCCACTAGGAACAGATCGCCTTCCATATGGATATTCGCTTGATACTTCATGAAGAGTTTAATAAAAATCGACACGGCCACTGTACCAATGACGGTATAAATAAAGGAGCGTCTGCCGAGCATCTTCCATCCAATTAAAAACATTGGGATATTTAGCAATAAGTTCAGTAAAGCAGGGTCCCAATTAAAAGCAAACAGCAAGATCAAGGTAATCCCAGTAAACCCGCCTTCTGCCAGTTCATGCTGAATCGTAAAGTTCACGAGTCCGAAACTAAATAACGCAGCACCGAACATAATCAATAAAATATTACGTACACGAATTCCAGCGAACAAACACAAAACTCCTCCCGTTAATTAATTCTTGATGTAATTGAGCTTCTCGTTCTATGTAGCATGTCCCATGTATGCGCGTATTATCATTCAACGATACGTGCAATATACATAGTATGTGCTAAATATTATATTTTGACAATAGCCAGAAGAATGCATACGATAGGAAGGGGAGTTGATTGCGATGACTAAAACGATGGAACAATTGCAACAAGATGTGGACACATACATAACTGGATTTAAAGAAGGATACTTCCCTCCGATGGAACTTATCGCACGGCTGACAGAAGAGTTAGGGGAACTATCCCGTGAAGTGCAGGATCGCTACGGTATGAAGAAGAAAAAATCTACTGAAGCCGTACGAACTTTGGAGGAAGAAACGGGTGATCTATTATTCGTCCTCATCTGTTTTGCTAACTCACAACAAATCGATTTATCGGAAGCGCTTGATACTGTATTGACTAAATTCAACACTAGAGATAAAGACCGCTGGACGAAAAAGGAGGAAAAAGAATGACGATTAAATTAGCGATAGCAGGTGCACGTGGAAGAATGGGTGGGACTGCTATAGTGGCAGGCACGGAAGCAACAGATATGGAGATTGTAGCAGTGCTTGATTATAAACACGATGGAGAATATCTACATAATGGAGCCATAACAGATACAAAAGAAGGGATACCAATTTATACTTCACTGGCAGCGTTGCATGCTGCGCACCACCCGAATGTATTACTCGATGTGACAGATCCTGATGCGGTATTCGCTAACGCAAGCGAAGCATTGTCACTAGGTATGAACGTAGTGGTCGGAACGTCGGGATTGACTGCCGAAATGCTCACAGATTTAGAGAACCTTTCTAATGAACAGCAGAAAAGCTGTATCATTGCACCGAACTTCTCGATAGGTGCCGTTCTTATGATGAAATTTGCTCAACAAGCTGCTCGTTATTTGGGAGACGTTGAAATACTCGAAATGCACCATGATCGGAAATTAGATGCACCGTCCGGAACAGCTGTCAAAACGGCTGAGATGATCCGTGAAGTACGTGCAGCTCACATCCAAGGTCATCCAGAAGAACAAGAGACACTTAAAGGTGCACGCGGGGCAGATATTGAAGGTATGAAAATACACAGTATTCGTTTACCAGGATTACTCGCACATCAAGAAGTACTACTTGGTGGTGAAGGGGAGTTGCTCAAGATTCGTCATGATTCATTCGACCGGAAGTCCTTTATGCCGGGTATACTACTGGCGGTTCGTGAATCTGTTTCTACTCCACGATTCATCTACGGCCTTGAAAAAATTATAGATTAAACTTTTGCAGTGAGGCGGTTAATGTATGCAACAAAGAAAATTAAAAGTAGGTGTCATTTGTTATCCTTCACTCGGAGGATCAGGTGTAGTGGCAACGGAGTTAGGGCTTAAAATGGCAGCTAAAGGTCATGAGATGCATTATATTACATCGAGTAAACCATTTCGATTTTTAGATATCCATCCGAATATCCAGTTTCATGAAGTGACGATTGAAGGATATGCAGTATTCAAGTATCCTCCGTATGACATTGCCCTTGCTAACCGCATCGCGCAAGTCATCCAATCGGAACAGCTGGATTTGCTGCATGTCCACTACGCAGTGCCACACGCAATTTCTGCTATTCTGGCGAAAGATATGGCGCAATCATCTATTGGTATCATCACGACCCTACATGGCACCGATGTGACGATTCTCGGTCACGACCCTGCATTAAAAAACACATTGTCTTATGGAATTAATAAATCCGATCGTGTAACGGCTGTATCTCGTTCATTACGCAATGAAACGATCGAGTTGTTGCAACCGACGACAGAAATTCGAACAATTTATAACTTCATCGATGAAGAAAAGTATTATCCACGTGATGTGGGACATCTTCGGAAAGAACTCGGCATTGCCCCAGATGAAAAAGTCCTAATCCATATATCTAATTTTCGTAAAGTCAAACGTATTCCCGATATTATTGAAAGTTTCCGTTTGCTGGATCAGCGACATAAAGCGAAATTGTTGTTAGTGGGTGAAGGCCCGGAGAAATTTGATTTGGAGAAATATGTTAAGGATAACGGATTGCAAGACGATATTTTATTCCTAGGTAAGCGCGATGATTTGCCGGAATTATTATCCATCAGTGATGTGATGTTGCTGCTTTCTGAAAAAGAAGCATTCGGTCTCGTGTTGCTTGAAGCGTTTGCTTGTGGAGTGCCAGCTGTAGCAAATGCGATCGGTGGGATCCCAGAAGTTGTGGAAGACGGGGTCAACGGATTCTTAGTAGAACTAGGCGATGTACAAGCCGTCGCTGATCGTGTGACACAGCTGCTGAATGATCCCAATATGCATCAACAAATGAAAAGAAATGCTATGCGAACGGTACAAAAAGAATTCAGTTCCGAATCAATCGTGGCGCAATATGAAGAATTATATTATGAAGTGGCGGCGATGAAATGACAACTTCATTCGGTTCTGCAGCGAGCCGTCAAGTAATTATAGAATTGCACGCGGCAGGCTATGAAGCCGTCTTTGTTGGCGGTGCAGTTCGTGATGCCCAGCTTGGTAAAAAACCGTTGGATATAGACATTGCGACTTCCGCCACACCACATCAAGTCAAAGAAGTGTTTAGACACACAATTGATGTAGGCATTGAACACGGTACGATCCTTGTGCTGATGCATGGTGAACCGATTGAAGTGACGACATACCGTACAGAAGCTACAGACAGCGACCTTCGTCATCCCGTCGTACCATCATTACAAGCGGATTTGCAACGCCGTGACTTTACGATCAATGCACTCGCTAAGACAGTGGACGGAGAATTGATTGATGTATTTGATGGACTGAAGGATTTGAGGCAAAAAATCATTCGCTCCGTCGGAAACCCTGGAGAACGTTTGAAGGAAGATCCACTGCGTATTTTCCGCGCTTTGCGTTTTTCCTCTGTCCTGAATTTTGAAATCGAGTCAGAGACATTGCATACGATGGAAACATTAGCTCCTTCGTTGCGTCATGTTGCGATTGAACGGATCAAAACAGAAATGGATAAATTGTTTCAAGGGCAGAATCCTTCTCGAGCGTTTCATTACGGACGTGAAATTGGTTTGCCAGAACGGTTTCCCGAGTTGTTTGCAGCATTTGATTCACTGGATCGCTATACACCATTTCTTCACGCGCGCCACGGCTTCGCGGCGATGCTAGCAGTAACGGATACGTCAGCAACAGAACTGGCTAGGTACTTCAAATTATCTAATGAGGAAAAACGTTTTTTGAAACAGTGTGAAGAAGCCCTCGCAATACGTACACAACGGGCGTTTGATCCATGGGATTTCTATAGCTATCCAACCGACGTACTGGAAGTAGTGGAAAAAATCTATTGTACGAATCATGAAGGTCATGAAATAAGCAATCAGCAAATTGAACAACATAAAAATCAATTACCGATTTTGCAACGCACAGACTTGGCTTTCACTGGGAACGACTTATTGAAATGGTCAGGAAAAAGTGGTGGCAAATGGACAAGTGATTGGATTATGAAAATTGAACGAGCAGTTGTCTACGGACAAATTGAAAATGACGCACTGGCGATAAAGGAATGGTTTATAAATGAAATCTCCTGTGAAAAGTGAATTATTGAAACGATTGTTTGCCGCACAAGGTGAGCCTATATCTGGGCAAGATATTGCCGATGAATTCGGTCTTTCGCGCACAGCGATCTGGAAGTATATTAAAGAACTTGAAGAAGAGGGCTATGAAATCGGGTCACAGCGTAAAAAAGGTTATTACTTAATCGATGCACCCGATTTGGTGAATCAAGGGAATATCACTGAATATTTAACGACCGAACGCTATGGTCGGATCATTAAATATTTCACAACCGTGCCTACTACACAGACCATTGCACATGAAGACGCGCAAAACGGAGCGCAGGATGGCACGTTAGTTATTGCGGAAGAACAAACAGCAGGCAAAGGACGTTTGGCTAGACCTTGGACGTCAAAAGCAAATCGAGGAATTTGGATGAGTCTGATCATTCGCCCTGATTTGGCACCTCAATATGCACCGCAACTGACTTTGGTTGCAGCGGTCGCAATTGTACGAGCAATTGAAGAAGTGGCGGATATTCAACCAGTTATTAAGTGGCCAAATGATATTTTAATCAATGGCAAAAAGGTGACAGGTATCCTGACAGAGCTTCAGTCCGATCCCGACCGCGTCAAAGCGATTATCTTAGGGATGGGGATCAACGCCAATCAGCAGCAGTCTGATTTCCCTGAAGAACTACAAATGATTGCGACTTCATTACGCATTGAAAAAGGGGAAATGATTGACCGTGCACAATTAGTGGCGGCCATTCTTAAGTATCTTGAACAATATACAGATTTATATGTCGAAAAAGGATTTGCGCCGATTAAAATTTTATGGGAGAGCTATGCTGCGATAACGGGTAAGAACATCAAGGCGAGTATGGTCCATGAAACGGTTGAAGGTATTGCACTTGGTATTTCCCATGATGGTATGCTAGAACTACAACTTGCAGACGGCACTGTACGTGGAATTTATTCCGCAGACATTGAAATTAAGAATTAAAACTATACATAAACTTACTGTTTTGATATAGTGTACGCATAGGGCGGTATCGATTTGAGAGCTGCACCTGTTTGGCAAATGAATTCTATACAAGTTCTGCCTTGATCTATTTAGACAGGGACGGA
Source organism: Sporosarcina ureae DSM 2281 (assembly GCF_000425545.1). Classification (GTDB taxonomy): domain Bacteria; phylum Bacillota; class Bacilli; order Bacillales_A; family Planococcaceae; genus Sporosarcina; species Sporosarcina ureae. The sequence continues at coordinate 41,912 of NZ_AUDQ01000003.1, read as the reverse complement.
GGAAGCATAATGAAACGCTTACGCAACCCTTCTGTCCAAATTTGGATCAGTAGGGTTTTATTTTTGGTTTTTTGCCTACCAAACGCCTGCTGAAATCAGACGTAAAGGAGAAGATGAACAATGAAATCTACAACAGATTTTTCGAAAATGAAAGCAAATGGTGAAAAGATCAGTATGCTGACTGCATATGATTATCCGACAGCGCAAATTGCAGAACAAGCGGAAATTGATGTACTTCTTGTCGGAGATTCTCTTGGTATGGTCGTGCTAGGCTATGATTCGACAGCACATGTAACACTTGATGAAATGAGTCACCACGGTAAAGCGGTTCGACGAGGGGCGAAAGATACTTTCGTTATCGTAGACATGCCATTTGGTACGTATCACGGATCTGCTGATACCACGTTACAGAATGCTTTACGTTTATTCCAGGAAACGTCTGCGAATGCACTGAAAGTCGAAGGCAGTGGAGCAGTTATCGATAAAATCAAGTTGATGACGACAGCTGGCATGCCAGTATGTGCACACTTAGGATTGCTTCCGCAGTCAGCTGGAGTTAGTGGCGGATATAAAGTACAAGGGAAAACGGCCGCTGCAGCTAAACAGTTGATTGAAGATGCTAAAGCTTGTGAAGCAGCGGGTGCGTTTATGATTGTACTGGAATGTATTCCTTTCCAATTGGCGAGAGAAGTTGCGGAGGCAGTATCTATTCCTATCATCGGAATCGGTGCGGGTGCTGAAGCAGATGGCCAAGTACTTGTATTCCACGATATGGTGCGCTACGGCAATCATAAACTACCGAAATTCGTCGAAAGCTACGCGGAAGTAGGTAAAGATATTGAAGGTGCGATGAGACTTTATAATTTGGCCGTTAAGGACGGATCGTTCCCTTCTGAAAGCCATCGCTTTACGATGAAGGAAGAAGAACTCGAAGCATTGTACGGAGGCAAGACGCTATGAATGCTAGTGCCACCATGCAAATTGTCCGGTCGATCGCCGAATTGAAAAATATTCTAAATCCAAGAAAACGTGAAGGACGCACTGTAGGTTTCGTACCGACAATGGGTTTCCTTCATGAAGGTCATATGGAATTGGTAGAAGAAGCTAGAAAAGACCATGATATTGTCGTCATGAGTATTTTCGTCAATCCTGCGCAGTTCGGCCCGGGAGAAGATTACGATGCATATCCACGCGATGAGCAACATGACGCAGAATTGGCTTCCACAGCAGGAGTCGACTATTTATTTATCCCTTCTGTTGATGAAATGTATCCTCGTAAGAGCGGTATCAGCATTTTGCCTGGAGAACAAGCTTCGCGTCTTTGCGGAGCTTCAAGACCAGGGCATTTCGACGGAGTGTTGAAAGTGCTGTTGAAGTTATTCAGCATTGTTGATCCGGATGAATCATATTTTGGAATGAAAGATGCGCAGCAACTAGCGATTATTGAAACGTTTGTACAAGACTTTAATCTCCGCACATCGATCGCACGTGTACCTACTGTGCGTGAAGAAGACGGGCTTGCGAAAAGCTCACGTAATGTGCGATTACTTGAACATGAACGAAATGAAGCGAGTGCAATCAATCGTGCACTCTCTCAGGGGAAACGCAGTTATTATGAAGGCGTTCCACTTCAAGAAGTAGCGAAGATTGTGCGCAAAGCGATTGAAGAAGAAACATCCGGTACGATTGATTATGTCGACGTACTTGCGTATCCGTCATTGGAAGAGAATATCGATGATACTGATGAAGTAATCTTGGCAGCAGCAGTACAATTTACTCACGCAAGATTGATAGATAATATTATTATGTCAACTATAAAGGATGAGAAAAATGTTTAGAATGATGATGAATGGAAAATTACACCGTGCTACTGTTACGGAAGCCGATTTGAATTACGTAGGGAGCATTACAATCGACGGAGCGCTATTAGAGGCTGCCGGAATGTTGCCGAATGAGAAGGTGCAGATCGTCAATAATAATAACGGTGCCCGCTTCGAAACGTATATTATTGAAGGAGAGCCAGGCAGTGGAGTAATTTGTGTCAATGGAGCTGCAGCACGTCTTGTGCAGCCGGGTGACATTGTTATCATTCTTTCTTATGTGTACGTGTCAGATGAAGAGGCTCGTACTCATCAGCCGACTGTGTTGATCATGGATGAGCAGAATCGTGTGAAGGAAGTTATCACGGAAAAACCAGGCGTCGCTATATTCTAAAGAGTACTGAACCCCCATTTGAGAGTTATTCAAATGGGGGTTTGTTTAATGAAAACATGGAATAGGCTGTTGGGGTGGGGAATGGCGCTTCGGAGGGGACGCGTTTGAAGTGACCCCTCCGAAGCTTATTGAATTAGAGATTGTAATGAGGATTTACAGGAATTTGAACTTAGACTTAACCAAGTTTCAAGATAAGAATAATTACCATACTAACTACAGTGAGTGGTTCAAGTCCCACCACTTTCAAGGTAGGGTAGAAACTCCAGCTGGGGTGACACCTTGGGATTGCGCCTCCCGGAAAGCGTCCCCCAGCTGGAGCTTCGATCCCGAACCACTTTCCAACTAGCCCTTTCTTTTTTCTTCCCATTAACGCCGATGCAAGACGTGAGTCGTCATGGTAAGTGTGATACAATTTGCATTAGAAACCAAAGAGGAAGTTGATGATGGTATGTCTACAAGCAAATATGCAGTTGTCGATTTGGAAACAACTGGTCATTCGCCTTCAAATGGGGATCGGATCATTCAAATTGCAATTGTTTTTATTGAGAATAATAAAATAATAGATACATATATGCGTTACGTGCATCCGCAGCGCCCGATTCCGCCTTTTATTCACCAACTGACGTCCATTGGTGATGAAGAGGTGAAGGATGCTGCTCCTTTTGAAAAGATTGCGGAAGAAGTGGCGGATTTGCTTGCGGGATGTATTTTTGTCGCGCACAATACAGACTTTGACGTATCCTTTCTACAAAAAGAACTGGTTCGTTGTGGTGTGTCAAAATGGCATGGCAAGACCATTGATACTGTAGAATTGGCGAAGATTATGTATCCTACTTTACCTGGCTATCGTTTGCAAGATATTGCCGAATCATTAAACATTTCGTTAAAGCAAGCACACCGAGCGGACGATGATGCAGAAGCGACCGCATTGTTTTTGTTGAAGGCCATTGAGAAAATTAAAACCTTGCCTAAAGAGACGTTGAATCGTATGCATGAGCGTTCATTCGCAATGAAATCTGATGTATCGACATTATTTTATGAAGCGCTTAAGCATGTACGTGGAAAGGAAACGTCCAATGACTATGCGCTATTTCGTGGAATCCCGTATTTGAAATCAAAACCAGCCACTACCTCATGGCCGGAGCCGATAGAATTTCCAGCAGATAATATGGCGAAAGATCGCATCATGCAGAAAATTCATCCGTCGTATCACGTTAGAGAAGGCCAAGCACAGTTAATGGATTTGACATGGCAAGCTTTTGTTGAGAAGAAGCAAATCGCTGTGGAGATTCCAACAGGCGCTGGCAAGACGATCGGTTATTTAGTGCCTGCTTTAATTCGTGCATATGAAACGAAGCAGCCTGTTGTCATTAGTACGTATACGAACCACTTGGTCGACACACTTGCAGAAGAAGTCCAGAAGCTTGAAAAAGCTTTGGAAATGACCATTCCAACGACTGTGGTTAAAGGCATGGCGAATTATATTTCATTCGGGAAATTTGAGGAACTCTTGCATTTTAATGATGAAGTGTATGACGATTCGATTACCATCATGCAGTTATTGGTTTGGTTAACAGAAACGACTACTGGTGATTTAGACGAGGTCAATGTATCAGGTGGCGGTCAGCTGTTTATCGACCGCATCCGTAAGCGTTCGATGCGGGTGAAGAAGGACGAACGAGTGGCGGACTTTTATACGCATACATTAAAGAACTGTCAGCAGTCGATGGTGCTATTAACGAATCATTCGATGTTGGTGAACGACCAGCAACGTTATGATCCGTTGTTTCATTCGATCAGTGGGTTAGTGATCGATGAAGCCCACCAAATGAATCAAGCGGCAATACGGACGCACCAACAAGTGTTTTCCTATACGAAATGGAAATATGTAATGAGTCAGTTGAACGGCTTTAGTAGCTGCCAACTATTGTTTGATATTCAAGATATCTTAAAACGATTTCGTTTCAATCATAAAATTTCTACTGAACGGCTTCAACAGTCATTCAATGAATTCATGTTCGCATTCGATGAGTCAATGCTTGTACTGATGAATTCCAACTCGAATTATGACAATAAGCAGTCGACAAGAACGGTGAAGCCATTGTCCAAACGTCTGCGGTCGAATGAAATTTTCGACAAAGTGTTACGTAAGATGAATGAATATATTAGTGTAACCGAAAACTATGCAATGCCCATTCAAAATTTGTCGAATGAATTGACATTACATGAGCAAGCAGCACTAAATGAATGGTTTTATTGGGTCAATGAAATGAAAATCAAAGCTGGCGAGTGGATTGAATTATTTTTGGAACAGCCAAAATCAAACAACACCATTTGGATGGAGAAAGACAGCCGAAGTTTACCTGGTAGTTTACAGATCAAGAAAAGTCCTGTAAACGGTTCAGAAGTGATCCGTGATTTTGTGGATACGTTTGAGGAAGAGGCAGGCATCGTCTGGACGTCCGGAACGTTAACCGCAGGGCTACAGGACCGCTTCGTACTAGACCAGGCAGGATTGCCCTCCAGCGTGCCGCTATACACATTTGATGCTCCAGCAAACTTTTATGAAGGTGCTCATACTTTGATCGTGGAAGATATGCCTGATATTCAGCAAGTTTCAAATGAAGAGTACATCGAAGCGGTGGCAGACGCGTTAATTCAAACAGCGGTTGCGATTGAAGGACGCGTATTTGCATTGTTCTTGTCTCACGACATGTTGAAGAAAACGCATCAAGCGGTAATCGACAGCGAGTCATTACAGGAAGAATACATGCTCATTGCACAAGGTGTCAGCTCCGGAAGCCGTCATAAGTTGCTGAAGACGTTTAAACAGCAAAAGAAAGCCGTATTATTCGGCACGACAAGCTTCTGGGAAGGTGTCGATGTACCGAGTGAACAATTATCGGCAGTGGTAGTCGTTCGTTTACCGTTTACTTCACCTGAGGAACCTTTATTTAAAGCTCGTTCAAAGGCTCTAGTAGCGGAGCATAAAAATGCATTCATCCATCTGGGTTTACCGGAAGCTATACTGCGTTTCAGACAGGGATTTGGTAGATTGATCCGTTCATCAGATGAACAAGGATTCTTCATCATATTGGATCGACGCATAGATACGAAATCCTACGGTACATCCTTTTTACAAGCTTTACCTACGTCATCAGTAAAAAAAGTATCTTTGGAAGGTCTAGTTAACGAGATCGAAAATTGTTATAATGATTGATGTACAAAAAGAAAGCAGGTTAGAAAATGAATCGAAAAAAATCAGCGGTTCATTCGATAGGAAGTGGCACTTATGCTCAACTGGATTAAGTTTCTATTCCTATTTTTACTCGCGCTCGGGTTCACGATTACGTGTATCGTTTTCTATCAAGCAGAGAAACCGTTTGCTGCATCTGAAAAAGTAGTGAAAAAAGCCGTATTGGCAAATAACGTTCTTGAAAAAGTTGACAAGATGGATCATTTTCATGGGAAGACGTCATGGATTACCGTCTATGGTACAGATAAAAATAACCATGAAAAAATCATCTTTGTGGAAGAAAAGACGACGAAAATTCTGAAAGCTGTATCCATTAAAGATGGTATTACTAAGCCGAAAGCCACGGACATCGTAAAAAAAGAGAAGAACGTTAAAAAAGTCCTCAATGCCTCATTAGGTATGGAAAATGACACCCCGTTTTGGGAAGTCAGTTATCTGGATGACGAGGATTTCTTAAACTACGCGTATCTGAATTTTGCCGATGGAAAATGGTTAAAGCGAATTTCAAAATTATAGAGAAAAATGGAATTAGGACTAAAAGGAGAGCGGTCAATTTGAAAAAGCAATTAGCGTCCAGAGTAAATACTTTATCACCATCTACAACATTAGCGATTACAGCGAAGGCAAAAGAAATGAAGGCAGCCGGTATCGATGTGATTGGACTCGGAGCTGGCGAACCGGATTATAATACGCCTAAAAACATCTTAGAAGCAGCGTATCAATCAATGCAGGATGGGAAGACGAAATATACTCCGGCCGGTGGTCTTCCGCAACTAAAGGATGCCATAATTGACAAATTGAAAAGAGACCAAGGATTGACGTATACGCGCAAGGAAGTGTTAGTCGGTATTGGAGCGAAGCACGTGCTCTATACACTTTTCCAAGTGCTGCTTAATAAAGGTAATGAAGTGATCATTCCTTCGCCATTCTGGGTCAGTTATCCTGAACAAGTGAAACTTGCAGAAGGTACTCCTGTGTTCGTTGAAGGGACAGCTGCAGAGCGGTTCAAAGTATCAGCCAAGCAAATTAGAGATGCCATCACGGATCAAACAAAAGCCATCATCATCAACTCACCGGGTAATCCAACAGGTATGATTTATTCGAAAGAAGAACTCACGGCGATTGCGGAAGTTTGCCGTGAAAAAGATGTATGGATCATTTCAGATGAAATTTATGAGAAGCTTGTTTATGATGGGAAAGAACATGTATCGATTGCGCAGCTTTCAGACGATGCAAAAGATCGCACATTCATTATTAATGGTGTTTCGAAATCCCATTCAATGACAGGCTGGAGAATAGGATATATCGCAGGTGATGAAGAAGTAGTTGGCGCGATGACGAATCTTGCAAGCCATTCTACATCCAATCCGACGACGACTTCGCAATATGCAGCAATTGAAGCATATAACGGATCTCAAGACACTGTAGAAGTCATGCGAAAAGATTTTGAATCCCGTTTAAATCAGGCGTACCCTAAACTTTCTGCTGTCCCAGGTTTTGATGTATTGAAGCCACAAGGTGCATTTTATCTATTGCCTGACGTACAGGAAGCAGTTAAGAAAACGGGCTATGCAAACGTAGATGATTTTGCACAAGCATTATTGACAGAAGCTAAAGTAGCGGTCATTCCAGGTACTGGATTTGGTTCTGATACGACAATCCGCCTTTCTTACGCAACATCAATCGATCAGTTGGAAGAAGGTATTGCACGTATCGATCAATTTGTAAGAGATCATTGGAAAGCGTAAAACAGAAGCAACCGAAAAGTTGCTGATGAGAGGAAGTTTCAAATATGCAACAAGATGAGCGGCTGAAAATTTGGATGGAGCAGGGAAATGTTTCTATTTCTCAGCTCTTTTTTCAACATTATAAACAACTGCTGATTTCAGATAGTGACGCCATGGTATTATTGCATTTAATCGCATTTCAAGGAGCTGGGAACTATTTCCCGACCCCTACCGATATCGCGAATCGTATGCAACTGCAAGAGAAAGAGGTTACAAATTGTCTGCAACGTATGATGCAAAAAGGATTGTTTTCTATTGAGCAAAGTACCGATGAAAATAAAGTATTGCATGAACAATTTTCCTTTTATCCTTTATGGAAACGATTGATAGATGAAGTCGAAAAACAATCGATGGAAACCGAGGAGGAAGTAGTCAAGCAAGAAGAGGGAGAAATCTTCTCGTTGTTCGAGCAAGAATTCGGCCGCTTCTTATCCCCTATGGAATTTGAAACAATCGGTATGTGGATTGATAAAGATGGTCATTCAACTGAAATTATTCGCGCGGCATTAAGAGAAGCCGTATTAGCACAGAAAATGAGTTTGCGCTACATAGACCGAATTTTATTTGAATGGAAAAAGAAAAATGTTAAAACGATGCGTGATGTTGAAAAACAAACGAAAGCGTTTCGTCCAACAACGATAGCAACAACACCGCAAGTGAAAACAGCGGTTAAAGATGTGCCTTTCTATAATTGGCTCGAAGAACGGGAGTAGGTGAAACGATGCTGACAAAAACACAGTGGCAAACATGCCTGCAAACGTTCGACGAGATGTTTCCTGAAGCGCATTGTGAACTCGTTCATAAGAACGCTTTTGAATTGCTGATTGCGACACTTTTATCTGCACAATGTACGGACGTGTTAGTCAACCGAGTGACTGCAGAGCTGTTTAAGAAATATGAGACACCAGAAGATTATTTGGCCGTTCCCATTGAGGAATTACAGCAAGATATACGTTCGATCGGTTTGTTCCGTAATAAATCAAAAAATATCCAAGCGCTTAGCCTTCGGTTGATTGAAGAGTTTGGTGGGGAAGTACCTCCTAATCGAGATGTCATGATGACGCTGCCAGGTGTGGGTAGGAAAACAGCCAATGTCGTCGTGTCGAATGCGTTCGGCGTGCCGGCATTAGCTGTCGATACACATGTCGAACGCGTAGCGAAGAGACTAGGTATGAATCGCTGGAAAGATCGCCCGATTGATGTAGAAGAAAAAATCATGCGGTGGACACCGATGGAAAAGTGGACTCAAACTCATCATCAAGTGATTTTCTTTGGTCGCTATCATTGCAAAGCGCAAAATCCCAACTGTCCAGAATGTCCGTTATTGGATTTATGCCGCGAAGGCCGAAAAAGGATGAAAGTGAAATGACGTATGAACAATTAAAGGAAAACGTACAACAAGTACTCGATATATGGGAACAGCAACAACCTGAATTAGAAAAAATATATGCTGTAAATGATCCACGTAAAGTGGAATTAATACAGCCGGCCATCATTCAGCTCGAATCGTTAATTGAGCAAAGTGAACAGATGGAAAATCCACACACAGGCACACGGCATCATGTACTTGCGCCAAATAATTACGAAGAACGAATCGAGTTCATTAAACATCAAAAAAACAGTCATTATGCTGTCATTCAATTAACCATGCTATATGATGAAATGAAAAAGAAAGCAGCGCGGTTACGCGTTCAACAATAAATAAAAAGAGCGATTCTACACGTAGTTTGCGTGTAAAATCGCTCTTTTTTAATTGGAAGAGGAGTCAGATGACGTTTCACCGGCATCGTTAGGGTTTTGTCCTTGATTCCCTTGGTTCCCCTGATTTCCTTGTCCTTGGTTAGGCTGACCTTGATTTTGGTCCTGATTCTGGTCTTGGTTGTTCTGGTCATTAGCGGAGTTATTGCCATCTTGATTGTTCGAGCCGTCTTGTTCCGATTGATTTGGATCTTCATTATCGGAGTCATTGCCATCACTTGAGTCAGTGTCTGATGGCTCATCTTCAATATTATTTTGATCATCTGGGTTTTCATCGGGCTCAACGATTGGCTCATCTTCAATAACCGGTTCATCAGCGCCTTTTATCAAAAGGGAAGCTGTAGCCGAGCCACTTGTATACCCGCCCATGTTGGCACTGACATAGAATGTGTAGTTCTTACCGTATTCCACACCAGAGTATGTCGTTTGTTTATCGGAGGTCGTCGTGATACTTTGTGCTGCACCACCATCAACAGAGACACTTACGTTGAATGTAGGACTTCCGAGACTGCTGTATTTATCTGGTACATCATAATTCCATTGTAATTGAACCGTATTGGAATTTGCATCGAATTGTGCAGTTAATCCATCCGGACTTGGAATGGAAATTTTTTCAGGAATCGACGTTTTTTTAGGTAATGTACCTCTGACAAATAATTCATTACTGACGAGATTACTATAAGTGAATGAACTGGCAAGCATGATCGGGTCGCTACCTTTCACAATTGCCGCTTCTTCGACTGAGTCTGGTTGTACGAATGTCCCTGGATCATTTGCAATGCTACTCATCACAGTTCTGAATAGATTTTGTGGTACGTAGCGTCCTTGGTCATAGGTCTTAATCGGTGAGTAATTTCCGTAACCTCCCCAAGTAGAAATAGTGTACTCCGTTGTATAGCCTGTGAACCACGTATCGGGTACATAATGACTTTTCATATTATCTTTCTTCATTCTATCAGCAGAATAATTTGTTGTACCTGTCTTTCCTGCAATGTCCATATTGCTAATATTTGCTCGAGTTCCTGTTGCTTCATACTCGGTAAGTACATCACGTAATACATCTGTAATCATGTAAGCTGTGGAATCTTTCATTGCCGTTACAGGGTCCGGACGTAAATTCTTTTCCGTCTTGCCATCACGCAATATAAGCTTTTTAACAGCATGGGGTTTGGTGTAAATACCGCCATTACCGAAAGCAGCATAAGCACCTGCCATTTGCACTGTGGAGAATTCATCCCCGCCACCAAGCGCATTGGAAGAATCTATATTTTTGTACGTAAACCCAAGCTTCTTAGCAAAGGCTTCGGCTTTCTTCGGTCCTACTTTTTCAAAGGTCTTGACTGCCGGTATGTTTCTGGACCAATACAGTGCCTGTCGCATAGTCAATGTACCGAGGAATTTTCCATCTGCGTTACCGATCGCTGTACCTGAACCTTTATAACTGTAAGGTTCATCCACTACCTTTTGGCCTGTAGACCAATCTAGTTCTTCAATAGCCGGGCCATACGATAAAATGGGCTTAACACTAGAACCCGGCGCACGTTTGACTTCAGCAAAATTCAAGTTTCGTCCCGAGTAATTCCGTCCGCCGCCAATAGCCACGATCGCACTTGTTTTCGTATCCAACACTGTCATACCGGCTTCCATTTCATCCGATTCATAATAGCTTGGATCATTGATTGCGGCCTCTACTGTTTCTTGAACTTTCGGATCCAAAGCGGTTTGTACAGTAACTCCTTCAGATAAGAGATCGGTGAAACCAGCTGCTTCGATTTCATCCAGTACCGCATCTACATAAGCTGGGTATTTACCGAACACTTCACGATCTTCTTCAGCCAATAGAGTAGAAGTGACTGGAACTTTTTTTGCTTCATTCATTTCAGCAGTGGAGATTTTTCCATGACGTTCCATAAGTGTGAGGACAATATTACGACGCTTTTCTGCACGTTCTGGATGTTTAAACGGATTATAGCCGTTTGGAGACTGTGGCATACCCGCTAGCATGGCCATTTCAGGTAAGTCCAGTTCGCCTACTTTTTTACCGTAGAAGAAATTTGCGCCTGTGCCGATACCGTAGCGAGTACCTGACATGAGAACTTTATTAAAGTACATCTCGAAAATTTCTTCTTTTGTATATTCTTTTTCCAACTTGTGCGCAAGCCAAGCTTCCTGTGCTTTACGCTTCAACGTTTTTTCATTCTTCAAGAATGAGTTTTTGATGACTTGTTGTGTTAATGTCGAAGCACCTTGTGATCCAAAACCGCTGCGGAAGTTAGCAATTACCGCTCCTCCAAGACGATAAAAATCGATCCCACCATGCTTGAAGAAACGAACGTCTTCCGTAGCAAGAATCGCATCTTTCATTTGCTCGGGGATTTCCTCATATGGCACGAATTCCCGTTTCTCTGCACCGAACTTCATGAATATATCGCCGTCTTTTGTTAGGAAGTTAGAGGTGAGGGGATCTTTCAACAACTCTTCATCTAAGTCGGGTGCTGTACTTGCATAATAAGCAAATAAAGAAGCCCCGCCAACTAGCACTAAAAGGAAAAGCGCCGCAATTCCTAGAAGTATTTTCTTCCATAATTCAGTAGGGAGCTTTTTTTGCGGACGCTTTGGTTGCTCCGTCACTTGTTTCTTCCTTCTTGCCGTTCTCGAGTTTATGTTATCACTCATAATATTTCCTGCCTTTCGCTTTCATTAATCTGTCTTGCGCTTGATCCAATCCGCCACGGCTTGTATATAATCTAACCGTGGATGAAAACCGGTATTGATTTCGATAGATCGTTCTTCTATTTCAGAAAGCGTAATGGACTTTCTTCCGCCTTCTTCCATGCGCTGCCACAAAGGATAAAATTCCTCGAATGGCAGTAAGAAATATCGATCTAACAATGTAAAGTTCACAATAAAAAAAGCAAGTCCGGATTGGTCGATTACTTGCTTCATGTGCTGCACTTGATGCATATGAATATTTTGCAGTGGCAATGAAGTTTTATTTTTCGTTTCCTTCGCTTCAAAGTCCACATAATATCCATTCCACACACCATTATAGTCCGTTGTCGAAGGCGTACGGAAATACGCTTCAGTGATCACTGCAGCACTTCTTGCAGGATAGCGAACATTGACGATTTGTATGGGGACCGGCTTTTTATGGATGACGGCAAGACCATGTGCCAAATAGTATTCATTTGTGTCGTTAAGTTCGTCTTCTAATGATTTACCCCGATTACTGAAGGAGTAGTCATAGGATTTCTTTTTCGTAGAAGACACGGAAGGATTGAACTTTTTTCCGTTTGGATAACGTATCGCCAATGTGACCACCTCGTACTCTACATCATATCATACCGACTATTAGACGAGTTACCAAAAAGAAAGTTTCCAACGAGTTAAAAGTAGTCAAATTCGTGACGGCTTGGAATGTTTGTTCGTAGAAAGTGGAGCTGTAGTTGAATATCTGATAAAATAAAGGATAAGATGTTTTATCACAATGAAATACTAAAGGAGTTTTATATAAATGAGTAAGATAGAAGACACAAAGTTATTGCTGACAATTTGTGATGAATGTGAACAGCGTTTTTATCATATGAGAGAGACGGATCATGAACCAGATTTCTTTGAAGAAGTGAAGCCGTATGCCGATGTTAGTCACCAGGCAATCGCGCAGTGGGCCGAAGAGATGAAGGTGTGGATACAGAAGGAAAAGCCACGGTATGTGCATGAAGTGCAAGTGGATTCGTTAAAGGATTCCATGACTCAATTCGTCGTACAGTCTTTCTATAAAGCGACTGGGAAAAAGCGTTTTATTCTATCTATCCGTGCAGCACGCTATACTTTGCAAACGGTTTTGGATGCAATGAACGCAGATCGAGGAGAGGACCATGTGAATGAATAAACATAGTATACCCGATACCATTCAAGAACTATTCGCTGACTCACGCTTCGGTCCAAATATCGCCTATATCGAGACGCTTAAAGAGCAAGAGGCCGTCATGGCGGAGTTTCCTCCCGTCTTGCATGCGTCGATTCGTAAAGCGCTGGCAACGAAGGGAATCTCGCAGTTATACAGTCATCAGCGACAAGCATTTGACAAAGTGCGTGAAGGTCACTCAATTACGGCCATAACTCCGACTGCTTCAGGGAAATCATTATGCTATCACCTGCCAGTATTGCAGTCGATTTTGGATGAACCATCATCGCGTGCACTGTATTTATTTCCAACGAAAGCATTGGCTCAAGATCAGCTAGCGGATTTGCATGATTTAATTGAAGCGAGTGGCGAAACGATTTTAAGTCACACTTACGACGGAGATACCGCACCTGGCTTGCGGACCAAAGTTAGAAAATCCGGACATATTATTTTAACGAACCCAGATATGCTCCACTCTGCAATATTGCCTCACCATACTAAATGGATTTCATTGTTTGAGAACTTGAAATATATCGTGGTCGATGAACTCCATACGTATAAAGGTGTTTTCGGCAGTCACGTGGCGCATGTTTTAAGAAGGTTACAGCGTATTTGTCGATTTTACGGTAGTGACCCAATTTTTATTTGTACGTCTGCAACGATTTCAAATGCTAAGGAATTGGCAGATAATCTGACGAATAAAGATATGGTGTTGATTGACCAAAACGGAGCACCACGCGGCAAGAAACATTTTGTTTTTTATAACCCACCAATTGTCCACGATGTGTTTGGCATACGGAGAAGTGCAGTGCTTGAGGTTCGTGATTTAGGCGCATTTTTATATCAAAAGCATATTCAAACGATCATTTTTGCGCGAAGTCGAGTGCGCGTAGAAATGCTCGTAACGTATATGAAAGAACTAACAAAGAAAAAATTATTCGATAAGACTGTAATGGGCTATCGTGGAGGCTATTTACCATCAGAACGTAGAACCATCGAGAGTGGACTGAAAAATGGTGATATTCGCACTGTCGTCAGTACAAATGCACTGGAACTCGGTATTGATATAGGCCAATTACAAGCATGTATCATGACAGGTTACCCGGGAAATATTGCGAGTGCACTGCAGCAAGCAGGTCGGGCGGGTAGACGCCAGGAAGACGCGCTGATCATTTATGTAGCGCAATCGATGCCGCTTGATCAATATATTATTCAACATCCGCAATATTTGCTCGGCAGGCAGCCGGAAGAAATCCATATTCATCCGGACAATATGCTGATATTGATGGATCATCTGAAATGCGCCTCATTCGAACTACCATTTAGCTCTACTGAGATATATGGCGAATTTGAAGTACAGGAATTACTGGCGTTTTTGCAAACTGAAGGTGTGTTGTTACAAACATCGGATAAATGGCATTGGATGACGGATCGTTTTCCCGCTGGAGAAATCAGTTTACGTTCCGCTTCACAAGAAAACGTCATCATCATTGATCAATCATTTCCGAAAGAAACTCGCGTCATTGGGGAGATGGACCGCTTCAGTGCGATGACATTGCTGCATGAAGAGGCGATCTATTTACATCAAGGAACGCAGTATCAAGTAGAGGAACTGGATTGGGAAGAAAAGAAAGCGTACGTGACCGTCGTCGATGTCGATTATTTCACCGATGCAAATCTCGCGGTTGAACTGAAAGTCATTAGTGAAGATAAGCGAATGGAAGATGGGGAGCGTACGCTAGCTTATGGAGACTTAGCGGTGCTCGCCATTCCGACAATCTTTAAGAAAATCAAATTTGATACGCATGACAATATTGGTTCAGGTCCGATCTCGTTGCCTGCGGAAGAAATGCATACGTCAGGCACGTGGTTAACGTTCGATGTACCCGAAGGTTGGGAGAAATCCGACTTGACTGACGCGATGACAGCTGCAGCGTATGCAATTCAATCACTGGTGCCGCTATTCATCAAATGTGATCGAAGTGATATCCATGTCGTACCGCAAGTGAAAGCGATTCACATGGAGCGGCCGACATTCTTTATTTATGATAGCTATCCAGGTGGAATTGGTTTGAGTGAAAACATTTACAGCCGCTGGAAAGATTTATTGATGCTTGCAGCGGACCATGTAGCGGAATGTCGTTGTGAATATGGCTGTCCTGTTTGTATTGGAGCGCAGGAAGCAGGACAGACGAATAATAAACATCGTGCACATAGCTTACTAGCAGAGTTGGCAAAGTGATAACGAGTCGAAGCGAATCACTTCGACTCGTTTTTTTATGGGTAAAGATAAAATAACAAGTACGTTCATTGAAAACTTCCAAAAAAATACTGACACTCTATTAAAATGGGGGTATATTCTGGTAGTATGAATATGTACAACTATCAGACTATTACAGTGGGGGGTAAAAAGATGAATAAAAGAAAAGTGCATAGGTTTGGAGCGACTTTTGCTGTCGCTAGCGCGATTGTATTGGCGGGGGGTTCTGTAGATGCGGCTGAGCAATGGTATACCGATGTATCAAAGGACAACACTCATTATGAAGCCATTAAAGCGTTGACGGATCAACAAATCATTCGTGGCTATTCGGAAAATCAGTTCAAGCCTGGGCATTCAATTGAGCGTCGTCACGCAGCGTTAATCTTGGCAAAGTTAGGGGACTTTGAAGAACCAACTGATGTGGCGGATGTATTAAAAAAGTTTAAAGATATTTCTGGTGACAGTTTCTATGCAAAAGAAATGGCAACTCTAGCGAATGCCAATGTATTTAAAGGGGACTCAAATGGGAATTTCAAACCAACAGCCGCCCTGACACGTCAGCAAATGGCAAACGTACTAGTGAATGCATTAGATCTTGAGAAATACGATACAGGCAAGAAAGTGGAAATTAACTTATCGAATGTAGGAGAGTCACACAGAAGAGGTGTGCAAATCCTTGCGAATCTTGGTTTAACGGATCAACTGAGTGATTTTAGACCGAATGAGCCTGTCACACGAGGTGCATTCTCCTCATTCATCCATCGTGCCAACCAGCTACAACCAAGCGATTTCACCTTATCATTGATGCATATGAATGACACGCATGCACGCGTTGCGGAAATGCCGAAAGCCATAACCGCTATTAAAGAAGTTCGAAATGACAAGCCAGATGCATTGCTTCTTCATGGGGGAGATGTGTTCTCGGGAACATTATATTTCTCAGAGTTTGAAGGACAAGCTGATCTAGAACTGATGAATTTAATGGGTCTGGATGCAATGGTATTTGGTAATCATGAGTTTGATTTAGGTGATAGTAAAAACGGTCACCAATCACTGGCGAATTTTGTGAAAGGCGCTAATTTCCCTGTAATCGGCACCAACATTGATTTCTCTAAAGACCCAGCTCTGAAAAACCTAGTAAGCAAAACAGAATTTACGAGCACACCGGCATTGGGAGAAATTCATAAAGGCTTAATCAAAGAAGTGAATGGGGAAAAGGTTGGTATCTTCGGATTGACGACTGAAAGCACAGCGTTTGTCGCTAGTCCAGGAGCAGTAGAGTTTTTGGATTATAAAGAGTCAGCTGAAAAAGCCGTAGCCTACTTTGAGAGCCAAGGAGTCAATAAAATTATTTCGATAAATCATCTTGGATTCGATAGTGATCCGTCTGTAGGAAATGATTTGCTTCTAGCTCAAGCCGTTGAAGGCATCGATATTATCGTCGGTGGGCATTCACATACGAAACTGTCAGAACCGGTCATTGTCGACAAAAATGCTAGTGGAGAAAGCAAAGATCCTACAGTCATAGTTCAAGCTGATCAATACTTGACTCATCTGGGAACGTTAGACGTAGAATTTGATAAGCAAGGTGTCATAACAGGACATGCTGGCGAATTAATCAGCTTAAAAGACAAAGTGAATGACGCAGAAGCAGCGGAAGCACTTCTAAAATATTCTGGGAAAATTGATGAAACGTTTGGTAAAGAAATTGGCGCAACATTAGAAGTGGATCTGCCAAATCCAAGAAGTCGTGGAGAAGAGAATATAACGGAAAGTGTCCGTGCGAATGAAACAGCACTAGGAAACTTAATAACGGATGGAATGCTGGAAAAAGCAAAAGAATACGATCCTAAAGCGGTAATTGCTCTGCAAAACGGTGGGGGAATCCGTAACCATTTGGATAAAGGACAAGTCACGGTCGGAGCAGTAATTGAAGTACTGCCATTCGGAAATACATTATCTCTTGTTACGCTCACGGGTGAAGAAATTAAAAATACGCTTGAGCATAGTGTGCGAAACTCACCTAATGAAGAAGGCGGTTTCTTGCATATGTCAGGAATGAAAATAACATTCGATAGCAGTAAAGAAGTGGGCCAACGCATTCAGACTATGCAAGTAAAAATGAATGGCGAGTTCGTTGATGTGGAAATGGATAAAGAATACGTTGTCACGACAAATGCCTTTACAGCAAGAGGCGGAGATGGTTTTAAAGTGCTTGAAGAAGCATATGAAAATGGTCGAGTGACTGATCTCGGTTTGGATGACTGGGTTAACTTACGCGATCACATGATCAAACTTGGAACAGTTAAGCCTGAAATTGAAGGTCGAATTATCGATTTGAATACGTAATGTATTGTCATTAAAAAGAGTTAGAAGTTAAACGTATAGGTTCGGGACATGGGGAGAAAACATAAAAAGCATAGCCAATGGGGACGCCAATTCGCACATGAATTGGCGTCCTTTTTTTGTCTTAGCATTAACATTTTGATGCACATATTGTTAAATCTGTGCCGCGATTAACATAAAAATTAACAAGGGTATATAAGTTTATATGTCTTTGTTAATTGTGCTGCTGATCAGCTTGTTAATTGACGGTTGGAATGATTTTCTTTTAATAGTTCTGAAATAATTGAAAACGTTGAAGGGAATAAAGTATTTTATGATAAAGTAGATTATAAGAGGACGGTTTATTCAACAAACTGAACCAAAAGGCGAAAAGGGTGGATGTTTTGTTACATGTTTTCTTGGGAGTAATAATTTTTATATCGCTTATCTTTCTTTTTCTCGGGTTCAAGAGAAAATCCAGATTAACTATATTTTTTGGCGTTATTGCTTTTATTGCGCCCTTACTTTATTTTGGTTTCAGAAATTGGCTGATTTTGTTGCCATTAGTTCCGGTAGTATCATTTGTAGTTTCAGATTTACTAATTAAACAAAGGAATTCTGCATAAAAGTAATGAGTTTTGCTTTAGGTATTCGATTAAATAACGAGCGCGTATCCTGCATTAGAGTCGCACTCTGGATTGGTTTAATGAGCTCGGTTGTATATTTATATATAAGGGAGATGTTATGAATGAATAAAAATGTATGTCCGAAATGTAACGGTACTGAATTTAGTGAAGGTACGGATTTTATGGCAGTTAAGCCACTAGATAAAAAGTTATCAATGGGATCGAATAAAATATTGACCTTCTGCCTAAATTGTGGAGAGGTTATATCTACAAGGATTGAGGACCCAAGTAAATTTCGGAAGTGAATTGTAACTCTTTTCACTCCTCCCATCAAAAGGGTGAAATTCTTGAACAGGGATTTGCGCCTGTTAAGCAATCGGGCTCATTTTGTTGCCACGGCTTTAGGGGAGGAAAGGTGAATATGAACCATACACTATCTTATTTTGCTTCACGCCTCATAGTAGGTTGGGTGAAGAATTTACATAGATGTCCAGAAAACTCATTAATTCTGATGAAAAGATGCTAGGTATTAAGAACCTTTTCTTGAAACGAATAACAAAGTTAACACTCAAAACTCTTTATTCTTACACCTGTTATACTTCACATATAACAGGTGTAGGAGTGTTTTATATGAAGAAATCGGGAATTTATTTTTGTTTATTGACGAGTTTCTTGCTAGTCATTGTAGGCTGTAGCAAGAAAAAAGAAGAAGAGCCAGAAAATAATGCAGAAGAGGTGAGTTCATTGGCGACAATTGAAGGTAAATGGAATGGTTCTATTTTGGTTCCAAATCAACCACTGCCTATTATTCTGTCATTCAATAAGATAAGTGGCACGATAAGCATTCCCTCACAAGGATTACGTGATTACACACTAACAAACGTGACGTTACATGATACCGACGTATTTTTCGAGATGAATCTTCAAGGACAACGTATTACCTTCGATGGAGAAGTAGCCCAAGACAACATCACTGGAACATTTACGCAACAAGGTCAATCCTTCCCTTTTGAATTAACCAAAGGGAGTCCAGAGGAAGTCGTTGAAACAGGGGATGTTGTACAAGTTGCAGTAGAAAATGGAGCAATGGATGGCCTGTTGGAACTACCAAATGGTGAAGGCCCTTTCCCACTCATGGTCATTATTGCAGGATCTGGTTCTACAGATCATGATGGCAATTCCCTAGGGTTACCAGGGAAAAATAATAGTTTGAAAATGCTCGCAGAAAATTTAGCAGCGGAAGGCGTGGCGAGTATTCGCTATGACAAGCGTGGAGTCGGTATGAATATGGGATTATCCGGCAAAGAAGATGATTTGCGGTTCGATCATTATATTGACGATGCTGCAGCATGGGTTCAATTCGCTAAAACGGATTCACGTTTTTCAATGATCGGCATCATCGGTCATAGCGAAGGATCATTAATTGGCATGGTGGCTACTGAACAAGCGGATGCGGATGCGTTTATTTCCATTGCAGGAGCAGGTCGATCGATTGATCAAGTCCTTTTAGAACAACTAAAGGAACAGCTACCAGTTAATCTATTTGAAGAATCCAAAGCGATTTTAGAAGCGTTAAAAGCAGGTGAACGAGTAGAAACTATCAGCACAGAGTTACATAGCCTTTTCCGGCCATCCGTTCAACCTTATATGATTTCATGGTTGGATTTTGATCCGACTGAACGGTTGAAAAAGGTACAGGTCCCAGTCCTTTTAGTGAATGGTAATCGCGACATCCAAGTACCCGTCAAGGATGCGAAACTGTTACATGATGCGAAAAAAGACGCCAAGCTACTGATTGTGGACAAAATGAATCATATCTTGAAAGAATCACCCGAAGATCGCGAAGGGAATATTGCGACCTACAGTAATCCGGATTTACCATTAGCACAAGGGTTGATGGAGGGAATCGTTGGGTTTATAAAGGGGTTGTAATTCAAGGTGAAAAATCTCTACGATGTACTTTTGTAAGTAGTTTATAGGTAGTCGTTGACGGGGTCATTGGGTGTATAAGGACACTTATTAAAAGTCAACGAACGCCTTCTTTTGTTATTGGCAAGTCCGTACTGTATCGCATCCCTGTCACTCATTTTATTCGTATAAGTGGAATCGTTTGAATGACAGGGAGATGATAATTAAGTCGGTTTTTTAATGTATCTCCATATGAATAAACTTCCAGTCAAGATAATTGTTAAGATTCCGAAGTAATAAATGTTGTTGTTCCTAGGTTCATCGTTTGCTTCGATTTTTGTTGGAATGTCACCTTTACCAATTAAGGCAAGATCATCAGATATATTTGCTACACTAGCAGTACGATCACATACTGTCGTAGTTAACATCGCGTCACTTGTTTCCTCATATCGATGCGTATAAACGAGATATTCTTCTCCTATGCTAAAGTTGACACCACATGCTGCTGAATTACTTGCTGTGTATATCGATACGGTCTTCGTATTTAAACCTTTCCATACTCGTTGTACATTAAATTTTACAACGTATCCACTTTCTTTTATATGCTCGTTAATGCTCACGACTTCTCCGCTAAAAACTGCATCCGCATTGTCTAATGCTATGTCTGCAGTTGGAGGCATTTCACACGAACAAGCTGAAACGGGAACAGGGTTCATGTTCAAGGCAACTAGTAATAAGAAAATGAGTGATAGTAAAATCTTTTTCTTATTCAAATGCATTCCTCTTCTCTACCTGTTTTCGATTAGACCGTTTATGTGGAATAAAAGTTACATACGTCAAGTTTTTTGTTACTGTACAATTGTTTTTTCGATTCGTTTATCTGGGATGAACCAAATAATCGCAACGACTAAATACAAAATATACGAAACAGTCGGTATCCAAAATGCAAATACTACCCCAGTGACATACAGTAGCATGGACACTTTACCTTTCCAGTCAAAACCTATTTCTTTCGCTAAATCTGATTCGATCCCTTCGCATTGAACGACTTGATTTTGTAAGAATAAGTACGACACAGCACAAAGGAAAAGAATCACTCCATAAAATAATGTCGGTACCGCCTCTAACGGATTCATTCCTACCCATGCGGTAGAAAACGGAATAAGCGACATCCAAAATAACCAATGCAAATTACTCCACAGTACGCGGCCGTTCAAACGACTTAATTTATGAACTAAATGATGGTGGTTGTTCCAATAGATCCCTACATACACAAAGCTCAACATATAACTGACGACGGTCGGTATGAGTGTGAGGAATGCTTCTTTATCAATGGCGGTGGGTGGCTTCAGCTCTAAAACCATGATCGTAATGATGATCGCTAGTACACCATCACTAAATGCTTCCATACGACTTGTCTTCATGTAGTGACACCCCTTTTTTTCCTTCTTCTTTCTATTCACAAATTTGCTCACTTTCAAACGGTCATCACGTTATTTTTTTGTATCGCACCTCTGTCACTCATTTTCTCACTCGATCAACCGAATCCATTACATTTACACGCGCCCGCACTTTTTCAGTAAAAATATTTTTTAATAGTGTATCCTTTCTACATTTTGCCTCTATATAGCATGTGAGGAGATGAAAATAGATCTTCTACATTCGATGCCATTAGGAGGAAATATTATGTATTTATTACTCGATGAACCATCTTTTACAGTGCAAACGACTATAGTTATGGAGATTGGATTTAACGAAGCTTTTTTACTGCAGCATCTGCATTATCGTTCACTCATATCAACAAACAAACGCGATGGATATACATGGGTGTACAAAACGTATGAAGATTGGAAAGAGGAAATCCCATTTTGGTCACTTAATAAAATTCGACGTACTATTTACAGTTTAGAATCCCAAGGGTATCTAATCTCTAATTCTTCGTATAATAAAATGAAAATTGATAGAACGAAATGGTATCGCGTCGATTATACGAAATCGATCTTCCTAACACAAAATGGTACGCTGGACGTTTCAAATTGAAACGATTGCGGCACAAATAGAAACGACGGATGTACTCGAAAAGGTCAAATGGAGTGATCCGAACTGGGCAAACCAATAACCAATGTACTATAAATAAATTAAGAATAAAGATATTGTCGAGATGAATCTCGACGTTGCATTTTTTATATACCACTTAATCGAACAAATAACATGTTACTGCGTAGAAATTAGGGTACATGAAATAAGAGAGACGAATAGGAGGAGATCTATATGCCAGTTCAGATTAAACGAGTTTATGAAGAAGCAAAGAAAGCAGATGGAATGCGAGTTCTTGTTGATCGTGTATGGCCACGTGGAATGAGTAAGGAAGATGCACAAGTGGATGAATGGTTAAAAGAAATTGGACCAAGCAAAGAACTTCGTCAATGGTTTGATCATGATCCCGATAAATTTGATCAATTCAAGGATCAGTACAAAGAAGAGTTAGAGAACAATGAAGAACAGCAAGATGAGTTAGAGAAGTTGACAGACTGGACGATAGAACATAAGAAAAATTTAACGCTCGTGTTTGGAGCAAAGGATGAAAAAAATAATCAATCTGTAGTCTTAAAAGAAATCTTGGATCGTCAGCAAGTGTGATGAGTGAATACAAAAATCGCTGTTCAAAGCAACAAGTACTTGAACAGCGATTATAATTCTATTGATCTACTTATCATTTATTTCGAATGGTTAGCAAATACTGTGCATTCGTTACAATCAGTATGAGACCTACAATGAAAATAGAGAATAACTGGGAGTCACCTGTGCCTACGGAGTACAGAATAAATAACATCAATGCGATAATCAATGACAGATTCATCGTGTTAAACGTTTTATAATAGCCTTGAAGCATAACGAATCTCTCGCCTTCATCTGAAGCGTCTAGCAGCTTCTTGGCAAAGTTTTTTTCGGAAGCTGATGGTAGCTCACGGTCAGGATAAACGGCTTTCATCAAACCGGGTACCAACATGGAAAACACAATAGATAGAAGGAGAATCCCGCCGGAAGTCAGTAATAACCATGCCGGCTGATCGGTGATGATCGCGACACCTATTGCTACAATACTTACAATCAGTGCGATCGTATTACATAAGTTCAGGTCACTGAATTTTTTATATTGCCACATATCCCGTTCGTCTTCGTCAACACCCGTCAGTGTAAGACCAGCTTTCTTTTTCATTTGCGCAGAACTGACCGCAATGAAGACAAAGAGCAGTAAAGTGATGGCGATTAACACTATATTTAATTCAAATCCAATGGGCAAAAAGCCTGCTTTAAAATCAATAGATAACGCAGCATACATACCAAAGAATCCGACTGCAGCACCGACTAGTGTCCAAATAATCATTCTCATTATAGTTCCTCCTCATCAAAAATAAAAATACATTCAATTGTTTCATCAAAAATATGTGCAATCCGTTTCGCAATCAGCAAGGAAGGCACAAATTCTTCCCTTTCAATTAAGCTAATCGTTTGCCTGGATACTTTTGCCAACTTGGCCAGTTCCGTTTGATTGAGCCCGTCACGCGCTCGTAATTCTTTTAATCTTGTCCGCATCAGCTTCACCTCTTCATTGTATTGTAACGTGTTTTAGTCATTATGACAACTATAATTGTCATTTTGACTATTTTACAAGTCTTTTCATGCTGTTTACTACGTATTCATTGCGGTTTTTAATCAGCTATACAGGGTATAGTAAATAGAGGTTTCATTTTGATACAAGGAATGAGGGAAGAGGCCCATGTTCAAACGTGTACTATTGAAGATGCGTGAAAGCATTTGGTTTATTCCAAGCGTGTATACGATTCTTGCATCTATTTTTGCACTTTTTACAGTATTAGTCGACACAAAATATAACAACGATCTGAAAGAACACATCCCTAGCTACTTTAGAACGACAGTAGATTTAGCACAAACGATTTTAGGTACGTTATCAGGCGCATTGCTCACCATGACAACCGTGACGTTCTCAACGATCATGGTCGTGTTGACGATGTACTCTTCACAATTTTCACCACGAGCACTTCAGAATTTCTTGAACAAACCATCTACTCAGCGTGTGTTAGGAATCTTTATGGGGGGCTTTGTTTATACCATATTATCGTTACTCTTCATGCGTAAAGCATCCATCAATCATGAAGTGATTTCTGCTTCTGTTGGCGTCGCGCTTGCAGTGATCTGTTTAGCATTCTTCGCATTTTTCATACATAACGTCGGAACTTCGGTTCAAGTAAGTCGACTTATTCGTGAATTAACCGATGATGTACTCACTTCGTTAAACAGTGAAAATAATGGAATGAAAGAAAATCGCGTCGTCTGGAACGATGAAAAACCTTTCTTTGCGCAAAATTTTCCGTTTGTTACGGAAGTAAAGAGTGAAAACTTTGGCTACATACAATATATCGAGTATGAGAAATTGACGAAATGGGCGATTGATCATCAATCGATCGTAGATGTGGTAAAGCCAATTGGCGCATTTTGTGGAACGCATACGAGTATGGCTACCGTGTATTCTCAAAAAGAACTTTCTACTGACAATCTTTCAACGCATTTCGTATTAGGTGAAGAACGCTCGATTTTACAAGATGTAGAGTATGGTATCGAAAAAATTGTGGAAATCGCATTGCGTGCGCTGTCTCCAGGAATCAATGACCCTCATACTGCTATCCGTTGTATTCATTCGTTAGGGGAAGTGTTGCAGCGTGCTACTCTGTTACCAGGAGGAATCGCGGTGACATATACGAAGGAAAACAAACCGTGTGTAGTGACAGTGTATCCAAGTTCGGAAGACTATTTCTATGCAGCGTTCAGCCAAATTAGTTATTACGGTAAAGAAGATGCGAGTATTCTCAATGCTATATTGGACGCCCTTCAGTATATTGCCCGAAATTCGGAGGATGAAAAGACGAAAAATCTTGTTCAGCTAATGACCAATTATGCGTGGAACCATTTCAATCATTCTGTACTCGAGCCACTGGATAGCTCAAGGTTGCAAAAGAAGCGTCATGTAATAGATGAACTGACGAAGTAAATAAAGCGGTGAATGCCTGTTAAAGTATTCACCGCTTTTTACTGAGTATTATCCAAATGCTTTCTGATGCGCTTTTTTTCTCTTAATATAATCCTCATCTTCACGAATTGTGTCCCATCGTTCCTTGAAAATTTTTGCAGACTCCGCTTTGATCGGATCCATATCGCGCTCTTTTACCGTTCCGTCTTCATTATATTTCCTTCCACTTTTATGATTCGCATAACGACGAGCGCGCGTATAGCCCATTTGAATGAATTTACGTGCCATGTCCATGCCAACAAAGTCATCTTGCTTTCGATATTCTTCAAAAAGCTGACAAATTTGATCGGCAGACTCTTTCGCAATGTCAGGTGTTTTAAAACGCCAATGAGGTAAAATTTCACTTTTGTAAGGCTCAACTAATAACACGCCTTGTTCACCTTTTCCTACTTTATATAATTCGGGGTTTTTGCGTAAGTCTAACGTACTGTAATCCAAATCATAATCGAAAGGCATTTACTCACATCCTTTTCTTCTATAGTACCCTGGATGGAATGGTAAAAAACGCGAAAATTGTTTATATAAAACACTTTACAACAGAACATACATTCTTTATACTGAAACAAAGGGAGGGAACGAGTGTGCGGTGTTCATTAGAAAAGGCATTACGATACGGTGATATTCTTGAAGTGATGTATGAAGCGAAAGACGGTTCCATTAGCAAACGAAAAATCCGTGTACTGAATATACATGGCAAAACATTTACAGCGTACTGTTTTTTGCGTAATTCTAAACGAACTTTCCTAATTGATCATGTACTAGCAGTTGTTCCTGTAATAGTGAAAGAAGAGGTTATAGTTTAGTCGAATTCATATAGAAAGAACTCAAGCGATTTGTCCTGTTTCGTAGGATACATCGCTTTTTAAGTTGTTTGAGGTATGAAGTAATGAAACGTAAGAAAATCAAATTTCATATAAAACGAGATTTATCATGTATAATTTAGTGCATTACGATCATTTCTGAGGTGATATTATGATAGACCAGGATGTACCGAACGTGAATGTTCATTGGTTCTATAGACAAGGGGTTCAACATATAGTGGATAGCCAACAAATAGGGGAACAGATAGATGAGTTGAATCGTCATGTCATATGAGCAGAAACTGATGGCGATGAAGTCGCTGTTGAAAAAGACGACAGTTGTGAAAGAAGTGGAAGAGACTTTCAATATTCCGCCAGCACCAAGCTATGAACAACTCTGGTTGACAACAGGCATGGAGAAAATTGAAAATGAATTTGGTGTTGTCTATAAGCGTGTGATACATTATCCGCTTGATACGATGCACGGTGATTTTCGTTTGGGAGATGTGAAGCAAAAGCTAATGAAATGGTCCGAAGCTGATTATATGCATCCATTAGCCCCAAATGCTGGTAAGCTTCTATTTTTCGATACGGAGACAACAGGTTTGAAAGGCGCTGGAGCTGTTATTTTTCTCATTGGACTGTTGGAATTAAAGTCCGATGAATTCATCATGACTCAGTACGTGTTGCCGAATCCAGATCATGAAGCGGCATTTCTTTATGCGTCAGGATTATGGAAAGAAGGACTTACACTCGTCACATATAACGGGAAAAGCTTTGATTTCCCTCAACTCCAAACACGTTGGTCTTTACATCGGAAACTGTTGCCCCCACTGCCTGTCCCGCATCAAATCGATTTGTTACATGGATCGCGCCGAATTTGGAAAGGGCAGATGGAATCATTCAAGTTGACTGAAGTAGAGCGAACGCAGCTAGGCTTTCACCGGAAAGACGATATACCTGGCCATATGGCACCTATTATTTATCAAGATGCGGTAAAAAATGGCCGTGCAGAAATTTTAATGAAAGTCATGTGGCATAATGAATGGGATATCCTATCGCTTGTGACTCTGTTTAGTCTATCCACTGATATTGTCATGGAAGAAGCTAGTCAGCAAAATGCTCAAATCGCAACGAATATCGCCAAATGGTTCCAAGATCTTGGTTTGAAAGATCATAGTTATACGGAACTTCAACGAATTGCGGAAGAGTACGGGACGAGTTATCCTATGACGCATTTTCATTTAGGTTTTTTACTAAAGCGCCATAAAGAAATCGATCGAGCCATTCAATCATTTGAAATCGTCGCAACGCACGGTACTGGCAGGGAACAGGTGCTAGCTTACGAGGAACTAGCAAAATTATATGAACACCAAGTAAAGGATTACTCGCTCGCATATGAGCACATACTATGTGCAGCTCAACTAGTGCAGCAATCCGATGAATTTACATCACGTTTCAGTAATCGGATGAAGAAGTCTTTAGCAAAGCGAGAAATGCGAGTGAATAGAAAACTATTTCCTGGGCAAGCGCAAGAAGCGCCACAAGAAGAACAATAGTCTTTTTCAGTAAGACAAGGAATGACAACATATGCTATAATGACCTTATGGAATCACAGACGGAAGGACGTTTTGTCATGGAATTAAAGCTGGATACGAAAACGATTTTAGAAAAAGAATTTAAGCAAGCTATTCGCGGGTATAAACAAGAAGAAGTGGACTGGTTTTTGGATGATGTCATTCAAGACTATGAAACATTTAAAAAAGAAATTGCTCGTCTACAAGAAGAGAACACGAGATTGAAGTCGGAGGTCAATTCTTCCCAAAGACGCTCTCAAACACCAGCTCCTCAGACGACGAATATTGATATCATTCAGCGCATCGCGAACCTTGAAAGAGAAGTTTTTGGCGACAAACTGGTTCAGCCTGAAGAGTAAAAACATTAACTTGAAATAGAAGAACCGCCACAGTAAGGATGTGGCGGTTCTTTTACAATTTACTTACGTTTATTTCTCATTTCGATTAATTCCTCTAGCGATTTAAAATCTTGAACAAAGCCTACATGAATGGCTTCCCATAAATAATGGGACGCAATGGAACGTTCAGGTGCCCAAAGCGGTGATTTCTCAATGAGTAGCTGACGCCGTTCTGACTTTTCCACTCCATACAGCCACTGTGCAGCTCGCTGGATTCCTATGTCGTCTACAGCTAGCACGTCTGGACGGCCGAGTGATAAAATCAAAAACATTTCTGCTGTCCATTTACCAATGCCTTTGACATGGATTAATTGTTGGAGAATCGCGTCATCATCATACGCCGCGATATGGTGAAGATCAAGATCACGATTCACTATTTTATCCGCAAGGTCCTTGACATATTCGGCCTTTCTCATAGTCAAGCCTACTTCTCTCAACTCTTCCTTTGACGTCATAATCAACCCGTCAACCGTTATATGCCCTCCAAGCAAATCGAGTAAACGAGCATAGATCGCGCTAGCTGCATTTACTGAAATCTGTTGACCAATCATGGATCGAACAATAGACGATAAATAATCTGTTCGTAAAGGTATGTCAATATCGCCAATCAGTGAAATTAATTGCTTAAGTTTTGGATCTTTTGCGCAAATAGATTGAACTGCTGGATTCTGTGTAGTTATATGAAGCATTTCCAAGTCGCTCACCTCTGGTCTTCAAGTTGGGGGGAGTTAGTCAGACACCATCCTTCAACCATTTTGCCGTCAATGTATCAGCAGACAGCATCTCTTGCGGTGTTCCTTCAAACATAACGGTTCCACCGCGTTTTCCGCCACCTGGACCTAGCTCGATTACCCAGTCACTAGCTGCAATGAAATCTAGATTATGTTCAATGATTATGACCGAATTCCCTTTGTTTACAAGTTTCTGGAACAATTCAAGTAGCTTACCATTATCACTCATATGCAATCCTAATGAAGGTTCGTCTAATAGATAGATTTGTCCTTCATTCTGCAAGTGGCTCGCCAGTTTAAGTCGCTGTATTTCCCCGCCGCTCAATGAACTCGTTGTTTGTCCTAACGTGAGATAATTTAAACCGACTTCATCGAGCATATCCATCCTTTTTACTATCTTAGGCATAACAAAATATTCTTTCGCTTCGTCTACTGTCAACTCTAAGATTTGTGCGATGTTTTTCCCGCGGTACACATAGGAAAGAGCCTCATCCGAATAGCGCAATCCGCCACAAGCTTCACATACAACGGTTACCGGATCCGCAAATGCCACATCTGGAGTGGTGACTCCTTTCCCATCACATACTAGGCAAGCCCCTAACGAATTAAAGCTAAATAACCCAGCTGGTTGTCCTGTTTCTTTCGCCAAGATCTGTCGAATATCATCCATAATCCCCATATAAGTAGCTAGCGTCGAGCGGCTAGAAATTCCGATTCGGCCTTGGCTTACTTTAATTATATCGGGATATCTTGCCGAGAACGCTTCAAACAAGAGAGAACTTTTACCTGAACCAGATACGCCACAGACAGAAACGAGAACGTTTTGAGGAATATCAATTGATACATCCTTGAGGTTGTTATTATTCGCCCTAGTAACGACAAAATGATCGTTTGATTGACGTGGGTGCTGATTGATTTCTAATTTGTGATCCAGTTTTGTTAATGCAGAAGCATTCTTTAATCCATCAGGTTTCCCTTGATAAACGATTTCACCGCCTGCTGCACCTGCACCAGGACCCATTTCCACAATTTCATCCGCTACCTTTATAACCGATAAATCGTGTTCAATAACAATGACGGTATTATGGTTAGCTTTCAGACTTTTGAGCATCTGAATTAACATATCTACTTCCTCTGGATGAAGACCAGCACTTGGCTCATCAAAAATATAACTGATATTGTTTAAGCTGCTTCCTAAATGTCGTGCGATTTTTACTCGTTGCGCTTCTCCACCAGAAAGAGTTCCCATTTTTCGTGACAGGCTTAAATAGCCAAGTCCTAAGTCAATCAATTGCTGTACATTGGGAATCGCCTGTTGTGCAATAGACTCACCTAAAGGATCTCGTATG
The DNA here is from genome assembly GCF_000425545.1 of Sporosarcina ureae DSM 2281. GTDB lineage: Bacteria > Bacillota > Bacilli > Bacillales_A > Planococcaceae > Sporosarcina > Sporosarcina ureae. The sequence continues at coordinate 11,906 of NZ_AUDQ01000003.1, read as the reverse complement.
TTTTTAAGTTCTGGCAGAAGCTCTGTCAGTTCCAATTTATCGTATTCAGCAATATTAAAACCGTTGATTTTACACTTCAATACTTCTGGATTTAATCCTGAACCATCACAAGTAGGACATAAAGTATGTGTCGATACAGCCAGTACATCTTCTTGTGACGTTTGTTTGAGTTTCGTAATATCTCGATTAATATATAGACGTACAAATCTAGGTAACAAACCATCCCACTCATGATCATGTGGGCCATCTTTCGTATGGAATGGCGCAAATACTCTTTCCCCTTTAGGTGGTCCATAGATCAATAAATTATACTGATCTTGCGGGTAATCTTTAATTGGTAAATCGGGGTCGAATAATCCGCCTGTCATCATCCATCTACCTTGCCAACCGGAAGGGGACAATGGCTTAAACTGTACAGCGTACTCTCGAAGTGACTTATCCAAGTCGATAATTTTATGCAAATCAGGGTACACTACTTCACCGAACCCATTACATTCTGGACATTTACCAAAGGAACTTTGACTGGAGAAATCAGTAGCTGAGCCAATTGCTGGCGTACCGATGCGCGAGAACAATAGACGAATTAATGGATGAATGTCCATATACGTCCCAACCGTCGAGCGAGTATTACCTCCAACCGGCTTTTGCTCTACCACAATAACTGGGCTCAAATGCTGCATTAAATCAGCACGTGGTCGTTCATAACGAGGCATTTGATTTCGTACATAAAGCGGATAATTCAACGTCATCTGCCGTCTACTTTCCGTCGCCAACGTGTCAAAGACGACCGAACTCTTGCCCGATCCTGACAAGCCAGTAAACACCGTAATCTCTTCCTTCGGCAAATTTAAATCTATATCCTTCAAATTGTTTTCTCGTAGTCCACGCAAAACAATCTCATCTTTGATTTCCTTCATAATAGCCCTCCTTCAAACAGTAAATAGTAGTCTTGCTAGGTGATTTCCCTGTTTTACAGAAGTTACACTATGTAATTTAGGAAAATGGATGGGGAGAGACAGGTTGCAGTGCAAATAGCTACTCCCAACGTTCCGCTTATGCTATCCGATCAATTTTGAGTTGTTTTTAGTTGGAAAGGTGATGAATTAAAGTAAGTCAGAACTCGTCTGCGCTCATTAATTCGCTTAAGCGCTCATACTTTCACTTCAACCGCTCTTAATTTACAATAAGCGCTCATACCTCACTTGTATCCGCTCTATATCAAACTTTAACCGCTCATTAACTATATCCAACCGCTCAATCCACACTATATCTACACCAGATTCCAAACTCAATCTGCTCTCAAACTCAAAAAGGTTCTAAGACAACAGTAAGTCCCTTACTACTACCAATAAGTAATCTATATGTAACCATCCCAAATCACTCTCCATTTCACTCCAAACATTTAATTTAACTCATTCCAATCGTATCCATTGTATAATGAACTGATTTGGTGTATACTCAGGAGTGCCATAGAGAGTATTCAGGTAATCGCTGCAACTTCGGTTGTAGAGGAAAGTCCATGCTCACACGGATCTGAGATGACCGTAGTGTTCGTGCTCGGTGAAAAAATAAGCCGGGGCAATGCATCTGCATTGATGGCGGGAATAACTCCTAAGTCTTCGGATATGGACTAGATTCTCTGAAAGTGCCACAGTGACGTAGTCGGCATGGAAACATGTCGAGTGGAACGGGTAAACCCCACGAGTGAGAAACCCAAATTATGGTAGGGGCGTTCTTCCGAAAGAATTCAATGGAGGAAGGAACAGGCAATTGTCTGTAGATAGATGATTACCACTTCAAGTACGAGGCGCGAGCCGTTTGAGTACCGAAGAACAAAACATGGCTTACAGAATATTCTATGGCATTTACCTTACAATTAGCTCTCCTACAGTTTTGGGAGAGTTTTTCTTTTTATAGAAACGAACGAATACATATACTTTTCCGATGACGGAAGAAACATATTGACCAGAAGCAAAGAATGGAGTGTTGAAACATGAGTGAATACAAATTAGTAGCAACCGCTGCGATGGGACTTGAATCCATCGTTGCGTCTGAAATAAAAGATCTTGGCTATGACTGCCAGACAGAGAACGGAAAAGTCTATTTTACGGGTGACGAGGAAGCAATCGCTCGAGCGAATATGTGGTTGCGCGTGGGCGACCGTGTACGAATTATTGTGGGCGAATTTAAAGCCTTTACGTTTGATGAATTATTCGAACGTACGAAAGCTCTACCATGGGAAGAGTTCTTGCCGGTAGATGCCGCTTTCCCGGTTTCAGGTAAATCCGTCAAGTCAAAATTATTCAGCGTACCTGACTGTCAGGCGATCGTGAAAAAAGCGATTGTGGAACGATTGAATAGCGCATATAAACGAACTGGATTCTTAAGTGAATCAGGTCCGCTTTTCAAATTAGAAGTATCTATAGTAAAAGATCAAGTAATTTTGACAATAGATTCCAGTGGCCAAGGCTTGCATAAGCGCGGCTATCGAATGGCTCAAGGGGATGCGCCACTAAAAGAAACGATGGCAGCTGCACTCGTGAAACTTTCTAAGTGGAATCCGAACCGTCCATTTGTAGATCCATTCTGTGGTTCAGGTACGATTGCTATTGAAGCAGCGATGATTGGACAAAATTTAGCGCCAGGTTATAATCGTTCATTCTTAAGTGAAGAATGGCCTTGGATGAAAGCGGATGTATGGGATCGTGTTCGCGAAGAAGTAGAGGACGTTGCGAAGTATGATTTAGAACTCGATATTCGCGGATTTGATGTAGATCACAATATCGTCTCTGTGGCACAGCGAAATGCTATGGAAGCCGGGTTTACAGATTTGATTTCATTCGAACAGCGAGACGTGCGTGATTTGAGACTTGAAGGACAAAATGGAGTTTTGATCGCCAATCCACCATACGGTGAACGATTAGGTGAAGTGGAAGAAGCAGAAGATATTGCAGAGGTACTTGGTGAGATTATGAAACAATATCCATCATGGTCCGTATATATTTTATCTTCACTTGAAAACTATGAAACGATGTACGGCAAACGTGCAACAAAAAAACGTAAACTATTCAACGGCTTTATCCGTACTGATTTATATCAGTTCTGGGGACAGCGTTCATAATTAGACGGGCAGGAAGAGGAGAAGATCCCTCTTCCTTTCGCTTGCATTCAGGAGGAGTTACTATGAGTACAAAAATTCCATTTGAGTTGGATAAAGGTCAAACATTTTATGAATCTCTCAACGATTGGCTCGGGGATACGTTATATGATGATTTAACAGAAAAAGGATTCGAGTGCCGTGATGAGCAAATTTATATGGCATTTCAAATAGAAAAAGCGCTGAAAGAAAAAAACGTCTTGCTTGCAGAAGCAGGAGTAGGTACGGGAAAAACGATTGCGTACTTATTGCCGGCTATTGCATATGCACGTTATACAGGTAAACCAGCTGTGATTTCCTGTGCAGATGAAACACTGATCGATCAATTGATCAAAGAAGAAGGCGATATTCAGAAATTGAGTACGGCACTTAATATGACAGTGGACGTCCGTTTAGCGAAAGCACGAAATCAGTATATTTGTCTAAAACGTCTGGAAGAAACGAGCATGAAGACGAACGAAGACTTTGTCGATTTAGTCGAAGATCAATTACCAGAGTTTGTGCATGCGGAGCGTTCATTGCAATCGGTATATCCTTATGGCGAGCGTTCAGATTATCCATATTTGGCTGACAATGAGTGGGAAATGATCAATTACCACCCGATCATGCAATGTGCGGCTTGTGATATTCGTAATCGTTGCGGACAAACGATTCATCGTAATCATTATCGTGAAGCTGCAGACTTGATCATTTGCTCACATGACTTCTATATGGAGCATTTGTGGACGAAAGAATCCCGTGTTAGACAAGGGCAATTGCCTTTATTACCTGAAGTATCGATGGTCGTCTTTGATGAAGGACATTTACTTGAGTATTCCGCTCAGCGTGCGTTGACGTATGAGGTGCAAGAACAAACGATTATCAACTTGCTTGAACGTATTATGGTAGATGGCATCCGAGAGAAGACATTGCAGTTAATGGAGCAATTACTCGAGACACATGAACTGTTTTTCAAACAGTTGAAAAGTAATGCTACGCAAAATGACAATGAACGGCTCACTATCGAAAAGAATCAAGATATGATGAAGCTTGCTAAAACAGCCGTCTCATTATCCAATGAGCTTCTTGAAGAATTTGTTTTTGAAGGCGAATTATATGTAATTCCTGAATATGACTTAAAAATTGTCGAAGAATATTTGGAGCAGTATATATATTCAATGGAGCTATTTGCAGGCGACAACGACGCGGTAGATTGGCTTGAAAATCGTCGCGAAGAAAGTACGTTGCTCATTATGCCAAGACTTGTAACGTCCATTTTGAAAGAGAAATTATTTACAGGAACTATGCCAATTATTTTCTCATCTGCTACATTGTCAGTTGAAAAATCATTTGATTACTTGGCGTACAGTTTAGGTATTATAGATTATCAATCATTCTCTATCGCATCGCCATTCGACTATGAAAATGTCATGAAAATTCATTTGGAACAAGGAAATACGAATGAGAACATCGCACGCCTTTCCGAGTTATTGGAAGAAGAGGAACAGACATTGGTATTGTTCAATTCCAAGCAATCCATGATGGAAGCATACGATCAATTGCCGCTTGAACAAAGCGTCATGGTGACGTATGAAGGGGAACGTTCCCTATCATCATTGGTGAAAGATTTCCAGCAGCGTAAAGTACATGTCTTCTTCTCGTATCATTTGTGGGAAGGTCTGGATTTGCCGAATGAAGCGTTGACCCGTGTCATCATCTTTGATTTGCCGTTTCCACCGCATGATCCATTATTCCAAGCTAGAAGAGAATATGCCGAAGATCCATTTGATGAAGTAGAATTACCCTTTATGCTGTTGCGTTTGCGACAAGGAATTGGTCGATTAATTCGAACGAGCAATGATTACGGTTCGATTCATCTATTTGTAAAACCGGAGAATATAGAATTATTGCCGGTGATTGAACGTGTGCTGCCTGTACCATTCTCATGAACAGGATAGATAAAAGCGTGCAGACGTCGGAATTCCGACATCTACACGCTTTTTGCCTGTTATCGTTCTTCGTCAATGGTGAGCAATAAATTTAATGTCTGGCCATCTTCAAATTTCACAGGAATTTTAAAAGCTTGCTTAAAGCCATAAAATTTAGTTTGCCCTGTCATGACCGTGGGCGGCGAAATATCTAACGTTAAATCATCCTTTTCCAATACCGTACAAAGATTTCCTGCAATCATATTTCCAAGTTCTCCAGTGAATGACTCAGCCATTTCTCCTTCAATTTGCATACCGAACATAGCTAGACCAATTTCACTGATAATGGAATGTGTAGGCTCTACAATTAAACGACCTTTAATATTTCCAATTAGACCGATCAATACACTGATTTCACGTTGTTCATACGGTTGCTGTATAAGGGCAGGAGAAAGTACTTGGAATTTTAATGGAACTACAGTAGTGAGGGAAGCAATCGTTGCATTTAACACTTTTTGTACATTTGTTGCTGTATCCATCTAAAGGAACACCCTTTCACGAACAAGTTGTTAGTTCAATCATATCACCAAACATGTCCAAAAGACTAGTTAAATTTTCGGGGAATAGTTAAACTGTCACTGTTCAATCAAAATCTTCAAAATTGGCTAACATAATTACCTAGAGAATAGGTGTATAATGCTTTCTCCATTATAAAAGCAATACTTATAAAGTAACTATCTATTTTTTCACGCATTAATGGTATGATGAGATGAGTTTAAATTGAAAGGACGACGATTATGTCTACAAATCATGAGTATTTACAGCAATCAGCTACATATGGACAAATTTTTTCAAATAATGAAGATGATGAACGCAAAGCAAAGACGACATTACTTGCTAATAAAATAATCGACAAAGAATATACAATTGCTTTTGCAGGACACTTTTCGGCAGGAAAATCTTCGACAATCAATGCATTAACAGGAGACGACCTTTTACCATCTAGTCCTATTCCGACAAGTGCAAATATTGTGAAGGTGCATAAAGCGGATGAGGATTATGCCATTATCCACCGTGTCGATGGGAGTGCAGTGAAATTTAGCGGCCATGGTTTCTCTGAAGGCGTGAAAGCGTACAGTAAGGACGGGGCTGAAGTTTCATTAGTTGAAATTGGTCATACTGAATCCAATTTACCAGAAGGAATTACGGTAATGGATACACCTGGCGTCGACTCTACAGATGATGCACATAGATTATCTACCGAGTCTTCATTGCACTTAGCGGATCTTGTATTCTATACGATGGATTATAACCATGTACAATCTGAAATGAATTTCCGTTTCACAAAAGAATTGATGCGCTATAATAGCAACGTTTATTTAATTATTAACCAGATTGATAAGCATCGTGACAGTGAATTATCATTCGATGAGTTCAAAAAGTCGGTTGAAGATTCATTCAAGTTATGGGGGGTAGAGCCAAAAGGAATTTTCTACACGTCATTGAAACAACTGGATCACCCGCATAATGATTTTGAAAAAGTTAAAGCGATCGTTGATGGTTCGATTGAACACCGTGAAGAGAACTTTGAACAGAATATTGAGCAATCCTTATTGAAATTAAAAGATGAGCATATGAAATATCTTCAGCAACAAGTAGATGACTTGAAGGAGAACCATTCGGAAATCCTTAGCGAATCCGAGTGGGATCAGTTTGAAGAGTTGAATCAAGATTTGAAAGATGCGAAAAAACGTCTAGAACTAGTCTCAGGTGACGAATTCTATGTGAATTTCGAGAAAGAACGCAATGAATTATTGTCGAACGCGGGCCTTGCTCCGTTTGAAACGAGAGAATTACTGAAAGATCATTTGGAAGCTAAGTCACCGAAATTTAAAGTCGGATTACTATTTGGTGCGAAGAAGACGGCAGAAGAGCGCGAGAAACGTCGTCAAAAGTTAAATGATAATATTTCAGGTCTGGCTCACACACAAATTGAGATTTATATGAAGTCTTTGATGAAAAGTTCATTGAAACAAGCAGGAATTTTAACCGATGAGCGTTCGCTTAAGATTGATAATATGGATCTGACACTACCGTTTGACGAAGTGGATGAGCAACTGCATGTTCAAGAAGTAATCACCGGTGAAACCATTTTGAATTACGCAGAGCAAATGAAGCGTGCTATTCATTTAGTATATAAGCGTAAAACGGATAAATGGAAACAAGATATGTCTGTCATCGCGAAAAAATCCGGCGGCGAGCAATCAGGACCTCTTGTTGAAACCATTGCGGTGTTGCAAGAAAAAGTAGATGCACTGAAAGAAATGAATAAGTGGCAAGAGCGTATGGAATGGGTCGATAAAGAAATCGCCAATCCGTCTGCGCCGACACGTATGGGGCGCGACCAACTCGTGAGAGAATGGGAACAGCCTAAGAAAATCGAAACAATTGATTATGTAGCGAAAGTAGAAGAGCAAGAAACGACTACGGAAGAAGTAGAAGAAGTAGTGGAAGAGGAACGTCAAATTGTCGATTCAGAAAAAGCGATTGTTCATGCACAGCATATCGCGGAATCAGTCGAAGCCATTCCTGGATTTGCAGAAACGGCATCGTATTTGATGACGAAAGCAGATCGCTTAAAAGGACAAGAATTCACAGTTGCATTGTTTGGTGCATTCAGTGCGGGGAAATCTTCATTCTCTAACGCGTTAATCGGTGAAAAGGTATTGCCTGTTTCACCGAATCCAACAACGGCTGCGATCAACCGAATTCGTCCAGTAAGTGAAACACACGTGCATAATACTGCAGATATCCACTTGAAGGATGTAGCCACGATGACAGAAGACGTAGCGTTGTCATTCGGTGCACTCGGTATCGATATTTCTTCTCTTGAAGATGCCTTCAATAAAACGGATGCTGCAATGAAACAACCACTTGAAGACGAGAACTTACACATCCATAAGTCGTTCATCAGCGCATTCCAGAGAGGATATCCATTGTATACGCCTGCACTCGGTACGACGTTGACGGTAGAGCGTGAAGAGTTTACGAAATTCGTTGCACAAGAGGAGCGTAGCTGTTTCGTCGACTCGATCGACTTCTTCTATGACTGTCCGTTAACGCGCCACGGTATTACATTGGTGGATACACCGGGAGCGGATTCCATCAACGCGCGTCACACCGACGTAGCATTTGAATATATCCGTAATGCCGATGCAATTCTTTTCGTTACGTATTATAATCACGCATTCGCACGTGCAGATCGTGAATTCCTTATTCAGCTGGGCCGTGTAAAAGATGCATTCGAACTCGATAAAATGTTCTTTATCGTCAACGCAATCGACCTGGCTTCGAATGAAGAAGAAGGCGAAGAAGTAAAAGGCTTCGTTGCGGGTGAGTTACAGAAGTTCGGAATCCGCAATCCACGGGTACACGGTATTTCCAGTCTTGAGGCATTGGAAGGCAAGTTAACACAACAACCGAATCCATTAATGGTCGATTTTGAAGAGAAGTTTTATTCATTCCTAGAGCATGATCTACGTGCACAAGTCGTGCAGGCACTAGAAGAAGAAACTACGAAAACAATCGATCGTCTAGCATCATTGATTGACAGAACGATCCAGAACCGTTCACGTAAAGCGGAAAGACTAGAAGAGCTCGCGACTGCTGAAAAGGCAATTAAAGAACGCTTCGAAAAGAGTGCAAGTGAGATCTTAGTGAAATCCACTCAAGATGAATTGAGTGAACTCCACTCAAGATGAATTGAGTGAACTCGTCTACTATATTTTACAACGTGTCTTCTTGCGTTTCGGTGATTTCTTTAAAGAAGGATATAGTCCGTCGACATTCGCAAAGAACTCATCAGATAAAGCATTGAAAATCGCATTGGCGGAAACAGTCAATATGGTAGGCTTTGATTTGACACAGGAATTAAAAGTAACGAATTTGCGTATTCTCCAGTACATGAAGAAACAATTGCTAGAACGTCAACGTATGGAAGTTCGTTCATTATCTGATATGGACCAGTCGATCGTGCCTTCTCCTTATGAGCCGAACGACAAAGATATGCTGTCATTTGACACACCATATGAAGATCCTTTGAAATACAGCGCAGTCAATAAATCGTTCAAAAATCAAAAGTCGTTCTTTGAGCGCGGTGATCGCGATATTTTAAAAGCGAAGCTAGAAGAAACATTGAAAAAAGACGCGTCCAGCTATCTTGGCGATCAGAAAGAACGTATTGAGAAGTGGGCAGACTTATGGATTGATGATGAAGCAGAAGCACTACGCGTTCATTTGTTACAGGAAAGTCTAGTGCAAATCGAATCGGAGCGTACATTGCTTGACGGTTCTGAGCAGCTGGAACAATGGCAGAAAACGTATGAAAAAATCCGTCAAGAGGAGTTGGTTCAATGACGCAAGTATTCGTATCGATTCACGATATAGAGACAAGTCATGCGAAATGGATCGATGCGCGTTTTTCATTGCAAGATGAAGAGCGTGGCAAACTTGATTATCAAAAAGAACACGTAAAAGGCGCGATTCATTGGGATTTAGCAGAAGATCTATCTGGCACATCTTTAGAAGGTGGACGTCATCCGTTGCCTTCTACTGAACACTTGACTGAGCTATTCCGTAAAAGTGGACTGGAATGTACAGATACGATTTTGATTTACGACGACGGTGGGAGTCCTTTTGCAACACGTGCTTGGTGGATGTTGCAGTATGGAGGTTTCACAGATGTGCACGTCGTAACAGAAGGGTATGCTGAATTACGCAAAATTGTAGATGTAACAAGTGACTCTGCTACGCCTGCACGCTCAACGGTGGAACCGCAGTGGCAGGAGCATCTATACGCAAGTAGAAGTGAAGTCGAAGAAGTGGTGGCGGGCAATCGAGCGTCACAACTTGTCGACGCACGTTCTGAAGTTCGCTATCGCGGAGAAAAAGAGCCGCTTTACCATAAAGCAGGCCATATACCGACAGCGCGAAACTTTGATTGGGAACAATTAAAGCAAGACGGACAATATGATGTGCAGCAAGCGAAAGAACAATTACAACAAGTCATATCACCTGAAGATCATGTAATCGTCTACTGTGGCAGCGGTGTAACGGCTTCCCCTTTATTCGCAGCACTTAAAGAACTGGACTATCCAAATGTAAAACTATATGTCGGCAGTTTCAGCGACTGGATATCCAAAGACGACGCACCGATCGAAACCGCAATAAGGGGTTGAAACACGATGCAATACGCATTACTGGGAGATATTCATTCATCTAGAGAAGATTTGCAGGCGGTCCTGGCGCAAATTGCCGATGAAGCACCTAAAGCAACTCTTATTGGAACAGGCGATTTATATGAATGCACGGTCAGTAAAAAAGACCTTCGTGGACAAATTTACCCTACTGTCGAAGAAGTGATCAAACATCCGAATGGCATCGATGAGCTATTCACTTTTCCATCCATCTACGGCAATCAAGAAGAACGCATTCTGTTGCTGACAAAGCAAGAGGAACCTATACGGGACTTCTTGAACGACTTACCTGAGACTTTAAAAATTGAGAATGCATTCATCATTCACGGTCACCAATGGCCGCATAACGAAGCAGAGGCGTGGCTTGCTGAGCAGCTACCAGAATCGCACCTAGTCTTTCACGGACATACGCATCGCTCAACGTTCACAAGCAATGGACAATCCGTATCGATTAGCTGGAGAGAAGAGATGTCAGTGAGAAATTCACGAACTGTTGTCAACGTGGGTGCTGTCGTGGGCTCTAGAGAATGGGTGTTATACGATTCTGAAAAACAAACCGTTAGATTTATGAAAGCGTCACAAGGCTAAATAGGTTTATGTCTAACTCGTTTAGTTGAGAAGTGAATAGGAAAATAAAAGCATCGCATGTTGCGGTGCTTTTTATTTTTGAAATATATTTGGATATCTTTGGTATACTGGTGTTGAAGTTAAAGAATTTTTGACGTTTAATACATGCGCCGTTTTGTTATATAAACTTTAAGGAGGAAGGTCCAATGAAAGTAAGAGCAATTTTTATTGGGGATGTTAGATTTGACCAATGCCCAGTTTTTGAATTGAACAACGAAACGAACTATTTTGAAATGATAATGGACAAAGAGACTAGATATGAAAAAGCAGTAGTTGAAGAAGATGAGGAGTTTTTGATTTTTGAAATTGAAAATGATAGTGCAACTATGAAGAGTGAATAAAGTAAATAGGTGCAGTGGTGGAAGTTGAATTGATACTTAAGCGGGCCATTTTATTGAGAATACGAGGTGATGAAGCGATGAGTAATGATGATTTAACTTTATCAAATATCTTTGGCAAGTTTATCGATGATGAAATAATGGACATCGAAACATTTAAACTTATATATGATTTTGTTTCATTAGATAACTTTCGCCAAGGCGAGTATGAAGGCAATATGTTTGTTATTAGAAAGATAAATACGAATCATATACAGTTAGAAGATGAAGTAGCGACAGAGAATACTGTAACCGTCAAGTAGAATTCAACAGTTTTCGATAAATAACTTTCAACAGTTTTCATCAATTAAGACTCAACACTTCATTCTGTAAAAAGGGTTTTTCTGTATTTCATCCGAATGCTATCCTGCTCTTCACTAAATGTAAGAATTTCGCTGCGATGAAGAAGACGATCAAGGATTGCTGTAGTCAGAGTAGGATCACCCAAGAACTTTCCCCATTCACCTGGCCCCTTATTTGATGTCAGAATAAAGGCTGCCCTGTCATATAGTTCGTAAATGAATTGGAAGAATAGATGGGCCTCCTGTGGCTCATAAGCCATATACATGACATCATCGATGAT
>NZ_AUDQ01000002.1 GCF_000425545.1 Sporosarcina ureae DSM 2281 | reverse complement strand
ATTATCATCGATGATGTCATGTATATGGCTTATGAGCCACAGGAGGCCCATCTATTCTTCCAATTCATTTACGAACTATATGACAGGGCAGCCTTTATTCTGACATCAAATAAGGGGCCAGGTGAATGGGGAAAGTTCTTGGGTGATCCTACTCTGACTACAGCAATCCTTGATCGTCTTCTTCATCGCAGCGAAATTCTTACATTTAGTGAAGAGCAGGATAGCATTCGGATGAAATACAGAAAAACCCTTTTTACAGAATGAAGTGTTGAGTCTTAATTGATGAAAACTGTTGAAAGTTATTTATCGAAAACTGTTGAATTCTACTTGACGGTTACACCACTATATTAAACGATGACAAGGGGATAGGCTCCTTGTCACTGTCTTCATCCAAATAGCTGGGTTGCATAAATTATTAATCAGCAAGTGTCCCGCTTGCGAAATCGCTTTATCGATGTAATTGCATATTTCACTAGTGTGTTGTTAAATGCATGTCATTTTACACTCGACACTTATAAAAACCCTAATACTTTTATTAGTTTTATACATAGTCTCCTTCAAAAGCCAAAAAACCCCTCTCAAGATTGAGAAAGGTCTATCGGCTGATTAAGCATACAGTATTTACTTCTTGTACCATTTAACTCTACCAACGACTATAAATCTTGAAAAAAGTCATGGTATTTTTGGAATCCTCCGTCTCTCTCTAAATCAATTTTGTAGCTGATAGAGAAAAACAACTATAATCCTCATAATTAACAAATGCGCTTCAATGTTTACTACATCTTACTCATACTATAATATTGAACTTTAGTATTGATCAAGAAATTTTACAGTCTTATTAAACTTTACATGTCAATTGATAAAAATTCAGTCAACATATGTTCATGCTTGTCGATCATAATTTGTTCCGGTTTGATGCCCTGCTCACAAAGAACTGCAATATTCTGCACAAGGAATTCGTCACTGCCGACTACATAGAAGAGCCCCTCCTTGTCTGCAGAAAGACTTTTCACTTCTTCATAATAGTCTTTACGGGTGTCGACGAATTGTGATGTGAACTTCTTGTCAGGTGCGGACTCAAAAATATTTGTGAATAAGAAATCATTTGATGAGTCGATGTTCAACGAATGAATTTTATTGACGTGATCAGCACGTTCGAAATAATCAAGTACGAGCGGTCTAAAAGTCGCCAGACCAACGCCTGATGACAGCAAGTAAACATTTTTGTCTTCTCTTTTAAGCGGTACATTTGAGTGAGTTTTAAAGATTGCAACCTCATCGCCAACTTCAAGGCTCCTTAATATCTTTTTAAACTCAGAGCACTGCTCTTTGATGCGTGTTGTAATACCGATGGAATTTTCGTGCGGTAAAGTGGAGATTGACATGTGACGAATCAAGCTACGGTTTGGTTTATCACCCGCATTAAAACCTTCCAGTGCGAAGTGAGTATGGGAACCTTCTTCCCATGTAAAGTCTTTCGGACAGTCGAGCATGTACGTTCTAACCTCAGGCGTTTCTTTAATGATTGCATTAATTTTAGTCCAGTATATTTGCATTGTATATCCTCCTTAACTAATTATATGTATGGTTACTAAAACTTTTAATTCCATTTGAATACCTCTCTAAGAGGCTAAATATAAGACTGTTGATCCCACACTTATACTAGTTAAATGACAATATGTATTCATAATACACTCGTATTTAATTTCCCATAAGATAAGCATATTGGCTTTTGACTAAAAGGACACACCGATAGGATTGCTTGAATTTGAAAGATCTGCTGCAAATGTTCACACGTAACGACGCGCTCTGGTATACCTTCTGTTACAATTTCACCATTATTCATAGCTATTAAGAAATCTGAAAAACGAGAGGCATGATTTATATCATGCAACACCATCACAATCGTTTTCCCTTGTTCTTTGTTGAGTCGTTCTACCAATTGTAAAACATCAAGTTGATGCGCCATATCAAGATACGTCGTCGGTTCATCTAATATTAAAATATCTGTATCTTGAGCAAGCGCCATCGCAATCCATACACGTTGTCGCTGTCCCCCAGATAATGCTTCAATGGGTCGCTCTTGAAATTCAGTTAAGTTTGTTGCTTCTAACGCCCAATCAATCGCCTCAATATCTTCTTTTTTTAACCGACCAAAACTTGACTGATGTGGAAAACGACCATATGCGACGAGCTCATGTACCGTTAATCCATCGGGTGCTTCCGCTGTTTGGGGTAAGATGGCCATCTTTTTTGCGATTTCTTTCGTGCTTGTCTCATGAATCGCTTTTTGATCAATAAAGACTGCGCCATGACTCGCTTGTAAAATACGGGAAATTGTTTTTAATAAAGTAGATTTGCCACATCCATTCGGTCCAATAATTGTCGTGATTTGTCCTTTAGGTATCGCGACACTTAGTTCTTCAATAATGATTTTCGAGCCATAACCGACAGTAATTTCTTCAACATCAATCATTTCATTCACCTCACTTATTTTTCATTAAAAACCGCAATGCTTGGCACATACTAGCTGGAATGATGGACATGTGATTTTCATCTGGTGATGTAAACATTTCGACCGATTGCATAGGCAAAGATTTTAGATGGTTATATAGGGAATGTGCATTTTCAAACATCTTATGCTTTTCTTGTTGTTCTGACGCTATAAAGATCACACTTTGTACAGGAGTAATTTTCAAAGCATCCTGTAGTATTTGCTCTTGATTCCACCAAAGAGATGGACTGCAAATATAATAATGTGTGAATAATTCCGGCTCCAATATAAGCGTTTGAACTAGAAATAGACCTCCCAACGAATGGCCAAAAACTAGTTGCTTTCGAACATCTATTTCGACTTCTTGTCGAACCATTCGTTTCACTTTTTTCAATACCTCTAAGAATTCTTCCGCACCGCCAGAAGTAGGCCACGGTACTCCCGACGGCCGTTCTGGTAAGTTGACAACTTCACTTTGTGGTGTGAAATCATATATACGTAGAGGTGAATAAATTTCTTCTTGCTCATATCCTATTGATACAATTACCGCAAGAGGTACGCCTGTTTTTTCGGTGCGTTGCGCTTGCAACATCACAACACTTTCGAAAAGAACACCGTAAGCATTCCCATCCAATATATAAAAGACAGGATACCCTTCCTCTGGCGCTGGTTCCTTAGGGATGGCAATTTTAATTCTGTAGTCAGTCTCTGATATAGAATGACGTATTGATTTCACTATATGTGTATATCCCATAACCAATCTCCATTCTTTATGCCCGTACTTTTCGGCTATTTCGCATTAATAAATAAATGAAATAAGGTACCCCAATAATTGAAATAACAATTCCAACTGGCAATTCAGCAGGTGCAAAGACCGCCTTACCAATCCAATCTCCTGTTACAACAAGTATCATTCCGATAATCCCGCTCATCGGAATGATATGTTGATGATGAATACCTACTAATCGCCTTGAAATGTGAGGTGCTAGTAATCCGACAAATGCAATGCTTCCAGAAACAATCACACTTGCACTGATCAATCCAACCGCCCCCATTACCAACAACACACGCTGTCGGTTTATCCGAACCCCTAAACCAACAATCGTTATATCATGGAGTTGTAACACATTAAGAATGGGTGCTTTCCAAACGAGTAACGGAATGATTAGTAGAACCCAAGGTAACATAGATAATACTTGTTGCCATGATGCACTATAAATACTTCCTGATAACCAAACTGTCGCCATTTCAAAATCTTTGGGATCCATCTTCAACGAGATAAAAAGGGTAAGCGCACCAAAACCAGAATTCAATGCAATACCAACTAAAATCAAACGTTTTGGATCGAGCTGGCCTTGATGACTTGAAAGTATAAATAGCAGGAGAGTAGCGAGGACTCCACCAAGCCATCCCCATACAGACACCCCGACGATCGAGAGACTTGACATCTCATTCACATTCCCCTGAACAAAAAACATATAGAGAACCACTGTGAGTCCTACACCAGACTGAATACCTAAAATACCTGGATCGGCTAAATTATTTTTCGTCACACCTTGTAAAACGGCTCCTACTACTCCCAGTGATAAACCGACTAGAACACCAATAACTATTCTAGGCATCCTAAAACCAAAGATCACAAGTTCATGATTTGGAATATGATCGACACCAAATGACGTTCGGAACGTTTCAGATACCGTCAATGGGTATTGACCACTTGTAAGGCTCAAGTAAATAACGAGTAACGTAAATATGATTCCAATACTTGCTACTACAAAGAAACGCTTATTTAGATTCAGCTTAGGCATAACGCTTCCCTCCCTTTGTTTGAATCAGATAAAGGAAAAAAGGTACGCCTACAAGTGCCGTAATGACACCGACTGGAGTTTCAAATGGTGGGTTAATCAAACGGCTTACTATATCTGCCCATGCAAAAAATAGCGCACCGAACAATCCGGCGTATAGAACAATCTTTTTATAATCATCACCGACTAAAAAACGTGTGATATGCGGGATGATTAAACCGATAAAAGTAACTTTACCAACCAAAGCTACAGACACACCTGTTAACAGTGCGACACTTACTAATGTCAATGTTTTCATCACCACTAGGTTAATTCCTAAACCTTGTGCAACTTCATCTCCTAGGGAAATGGCTGTAATAGACTTTGAAACGTAAAATGCTAAGAAAAGTCCGATGATTGCTAAAGGTACAGACCATTGAAGCATGACCGGGTCAATTTGATGAAGTCTCGTATTGTACCAAAAACTGATATTTTGTGATATTTGAAAATATGTTGCCAGAGCTTGTGATACGCCGTTCAAAAACATACCTAGAATTGTTCCGATAATTACAAGCGATAAAGGTGACATGCCACCTGGCACTAGCTTGGCGACTCCAAAAACAAACACTGCGCCCATTAAAGAACCTATAAATGAAAAGATTAGGAGGGTAGCAGGTTGAACGTTCGGAAGAAATATCATTGACAATGTGATAACAAAAACCGAACCGTCGGTCACACCCATAATGCCGGGGGAGGCCAAGTAGTTTCTCGTCATTCCTTGCATAAGCGCTCCAGATATCGCGATGAAAGCACCGATCAACAAAGCACCTAACACCCTAGAGATTCTGGAAGATCGTATGATTAGATGTTCCATATTCGTTTGATCAAAATGAACCAAGGCTTGCCAAATTGTTAAAACCGAATAACGACTAGCCCCATACATGATTGAATACGTTATTGTAACGATAAATAAAATCAATAGGAAAAGGATTAATACAATCTTATTCTTTCGAATTATGGACATCTAAATTCCCTCTATTTCTTTAACACGTTTTCTTCCAGAGCTTTTAAGAATTCGATTTTACTTAATACAGTTCCTCCTTCTAACAAAGAATCTACAATATTGCTATAAGCAGCATCATTTTTGAAAGCGTTGATATTTTGAATGATTGGATTCTTTTTCAATTCTTCATATGCTTGCTCATTCTCTTGATTTCCACTCGTTTGAACTTGGATGAAAAGAACATCTGGATTTACTTCTGCTAGCTGCTCAATCGAAATCTCTTCTTGAGCTTTTGCTTTCTGGACAACTTTTGGAACATCTATTCCTAGTTCATTGTATAAAGAAGGGTTAAAGAATACATCCTCTGGATAGACAAACAAACTACCACCACGAATGCGAATCGCCATTACCGTTTTGCCTTCAAACTCTTCCTTTATTTCTGTCGCAGCTTTAATATCTTTGTCATATTGGGCTAGAAGTGTTTCCGCTTCTTCTTCTTTATCTCCTAGTTGAGCCATTAGCTTCAGATTATCTTGCCAATTCGTTGAAATATGGGAAACTAAAATTGTAGGTGCAATTTGTTCCAATTTTTCAACCACTTCATCTTTGAATTTTGTCGTTCCCAAAATTACGTCTGGCTGCAATTCTAGAATTTTCTCAAAATTTGGTTGTTGCTTTTCACCGATTGACTCTGTATTTCCTACCACCGCTTTAAATGTTTCTGGGAATTCTCCTGCAACCGTAATTCCCCCCACTGGTTCTATATTTAAAACCGTTGCGTCTTCCATCGCTTCCATCGCTCCTGTAATGACAATGCGTTCTACGTTTTCTGGTACAGAATAGGTCTCACCTAAGTATGTAATTTCTTGCATGCCATTTTCAGCTGCACCATCATCTGCAGATTGTTGCGTTGCTTCTTTTTCAACAGTGGATTCCTGTTTATCATTCTCTGGTGTTTTTTCCTCTTCTACTTTTCCACCACATGCAGCAAGTACCAATATAGCCATCAATGCAAATACTAATAAGCTTAATTGCTTCTTCATCATTCATCTTCTCCTTTTACTTTAAGTATCGATGCCTAATTGTCCTTGAAACGGCAAACCTTCCTATTTTTCACGATCAAAACCACGCTCGGCAAGTAACAGCATAACTTGCATTAAGAATAACGTTGATGAAGTAGTCCATTCCCAAGTACTGCAATGCTGCCATCTGTGGCCCTCGCTTTATACCCATGAATTATTTCATCTACTCCCTCTATCGAAATTCTAATTATTACCCAATGCGCGAAGGAATCATCTCAGGATTATTCTAAATCCATTTAACAGTCAGTTAATTAAACTGAATATATTTTTATAACAAATCACTCTGAGTTCGATCGATCTTTTATGCGTCTGACTTTGTATTTCCGACGAGGAAATTGCAACCACGTAAAACGTACATCATTTGCATACAGTTAGCCTATCCTGTCGTATGCCTAATGTTAGACCAATTACTACAGATTTTCTTTTCATCCTGCCTATATTTCTTCCCTCCTTTATATCTGAGTACTAAAAAATGAGACTTCCTTTTTGCCGTAGTAAAGAAACACCACCCTCCTCAACTGAGAACAATTCTCATTTTATCGATAATGAGAATCATTGTCAATAAATAAATGAAGTTTCTTCTAAAGATGTCAATAGTTATGTAACATCAATTGAGAAGTGTGGCGGCAAATGGATCTATCCCCTACTAGATATAGCTACTTTTAAATTTTATTTGGAAATGAAAATGGAGCTACTTGCCAACATGCTTTTATAACGATTGAATAAATAATTATTTGAATTAGTATTTTCGAAAATAGTAATTTTGAAATGGTTAGATTGTGGAATCACCTGCATAAGCATACTTAATGATTTAGTAGTTAGCTTAAATAGTTATTCAACACAATTGATCAAAATTCATTTCGATGGGATGTTCAAGAAACATATTCCCTCCAGTCATGCGTGCACACACAGTTAGCTTGTAATCTGTATGAATCGCATATTGTTTACAAATGAAATTCGTTACTAGCTCCTTTTCGTGCGAACTACCAACTTCCATAAGGTTACCTACTTGTTTTCTTATACGAATAGCATCTAGCGGGATAACCAGTCCCTTTCCTACTGCTTTTGTATAACTTTCCTTCATAGTCCAAATTTCATAGCATGCATGATTTCTATCATTTGAATTACGTATCATTTGGTATTCATCTACAGTAAAAAGTTGTTTAGCCAAGAGTAAATCGAACGTTTGAATTTCCTCAATATCAATACCTACATCCTGATTGTGTACTGCACAAACTACGTATTTACCTGAGTGAGATATATTAAACTGAATAAATGGATAATCAGGTAAATACGGTTTGCCATATGCATTTCTTTTTAAGGTTATTTCTTTTAATGTTTTTCCAGTCCGTTGCTTTAAAACATGATCTAATAAATAATCTCCTATAATAGTTCGGTATGCATCATCCAGATGGTAGAACCTTCGAATATGCTTTTGTCTTTCTTTAGGCACTTTTAAAAGTAATTCCCCCAATTTTACTTGACTCTTTTCTTTAGGTAATTGACAAATATAGACTTCTACCACATGGAATGCTCCCTTCATCTTTACAGTTTGATTTATTTTATAATAGACCGCTATTCTGCTTTCTCAACCAGATTCATGTGTAGGGTAGGATCATTTTCAGTCGTTTTATTTATTCTCACTGCTATTAAACATGCAACTATTAAAAATATCGAAGCGCCGAACAATGCATATTGATACGTTAGCAAGTTAACCGGTTCCCCTGCTGACGTATTGGATGTTCCTAGCACACCTGATAAGATAGCAACTCCAAGAACTGCGCCAAGTCTATTTTGCATATTAAATAGCATTGTAGCTCTGCCCATTGATGGGGAGTCTATATTCTTAAAAGCTGATATTTGCGCTGCTCCAACTGTTTGTCCTAAGAAAAACCCTATTCCAAACATTAAAAATCTAAGCAACCACGGATTAGATGCAACAAATAATGAAATAAGCATAAAAACAATGATTGTACCAATAAGAGAAAAAATGAGGAGTCGCCGTAAACCCATTTTCTTCAATGTCCAAGGCATTAGCTGGGAAGCCACCATTAATCCAAGTGCTTCTATGAATGTGGTTAGACCTGTATGAAAAGCACTAACGTTCAACGCGTTTTGATACATTAGCGGAAAAACATATAGCATTCCAAGTAAACCCGCGGCGGAACAAAGACCAATAAAACTCATTGAGCGGAACATTGGATCCTTGAACAATCTCACATCTATCATTGGTTTATCCTCACGCAGTTCAAGGCGAACAAGTAAAACCATTAATACAAGTCCCAAACATCCCGTTACTATAATTTCAGGAGATGTCCATCCTTTAACAGTTCCCTGTGTCAATGCATAAATCGACAGCGAAAAACCGGTTAAGGATAATATAAACCCTTTATAATCAAATGCTCCGGCCGTTGGCTCAACATGTTCCTGTAAATATAGCTTCCCAATGAATAAAGCAAGCAAGCCTATAGGTATATTTATAAAAAATATCCAACGCCAAGAAATTGTATCTACTAAAAACCCACCTATAATAGGACCGAGTGCCGGAGCTAGTGCGATCGGTATAATGAGCATACGCGACAGCTTGGGACGCTCTTCATGAGTAAATGTTCGAAATAGAATGGCCATGCCAACAGGGGTAATGAAGCCTGCCCCAATACCCTGGAGAATCCTGTATACATTCAACGTAAACATATTATGAGCAAATCCGCACAAGACAGATGCAATAGTAAATATGCTTATCGCACTCAAAAATACCCGTTTTGTTCCAAAACGATCTCCCATCCAGCCTGCTGCTGGTAGAAACATAGCTAAACTAATTAAATATCCAATATTTATGGTTCCCATGGCTTCAGGAGGAACATGGAATGTTCCTCCAATAGCCGGCAATGCCACATTAACAATTGTACTGTCGAGAGCTGACATAAACATCGCTAATACATATACTGCACATACAGCAAACTTCACACTTACACGTTTCTTCATAGTTAATTCCTATTACTAACATTCTCAATTGTCTTCGCACTGTTCGGCATTAAATTATCCCAATTGGAATTTACATAATCCAAACATTCTTGCCTATTCGTCACTCCATAAACCTGATCCCAGCCCGATGGAATGTGAAGAAAACCAGGCCAAAGTGAATATTGTCCCTCACTATTGATTAATACAGCATACGATTCCTCTGCGTTTTCAAAAGGGTTACTCATGTTCTATCTCTCCCTCTCTGAGTTTATTTTAGTCGATTCATACAACATGCTTAGCTTTTTAGATAGAATCTCTCCGATTTCTGCTAATGGTTCCGGTTGGCACATATCTTTATGACGACAATGAATATCATATACTTCCAACTTGCCATCGATGTAAGGGCCCCATGTATTAGTGGAAATTGGATCAAACCACTCTGGGGTAATAGTCGATCTGAAAAACAAGACATCTCCTTGATATATTTCCGGTTCAAATTCACTTAAGTTTTGAACAGATTGTACATATGTTTCCTTTAAATTAGTAATTGTTTTGTCATCAAGGCTCGCTAACGCACTTCCATCCTTTCTTAACAACTCTATGGCATCTTCGAGCGTAAGTGCATCTCCATTTACGCTTTCAGGATCATAACCTCCCAATGCAAGCAAAGCAATAAGTGCTTCTTCCTCATCTGGAGCATTCTCAATTGGAAGAAAATGATTTGGATACGAATCTAACATAGCAACTAGCGCAACCTTTTCACCCTTTTTCTGTAGTTTTGTCGACATGGCTTGCATGATATTACCTCCGAGTGACCATCCCAGTAAATAGTAAGGACCTCGAGGTTGAACAGATTGCATCTGTTCAACATAATCCTCAGCCATCTCATCTAATGAATGGGGATGATTATCTGGATCGGAAATACCTCGTGCCTGAAGACCGTAAATTGGATAATCTTTGTCCAATTCCTTCATCAGACCTGCGTAACACCAACTAAGTCCGCCAGCCGGATGAACACAGAATAAAGGAGATAAGCTTCCACTTGTTCGAAGTGATAACAAAACCTCTAGCGCACTTGTATTATCAACATTCTCCAATCGTTCTGCCAGACCCGCAACCGTAGGAGACTCAAAGAGACTCCCAATACTTAGGTCAATACCAAATGATTCTTTGATTCGAGTCATTAGCTGGACAGCAAGTAAGGAGTGTCCCCCTAGGTGGAAGAATTCGTCATCAATTCCTACATACGGCAAGTCTAATACTTCCATAAATAGATTACATAATATTTCCTCCTGTGGTGTTCTTGGTCCTTTGTCTGTTACTTCCTCAGAATAATCTGGATCAGGTAAAGCCTTGTAATCTAGCTTCCCATTAGGAGTTAATGGGAATATATCAATCATGATAAATGCGGAAGGTATCATATAATCTGGCAAACGTTTAGTAACCCAACGTCGAATATCAACACCATTTTCACTTGCGTCGGAATTCAATATTATATAAGCAAGCAGTTGATCTCCACTAGAATGGCCCTCACTGCTGACCACGGTTACCTGTTCAATGCTAGGGTGCTCGGATAGCACAGATTCAATTTCCCCTAGCTCAATCCTAAAGCCTCTTATTTTCACCTGTTGATCAGCGCGTCCGATGTAATCTAACATGTCATATTCTTTCCACCGGGCTAAATCACCCGTACGGTACATTCTTGATCCATTTTCAACGAATGGATTTGCCACGAATCGCTCAGCCGTTAAATCTGGTCTTCCTAAATATCCCCTTGCTAATCCTGGACCAGATACATACATTTCTCCAATAACCCCTATTGGTACTGGCTGTAAATATTCATCCAATATATATATATTTAAGTCTTTTATCCCTTGACCGATAATACTATTCGCTCTTAGTGATACAAGAGTTTCATTAATTTTCATATACGTAACGTGTACGGTCGTTTCCGTAATTCCATACATATTAATTAGTTTAGGTGCGTCCTCTGTATGGCGCTTATACCAATCCTCTAGTCGATTAAGTTCAAGCGCTTCTCCCCCAAAAATGACATATCGTAATTGCAGCTGTTTACCTACTTCTTGCTGTTCTCTGTCCGCCTGCATTAATTGATAAAATGCGGAAGGAGTTTGATTCAGGACCGTTACGTTCTCATTCACTACTAGTTGTAAAAACTCATACGGAGAACGGCTCATCTCATACGATACAATAACCAATCTTCCACCATAGAGCAGAGCCCCCCACATTTCCCATACCGAAAAGTCAAACGCATAGGAGTGGAATAAAGTCCATACATCATCCGCATTAAATTGGAACCATTCGTCTGTAGATCCTAGTAGACGATTCACATTTTGATGGGGAATCACTACGCCTTTAGGCAGACCAGTGGAACCCGAAGTATATATAATATATGCCGGATGAAGAGCTTGTAACGGCTCTGTACGCTCTGCATCTATTGGATTCGTATCTTTTTGTTTACTAAGTACTTCCTGTGTATCTTCTGCATCTAAAACAAGTTTTGGCATGGCATGATTATTAGGTAATTTATTTGTATACTCTTCATTTGTAATCGCCATCAAAGGCTTTACGTCCTCTATCATAAAGGTAATTCGTTCACTCGGATAATTAGGGTCAATTGGCACATATGCAGCTCCAGCTTTTATAATACCAAGCATAGCGATTACCATTTCCATTGATCTAGGTAAAGCTAAGACAATATATTGCTCCGGACCAACACCTTGTCCAATTAATAGGTGCGCCAGTTGATTAGCCCTTTCATTCAATGTTTGATATGTCATTTGTTCGTTTTCAAAGATGAGCGCTATATTTTTTGGTTCAAGCATGGCCTGCTTTTCAAATCGTACAGACAAACTAGATTCTTCCTGTTCATCATTCACTTTTACATCTTTGACGAGCTCTTTCTTTTCATTTTGATCTAAAATCTCCAGAAGTCCGATTGGTTGATCCTGATCAAGTACGGCAGATTCTAACAAACGAATCAGTCTATTCACCATCGATTGTATTGTCTCTTCTGTAAACAAGTCTGTACTATACTCAAGGAATCCATCTAATCCTGCCGCATCCCGCGATTCACTTACATTTTCCCGAAACTCTAACGTCATATCGAATTTAGAAGCTCCTACGCTATATAATGACAATTCACTCTTCATTTTAGGTAAATCTAACTTTGGCTCAGGTGTATTTTGTAATGCAAGCATGATTTGGAATAATGGATGCCTTGATCTAGAACGCGGAGGATTCAATTCCTCTACCAATCTTTCAAAAGGTAAATCCTGGTTTTCATACGCATTCAAATTTACCTTTCTCACTCTACCAAGCAACTCCTTAAAGCTCGGATTACCAGATGTATTAGTACGTAATACTAAAGTGTTAATAAACAACCCCACGAGATTTGTCAAAGCATCATCATTTCTTCCAGCTACCGGACTCCCTAAAGGTATATCATATCCTGCCCCAAGACGAGTCAGTAACGCCGTAAGACCAGCTTGCAACGTCATAAATAAACTCACTCCGTTTTGTGCAGAGATATGAAGTAACTTCTGATGAAGACTCGCGTCAATCGTAAAGCGATACGTTTTCCCTAGATAGCTAGACTCCACTGGTCGTGGATAATCTGTCGGCAGTTCTAAATGATCAGGTAAGTCTGCTAAAGTATTTAACCAATAATCAAGCTGTTCTTTAACAAGACTCTCTTGTCCTTGCTTTTCTTCCAATAAATTCTCTTGCCAATATGCATAATCCGCGTATTGTACTGGCAGATTTGGCCAATTTGGCTGTTTACCATTAACGCGGCTCATATATGCCTTCTTCAAATCTTGTGTTAACGGCGTCAAGGACCATCCATCGCCTACGATATGATGTAGTAACAGTACAACAACATGTTCTTCCTCTGCGGTAGAAAAGAGCTCAACTCGAAATGCAGGTTCCTCATCCAATTGGAAGCAATATTTAACAGTATGATTTAATCGACTTGTTAACTCGGATGCTTCTATTTGGTGTACATGTAAATCTGGCTTAACCTTTTCTGGATTTAATACCTCTTGCCTGGCTGTCCCCGCATGTTCGGGAAAAATAGTTCGCAACGGTTCATGTCTTTCTATTACATCGCAGATTGCTTCTTGCAATGCGTTCTTATCTAATTTCCCTGATAATCGAACCACTAGAGGTATATTATATGTAGGGCTTGGTCCTTCTAACTGATATAGGAACCATAATCGACGCTGCGCAAACGATAATGGAATGTCGCCCTTGGACTTGACTCTTTGAACAGGGGGCCTTCCTTTCCGTCCTGCCTCTAACTGTTTAACAAGTCCTACTACAGTCGGTGTTTCAAAGATTTTCCCTATCCCAACTTCCACTTCAAAGACTTCACGAATACGATTCGCTAACTGTACAGCAAGTAATGAATGACCGCCAAGATGGAAGAAACTATCGTCAATTCCCACTTGTGAAACATTTAACACTTGTTTAAATAAATCACAAACTATTACCTCCTGTGGCGTTCTAGGATCCCGACTATCTTTCCCTTTTTCGAATTCTGGAGACGGCAATGCTTTGCGGTCTATTTTCTTATTTGGTGTCAGCGGCAAATCGTCCATTATAATAAAGGTAGAAGGAACCATATAATCAGGAAGTAGTTCTTCCACAGATTGACGTGTTTTAGCTAAATCAATATTCGCTTTCTTTTCTGGCACGAGATAAGCTATTAAACGGTAATCCCCTGGTTGGTCCTCCCTAGCAACAACGACTACTTGATTAACCTCCGAGGTTTTCGCTATGACGGATTCAATTTCTCCAAGCTCTATTCGAAAACCGCGGATTTTCACTTGATGATCTGACCTGCCAATATAATCAAGCTTTCCATCCGCATGCCAACGTGCAATATCGCCTGTTTTGTACATCCTTTCACCTGGATTTCCATATGGATTAGCAATGAAAGTATCTGCTGTTAAATCCGGACGATTAAAATAGCCCTGTGCTAACCCTTTACCTGCAATATATAAATCTCCACTTACCCCTGGAGGGACAGGCTGTAAACCGGCATCTAAAATGAATATTTGTGTATTATCGATAGGATAGCCAACAGAAGGAGTGCCCGTTTTCCCTGTATTTAAAGTGATAGCTGTGGACCAGATTGTCGTTTCTGTTGGTCCATACAAATTTGTCACTTCACAATCTAGCTCATGTAATGATTTTACGAGTTTTTCAGGAACCGCTTCTCCGCCGACCAAGATACGTATTCCACGAAGTACTTCTGGATAGGTCGACACAAGCGCATTCCAGTGTGTGGGTGTTGCCTGCATAATGGAAATATTGCGGTCTTCAATCAATTGTGCTAAAATTGCCGGGTCTTTGTTTGCGTTATTCTTTGCAATCACACAACATGCACCACTAATGAGCGGAAGAAATATTTCCAATGCTGAAATGTCAAAAGAAATTGTCGTGACCGCCAAAAGACGGTCCTTATGACAGAGACCAAGCTTATTTTGCATAGAACAAAGGAAGTTGGTTAATCCTTCGACTGTAACAACAACTCCTTTCGGACGCCCTGTCGATCCGGAAGTATAAATCATGTACGCTGGACTCTTTGGCGCTACTATTCTGTTCGGATAATCTATATCAGCAAAAGCAGTTATTTGATTGCGAACAGCGGGATCATCCAACACGACATGCTCTACATGACTTTCTAGTAATTGAGATTGTATATCCTTATGTGTCAGGATACACATTGGCTGTGCATCCTCCAAAATATAAGAAATTCGCTCAACAGGGTATTCGGGATCAATTGGCAAATACGCTGCTCCCGCTTTTAAAACAGCCAACATTGCAATAACCATGTCTACGGATCGGGGTAAAGCCAAAGCAGCAAACTTACCAGGTCCTAGTCCCTTTTCCTCAAGTACATACGCCAGACAATTAACCCGTTTATTTAATGCTGCATAAGAAAGGCTTTCGTCGTCGAACCTTAAGGCCTCGGCATGCGGTGTACGGGTAACTTGTTTTAAAAATATTTCTTGGACAGACATATAAGACAATTGTTGAGTTGTTTGATTCCAATTATTGATCACATTGTCAAACTCTCCAGGTAAAAGTACCCCTAATTGAGATATTGGCAAATGCGCATCTGCAGCAGCTATATTCTCAATCAAATTTACTAAACGATTTAGATGAAGAGTCACCTCATCCGGTTCATAAATATCAGCATTGGCATCCAAATCTATCCTTATCCCTTTTCCGTCTTGTTGATCATATATATTCAAGGATAGGTCATCAACTGGACCCGTATGGAGCTTGTTTGTCGTTCCTTTACTACCAGCGAAGTTCAATCCATAATCAAATGGCATCATATTTATTTGTGGTCCGAACAAGCGTTGACCATCCCCTAATAACTTCAGATCATGCCGTATATATTCATGACGATAATGCTGATGGGACCGCACTTGCTTCATTTCTTGTTGAACTTGCTCTATCAACTCTATGAAACTCATTTTGGGTTGTATATTCAGTCTTAATGGTAGTAAATTCATCACCATTGCTGGGACCTTTACTGAAGACGTGCCCATACGACACATCATTGGTAAACAAAGCACAATGTCCTCACTACTAGTTAAACGTTGCATATAGACAGCAACAGCTGCTACTATCGTTTCATACCAATTTCCCCCTCTGGAACTAGCTGTTTTCCTTAACCGCTCGATCGTATCTGCTTGCAAATAACTTGTCTTATGGATAATGCGTTTAGATAATCCTAACGATGAACCCTTTAAACTAACAATGTCTGGATGATCCTGGAATCGCCCCATCCAAAACTTACGGTCTTGAATAAATTTATCCGAACGTACATACGATTGATGTTCATCCAATACCTTTTGAAAATCTCCCAACTCATTTCCCTTTATCGTTTCTTGCTTTACTAGGGCTGTATAAATCTGAGCAACACGTTGTACGATTAGAGAAAAACCGAAAGCATCTGCTGCAATATGATGAATACGCAAATACCACAAACTTCGATTCTCGCTTATCTTAAATAGTGCCTGTTTAACAACGACATCTTTAGTTAAATCCAACGGTTTATCTATATCAGATTTCATCCATTTTTTTGCAGATTGATCAGGATCCACTTCTCCAGTAACATCGATAAATTCAAGCGAAAAATCCCTTTTCTCAGGAATATGCTGCCATGGACCATTTTCGTCTGCTCCATATTTAGCATGAATGGAATCTGTCTCTTTCATTACTTGTTCTACAGCCTTCTTAAAATACTCCACATGTAGCTTTCCATTTATGTCAATATACTCCGCTGTATTATAAACAGGGTTATCCGACTCCAATTGCTGCGCATACCAAATTCCAGCTTGCGCACCCGTTAATGACTGATGCTTTGTTAACACGCTAGGCATACAATACACCCTCCTTTATATTTATACGTTCACCATTCGGCTTTCCATTAAATCACGCCATTCAGCTAATGTTTTTCTCTCCACTAAGTCCATAAAGCTTACTTCCAGACCTTGTTGTCGCCATGCTTCAACTAAACTCATAAGTCCAATAGAATCCAGCCCCATATAAAATAAGTCGTCTGTGTCTGATAGATCCTTCCCTTGTATATCCAGTAAGCAGGCAACTTGCTCATGAATTGTTTCAAATGTAAGGGATTCATTTTCGCTATTTTCTGTACCTTTCGACAGTACTTTGATTAATTCATCTGTAGACGTCGTAACACCGCAACGTTTGGCCGCATAATCCAATGCCATTTTATGTTCATCATACGAAAAGTCAGCAACCGCATCTGCTACGAGGAAAGGCTGTATATCATACATGAATGCCTCTGCAGCCGTCATTAAACATCCTATATGGGCATAAACTCCACAAATAATTAGTTGGTCACGCCCTTGCTTTTCTAATATATTCAAGAAATCTGATTTTTTAAACGCGCTATAACGCCATTTAGTTAACATTAAATCATTTGAATCTGGTGCTAAATCTTTAATAATCCCTGTTTGAGCTGGATCATCGGATAATCCTTTTCCCCAAAAGTCAGTTAGGAGTGCCCGATCTGCCTCGTTCTGATTCCCTGGTTGCGCTGTATAAGCAACTGGAATCCCTTGCTTTTTGCACTGCTCTTTCAATTTTGCGATATTATGAATCAATTCGGTTATCGGTGATTGTTCTGTATCATAGAAGTTCAAAAAATAATTCTGCATATCATGTATGAGCAGAACTGCCCTCTCCGGATCCACCTGCCACGACACTTTATTTGTTGGATAAATAGATATATTCGGCATTTGATAAGATGGAATAGTAGGAATTCCCATGTAATCACGTCCATTTCGTTTATTTTATTTATAGGTAGGCGATAGTTTCTTTGTAATCATTTCACGTAATGCTTTTTTACTGACCTTTCCAAAAGATGTTTGTGGAAAGGTATCCACTATTTCAACACGGTCAGGAATCTTAAAATCCGCTATCCCTCTTTTTATTAGAAAATCCTTCATTTCAACTTTAGTTATCATCCCTTCATAAGGGATAACAAACGCACATGACCTCTCTCCAAGAAATTGATCCGGCATAGAGACGACTGCAACATCAAACACATTAGGATGTGAAGCAATATGATCTTCCATTTCCTCTGCCGCTATCTTTTCACCTCCACGATTTATCTGGTCCTTAATACGACCTTCTACGACAATATTTCCCGCTTCGTCTAAGCTAACTAAATCACCTGTGCGATAAAATCCATTCAATGTAAATGCTTTAGCATTATGCTGTTCCGCCTTATAGTATCCGCGAATAGTATATGGGCCCCTAGTTAACAATTCCCCTACTTCACCTAGTTCAACTTCGCGATCCTCTTCGTCAACTACACGAATCTCATCATAGGGTGACATCGGTCGTCCCTGCGTGTTAATAATAGTCTCTTCTGGATCATCTAATCTTGTGTAATTAACCAACCCTTCAGCCATTCCATACACTTGTTGCAGCTTACATCCAAAGGCTTGTTGCATACGTTTAGCTATTTCAGCATTGAAATGCGCTCCGCCTACTTGAATGATTTCTAAACTAGTGAAATCATTTGAACGTGTCTTCAATGCTTCCAACCAAATAATGGCTATAGGTGGAACAAGTGCTACAATCGTTACTTTTTCTTTTTCGATTATAGGGAAAGCCTCGTCTGGACTTGATCTTGTTGCCAGCACAATCCTTGCGCCTGCATAAAGTGAACCGAGCACTCCCGGTGAACTCAAAGGGTAATTATGCGCGATTGCTAAAACTGCAAGGTAGACACTATTCTCATCCATTCTACATATTTCATTACTCTTACGAAGACTATAAATATACTCATCATGTGTTCGTGGAATTAATTTAGATAACCCTGTACTTCCACCAGATAATTGTAAAAATGCGATGTCATTTGAATAAACATTAGGCTGAATATACTCTTCTTCCAAATAAAGATCTGCTAACTGTTCCAACTCTTCAGATGCACCAAGTGTAATGATATGCTCTAAAGTACTTGACTCACGCTGAATGGTCTTAGCCATTTCATGATAATGATATCCAGAAAAGTTTTCCGGCATTATATAAGCCTTTGCCTCGGTCAACTCACAAAAATACTGTATTTCACTATATCGGTGCGACGGCAAAGCAAATACTGGCAACACTCCTAATCGGAACAAGGCAAAACAAACCTCAAAGAACTCAACTGTATTTGGAATTTGAATGACTACTCTATCTTCTTTTTTAAAACCAAGTTTTTGAAACCCGGAAGCAAGTTGATCCACTCTTTTATCCAAAGTTTCATAACTTACTTGTTTTCCCCCATCAGTTATTGCAATCTTATTACCGTGCTTTTCTGCTCTTACTCGAAGCATCTGTCCAAATGTTTCTCCACGCCAACAATCCTTTTCACGATAAAATGCAGCTATTTCATCGGGCCATGGTTGACACCCTTCCATAAGTATTCCTCCCTGTTTACTAAGTTTTTGACATATCTATGCCCTATTGTTTTTCAATACCCATAGCATCCAGCATTGTTTTAAACTTCGCTCCCGTCTCAATCAATTCTTCCTCGGGAATGGAACCAGCAACTACACCTGCACCCGCAAATAATCGTATATCGTTTTCTTCAACTTCCGCACAACGAATCGTGACTATCCATTCTCCATTTCCATTTTCATCACACCAGCCGACCATTCCAGCAAAAAAACCTCTATTAAACGGCTCAATCTCATAAATGGCTTCACGTGCTAACTCTGTCGGATGTCCACATACCGCCGGTGTAGGATGTAACGCAATACCTAATTCTAAAGAAGATGTTTCCGCCTGTTTTAATGTTCCATATATTTCTGTTGACAGATGCCACATTGCTTCTGTCTTAATTAATGACGGTATTTCTGGAACATCCATCGATTCACAAAAAGGAGCTAATGATTCTTTTACCATATCGACAACCACTGCGTGTTCATATAAATCTTTTTCAGATTCCAACAGTTCTAACGCTCTACGCTGATCTTCTTTTGGATCATCACTTCGAGGTCTCGAGCCTGCTAATGGATTTGCGAATAAAGTTGAATCGTTTTTAGATACAAGCAATTCTGGACTAGCACCAATTAATATACGTTTCCCATTTGTTAATACCGTTTCCTTATTTCTAATCGTATTAACGTCTGATATATCAACAGCAAATGTGTATCCTTGCTTATTATGATGTTCCAACCTTTTTAAAATCTGTTTTACATCAATTTGCTCTTTCGTTTTAAAATTCAAAGCTCTAGAAACAACTATTTTATCTAGTTGTCCCGACGAAATCTTATCTAGGCCTTGATTTACACCTCTCATATATTCTGCTGGCGCCGGAATATATTGAATTTCACACGGCTGCAAAGATATATTTTCCGGTTGGCCACTATCTTTTACCAATGTGGAAGATACTTTTACTTCCTCAGGTATGATCATTTTTGCAGCTTCTGAGTAATCAAACGGAACTGCACCTACAACGATCGGATGCGGATGTCCTGCCCGTTTCGCCTGTTCAAATGCCTCTTCCACTCTAACCGGTAAACTATATATTTGATTTTTAGTTTTCCGTGTCTCCTTTACAACTGAGAAAACGCCTTTCCCCATAATCGTTCGCTTTGACGATGATAAAAAGAAATCTCCTAATTCATATTCATCTAAAATCGACTTTACCTTTGACATACTCACTTTACTCATATTTCTGTTTCCTCCTCGTTAAACACCTAGTGTGGCTCCACCATCAACAACCATATCGTGCATGGTGATATGTGATGCATCATCTGACGCAAAAAATAATACTGAGTTCGCAATATCGGATGGTGTTCCAATTTTACCAAGTGGAATACCAACTCGATAAACCTCAGATTGTCCATCTATCGTTTCTATTTCTCCCTCTTCATTACTCCAAAGTTTTCTTAGCATTTTTGTATCAGTAGATCCAGGCGAAATAACATTACAGCGTATATTATGCTTCGCAAGTTCCAGACCAAGACATTTTGTGAACATAGTTGCTGCCGCCTTTGAAGCTCCATAGGCCGCCATTCCAATTCTAGGAATGTGGCTAGCGTTGGAACTTACCGTAATAATCGATCCCTTTTTACGTGGAATCATTTGCCTACTGACTATTTTAGACATACAGAATACACCCGTTGCATTAACAGAAAAACTTGCATCCCAATCCGCCTCATCCAAGTCGTCTATTAAATCTAACTTCAGTACTCCTGCCACATTCACCAATATATCTATCGATCCAAGCTTAGACTCAACAGTAGAAATAACTTCTTCTACGATCATTGAGTCTGTTACATCTGCAGGAAAAGCTGTAATTGGATATCCTCTTTCTTGCATCTTTTTAATGCCTTTAACTAATTCATCTTTGTCCTTATCGATCGCCGCTATCACCGCTCCATGTTCAGCTAACCGCTCTACTATTAATCGGCCTATACCTCCGGATGCACCCGTGACAACAGCTATTTTACCTTCTAATTCGCGCTCTCTCATCGTCCCATTCCTTTCGACTTAATGAGTTCCAATTGATATTGATACTGATAATCATTATCAATTGATAACTTCATGCTAGTTTAATTAAAGACAATAATCAAGGCGTTTTTGAGTTTTAAGAATTAAGTCCTATATTTATTTTTTTGAAATAGGTAATGTTTTTTGTATCTTTTAATTATATAAAGTTACTTTAAAACAACTCCAAATAGTCAATTTTCTCAGTAGCTAAAGCCTTATTCACCTGTAGACCACCGCTACATTGCCGGTATACAACTCCCCAAACGCAATGATGAAAAAAATAATAAGCATAAACAAAAAAAGCTTTCCGAAAGTAAATATACCTAGCTCTTTGGCTCGATACCCTTTCAGTCTGCTTTTCATTTCACGTTATCGTATTTTTTCACTTTTAGATGTTTTTTTGAATATATTCATGGACTGTTAGTTACCAGTCCATATTTTTTTCATTTACGAAGGCATAACCCGGTTGTCAGGGCACCTCAACATTATGCACACATTGTAAAGGAGCTAAGATCCGAAGATGCAATTATCACTGGAAAGATATTCCAGGACGTTTGAATGAAAATAAAATAAGCGTTAAATTTGAGTATAGAATGTAATTTATTTGAAAAATTTTCACGTTTAAGTGTTGCTAATTTCATTCAAAACAAAAAGCACCGTAAACATTGGCTTAACAATGTTTACGGTGCTTTTTTGGTTCTTCTCTAGATATTACTTTATTACGTCCCAGGAGGGATTCGAACCCCCGACCGATGCCTTAGAAGGGCATTGCTCTATCCAGCTGAGCTACTGAGACAAACACCTGCAACCACAGGCACAAGAACTATTATATGCATAATCCAAAGATAAGTCAACACTATTTCATAAAACTATTTATTAAATATAATTTGGTCTATTAAGTCGTGGTTCATGCCATAAAAACTCACAGTATAAACATCGTCGATTTCGATGACTGCGTATGTCGCTACCCTACCGCCACGTGGTTGAGTCGTGCTTCCCGGATTAACAAACAATACACCTTTGATCATCTCCGCCCCGTATAAATGGGAATGTCCGAATAACGCAATGGTTGCTTGTTGCTCAGCTGCTGCGTAAGAAAGGGTGAGCATAGAGCGCTTAACGTCGTGTTCATGGCCGTGGACAATGAATACAGTCTCATTGCCCACTTTCTGTACAATGGTTGCTGGAAATTGCTCGTCGCGGTCACAGTTACCACGAACAATATGGACTCCATTAAGCAATGGATCTTTTGCCGATAACTCACTGTCGCCACAATGGAATATTTCGTCTGCTTGCAATGATTTTATCAGCTTTACTGTATTCAAGTCGCCATGTGAATCACTTAAAATAAGTAGCTTCATTTCATTTCACCTATCCGTGTAAGAAATTCTGGTAGTTGTTTTTTTAGTTGAGCTAAAGCTGCACCGCGATGAGAGATAACATTTTTCTCTTCTGCAGATAATTCTGCCATCGTTTTCCCTCTACTAGGTACATAAAATATTGGATCATAGCCGAATCCATTCGTTCCTTGTCGTTGATCTGTAATGATACCTTCACAGCTGCCAGAATAAGTAGTTGTCCCGATACCAGGACCGGCAATCGCTAGAACACACCGAAATCGAGCTTGACGCGCCGTTTCAGGCACTTCCACAAGATTAGCTAGCAACTTATCGATATTCTCTTCATCGTCCGATGGCTCACCTGCATAGCGTGCAGAGTAGACACCTGGCTCGCCATTTAGTACATCGACTTCCAGCCCGCTGTCATCGGCAATTACTACTTTCCCCAATAAATTTGCAACAGTCTCTGCTTTTAGTACGGCATTTTCAACGAAAGTGGTACCCGTTTCTTCTACATCAATCGATTCTTCGATATCTTGCAATGTCAGCACATTGATTCCTAAAGGGCGAAAGAGAACTTCAAAGTCTTTCGCCTTGCCTTTATTATTCGTCGCGATTAATACTTCCTTCATTGCGCTTCGCCTACCTGTTGTCCAATCTTATCCGCCAACTCGCCTAATACTTCTTTTTGAATTGCAATCAATTGTTCGATTCCCGATTCAGCCAACGTCAATAAATCATTCATTTCCGCGCGAGAAAAAGTAGCTTCTTCGCCTGTCCCTTGCAGTTCCACGAATTGGCCTTGTCCTGTCATCACCACATTCATATCCACGTCAGCAGAAGAATCTTCTACGTAGTCAAGATCCGTGATCAATTGACCGTCAGCCAGTTTCCCTACACTTGTAGCAGCTAGGAAGTCACGAACCGGGAATACGGGTAGCTTCTTTTCGATTTGTAATTTATTCGCAGCGATGACCAATGCAACAAATGCACCTGTAATGGAAGACGTTCGCGTTCCACCATCTGCCTGAATGACATCACAGTCAATCCAAATCGTACGCTCCCCAATAGCATCTAAATCAACGACTGCACGCAAAGCTCGTCCGATCAAACGCTGGATTTCCATCGTACGACCACCTACTTTACCGCGGGAAGATTCTCGGATGGTCCGTTGTCCTGTTGCGCGTGGCAACATGGAATATTCAGCAGAGATCCATCCTTTTCCACTATTACGCATAAATGGCGGTACACGATCTTCAATCGTCGCTGTACAAATCACTTTCGTATTTCCAACTGAAATCAGTACGGAACCTTCTGGGTGAATCAAATAATCCTTCTCAATTGTTACTGTACGAATATCTTCTGTTGCTCTTCCATCATGTCGCATGCAATATCCTCCATTTTGATCCATTTATTTAGTGTGAACAGTTCTTCAAGTTTACGTTCAATCTATCTTATCATATTCACAGCAAAAAACCCGAAAACAACGTACTGTTTTCGGGTACTGCAATACTTGTTATAAAGTCAGCTTGCGTACATCTGCCTGCGGAATGGCAAGCCAATCTTCAACGATGACTTGAAACTTTTCCATTGAGCCTGTTGTGTAAAATATTGGCTCTTCCGCCGAAATAGATAGTAATTGCTTCGCTTCAAGAATCCGTTCAACATCAATCACAGTCTCCGCTGCTGAAGAAATAACATTTTTTTGATTGGAGAAATGCGCTTCTATATGTTCTTGTAATAATGGATAATGCGTACAACCAAGAATTACAGAATCAAACGGATAGTTATGCAACGGAAGTAACGTCCGGTTGACTATATCCCTTGCTGCCTGTGTACGGTATTCTCCATTTTCAACGATTGGCACAAATTCCGGACACGCGAGTGAATGGACTTTGGCTTCCGGTTTTAATGCTTGTATCGCTAGATCATATGCTTTACTTTTCACAGTGCCTTCTGTACCTAGCACAGCAATTTCGTCTGTTCGCGATGCATTGATAGCCGCCCTGGCTCCTGGTTCAATAACACCGACAACAGGAAAATCAAATTGCTTTCGTACTTCTTCTAGCGCGATAGCAGTCGCGGTGTTACACGCAATAACGAGCATTTTTATACCCATTTGCGCCAAACTGTTGACCATGTCCATTGTAAATCGCAACACTTCTTCCGCAGGCCGAGGACCATACGGACAACGTGCATCATCGCCAATGTAAATAATAGGTTCATTCGGTAGGTAGTTGCGTAACTCTCTTACAACTGTCAGTCCGCCAACTCCCGAATCAATTACTCCAATAGGTGCGTTCAATGTAATCCCTCAATCTCTTGTCATCTGTTCATGTAGTGTAGCCAGCAATTCTGAAAACTGCTGAATTTCCTGCTCATTAGAATTCACAAGGACATCTTGCAAATACTCTTGTCTCTTCTGTATGACCTCTTCAATAATCCGTATACCTTCAGGTAATAAATGAACACGGACAACCCGACGATCCTTATCATCTCGCACACGTCTCACTAGTTGACTATTTTCCATTCGGTCTACTAAATCAGTCGTGGTGCTAAATGCTAGGAACATTCTATTGGATAGATCTCCAATGGTCATATCACCATGTTCTAGCAACCATTGAAGAGCGCTGAATTGAGGAGGCGTAATGGTAGAATTCTTTAATATTTTTCGACCTTGTTCCTTGATGATGGACGCAATGTATCGCAAGTCTTTTTCCATCTTTACGATATCAGTTGGTACGTTTTGTTGTTCATTCAACAAAAAATCAGCTCCCTGAAATGAGTCCTATCTTTTCATTGTACCGTTTTCGTTGATGAACGCAACAATTTTTCCTTCGTTTTATGCTAGAGAAGAAGTAATTGACACCGATTGCACAAAATTGGTCTACTATCCTAAGCTGGGCATCATTTTTAGTTCAGCCGTAACTCTCCCAATCGCAATAATTCAACGATCGCTTGTGCTCTGCCTGATACACCCAGTTTTTGAATCGTATTTGAAATGTGATTTCGTACGGTTTTCTCACTAATCGTCAGTTGTCCAGCAATTTCTTTTGTTGTAAAATCATCTACCAGCAAAGTGAAAATTTGTCGTTCCCGATTTGTTAATAAAGAACGGTTTTGCATTTCATCCAAGATGCGCCCCTCCTCTTTACGCTTTCCCCATAGGATATGTAAGCATAAGGGCGTCTGTGTAGGCTTTTACGAGTTTTCTAGGAACATCCTCTTCTCTTCTTCTGTCCATGCCACGGGTCTTCCATCAGCTTTACCAATTTGAACGATAGCACCCCTACCTGTAAAGGCGATTTCATTACGTTCATTCTTAGCCATATAATGCAGATCAACTGAACTCGTACCCATAGAACTGGCTTTCACGTGGATTTGTAGCTTTTCGTCAAAGTATACTTGCTTAGCGAAATCGCATTGTAAATCCGCTACTATGGGAATAGTTGTGCCTTTTGGATCGATCCACTTTGCCATATGGTTTAGATGTTTCAAATATTCAATTCTGGCATACTCAAAATATGCAAATACCTTTGTGTTGTTCAGATGCCCATACATATCCGTCTCTGAAAAACGTACTGAAACGTCCGCATGAAAATGAAATCCTTCTATCCATTCCTCTATATTATCAATATAACTTTCTCTCATTCACTCACACTCCTTCATAATGAATAAATATTCATTACTTTATTATATCAAAATACGAATTGACGTCAAATATATCCATCACACTACTGTTAGCGCAAATACAATGGAATACTAGGAAAGGGTTGTAGGTAAAATTGCTTTCTAAAGGAGCAACATTAAACTTCTTTGTCTATTCCTCAACTCCTGCTTCCTATCATAGTCTGAAGGCAGTAAACATCAAAAAAGCTGTCCTAGAAAGTCATAGACTTCCTGGACAGCTTGCTTTATAGAAATTAATCTACTTGGTGGTCACTTCCGAAGAAGTTCTTGAACATTTGGATTGTTGTGGCTCTACCGATTGCACCGATAGAAGTGGTTAGCGGAATACCTTTAGGACAAGCAACTACACAGTTTTGTGAGTTACCGCACTCAGTGATTCCTCCGTCTCCCATAACAGTAGCCAAACGCTCATCTTTGTTCATTGAACCAGTCGGATGTGCGTTGAATAGACGCACTTGTGACATCAATGCAGGACCCATGAAATTCGTCTTGTCGTTTACGTTTGGACAAGCTTCTAAACATACACCGCAAGTCATACATTTAGACAGTTCGTATGCCCATTGACGCTTACGTTCAGGCATACGAGGACCTTCACCAAGGTCATACGTACCATCGATCGGAACCCATGCTTTGATACGCTTTAACGAATCGAACATGAATTCACGGTCAACAACCAAGTCACGAACGACCGGGAATGTGCGCATAGGCTCAAGTTTAATCGGTTGTGTTAACTGATCAACCAGCGCAGTACATGACTGACGAGGGCGACCGTTTATTACCATTGAACATGCACCACAAACTTCTTCCAAACAGTTCATATCCCAGTTAATAGGAGTTGTTTTCTCACCTTTAGCATTTACTGGGTTACGTCTGATTTCCATTAGAGCCGAAATTACGTTCATATTCGGGCGATATGGAACTTCAAATCTTTCAACATAAGGGCTTGAAGTGGCAGTATCTTGACGATGAATGTCAAATACGACAGTTTTTGTAGCAGTTGCAGTTTGTTGTTCGCTCACTTTTGTCAATCTCCTTTCTTCGCTGAGTAATCACGGATACGTGGAGGAATAAGAGATGTATCTACATCTTCATACGAAATAATTGGTGCAGAAACTCCGTCAAATTCCGCAATTGTTGTTTTCAAGAAGTTCTCATCGTCACGATTCGGGAAGTCTGGCTTATAGTGCGCGCCACGGCTCTCATCACGATTCAATGCACCTAAAGTGATTACACGTGCTAGATAAAGCATGTTTTTCAACTGGCGTGTAAACATAGCTCCTTGGTTTGACCATTGCTGTGTATCCGTAATATTAATATTTTCATAACGCTCAAGTAACTCGACAATTTTCTCGTCTGTTTGCTTCAATTTATCATTGAAACGAACAACCGTTACGTTGTCAGTCATCCATTCGCCTAGCTCTCTGTGAAGTACGTACGCATTCTCTGTACCGTTCATCTTGAGAGTATCTTCCCATTTCTGTTGCTCTTCTTTCACTGCATCTTCGAAGATCGTTGCTGGCAGTTCATCAGCTGTTCGCTTCAAGTGCTTCATGTAATCAATTGCGTACGGTCCTGCGACCATACCACCATAGATTGCAGATAGTAATGAGTTCGCTCCTAAACGGTTTGCACCGTGTTGTGAGAAGTCACATTCCCCTGCTGCGAATAGGCCCGGAATACTTGTTTGCTGATGATCATCTACCCATAGTCCACCCATTGAATAGTGAACAGCCGGGAAGATTTTCATTGGCAATTTACGTGGATCATCTCCTGTGAACTTTTCATAAATCTCGATGATTCCACCAAGTTTGATGTCAAGTTCTTTAGGGTCCTTGTGGGATAGGTCCAAGTACACCATGTTTTCTCCGTTGATACCTAGTTTTTGGTTTACGCACACGTCAAAGATTTCACGTGTTGCGATGTCCCGTGGAACTAAGTTACCGTAGTCCGGATATTTCTCTTCCAAGAAGTACCAAGGTTTACCGTCTTTATATGTCCAAATACGTCCACCTTCACCACGTGCTGATTCACTCATGAGACGAAGTTTGTCGTCTCCAGGAATTGCTGTCGGGTGGATTTGAATGAATTCACCATTTGCATATTTTGCACCTTGCTGATATACGATCGATGCTGCAGAACCTGTATTGATTACAGAGTTTGTAGACTTACCGAAGATAATACCAGGGCCGCCTGTTGCCATGATGACAGCATCCGCCTTGAATGCTTGAATTTCCATTGTCTTCATGTTTTGCGCTTTAATACCGCGGCACGTTCCCTCTTCATCTTTGATGATTCCAAGGAATTCCCAGTGCTCATATTTTTGTACTAATCCAGCTACCTCATGTGAACGCACTTGTTCATCAAGAGCATAAAGCAACTGTTGTCCAGTTGTCGCACCTGCATACGCTGTACGGTGGTGAAGTGTACCACCGAAACGACGGAAATCCAACAGACCTTCTGGCGTACGGTTAAACATAACGCCCATACGGTCCAATAAGTGGATGATTCCAGGAGCTGCTGCCGTCATTGCTTGTACTGGTTTTTGATTCGCTAGGAAGTCTCCACCGTAAACTGTATCATCGAAGTGAATGTCGACCGAGTCGCCTTCACCTTTCGTGTTTACAGCACCGTTAATGCCACCTTGGGCACATACGGAGTGGGAACGTTTTACTGGTACTAGCGAGAACAAGTCAACCGGTACACCAGCTTCTGCTGATTTGATGGTAGCCATTAGTCCAGCTAGTCCTCCACCGACGACAATCAATCTGCCTTTTGCCATTATTGTGTCACTCCTCAATTATACGTAATTTCATTAGTTAGTTAGTTATTTACACAAAAGCTAGAAGTGCCTGAATTCCAATTATAGAAAGTACTAGGAATACAACGATTGTGATATAAGATACGATTTTTTGTGATTGTGGTGATTGTGCAATTCCCCATGTAACACAGAAAGACCATAGTCCATTTGCTAAGTGGAATGTAGCAGATAGAATACCTAGGATATAGAATACAAGCATAAGTGGATTCGATAAGATATCGGCCATCATGTTGAAGTCTACTTCAGCTCCAAGTGCTTTTTGAATACGAGTTTCGTATACGTGCCAAGCAATGAAGATGACAAGGAATACCCCAGTGAAACGTTGGAGCGTGAACATCCAGTTACGGAAAGTACTGTAATGGCCCACGTTGTATTTCGCTGAAAACGCTATGTACACTCCGTAAAACGCGTGGAACATGAGTGGAATGTAGATAATAAACCATTCCAAGAAAGATACAAACGGCAAGTTCCCCATAAAATTAGATGCTGTGTTGAATGCTTCCTCACCGCGTGTTGCAAAATGGTTAATTACTAAGTGTTGGGCAACAAATAGTCCAACTGGAATTACACCAAGCAACGAATGTAGACGGCGTAAGAAAAAATCTGTTTCTTTCGACAAGTCTTTTACCCTCCCTTATTTCTGAGATTATACTGTCGTGATGCGGTTTCTTTATCTAGTTCGCATTCACCAGTATCTCTCTTCATGGTACAATATGATAACATGTATATTGTACTCCTCTGTATTGGACAGGTCAAGACGCTGTGTACTTTTTATAGTAGATTATGATTTTTCTAAAAACGTCGAATAACACTTTGCTTTTCCTATGATCCGACAATGCTTGACATAGTTTGAAGCCCGTAGAAATTAGGGTTTGAGAAATTTTCATTTCTTATTTCTACATTACTCAACTCATTTATTCATGAAATTTACGCTTCTCAGTTAATTAACTATTTATTCTAATAAAATGCATTAGAAATCAAGCGCCTGCCAATAATATGGTGAAAAAGCATTATATGTCAATGAAAGCCCCTCGACTTTATTGCTCAGCAAGGGGCTTTTCGGATGTTTCAGGTTGTTGGAAATGTGCAAGTAACTCATCAGCTACTTTTTTTGGCATCCCCGCTTCTTTTAATTGTTCAGGTGTTGCTTCGCGAATGGCTTTCACGGTTTTAAAGTGTTTCAATAATTGCTGTTTACGTTTCGGTCCAACACCTTCAATTCCATCCAGTGAAGAAGTTAGTGAAGAGGCTCCCCGCCGCTGTCTGTGGAACGTAATAGCAAATCGATGGACTTCATCTTGAACACGTTGCAATAAATAAAATGCTTCACTAGTTTTCTTTAACGGGACAATTTCTGGCGGATGACCGTACAGCAACTGTGCTGTATTATGTTTATCATCTTTTGCCAACCCAGCTATCGGAATGGAGAGGCCTAGTTCATCCTCTAACACTTCCCGAGCAATTTCCATCTGGCCTTTTCCACCATCAATAACAATTAAATCAGGTAAAGGCAATTGATCTTTTAATACACGTGTATAGCGTCTTCTAACGACTTCACGCATCGCACCATAATCATCATGTGCTGCTGCCGTTTTAGTTTTATACTTCCGGTAATCTTTGCGATTAGGTCTTCCATCTACAAAGGATATCATCGCGGATACCGGTTCCACGCCATGTGTATGGGAGTTATCAAACGCTTCAATGCGAAGAGGCGTACTGATATTCATAGCTTCTCCAAGTTCTTCACATGCACCAATAGTACGTTCTTCTTGGCGCTCAATTATTTGGAACTTAGCGTTCAATGCAATGGACGCATTTTTAGCAGCCAGTTTAACAAGATCTTTTTTCTTTCCACGTTGTGGTAGTAGCACATTCGTATCGAGCAATTGATCTGCTAACGCAAAATCAACGGTTTCAGGAAGAAGTACTTCTTTTGGCAATAAATGGTGAGCTTCTCCATAGAAACGGCCCAGATACGTTAGTAATTCTTCTTCAGGATCCTGATAAGCTGGGAAAATGGATACATCCCGCTCTATCATTTTACCTTGTCTGACAAAAAACACTTGCACGCACATCCAGCCTTTGTCAACTGCATAGCCAAAAATATCACGATCTGTAAAA
Source organism: Sporosarcina ureae DSM 2281 (assembly GCF_000425545.1). Lineage (GTDB taxonomy): Bacteria > Bacillota > Bacilli > Bacillales_A > Planococcaceae > Sporosarcina > Sporosarcina ureae. The sequence goes on along the minus strand of NZ_AUDQ01000002.1, from coordinate 271,882 downwards.
TCATTCGCATTCATATTCTGCTTTTCCATAACGGTTTCAATATTGGTAATTTGATCACGATATTCTTTCGCTCGTTCAAAATCTAATTCTTCCGCTGCTTCGTTCATTTTTTGTTGAAGTTCCTTTTTTACTTCCTTATAACCGCCATTTAGGAATCGAGTAATGTCTGCAATCATTTCGGTATATGCTTCGGCAGGCACTTCTTTAATACAAGGCGCCAGACATTGACCGATATGATAGTACAAACACGCCCGCGTAGGGATACTTTGACATTTACGGTATGGATATAAGCGATCCAGTAACTTTTTCGTTTCATGTGCGGCCGTAGCATTAGGGTACGGTCCGAAGTATTTACCAGATTTTTTATTGACTTTGCGTGTAATGATCAACTTTGGATGACGTTCATTGGTAATTTTCAAGTAAGGATATGTTTTGTCATCTTTAAGCATAATATTGTATTTAGGATCGTATTTCTTAATCATGTTTAATTCTAAAATCAATGCTTCAATTTCAGAATTGGTCACTATATATTCAAAGTCTTCTATTTCTCCGACCAATCGCTGTGTTTTGCCATCATGGGAACCCGTAAAATAGCTACGAACACGGTTTTTTAACACTTTTGCTTTCCCGACATAAATGACAGTACCTTGACGATCCTTCATTAAATAGCAACCCGGCAATTCGGGGAGAATTGAAAGTTTATGTTCAATGATTTCATTCATTATTTTCACCTACTAAAAGACCGGGCTGCTCTTGCGGCCCGGTCTCTTCTATTTATGCATGTTTTTCTACTAGTTGTGCAAGTGCTTCTTTTGGTTGGAAACCTACTACCTTTTCAGCTACTTCTCCATCTTTAAAGAGAAGTAATGTTGGGATCGACATGATACCGAACTGGCTAGCAGTTGCTTGGTTATCATCCACGTTTACTTTTACGATGTTCGCTTTACCTTCAAGTTCACCTGAAAGTTCTTCAAGGACTGGAGCGATCATTTTACATGGTCCACACCAAGGTGCCCAAAAGTCCACTAGTACTACGCCTTCTTTTACGTTTTCAGCAAAGTTTGAATCAGTTGCATTAATAATTGCCATTCTTATTTCCTCCTTAGTCTTTAACTATATTCGTATTGTATCATGGAGGTAAAGAAGGAGCTAAAAAAATGCCTGTATCAATTAATTAGCTGACTTTGATCTTTTGAATTTCTTCAATCATGATCGGAATGATCTCGAAGATGTCACCTACGATACCGTAATCTGCAATTTTAAAGATGTTCGCTTCGGGATCTTTGTTGATTGCCACAATGACTTTCGAGTTGGACATACCTGCTACGTGCTGGATCGCTCCAGAAATTCCAGCTGCGATATATAAGTCGGGTGTAACAACTTTACCCGTTTGTCCAATCTGTAGTGAATAGTCACAGTAGTCTGCGTCACATGCTCCACGTGAAGCACCGACTGCACCGCCTAGAAGATCAGCCAACTCTTTTAAAGGTTTAAATCCTTCGGGTCCTTTGACTCCACGGCCACCCGCTACAATTACTTTCGCTTCAGACAAATCTACGCCTTCTGTTGATTTACGTACTACGTCTTTGATAACAGAACGAAGATTCGCAATTTCTACAGTTTTCGCTGTTACGTCACCTGAGCGGCTAGCATCATGTGCTAACGGCTCAATATTGTTTGGACGAATTGTGATAAATTGTAAACCTTCTTTAATTTCTACTTTTTCAAATGCTTTACCAGAGTAGATGGGACGGATGAATTCTGCATCGTCGCCTTCTCCTTCAATCTTTGTCACATCTGAAATTAATCCAGTACCAAGCTTACTTGCAATTTTGGGTGATAAGTCTTTCCCCATAGCTGTGTGTCCAAATACGACACCGTCGGGAGATTCGTCACCGTAGACTGCTAGGAACGCTTGCCCAAAGCCGTCTGGTGTGTAATGCTTCAAATGTGGGTGCTCAACCGTTACTACACGATCCGCCCCATAATGAATCATTTCTTCGCCAAGTGACTGAACTTGATCCCCTATAAGAACTGCGACAACTTCTCCGCCGCCTGAAATATTCTTTGCTGCTGCAATTGTTTCAAATGATACGTTACGTAGTTCTCCATCACGTGCTTCACCTAAAACCAACATTTTCTTTGACATAATGTAGTCCCTCCTAAGTACAGTTCTCTATATGAATTAAATTACTTTCGCTTCGTTACGCAATAATTTTATAAGTTCAGCCGCTTGATCTGCTGGCTCTCCTTCAAGTACACGCCCTGCTGCTTTTGCAGGTGGTAAGAAGACTTCCTTAGTTTCCGTCTTCGCCTCTACGTCATCTTCGTCTAGGTCTAGATCATCGAACTCTAGGTCTTCAAGAGGTTTCTTCTTGGCTTTCATGATCCCTGGCAAAGAAGGATAACGTGGTTCGTTCAGACCTTGTTGTGCTGTGACAAGAAGTGGCAGGGATGTTTCAATAGTTTCCGAATCCCCCTCTACGTCACGTACAACGGTTGCGTTCGTTCCGTCTATCGTTAATTCAGTAATTGTCGTGACATAGTTAATGCCTAGCAATTCTGCTACACGTGGTCCTACTTGACCTGAGCCACCATCGATTGCTACGTTACCAGCTAGAATCAGATCAGCATTTTTATCTTTTAGGTAATCTGCAATGACTTTTGCAGAAGTATATTCGTCGATATCATCTATGTCATCTTCAATATTGATCAGGACTGCTTTATCTGCACCCATTGCCAATGCTGTACGTAATTGTTTCTCGGAATCTTCGTCTCCGATTGATAATACAGTTACTTCCCCACCGTGTTCGTCACGTAGTTTAATAGCTTCTTCTACTGCGTACTCATCGTATGGGTTGATGATGAATTCTGCACCATCTTCAGCAATGGCACCGTTTGAAATTGAAATTTTTTCTTCCGTATCAAATGTTCTTTTTACTAATGCATAAATGTTCATTAATAGAACCTCCTATTCGATAATTACTTCCCGTTAAATGTAGGTTGACGTTTTTCAATAAATGCTTGAATACCTTCTTTTGCATCTTCAGAGACGAAAACTTCTCCAAATGATTTCGCTTCTTCTTCTACACCCTCGTAGAATGACTGATCTTTTGAGTACGAAAGCATACGCAAAGCATGCTTCACTGCAATCGGGCTCTTTTGAGAAATCTTCTTCGCTAGTTTCAAAGTTTCAGCTGAAAGTTCTTCGTCTGAATATGCATGATTTGCAAGTCCCCACTGTACTGCGTCTTCACCTGAGATTGGATCGCTAGTTAACATTATTTCTGCTGCCTTCGCTACACCAACTAGGCGCGGTAAACGTTGCGTACCTGCAAATCCAGGAATGAGACCTAGTTGCAATTCAGGCAAGCCTAGTTTCGCACTCTTCGTAACCAAACGGATGTGGCAAGCCATGGCAAGCTCTAAACCACCGCCAAGTGCTGCTCCATGAATGGAAGCGATTACAGGTTTAGGGAAATTCTCTAAACGCTCGAAAACTTCTTGTCCTTTACTAGAAAGCTTCGAGAACGCTGCCCCTGTGTCAACTGTTGTGAATTCTTTAATGTCGGCACCCGCTGAGAAGAATCGACCTTCACCGTATAGAACCACAACGCGAACATCGTCGTCGTGCTCTACGCTAGTTAACAGCTGATCTACTTCTTCAATCAATTTCGAAGACAGTGCGTTCGCCGGTGGATGGTCAATTTTCGCTAATGCGACATGTCCGTCTTTCTCTAAGTTAATCAATGTCATCTACTATCTCTCCTTTAATGCAATACTTACTGAAGTTTGTAGCCATGCAATAACATGTCACTAACTTTAGGCGCTAATCTAATTAAGTTAAATTTCTGTTCGTTCATCACCCAAGAGGTAATTGTCTCGTCCATCGTGCCAAATAACATCTGCCTTGCTAGTCTAAGGTCAAGATTAGGAGACAACTCTCCTTTCTCTACCCCTTCTTCGAGCAAAGTATCCAACAAAACCATATATTCTTTTAACACATTATTGATTTGGAATCGCAGATCTTTATTTGACTGTCTGAGTTCCAATTGTGTGACGATCGCTAAGTGAGGATCTTCTTGTAGTACGGTAAAATGATTTTCTACAACCAATTGCAATTTTTCTGCTATAGGAAGATCTTTTTTTAGTATTTCTTTAATGTTCTCTACGAATATTTCCATTTTTTCTCTGAATACAGATATGAGGATGTCTTCTTTATTTTTAAAGTATAAATAAATCGTTCCATCCGCAACTCCAGCTTCCTTAGCAATTTTCGAGACTTGCGCTTGGTGGTACCCATTCTCCGCAATAACAATTACTGCAGCATCTACAATTTGTTTATATTTAGGTTTTGTTCGCTTCATTAATGTTTCACCACCAAAAAGAAAATATGAATGATGATTCATTCATATTTTCATGTTAATATTCTTTTAGGTTATAGTCAAGCATTTTGTTACGAACTTTTTAATGAATTTTGAACTTCCGTTAATTTCTTTCGCTCTTCCTCTACTAATGTTCTACGCAAAATTTTACCTACTGCTGTTTTAGGTAAATCTTCACGGAAATCATAATGCTTCGGCACTTTAAATGCAGCAAGTTGCTTTCTGCAATACGTATCTAATTCTTTTTCCGTTATGGAATATCCTTCTTTTAAAACAATATACGCTTTAACTGTTTCACCACGATATGGATCTGGTACACCCGCCACGATACATTCTAGAATTGCTGGATGTTCATACAGGACTTCTTCAATCTCACGTGGATAGACATTGAATCCACTTGCGATAATCATATCTTTTTTACGATCGACTACATAGAAGTATCCGTCCTCATCCATATACCCTAGATCTCCTGTCAAAAACCATCCATTGCGGAATGATTCCTTTGTGTCGTCAGGTCTATTCCAATAACCTGTCATGACTTGAGGACCTTTTATCGCAATCTCCCCAATTTCTCCTACTGGTAACGGTTCTGATGAGCCTGGTCCAAGCACACATCCATCCGTATCAGGCCACGGAACACCGATAGAGCCACGCTTTTCTAGTCCATCCCACACAAAGTTCGCCATAGCAACTGGAGATGTCTCTGTTAAGCCATATCCTTCTACAAGTTTCCCACCGGTTACCGCTTCAAATTTTTCTTTCACTTCAATGGGTAATGCGGCAGATCCACTGATACAAGCTTTAATAGAAGACAGATCGTATTTCTCCAAATCAGGATGATTTAACAGGCCAATATAGATTGTGGGTGCACCTGGGAATAGAGTAGGTTTTTGTTTATCAATATCTTTCAATGCAGTCTTAAAATCAAATTTAGGTATCAACACCATTTTATGACCTTTCATTACGGCGAATATTAAGACCGTTGTCATTCCATAGACATGGAAGAAAGGTAGAATTCCCATGATTGTTTCTTCGCCATCCGTCGTTTGGTATAACCACGCACTACACATTTCAGTATTGCTGATTAAATTGGAATGCGTCAGTTCTACGCCTTTTGGCGGTCCTGTCGTTCCTCCAGTATACTGCAATAATGCAATATCACCTTTCTCATAAGCTATATGGATCGGATCGGGTTTTGTTGATTTCATTATTTCAGTATATACATGATGAATGCCACGGTGTTCCACTTTTACAGCCAACTTATGTTCTTTCTTCTGAATGAAAGGATAGACTAGGTTTTTGGGGAATGGAAGATAATCTTTAATTCCCGTAATGATAATATTTTCAATCGCAGTCCCATTCATTGCTTTCGTGACCCGGGGGAACAAGATATCAAGCGAAATAATCGCTTTTGCACCCGAATCAGAAAGTTGATAGTGCAATTCGCGCTCTGTATACAATGGATTAGTCTGGACTACTATTGCACCTGCATAGAGAATTCCAAAGTATGCGATGGCGCTTTGCGGACAGTTCGGAAGCATGATGGCTACACGATCACCTTTTACGACTCCCAATTTTTGCAAGTAGCTAGCAAATTTTAGAGCAGACTCGTGAAATTCTTTGAACGTGATGTCTTTCCCCATAAAATGAATGGCTGTGTTATTTGAATATTTTTTGCTAGACCTTGTAAGATAGTCTTGCAATGGAATATTTTCGTATTCTAAAGAAGTCGGAATTTCTTTTGGATATGCAGCAAGCCAAGGTTTATTTGTCATCTTTACAACTCCTTTACGTTAATGTAATTGTTAGAACATTCCTTATTCATTAGTATATCGATAAACTAATTAGTTTACAAGATAAATATGAAAGCGCTTTATTCCCTTGCATACGTACCTCTTAGTTTATGTGAGAGTAATTACTTTTATTCATTTTTAGAAATAGAAAGGCTGAACATGGGATATAGGTGGGGATTTCCGCATCAGAGGGGAAGCGAGAGATGGGTAAGCATCCGCCAGCTGAAACTTCCATTCTCTCTCACTTACTACTTACCTATTTTCTGTTTACAATTGCTCTCCACCATTTCAAATATTAAAAAACACCAAGACCGAGGTCAAGGTGTGTTGTTAAAGAGCCAGTATACTCCCACGAGGACGAAGAGTACACAGACTACTAATAGTATCTTAATTAATCTTTCCATAATATGCGGTCTCCTATGAAATACTGGCGCCGATGACGAATGACAGACCTACCGAAATGCAGAGCGAGATGAAGCCGACGGAGCGATTGTCCGCTTGAATCTCTTCGTCCACCTTAAACTTCGGCGTCAAGAACTCGAACAGCAAATAGGCAAAAACGAGGAGGACGAAACCGAATAAGCCCCAGCCCATCATTTGTGGCAGGCTATTATGCTGCTCGATAGAATAGCGGAAAATATTAGCGACACCAAATATTTTTCCGCCAGTCGCCATCGCCACTGACAAATTCCCTTTGCGGATCTCTTCCCAGTTTTTATATTTTGTTACGATTTCAAATAGCACCATTGATACAATCAAGCACAGTGTAACGACACTGAAATACCCGGCCGTTTCAACTAATGGATGACTCCAAAATCCCGTATGATTCATCACGCTACACCTTCTTTATATTCTCTTGCTTGTCATACGGTCCAAGCAGTTGAAAGGTTTCATTTATTTTAATTCTACTACGGTAACGCCACTTCCGCCTTCGCCTGCTTCACCAAAGCGATAGGATTTCACGCGTGAATGTTTTTTCAAATATTGTTGAACACCTTGTCGAAGTGCTCCCGTTCCTTTACCGTGAATAATGTTCACTTGATGGTAGTTGGATAATAACGCATCATCAATGTACTTCTCCGTTCGGGCAAGAGCATCTTCATATCGTTCACCACGTAAATCGAGCTCCATTTTGACATGTTCGGAACGCCCTCTTACTGCTGAAACTGTGACATGTTTCTTTTCTTTTTCAGGCTTTGTATATTGCAATCCGGATTCAGATAATTTCATCTTCAAAATACCAATTTGAACGATCCATTCTTTGTCTGATACTTTTTCGACAAGAGTTCCTTTTTGTCCGTATGCGAGTACTTTCACTTCGTCCCCTTGTTGTAATGGACGAGGTCCTGCTTGAGCTTTAATGGTTTTCTTTTTCTTCTCTTCAGGCGCAGCGCCTTCCAAACGTTTTCGGGCTTCGATTAACTCATGCTCCTTAACGCTGGCTCCCGCATTCATTCGTAGAGCACGCAAGTCTGAAATAACCGCTTCGGATTCAGTTTTGGCTTGATCCACGATTTTTTTCGCTTTCTCTTTGGCTGCTTCCGTTAAACGGTCTTTTTGCTCTTCGAATTCCTGTAATTTATCGTGTAATTCTTTTTTTAGTTTCTCTGTTTCGAGAAGTACGTCATGAGTACGCTCTGCATCTTTTTCGGATTGTACACGGCTCGTTTCAAGAGAAGCAATCATGGAATCTACTTCCCCTCGATTTTCTCCGGTGAAACCTTTTGCACGGTCTATTATGTGACTTTGCAAACCTAAACGTTGTGAAATTTCAAACGCATTACTTCGTCCTGGCACTCCGATCAACAAACGATAGGTAGGACTCAATGTATCAATATCGAATTCAACACTTGCATTGGCTATACCAGGTCGGTTAAAGCCATACGCTTTTAGTTCCGGGTAGTGAGTAGTTGCCATCACACGTGCGCCAGTACCGTGCACTTCATCCAAAATGGATATAGCAAGCGCAGCACCTTCTTGAGGATCTGTCCCGGAACCTAATTCATCGAATAATAATAGAGAACGTTCATCGAACTTCTTCAATATATTAACAATGTTGACCATATGAGATGAAAATGTACTCAAGCTCTGTTCGATCGATTGCTCATCGCCGATATCTGCATAAATTGAATCAAAGACCGCAATTTCAGAGCCATCGAGTACCGGAATTGGCAAACCTGATTGTGCCATCAAAGTACAAAGACCAACTGTTTTTAGCGTAACTGTCTTACCGCCTGTATTTGGACCCGTGATAACAATTGTTGTAATATCGTCGCCAAATTCAATCGTATTTGCTACCGCTTCATTAATCGGTAGAAGTGGATGACGCGCTTTAGCAAGGCGCATATAACCATTTGCATTCACAGCTGGTTTCGTACATTTATTCGCAGTACCGTATTTAGCTTTTGCTAAAATGACATCAACTTCTGCCAATAACTGCACTAAGGTGAATAGTTCATGGGCGATTTCCTGAACACTGGCAGATAAGGCAAGCAAAATCTTTTCAATTTCTTCCTGCTCTTTAACTTTCAGTTCACGAATCTCGTTATTCGCCTGCACGACTGCATCTGGCTCAATAAACAGCGTTTGGCCAGATGATGACATATCGTGAATTACACCGCCATAGTGAGAGCGATATTCTGCTTTAACGGGAATACAATACCGATCATTTCGCATCGTGACGATTGCGTCAGACAACATTTTCGATGCGTTTTTCCCTCTCGTATAACTTTCAAGACGTTCACGCACACGACTTTCTTGGATACGTAAACTTTGGCGAATCGAACGTAACGCGGATGAAGCACTGTCCATTACTCGACCATTATCATCGATTGCTGCATTGACTTCATGTTCAATTGCTGTTAGGATCGGCATCGCTTCCTTACGTGCCATTAAATGAGGAATAGTAATCTCGCCTTCAGCCGTAACCGCTTCTAAAAACTGACGAAGAATTCTGCTAGCACGGATGGTATCGGCAATTTCCACTAGTTCCATTGCGCTTAACATGCCGCCAATTTGCGCTCGTTTAGCGTGGGATCTAATATCGTGGATTCCACCCATCGGTACATTCCCGCGGATTCGTAAAAGTGCCAATCCTTCGTCTGTTTCCTCAAGTAACCGATTGACATCTTCAAGACTTTTTGAAGGTACTAACTGCTCTATATGTGCTCGGCCCGCAATGGACGTACATTGTGCCGATACTTGTTGAATGATTTTATCAAATTCAAGTGTTTTTAAGACACGCTTTTCCAATGTCTTACACTTCCTTTCATCTACGGATCACTTTCTCAATAAATGTTTCAAGGCTCCACGTGTTGACTACCTGTTCAGCAGCTAGCCAAGCTTTTTGTGCGTATTCTACGCCAATCGGCATAATATCAAGTTGTTCTATCGCATGCGCATCTGTATTAATTGCAATATTGACACCAGCTTCTATTGCTTGAATTACGTGTTCTGTACGCAAATCCAAACGATATGGGCTTGCGTTCACTTCCAATATTTTACCGTATTCACTTGCCCATTTGATGAGCTGCTCGATATCCGGATTATACCCTTCACGTTGACCAATAATACGGCCTGTCGGGTGGGCAATCATGTGTACGTGCGGATTTTTACACGCGGCATGCAAACGCTCCATTATTTGTTCTTGTGGTTGATTGAAACTAGAGTGAATGGACGCAATGACAAAGTCCAATTGCTCTAGAATCTCATCTTCAAAGTCTAATTTCCCATCCGGCAGAATATCCATCTCAGTTCCGCAGAATACTTCAATATCATCATACTTCATGTTCACTGCACGAATTTCTTCTATTTGCTCCAATAAACGCTCAGGTGTTAAACCATTTGCTACTTTTAAATAATGCGAATGATCAGTGATGACCAAGTGTGAATAACCTTTTGCACGACAGGCTTCTACCATCTCCTCTATGGAATGACCGCCATCTGACCAAGTGGTGTGCATATGCAAATCGGAACGAATCAATTCAGGTGTGACAAGTTTAGAGATTTCTTCTGCTCGATCAAGCTCCGTTCCGTCTTTACGAATACTTGGTGGAATGAATGGCAAATCAAAATGGGCAAAGAACTCCTTTTCACTAGAAAATGTCTGCACATGTCCTGTTTCATCTTCTACACCGTACTCACTAATTTTTTGTTTGCGATTTTTAGCCAACTGACGCATCCGTATATTATGCGCAGCAGAGCCAGTAAAGTGATGAAGTGCTGTCGCGAATTGGTTTTCCGTGACAAAACGAAAATCTGCATCGATTGGATTTTCTGTATCAAGTGAAATCGACAGTTTAGCATCGCCCGCTGCAATCACTTTTTCGATCGGTAACGCAGCCAAGATTTTTTCACGAACGATTTGCGGTTCGTCCGTTACGAGAATCCAGTCCACATCTGAACTTTCTTCTTCGCGCCTGCGATAACTCCCTGCTACTTGATACTTTTGAATCTCATGGATCAACTCTAATTCAGCCTCAACGATCTCAACGACTTTTGTCACTTGCCAAATCGGTGTCTTACCTGAACGATTTGCAAGTATTTCAATTTCACGCAATAAGTTTTCTTCTGTCTTTTTACCGAATCCCGGAACTTTGCTTACCTCTTGTCTTTCGCAAGCTGCTTGAAGCGATTCAATCGAATCTATACTTAACACTTCACGTAGTTTGGCTATTTTCTTTCCGCCGAGTCCAGGGATATTCAAAAGAGGGATCAAACCTTTCGGAACTTTCTCTTCAAGCTCCGTCAATACATCAGAAGTCCCTTTTTCCATTAAATCAATAATAACCGCACCGGTACCTTTACCGATTCCCTTCAATGACAGAATATCATCCATCTCAGCGAGACTTCTTGTGTCCAATTCTAGAGTCGAAGCGGCTTTCCTAAATGCAGCTACCTTAAAATGATTTTCTCCAAGTAGCTCCATATATAATGCAATCTTTTCAAACGTACGGATTATCGTCTTTTTATTCAAGTCAGTATCCTCCCCACTCTGTTAAAAAAGCTTCCACGCGTTCGGGAAGCTTTTAGTTCATATGTACAGTACATTATTTACAAGCGTTAGCCTATATAAACGAACCACCAATTCTTTATTGCCGAGGAAATAAGTGGCGTATGTTCGAACATCGCTTTTGCCAGCAATGAATGACCTAATGAGTTTTGAATGACTTCAACAGGAAGCATCGCAAGTAAAGATAATAAGAAAAAGATGATGACATAGAATTCAATAAAGCCTAGTCCAGCGCCAATCAGACGTGCGCCAAAACCAAGGATCGGAATATGCTTGATAAAGTCTAGCATGGAACCAACTAATTGCAAAACTAGCTTCATTCCGACAAAAATCAAAATAAATGCGATCAACCGGTAAAATGTCATATCCATATCCAAGTTTTCAAACGTCCAGCTCAGTGAATCTACTGCAGTCGCCCCTGGATATGGTATCCATAATATTAATTTTTCTGCAAATGGCTCGTAGAACTTATACGCCACGATTACCGATACAATCAATCCTAACATATGGATAAGCTGTACGATGAATCCGCGTCTAAAGCCTGCAATCAGGCCGCCTACAAGCAATAAAATAATGAGTAAATCTATCATGTTTTGCCCCTCAACCCTTCATATTTTTCACTTCTTGTTCTAATTCTTTTACTCTGTCTTGTAGTTTCAGAAATTCATGGACACTATTTACCGCTGTTAGAACAGCAATTCTCTTGCTGTCGAGGTGTCGATTATGCTTATTGATTTCGCGCATTTTTTCATCAACGAGCGAGGCTACATAACGCACATGTGCAGATGGTTCCGTACCAACAACCGTATATGTTTGTCCGTAGATATCAACTGTCACTCTTGCTCTTTTTTTGTCCGCCATTTTTACGCCCTCCCTCTTAAAACCCTTTTATAATCATACCATGAAAATCAATAACTTGTGAATCAATTATGCCTCATATTGACACGAGGTTCGGATTTCAGACATTATTTTTCATTAGAAATTCTAGTTTCAGGTATACTGAGTACTAGATCATTTCAAGGAGTGGGTAAATAAGTGAGTAATCAGGTCATTGTTCTATCTGAAAAAGAAATACCAGAAGTAGTTCGCTTCTATGAAACAAATAAAGTCATCCGTAATGCGCCAGGTGTCGTTTTCGCAGCCAAAATTGCTGATACATCTATCACCGTCTATCGGTCAGGTAAAGTATTGTTTCAAGGTGCAGGTGCTGATAGAGAAGCTGCACGTTGGGGGACTATAGGAACTGTAACGAAAGTGACACCTTCTGGAGCAAAAGGAGATACGTTACCTGCAAATTTCGCATCGGCATCCGTACTTGGCTCTGATGAGACAGGTACTGGAGATTTCTTCGGTCCTATCACTGTAGCTGCTTGTTTTGTTAGTAGTGACCAGATTGAATTGGTGAAAGAACTAGGAGTAAAAGATTCCAAACAACTTACAGATGCGTATATGCAGCAAATTGCTGAGGATTTGAAACAAGTTGTTACCTACTCGGTGTTGACGCTTGATAACGTCAAATACAATGAAATCCAAAGTAAAGGATGGTCGCAAGGTAAGATCAAGGCTATTCTTCATAACCAAGCACTTCAGGAAGTACTCGACCAGATGCTTCCCGTTTTACCGGAACATATTCTCATTGACCAGTTTGCGGAGCGACGTGTCTACTATAATTATTTAAAGGATGAATCTAGTATCATTCAAGATAAAGTACTTTTTTCAACAAAAGCTGAAAACCTCCACGTATCGGTAGCGACAGCCTCTATACTCGCACGGGTTGCATTCCTTGAAGCTATGGATCAATTAAGCAGTCAAGCTGGTGTAACATTGCCTAAAGGTGCTGGACCCAAAGTTGATCAAATAGCTTGTCAAATCATTCGTAAAAAGGGAGAGCCATTTCTACACACTATCACGAAAGTACATTTCGCCAATACACAAAAGGCATTGAAACTCGCTTACAAAAAATAATAGGACTACAGTAAAATGAAGCAGGCTACCCGTCAGAAAACTGATAGGTAGCCTGCTTATTTATTATGAACGAAGTTGTGCGTTCGCTTGTACAGTTAATGCGTCCAATACTTTACTATGTGCCTTGACGACGTCTTCATCCGTTAACGTACGCTCGGGATCAAAGTATGTTAGAGAGAACGCAACGGATTTTGTTCCTTCCTCCACGTTCTTCCCTTCGTATAAATCAAACAACTGAACTTTCTTCAGTAAATTACCGCCTGCTTGCTCGATAATTTTCTCCAAGTTCGCAGCAGATGTGTCTCGATCGACCATTAAAGCAATATCACGAGAGATGGAAGGATAGCGTGGAACGGCTTCATACAACAGCTCTTCCGTTGCAGTTTGCATAATAGACTGCAAGTTCATTTCCATGACATATGTTTCTTGCAAGTCACGTTGATTTTGCACAGTTGGATGCACTTGACCAATGATCCCTACTGACTGATCGTCCAACCATATTGTAGCTGTCCGTCCTGGGTGCATTTGCTCCACAGTCGCTTTTGTGAATTGTAGTCGTTCAAGCAAACCTAACTGCTCAAATAATCCTTCTACAATTCCTTTCATAACGAAGAAATCAACTTTTTTCGTTTCGCCTTGCCATGCATGATGAACCCATTTGCCAGTCAATACGGCTGCAACATGTTCTACTTCTTTCGGCAAACCGTCTTCTTCGATACCTAGGAAAACGGATCCTGTTTCGTAAAGTGCAATCGAATCATTCCGGCGAGCCACGTTATACGTTGCAGCATCGAGAAGGTGTGGAATTATGCTTTGTCGAAGAATACTGCGTTCTTCACTCATCGGCATAAGCAATTTCGTTACAGGAGCTGTCTCCAGTGCGAAAGCTTGCGCATCTTTTGGTGAAGCCAATGAATACGTCAAAGCTTGCGATAGACCTGCCGCTTCTAGGAATCTGCGGACAATGCGACGCTTCGACTGATAAGGAGTCAAACCGCCTGGTGTGCTTTCTACAATTGGTAGTGTTTTTGGGATTTCGTCATAACCGTATAGACGTGCAATTTCTTCAATCATATCTTCTTTGATTTTCAAATCTTGACGTCGAGTCGGGATATCCATTACGAGTTGGCCGTTGATTAATTCTGTCGGGATTTGCAAACGGTCCATAATCGTTTTCATTTCATCCATAGCGATCTTCATACCTAAACGATTATTTACGTAGTCCGGTGAAAGAATAATTTTCTCAGGCGTTTTGTCGAGTTCGTCGAACATAACCGATCCTTCAAGAACTTCTCCCCCCGCCAGTTCAGCCATCAATTGTGCTGCTCGCTCTGCTGCTTCTGCTACACGATTCGGATCCACACCTTTTTCAAAGCGTGTGCTTGCATCACTGCGTAGTCCTACTTCTTTAGATGTTTGACGAACAGAACCTGGTGCGAAATAAGCTGACTCAATGACAACAGTAGTAGTACCTTCATACACTTCTGAATTAGCGCCGCCCATTACACCCGCAAGTGCAACCGGCTCGTTGCCGTTTGTTATTACTAGTTGATAATCATGTAAAGTACGTTCTACTTGATCAAGCGTCACCATTTTTTCACCTTCACGAGCATGACGCACGACAATCTCTTTCGTTTGAAGACGGTCATAGTCAAATGCATGAAGTGGCTGACCATATTCCATCAATACATAGTTCGTGATATCGACTACGTTATTATGCGGTCGAATACCCGCAGACATTAACGTGTTTTGCAACCACTGAGGTGATTCTGCAACTTTGACGTTCTTCACTACTTTTGCCACGTACATTGGGTTGTCTTCAGCTGCTTCTACAGAAAGCTTCAAAACGTCCTGAGCTTTTTCTGCGGACGCTGTATAGGATATTTCCGGCAATTTAATATCTTTAGACAAAATCGCCCCTACTTCATACGCAACACCGAGCATACTCAGTGCGTCAGAACGGTTTGGTGTTAAATCAAATTCCAAAATACGATCGTATAAGCCGAGATGCGTCAATGCGCTATCTCCAGCACGGACATCGTTTGGTAACACATAAATTCCTTCTGCGTACGCTTTTGGAACCAACTTTCCTTCGATACCGAGTTCTTGCAGTGAACAGATCATGCCGTTAGACTCTTCACCACGAAGTTTCGCTTTCTTAATTTTCATTCCACCAGGCAAGACTGCTCCTGGACGTGCGACAATAACATTTTGTCCTTCTGCGATATTTGGAGCTCCACAAATAATTTGCGAAATCTCTCCACCTACATCGACTTGACAGATATGTAATTTATCCGCTTCAGGGTGTTTTACACAGCTATTCACATGTCCAATAACGATATTGTCCATACCGAATGAACGATCAATGATGCCATCTACTTCGATTCCAGCACGAGTGATTTTTTCTGCCAGTTCTTCTATAGAAAGTTCATTCCAGTCTACGTAATTACTTAACCAATTTGTTGATACTAACATCAATATTCCTCCTTATGCCTCTGACCGGTGGAATTGTGAAATAAACCGAATGTCATTTGTATAGAAATGACGAATATCTTCCACTCCGTATTTTAACATCGCAATTCTTTCCGGCCCCATGCCGAATGCAAATCCTGTAACTTCTTCTGGGTTGTAGCCAGCCATTTCCAAAACGTTTGGATGGACCATACCCGCTCCTAAAATTTCGATCCAGCCTGTTTTCTTACAAACGTTACAGCCTGATCCGCCACACTTAAAACAAGAAATATCCATTTCAACCGAAGGCTCAGTGAATGGGAAGAAGCTTGGACGCAAACGAATTTCACGCTCAGCACCGAATAATTTCTTCGCTAATAAATCAAGTGTGCCTTTCAAGTCGCTCATGCGGATATTTTCGCCCACAACGAGGCCTTCAATCTGTGTGAATTGATGAGAGTGCGTCGCATCATCCGAGTCTCGGCGGTATACTTTACCTGGACAAATAATTTTGATTGCAGCGCCATCTTTTACTTCCATCGTACGAGCTTGTACAGGAGACGTATGTGTGCGCAATAAAATGTCCTCTGTAATATAGAAGGAATCTTGCATATCACGAGCCGGGTGACCTTTTGGCAAGTTCAATGCCTCAAAGTTGTAATAATCTTTCTCTACTTCGGGTCCTTCAGCGATTTCATAGCCCATGCTGATGAAAAAGTCTTCAATTTCCTCTACTACGCGTGTTAATGGATGATGATTACCAAGTTCTACTGGACGGCCTGGTAACGTAACATCAATCGATTCATTTTCCAGTTGTTTTTGGATCGCTTGTTGTTCGAGGATCTCTTTACGTTCCTCAAGGATTGCCGTTACACTTTCTCGGATTTCATTGACGAGCGCCCCCATCTTCGGACGTTCTTCAGCGGGTAATTTACCCATTCCTTTTAATAGATCGGTAATCGGACCTTTTTTCCCAAGATACGCTACGCGTACATCGTTTAATTCTTTGACAGTATGGGATTCTTGGATTTTCAGCATTACTTGTTCTTTCAGTTCATGCAACTGTTCTTTCATGTTTACTTGCTCCTCTCTCTATTTGGCGGCTACATAGCTAAACTTTCCGGAAAACAAAAAACTCGCCCCTATAAAAGGGACGAGGTCGATTTCGCGGTACCACCCTGATTAGTTTGCATCAAAAAACGACGATACAAAATCACTTAAATTGGAATAACGGTCCTATGCCGGCACGCCTTTACATGTCTGGTCCGAGCGTGCAGCTCGCGGGGTGAACTTCAATGGAGTATCGTTTTCCACACTTTCAGTCAAGGTGTGAAATCCCTGATAACGCGTCTGTCCATTTACTTTTCCCGGTCATTGCTATTTTCTTTCATTCGTCTTCTAGTATACCGTAAATCGTTTACGCCTTCAATAGCGATGTCATGGCTGACGTAGTGTGTAAAGTAATATTCCAGTTGCAACTGCTACATTCAGCGATTCAGCTTGACCGTATAACGGAATTTTCACTACATGATCAGCTTGAGCCAATAGTTCGCCATTGACACCACTTCCTTCATTTCCTACAAGTAGTGCAAATGAAGGTTGTGCTTCTAATTCGTTCAGAGAAACAGCTTGCTGTAAACCTGTGCCGATGATTGGAACCTGATGGGTCTTCAACCGATCTATCCAGACAGTCAACTCTTCACGTACTACAGGAATGTGGAAATGAGAACCTTGCGCAGAGCGAACCGTTTTCGGGTTGAACGGATCTGCACATCCCTTACCTAAAATTACCGCATCAAGACCTGCCGCGTCTGCGGTGCGAATCATCGTACCGATATTTCCTGGATCCTGTACAGCATCAATTAGCAACACTTTCTTCCATTGATGCTGATCTGCTTCCTCGTATTGAGGCTGTCTACAATACGCAAAAACACCTTGTGTTTGTTCTGTTTCAGAAATTTCCTTAGCAACTGCAGCTGTCAGTTCAATAATCGGTGTAGTCCAATGTGCGGGAATTTCAATATCTTCACGCACAAGTAATTGAATTACTGAATCCGGTTGTTTAAGAGCTTCTTCAACAAGGTGGAATCCTTCCACAACAAACTCTTTCGTCTGATCTCGTTCCTTTCGAGTCGTAACTAATTTCTTCCAATGTTTGACTAATGCGTTCTGAGTTGATTCAATTCGTTTATTCAAGAGGCTGAACATCCTTTTTTCTTTTCAGTGTATCAAATCAACGTATATTTAGCGACTTTTGTGGAAAAGATACTACTAAAGGAGGCTGGCACAAATGAATTTTCAAATTCGCGATGCAATTTCAGCAAACATGACAAACAACAGCTCTACTGACGTACGAAGTGTAATTGACGATGCCATACAACGAGGAGAAGAGCACCTATTACCAGGATTAGGTGTATTTTTCGAGCAACTATGGAAACGTTCCGATGAAAAAGAAAAAGCAGAAATCACCAACGAACTATCCGAAGCATTCGCACAAGCACAATAAAAGACCAATAAAGAAAAGATAAACCCTTCACATTGATTTAAACTGTGAGGGGTTTATCTTTTGAACTATATTTTCTTACCATCGCACTTTTCAGAAAAAAATGTTAGTAGACCGCAGGGAAACGGTGCACTCGCGTGTCTTTTACTTCTTCGTATAGTGCTCCTTCAACTGATCACGCAAAGCTGCCTTCAAAAACTTTCCGACAGACGTCTTAGGAATCTCCTTGACAAACAAAATTTCATCCGGAATCCACCAACTTGCAAACTGCACCTTTAGCGAATCTTTCAACTCCTGTACCTTCGCGTCATCCTCCGCCACATTCTCGTTCAACACCACACAAGCCAGCGGACGTTCCATCCATTTCTCATGCGGAACTGCAATCACCGCTGCCTCATACACATCATCATGTGACATCAACGCGTTCTCCAAATCGACTGAAGAAATCCATTCGCCACCACTCTTGATCAGATCCTTCGTACGATCCGTCAACTTCAGATAGCCATCCTCTGTCATCACCGCAATATCTCCTGTATATAGCCAACCATCTTTAAATGCTTCTTCGGTACGCTCATCTTTATAATATTCACTCGCAATCCATGGGCCTCTAACAGTCAACTCTCCCATCGTTTCGCCATCCCACGGTACTTCTCCATTTTCATTGACTACACGAATATCAAGTCCCGGCATGACCAGACCTTGCAACGCACGTCTATCGATCCTCTCATCTGTTGTCAAATTATCCATGGAAGAAGTTAGCACTGATAAACTGACAAGCGGTGAGGTTTCCGTCATGCCATATCCGACAATGAATGGCACTTTGTATTTCTCTTCAAATGTACGTATTAAGCCTTTTGGCGAAGCCGAGCCACCACAGACAATACCACGCAAAGAAGAAATGTCTCGTGGACTCTGCTCCAACTCTTTCAATACAGCGAGCCAAATCGTCGGAACGCCTGCTGTAATTGTTACCTTTTCGCTTTCAATTAAATCGAGAAGTACAGCCGGATTAAACCCTGGTCCCGGCAAGACTTGTGTCGTACCGTAGAAAACACCCGCGAAAGGTATTCCCCATGCGTTGACGTGAAACATTGGTACAACAGACATGGCAATATCCCGTTCACACACACCCATAGCATCCGATAATCCGAGTGCATAACTTTGTAGAACTAATCCCCGGTGCGTATAAATAACGCCTTTTGGCAATCCTGTCGTAGCTGATGTGTAGCACAGGCCAGCTGGAGTATTTTCATCCAAATCTTGCGGATAGTCGTACTCATCTGACGCACTTTCTAACAGCGCTTCATAAGAATGCACATTTTCTAATGTAGTCTCAGGGATATCTTTACTGTCCCCCATGATCACAAAATGTTTTACCGACTTTAACATCGGTGCCATTTTTTCAAGATGAGGGAAAAACTCCGCATCCACTAGCAAGATTTCGTCTTCTGCGTGATTAATAATATACATAATATGTTCAGGCGATAGTCGAATGTTGATCATATGAAGGATTGCACCCGTACAAGGCACCGCAAAATAAGCTTCTAAATGCCTGTGATGATTCCAAGCAAACGTACCAACTTTCGTTCCATGCTTCATTCCTAACTGTGTCAGGGCATTCGATAGTTTACGTGTTCTTTTTGCCCATTCACGATACGTGAAACGCTGTATACACTGTTCTCCTGTTCGCGAGATGACCATCTTGTTTGGAAAAAACCGTTCTGCCCGTGTGATAAATGTAGATAGAATCAATGGTGTTTGCATCATATCCATCCGCTCCTCTTTCGTTAGAAGTGAAATTATCAATCCGTCGTGCATGTTCCAAAGCATGTACTATTCATTTCAATGAAATCGATGCGCAGATGGAATGATTCTCAGGATGTACTCTATGCGCGAACAAATAACTCTATGAATACTTACTAACGTTACTTTCTGAATATAGTATACACATTATCAAACTATTCTGTCTATACAATTCGGTAGTATATCGCTCATCCAATTTTTTGCCGTGTCCAAAAGAATGCATCTACACCAAAAACAGTTAGTGTGCCGAATACAATAGACCAAATAGCAAGGCTTAAAAGCAACCAGAAGGCGGTCTGCGATTTAGATGAGCCTAGAGCAAGTGCGAGGAATGCTGCCAGATGAGAGCCAATCAGAACGGGTCCAAGCAAAGCTAGACCCGGGATCCCAAAGCGTTTCCAAATTTTCTCCGCACGAGCTGTACGCTTTGACGGAGTTTTCCCGTCGGTTTTCTTTTTGCTTTCCCACCATGTTTTTAATTTCTGAAAAACCATAATTTCAAGTATTATAGTTAACGCGTTTCCCGCAAAACCAACCACAACGGCAGTCGCTATGGACATACCACGTAGAATCCCCAAAGGAACCGCCACCAATACTTCAAATCCCGGTGCTGCACCTGCAAGAAATACAAATAAATATGTAATCAACTATTTTCCTCCCCTATTTCGATTCCATTCAGTATATCAAACGATAGATAGTAGAACATAAAAAAACTGCTTTCCAAATAAAAAGGAAAGCAGTTCATCGATTGATTATAGTAAAGATGCAAGAATCGCTTTTTGTGCATGCAGACGGTTTCCTGCTTGTTGGAATACATACGAGTTATTACCATCGATTACGGAAGTCGAAACTTCTTCTTCACGGTGTGCTGGCAGACAATGTAAGAACACATAATCTTTTTTCGCATGACAGACCAATTGATCATTGATCTGGAAATCTTCGAAATCGACCAGACGCTTTGCCGCTTCTTCTTCCTGCCCCATACTTGTCCAAACATCCGTATAAATTGCATCTGCATCTGTGGCAGACTCAATTGGATCGTACGTCGACGTCACGCTTCCACCAGTTGACTCAGCAATTTTCTTCGCTTTTTCAAACAAACCTGAGTGATATTCATAGCCTTTAGGTGTCGCCACAGAAACGTGCATGCCCATATGCGCACCAGCAATTACTAATGAATGTGCTACGTTGTTCCCGTCTCCAATGTAAGAGAGTTTTAAGCCTTTCAAATCGCCTTTCACTTCTTTGATTGTTAGTAAATCCGCCATCGCTTGGCACGGGTGAAATAGATCAGTCAATCCGTTTATGATTGGAACTGAAGTATGTTCTGCCAACTCTTCCACCATTTTATGAGATTTCGCACGGATCATCACACCGTCTAAAAACTCGGATAATACTTTCCCTGTATCTGAAACAGATTCTCCGCGTCCAATCTGCAAATCACGTGCATTCATGAACAGACCATGTCCGCCTAATTGAATCATGCCCACGTCGAATGAAATACGGGTACGAGTGGAGTTTTTCTCAAATATCATGCCGAGTGTCTTACCCGCTAAGATGGCCGGTGTCTTACCTGCCAATGTATCTTGCTTCATGTCATATGCCAGTTGTATGAGATACGCGATTTCCTCGCTAGAATAATCGAGTAATGTTAAAAAATCGCGTCCTTTTAAACTATCTTTGTTTATACTTGTAGTTGTTTGATTTGTCTTTACCATTTGTTGATCCCCTACCATCCATTTGAAGTGTGTATAAACTAGTATACAATTGTATATTTATGAAGTCAAATGAATTTTTATAACTTTTCATATTATTTCATTAAAAAACAGCGATGCATTTTCGGCACCGCTGAATGGATCGTAGAGTTTATTCGAATGTAATGTTTTTCACTGCATCTGCGTCCAGACGCTTAACAATTTCAACTAACAATTTAACTGTATTCTCAAAGTCTTTACAGTGAAGCATTGCCGCATGACTATGGATGTAACGAGTTGGGATACAAATAGCCAATGTAGGGATTCCTGTTCCGCTTACGTGGATGGAGCCACCATCCGTTCCGCCGCCGGACATCGTTGCAAATTGATACGGAATATTTAGCTCTTCTGCTGTATCGACTACGAAATTACGTAATCCTCTATGAGAGACCATCGAAGCGTCATACAACAAAATCTGTGGACCGTCACCCATTGTACCAACAGATTCCTTTGCTGTAACGCCCGGTGTGTCCCCTGCAATTCCTACGTCAACTGCAAAACCGATATCCGGCTGAATTTTATTCGTCGCTGTTTTCGCTCCACGCAAACCAACTTCTTCTTGAATAGCCCCTACACTAAACAAACGGTTCGGGTGCTTTTCATCCTTCAACTGCTTCATCACTGCAATAGCGATGGCACAGCCGATACGATTATCCCATGCTTTTGCAAGCAAATAATTTTCATTTTTCATAACCGTGAATTCGAAATACGGTACGATCATATCTCCTGGGAGAACGCCCCATGAAAGAACTTCTTCTTTTGACTCTGCGCCTACATCAATGAACATGTCTTTAATATCGACAGGTTTCTTACGAGCTTCAAGTGGCAAAATATGTGGTGGCTTTGAACCAATCACTCCAGTAATCGTCTCGCCTGAACGTGTCACGATAGAAACGCGTTGTGCCAGCATAACTTGTGACCACCAGCCACCTACTGTCTGAAAGTAAATGAAGCCTTTATCATCGATTCTCGTCAACATGAAGCCTACTTCATCCAAGTGTCCCGCAATCATAATCTTCGGCCCGTTTGCATCGCCTTCTTTGCTAGCGATCAGTGAACCGAGTCCGTCATGATCGATTTCGTCTGCATATGGTTTGATGTGCTTTGTCATAACATCACGTGCTTCGCGCTCATTGCCCGGAATTCCTCGTGCATCTGTTAATTCTTTTAGCATCTCTAACGTCTCATCTAGTTTCATAAAAGGTTTTGCCTCCTCATTCTACATTCCAAAATACCTTTTAGGTATTACAATAATTCTTTACGAATAGCTGCAGGTGATTTAGGCGATAACAAACCCGGTGCTATATCATAAACTGTCTTCGCCCCAGTATCGCCTTTTTGCTGCAATTTATAAGCCGCTCTTGCATATGCGACTAGGACACTTGATGTAAATTCGGGATTGCTATCTAATTTCAGTGAAAACTCTATAACTTGATCTGTGTGCTTACCCGTGTTGCCACTTCGAATAACGAAACCGCCATGTGGCATCTTCGCATGGTCAAGACGAAGTTCTTCTTCCGTAATAAAATGAACGATCGTATCGTAATCTGCGAAGTAGTCAGGCATAGTAACAATCGTTTCACGTACTTGATCTGCACTAGCTCCTTCTTCAAGAACGACATAACATTCACGTGTATGTTTATCTTTTGTCGAAAGCTCAGGATGCTCACCGTTACGCACACGATTAATCGCGTCCTCAGCCGGCAATGTGTACTGAACGCCTGCTTTCACACCTTCAACACGACGGACTGCATCGGAGTGACCTTGGCTTAAGCCTTTACCCCAGAATGTATAAGTTTCACCTTCAGGCAAAATGGATTCACCCATTAAGCGATTGATCGAAAATAACCCCGGATCCCATCCGACAGAAATGATCGCTGTAGTTCCAGCCTCTTTAGCTACTTCATCAACTGCCGCGAAATACTCTGGAATCTTCGCATGCGTGTCAAAACTATCTACTGTTGTAAAGTGTTTTGCAAGTGCTGGCCCTTGTTCTGGCAAGTCATTTTTAGATCCACCACATAAAATCAATACATCAATATCTTCTGTAAATGATTCAATTTCGTCCAGCTTATGAACAGGTACTTGCTCTGATAGTAATTGTACGTCTTTAGGCTCTCTGCGCGTGAATACGCCAACTAACGTCATATCTTTATTTTGACTGATAGCCGACTCTACTCCACGTCCTAAATTACCGTAACCAGCGATTCCTACTCGAATTTCTTTCGTCAAG
This sequence comes from Sporosarcina ureae DSM 2281, assembly GCF_000425545.1. Lineage (GTDB taxonomy): Bacteria > Bacillota > Bacilli > Bacillales_A > Planococcaceae > Sporosarcina > Sporosarcina ureae. The sequence continues at coordinate 247,984 of NZ_AUDQ01000002.1, read as the reverse complement.
ATCACTCATCCCCTTTTGCTTTCTTGTTTACGTTTCTCATTTTACCGCGAAGGATGATAGATTGCGAATATTTATCTTATTTCCGACAGAAGACTCCCGCTTCAAGGAATGAATTGGGCACGGCCCTATGAGTAAGCGGGAGATGTATGTCGGTTGGCGCTAGCCAAAAAGTGTACCAGTCTGCTACAATAGGAACATACATTCTCTATGATGGAGGTGCACTTCATGCTGATTCACAAAGCGTTTCGGTTCCGAATCTATCCAACGAAAGAACAGCAGATGTTGATTGCCAGAACCATTGGCTGCAGCCGGTTTGTCTTTAATCACTTCTTGTACAAGTGGGAACACACCTTTAAGGAAACCGGCAAAGGGCTTTCATATGGCATCTGTTCTGCTGAATTAACGCAATTAAAAAAGCTAGAAGATACGATTTGGCTGAATGAAGTCGATAGTATTGCTCTTCAGTCTTCCTTGAAAAATCTAGCGGACGCTTTTGCAAGGTTTTTCAACAAACAAAATGCTATACCACGCTTTAAATCGAAAAATCATCCTGTTCAATCGTACACAACCAAACAAACGAACGGTAATATCGCCATTGTCGGCCATGCGATTAAACTCCCTAAGCTCGGTTGGGTAAAGCTCGCCAAAAGTCGAGAAGTAGATGGACGAATCATGAATGCGACCATTCGACGTACTGCCACTGGAAAATATTTTGTGTCCGTCCTGGTGGAAACCGTAATATCCGAACTGCCTAAGACCAACTCTGCAGTTGGGATTGATGTCGGATTGAAGGATTTCGCTGTCTTGTCAGACGGAACGGTATGCGAAAACTTAAAGTCCTTTCGCTCGATGGAGAAAAAGTTAGCGAAAGCAGAGCGGATTCTTTCAAGACGGAAGGAATCGGCTCGTAAGAGGAAGTGTCTATTGAGCGACGCGAAAAATTATCAGAAACAACGGATCGTAGTCGCACGCATCCACGAAACGATCGCCAATAAAAGAAAAGATTACTTGCATAAACGATCAACCGAAATCATCAAAAACCACGATGTCATCGGAATCGAGGATTTGCAAGTAGTGAAACTGCTCAAAAATCCCCAATTGGCGAAAGCGTTCAGCGACGTGAGTTGGTCGCAGTTCCGTTTTATGCTGGAATATAAGGCGAAATGGTATGGCAAACACGTGGTAATCGTTGGAAAAATATTCCCGTCCAGCCAGCTTTGTTCGGGATGTGGGGCTAGAAACCAAGACGTGAAGCATCTTGCCTTGCGTGAATGGGACTGTCCGAATTGCAGATGCCATCATGACCGAGATCTGAACGCAAGTATAAACCTTAAAAACGAAGCCATCAGACTTCGAACCGCAGGGACTGCGGGGATCGCCTAATCCATAACTAGTGGTTACGCTGGTATTCTTAGGAATCTCCCTCTTCTAAACGCAGTGAAAGTGGGAGTAGTTCAACTTTGAGCAGTTCGGTTCAATTCGAAAAGTTTCATGGTAAAATAGATAGTAGTTGAATTATTTGTAAAGTAGGGATCTTTTATGCGCTTTTTTGTCTATCTAATTGTTTTCTTCTCGTTCTTTGATTTATTTTCACAATTACCAGTCATAAGTCCGTTTGCTACAGGTCTCGGTGCTTCCGCTTTCATCGTCGGATTATCTGTCGGTATTTACTCGTTTGCTAATATTTTCGGTAATATCATTTCAGGTATTTTGACAGATCGCAAAGGTCCATTCTATATTCTATTATTTGGTTTGTTCACGTCGGCTTTGTCGTTGTTCTCATATGGATTGATTTCTGGTTCTGTTTCATTAATCGGCATTCGATTTGTACACGGTTTGACGGAAGGTTTGATCATTCCAGCTGCCTTCACGTTTCTTGCTAACGGTTCCGAACGTTCCAAGCGTGGTAGAAATGCTGCGATCTCAGGTGCGTTTGTTGGGCTTGCTGCTATTTTCGGACCTGCGTATAGTGGAATCGTTTCCGTTAAGACAAGCGTCGTGACCATTATGGCGATTAATGGCGTCTTCATGATTCTGCTGACAATTGGCGCTGTAATATTTTTACGTTCCTTTACATACGTAAGAAAGGTGAAGACAGCAAAACAAAAAGCGGTAAAGCCGTTAGCGTTTTTCCGTCATCCTGGTATCATCCGGGCATTCCTTGGCGCGTTCTTCCTGATGTTCTCACAAGGCGTGTTGGCATTAGTACTTCCACTAAAAGTAGAGTATCTTCAGTTTGATGCGAAAACGACTGGCATGCTCTTGAGTATTTTCGGCCTAGTCGCTGTGTTGATTTTCGTTTTGCCAATCAACCGTATTTTTGATATCGCCCGTCCGATGGTCACGTTGGCAATCGGCTTGTTTTTGATGAGTGGCAGTATGTTGTTCTTATCACAAGTTGACGATCTATCATGGATGATGTTGGCGATGGTGGTCTATGGAACTGGATTCGCCTTCTTGTTTCCTTCTATCAACTCGTTGCTTATTGATTCCACGGAACCCGAAACTAGAGGGAAAGCGTACGGATTCTTCTATGCGTTCTTCTCCTTTGGCGTTGTAATAGGATCCAGCGCTATCGGTATATTGGACTTGGAATTCCATCATGCCTTTATGCTGGCAAGTGCCATTCTGTTGATCGCGGCCATTTTCACATTAATCGGTCTGCGAAAAGATACCCGGCCCACAGAGTATAATCGACCTGCTTAATATATTTTATGCGAATAGGTATGTCCATCGAGGTCACATGACGTCAACGGGCATACCTTTTTGTGTGGTGTAAGGTCTTGAATGTAGTGTTTATGACCAAGCCAGTTAGGCAGTGAGTATGAGAAAATCGAAGCTCTAGCTGGGGATGCCTTCCGCCAAAGGAATCCAGAAACAAAAAAGAAGATGCCACAGGAAGTCGTTGCTTTACGACTTTCTGGACATCTCCTATTTTACGCCTGCTGTGTAGAAAACGAATCGATAATATCGAGGAATACTTCCCCATACCGTTCAAGCTTTGTTTCGCCTACCCCTTGTACGGTCAATAGCTCTTCATTAGTGGCAGGCATTTTGGCTACCATATCCCGCAATGTCTTGTCCGAGAAAATAACGAATGGCGGGACACCTGCTTCTTGTGCCAGTTTCAAGCGCATCGCTCGTAGTTCGTTGAATAACGGATCGTCTTTAGCGACGACGGTTGTTACCATCTCGCCTTTACGCCAGACTTTTACTTTTCCTAGTAAGACATCTTTCCCGTCTTCACTAACAAAAATAGTCGGGTACGGTCCACTTTCAACTTGTAGGTAATTCTTTGAAATCAAAAATTCGATGAAATCTGCCACGTCTTTGGCATTGCGTCCTTTCATCAATCCATATGTCGATAGCTCATCAAAGTTCAATTCTTTGAGCTTCTTGTTTCTCGATCCTGTCAGCACTTGCGCAACCATCGTCTTACCGAACCGTTGCCCCATACGAATCACACAGGAAAGCACTTTTTGTGTATCAACTGTTACATCAAACTGTTCGCGCGTGTCGGTGCAGTTACCGCAACGACCACAATCTTCGACATCATCTTCGCCAAAATACTTGATGATATGTTTTTGCAGACAGCCTTCCGTATGGCAGTAATCTACCATCACTTGCATCTTTTTGATTTCATTCGATACACGGGAAGGATCCGGAGACTGTTCGATGAGGAAGCGTTGTGTCAAGACGTCTTGCGAAGAGAATAGCAAATAGCAGTCACTGTCGAGCCCATCACGCCCTGCTCTTCCAGCTTCCTGATAATAACTTTCCATATTCTTCGGCATTTGATAATGAATGACGTAGCGAATATTGGATTTATCGATCCCCATACCAAACGCGTTAGTTGCGACCATCACGCGTGCGTCCTCCATGATGAACCGGTCTTGTTGCTGTTGGCGTTCATAGTCCGGTAATCCTGCATGATATTTCGCAACTGGAATACCGTTTTTCTCAAGCAATAAATATACTTGCTCGACTGCTTTTCTAGTCGCAGCATAGATAATTCCTGCCTCATTTTTGTTTTTCCGCGTGTACTCTTTAACGAATTGATCCCGATTTTGAGCTTTGACCACTGAGAATATTAGATTACTCCGTTCAAAGCCCGTGACAACACGGCTAACAGGAGGTATGTGTAATTGCTGGCATATATCATCCTGTACCTCAGGCGTAGCCGTGGCGGTCAGTGCAAGAATAATAGGACGGTTATTCAAGTAATCAAAAATACGGTGGATATTTCGGTAACTTGGACGGAAATCATGTCCCCATTGCGAAATACAATGCGCTTCATCAATTGCAATCAGGGGAATCGTCATTTTTTGCAATTGGTTGAGAAAGGATTCGGAATCCAGTCGCTCAGGAGCAACATACAACAGCTTATACTTTCCTTCGAGCGCATTATCCATTGTGCCAAAGTATTCTTCTGAAGATAGCGTACTATTAATATACGCCGCCGGTATACCCAACTGATGCAATGCATCGACTTGGTCCTTCATCAAGGAAATCAGCGGCGAAATGACAAGAACAGTTCCGTCCATCGCCAATGCTGGTACTTGATAACAGACTGACTTACCGCCACCTGTCGGCATTACGCAAAGTGAGTCATCACCTTGTAAGACTTGATCAATCACTCGTTGCTGCCCTTCTCGAAATGCTGAATAACCAAAATACTTATCCAATATATCTAATGGATTTTGAATGATCGCCACCCCCTTCCCTACGTCATTAGTTTTTATGATTGAAATAATAAGCGCTCTTCTTCTCGGCTATGTAATTCATTCACTACAATCAAACCGTTAAATTTCTGCATAATTTCAGTTGTCACGGTTGGATCTCCCTCACGTAACGCCTCAATGTCTGTAACGAGTATTCGCATCAAATCATGGTCGCGTGTTAGCTGGATAATATCTCGCTCCAGCTCAGGCTTGTCTTCCATTACTTGTTTATAAAATCCTTCTTCTTCGGCATCCGCATGACTAATAACACGCGTCTTCCAATAATCTAGTAAATGATCGCAAGTTTGCTGAGCCATTTCTGTTTCACCTTGCTCTACATATTCTATTAGCTCATCTGTTTTCATGATGGCTCCAGAAAGACCACCTTCATGAATCGCTCTATGTGAATGAAGCTGTCTTAATGCGGGACCTGACATACGGACCACTCCTTCTAGTTTTCCTTAAGCATAACAGAATTCTTGAGTCAGTGACAGCTTCATACAATGAAAAGAGCCTCACAGAATCATTCTCTGTAAGACACTTTTCACACTTTCGCTATACGAATCCGACTAACCATAAGCCATGCGAGTATGCACATATAAATCACAAAGTAAGGTGCAATCAAATACGGAACTGCAAAATAACTCAAGGTAAGTAAAACACCGGCTACTGTTATAGGCATGCCATAATAGGAACCATCGAACTCTTCTACGTTATAGCGGGCTAAACGGACTGCGCCTGCTAAAATATAAAAAATCACAGCGGACAAACCAATCCACATCGTATCAGACAACGCGGTGTCATAGAGTAGAATAGCAGGCGCTACACCGAATGAAACTAAATCGCTGAGTGAATCAAGTTCTTTACCAAATGCCGACTCTGCATGATAATGCCTAGCTACCATTCCGTCGAACCGATCAAATAATGCAGCGAAGAATATGAACATCAAACTCATATGTGCATGACCTTGAAGCACAAGTAAAATCGCTATAATCCCTAAACACAAATTAAAAAGTGTTATGATATTCGCCAATTGGGATTTGAGTTTAGTATAATCAAAATATCTAAATGAAAACAAGTTTCAGCCTCCTCGTACACTTCTTTAGTATATGCTTTTAATGAAAGGAAGAAAAGATGAAAACACGTATTTTTAAATCATTTGTTGAATTAACCGGGTCACCAGTCAGTTCCGCTTTGCTTAAACAAGTAACTACCTCACGCATTAGCAAACCGCTAATTAAGCCTTTTGCGTCGTTCTATCATATTCAAATAGACGAAGCAGAATACCCAATTGAACAATATACTAGTCTCAATGCCTTCTTTACTCGTTCATTACAAACTGGCAAAAGATTGATTGATAGCAATCCAAAGACTTTAATCTCTCCAGTTGACGGTGTGTTGAGCGACTCTGGCATTATCGATACACAACAACAATTTTGTGTGAAAGATAAAACATACAGTCTAGCTTCACTGCTTGGTGACGCAGATAAAGCCTCTCGCTATACGAATGGCTATTATTATCTATTCTATCTTTCTCCCAGACATTATCATCATTTCCATTATCCTATTTCCGGAACGCTAGTAAATCGCTATGCATTAGGTTCTACCTCGTATCCGGTAAATAATTTAGGAATTCGTATGCGTAACGACGTATTTTCTTCCAACCATCGAGTCATTTCGGAACTCTCAACTGACTTTGGACAAGTAGCAATCGTCAAGGTTGGTGCCTTAAATGTAAACAGTGTCCGCATTGCGAATTCTGAAACTACTTGTGTAAAAGGTCAAGATTTTGGTCATTTTGCATTTGGATCTACTGTTATTTTATTCATTGAACAGAATGACGCATTCAAGCCAGAAGAAGTGCCTTTTACAGAAGTTCAAGTTGGTGATAGGATCGGAAAGTGGCAATCATAAGTAGATGAAGTGCGTGTAGCATTCGCCGGTTATTTAACTTCAGCAAGTACATTCCAGTTTGTATTCACAATTGTTTTCACACTATCTGGAGTTATGGTCGGCACATTGTTTACTTATATGATTGGCAGAAAACTTGTAAACCATTGATTCATCGTGTTGGAAATTACTTATTCCTTACGCCACATCATATGCACAAGATTAAGCGATGGTTTATGATCTATGGCTCCTGGACGGTGACATTCGGATACTTTGTTCCAGAGATGAGCGGGATAAACGATATGTCTCGTTTGCTACACCCGGCGTAATCGTTTCAACTGCAATTTGCTTGCTACTCGGCTATTTCATACATCTACCTGCTTTCTAGGCGATAGTGAGATGAAAACAACGAGCTTAGCCGATTCTCTATATCCAGAAACTAAAACGACGATGTCTTCTCTGTTAAAGAAATGACATCGTCGTTTTTTATAACCTGTTTATGATAGGCACTAAAATGTAATCAGATTATATACCTTGATCCAATGCATACAACTGACGATACCTCTCATTCGTAGCTAATAACTCTTTATGTGTCCCGTTCATAATGACTTCACCATGATCCATGAAAATAATACGATCCATTTTCTCCATGCCCATTAAGTGATGCGTAATCCATACGACCGTTTTACCTTCTAGAGAGTGATGAAGTGTTTCTACAAGAGAGTGCTCTGTTACTGGATCCAATCCAACAGTTGGCTCATCCAAAATGACAACTGGCGTTTGTTTCAATAAAATTCGTGCCAGTGCAATCCGTTGACGCTCTCCACCCGAGAAGCGTTGTCCTGTTTCTTCCATTTGAGTGTTCAAACCTTCAGGAAGTAATTTCAAATACTCATACAAACCGACTTGTTCAGCTACCAATTGTACGTCTTCTAAAGTAGCCGATGCGTCGCCAAGTTTTATGTTATTCAGAACTGTTGTGGCAAAAAGATAAGGCTTTTGATTCAAGACGCTCATGATTTCATAAATAGAGTCTCCATAAAGAGATGCAGATCGTTCATTGACATGTACTTGTCCGCTTGTCGGCTGCACAGTGCCTACTAATAACTGTATAAGAGTGGATTTTCCTGCGCCGCTCTTTCCAAGTACTGCAACTTTTTCGCCTGGTTGAATCGCAAGCGAAATATTCTGTACCGCATTTTCTTCCTGGCCTTCATAACGATAACTGACATTGTCGAGAACTATAAAAGCTTCATCTACACTACCTAGCTCCATTGCGATTTGTTCCTCTGCAGTGTTTTGCTGATGAATAGTGTCAATTCTCTGTAAAGAAGCTTCATAAGCAGGTAAACGTTCGATCGCGAATGAAACAGGTATCAAGCCTTCTAAAATCGGCAGCGTAACCAATGTAAATGCTGCGATATACGTGGGTGCCAACGAACCAGTTGCGGCTTGCTGTCCTGCCCAAATACCGACGACTAAGACCAGTAGTCCAGAAAAAATTTGCAATTGCATCGTACGAGATTGTTGCCAATACGCTAGTTTTTTATCAACGGCATGACTCGCATGACTTTCCTCTCTAAATGAAGCTAGAAATTGTTCTTTTCTGCCGCTAATGATCCAATCTCGCAAACCAAAAATACCTTCTGTCATCGTATTATACAATTGACTGTGAAGTTTTTTCGATTGTAGCTGATTTTTCTTCATCATATAGAGTGAAAGCATTGGATAAACAAACGTCACGATCGCTAGTAACAAGGCCATAATGAGCGCGAATTTCCAATCATAAACAGCCAATACAATTACAGAAAAACTGAATAAGAATAAACCGATGACCGTAGGAAACAGCGTACGGATATACACATCCTGTAAATGTTCAATATCATCCGCTAGTGCACCAAGTAAATCTCCCGTTTGAAAACGCGAACGAATGAATAATGCTTGCGGCTCCAGTACGTGATAAAGCTGCACCCGCATATCGGCAATAATTTTCAATACCGCATTGTGGCCGAGCAGACGCTCTACATATCGTAAGGCAGCACGCGAAATACCAAATGTCCGAACTGCCACAATCGGAATATAAACGAGTAATATTGTTTCAGGCCTTTCCGATGTACGGGATATTAAATATCCAGATGTAAAGGTCAACATCGCAGCAGAAAGTATTGTCAGTGTTCCAAGCAGTATAGTCGATAGTATCGTTTTATTATATTTACGGGCATAGGGAAGTATATGTTGTTGGTACAAGTTCATACAGCATGCCCCCTTCCACGCGCTTCAAGTAAACGACAGTAGGCTCCGTCTTTGTGCAATAATTGTTCGTGAGAGCCCGTTTCCACCACTTTACCATTTTCTAGTACTACAATGGTATCCATTTCCTGCATCCAATGAATGCGATGGGTAGCAAACACCACGAGTTTATCTTCTAGAAGCGGTAACATCATTTGCTTTAATTCATGCTCTGTTTCAATATCCAAATGTGCGGTTGGCTCATCGAATAATAAAATTTGACGACGTTGTAGTAACGAACGAGCGAGCGCAATCCGCTGTTCTTCTCCGCCGCTCAGAACTCTTCCACCCGCTCCGATCCGTTCTTCATAACCTGCCGGGAATGTTGCGATCAACTGATCAAGACCCACACGCTCCGCCGCCTCTTGTACTTCCTGCAATGTAGCATCTGGTTCATAAAAGCGAATATTTCCCATGACAGTATCCGGGAAAATCGTAGGATGTTGTGGAATATAGGCAATTTGTTTTTGCCAATCAGCGGTCGCTAGGTGCGGTACTACTTTTCCATCCAGTATGCAACTTCCATCAGTCGGTAGTGTGAAACCTGATAAGACATCAATAAGTGTTGATTTCCCTGCTCCTGAATGACCAATGACGCCTACTTTTGTGAATCCTTGTAACTCTAAATCCAAACCTTCAAAAATTGTTTGTTCATTAATTTTGACTTCGACATTGCGTAATTCTATCTTCGACACGTCGTTCCAAGCAGCAATCGGTGAAACCATCACTGGATGAACAACTGTTTCCTCTTCTAAGATACTGTGGATTTGTAAGCTTGCATCCTTGCCGTCAGCTGTCGCATGGAAGTCATTCCCTAACTCTCTAACAGGCGAGAAAAATTCTGGCGCCAGAATCAAAATAGCAAGAGACGGTTCAAGAAGAATTTGTCCATTAATCAATCGCAAACCAAGTTCAACCGCCACTACCGCTACAGAAAGACTTGCAAAGAAATCCAGTGAAAACGAAGATAGAAACGCATAGCGCAACGATCGATTCGTCGCAATACGATATTTATTACTGACTATAGCAATGGATTGCTCATGCGCTCGGCTACGCCCTAAGTATTTCAGTGTCACAATTCCCCGTAATGAATCGACAAAGTGCCGTGAGAGTAAGCGGTACGTATCCATCTGTTCATCAATTTTCTTCTTAGAAACGAGTCCGATCAGAATTAGGAAAATGATCAGAATTGGCAAAACTATAATAAGTGTCACAGCCGACATAATATCTAGAGTAAAGACATATACCACAATGACAAACGGAACAATAGCCATCGCTAACGTCCGTGGTATAAGCAATTCTACATACTTTCTAAACTTCGGGACACCTTCTAAACCAAGTGTTACCAAATGTCCAGAACCATATTTCCCAACTACTTGAGGACCAAGATCAAAAATCTTCTTCAATAATTGTTGCTCATAATCCTTTGCTGTTAGATCGGCAAAGCGATACGAAATACGTTCCTTCGCCCATTGGATCACATGACGTAGACTGTTTGCTACGACAAAAATCACAAATGACCGAAGTGCTTCACTCCAGTCTGCACCTTGGAACAATTGTGTAATGGCTTTCGCTAAAAAGATCGCTTGAATCACAATGGCGATGGATTGAACTACAGTAAGTAGTCCAATCAACACCATCACTTGTTTACTTCCTTTGTATTGAAGCAAGTATTTATCCATTAGTATTCTAGATGCTCCTTATCACCTGTCAACCGTTTACGGAACACGTAATAACTCCAAATTGTATACGCCAAAACGATTGGCACCATAGTAAACGCTACGATTGTCATGATCTTCAATGAATAGTCTCCTGAAGCCGCATCTGCAATCGACATATTAAATGCAGGATCCATTGAGCTGATCATCACATTCGGGAATAGCGCGATGAAAAAGCTTGCCATGACAATGATTAACACTAGACCAGTCATCGTAAAGCTCAGTCCTTCTCGTTTTGTTTTCAAGAAGAAGAACAGTAATCCGTATAATACAACCACCAAACCATACATCGGAATCAAAATAGCTCCATGATCTGTAAAGGCATCTGTATCCAAATACGTAAAGATGATAAATAATACGAGGAATACACCAGTCAATGCGTACACTTTACGTGCTGCTGCATTTGCACGCTCTCGTAAGTCGTCTACAGTTTTCAAGCCGATAAACAGCAAACCATGCAGATACGATAACAGAACAAATGTCACACCACCAATAACTGTGTAGACATTTATAAAATCCGTAAAGCTTGCATACATGTTCATATCTCCATCAATCGGTAATCCACGAATTAAGCTCGTGAAGAATACGCCAAATAGGAATGGAGGTAAGATACTACCGATGAACACCGCCCAGTCCCATGTCTTGACCCAAGCTTTCGAATCGACCTTATTACGAAACTCGAATGCTACACCTCGTATGATGAAGGCTAGCAACAAGACAACAAATGGTAAATAGAAACCACTAAAAGCGGTCGCATACCAGTGTGGGAATGCAGCGAACATCGCACCACCCGCAGTAATCAACCATACTTCATTAGCATCCCAAACGGGTCCAATTGTATTCATGACAACTCGTTTTTCCAAATCATTACGTGCTAAGAACTTCGTACTCATCCCGACACCGAAGTCAAATCCTTCTAAGAAGATAAACCCTATGAATAGGACAGCGATCAATATGAACCAAATATCACTTAATGGCATGTCCTGCACCTCCTGTTTCAAACGGATCTGTTGCCGATACATCCTCTTCTGGCTGTTCTTCCGGACCACGCTGGATGAATTTCACGAACAATACGACCATGATGATACCGAGAATCGTATAGATGGTAGAAAACGAAATAAGTGAAAATAGAATCTGCCCTGCTGAGACGTTCGGTGAAATTCCATCAGCTGTTTTCATTAAGCCATTTACTACCCATGGCTGCCGTCCCATTTCAGACATAATCCAACCAAATGAGTTTCCTATAAACGGTAGGAAAATCCCCACTATTAGAAGTCGTAAGAACCAAACGGACTCCATAATTTTCTTTCGGAACATTAGGAATAAACCAAGTGCACCTAATCCAAGTAGTGTACCGCCTGTAACAACCATTATACGGAAGCTCCAGAATGTCGTTTTAACAGGTGGAAGATATTCCCCTTCCCCATGCTTTTCAATCATTTGTTGTTCCAATGCGTTCATACCTTGTACTTTCCCTTTAAACTCACTGTATGTTAAATAACTCAACATATAAGGTATATCAAGTCGTTTAGTTGTCTCTCGATTTTCCACGTCAATCTTTGCGAACAATGTCCATGCAGCCGGATCTCCACTATCTTCCCATAGCGCTTCTGCTGCAGCCATCTTCATTGGTTGTGCATGCATCAAGTATTGAGCTTGTGCGTGACCTGTAAACGCAATACCAAGACCTGACAACATACCGACGACTAATGAAATCGTCAAAGACTTTTTAAAGAAGTCTACTTTTCGTTTCTTAATCAAATACCACGCGCTGACACCGACTACGAAGAATGAACCAGTAGCAAAACTGCCGAAAATCGTATGTGGGAACGCGACCCATAATTTTTCATTCATCAGCAAGGCTACTACGTCATTCATTTCCGCACGGCCGTTTTGTAATACATAGCCTGTTGGATTTTGCATGAACGAGTTAGCTGCCAATATCCAGAATGCGGACATGACCGTCCCAATAGATACTAACCAAATACAAGCTAAATGTAATTTCTTCGGTAGCTTATTCCAACCGAAGATCCAAATTCCGATAAACGTAGATTCCAAGAAAAATGCTAGTAAAGCTTCAACAGCTAGTGGAGCACCAAAGATGTCTCCAACAAATCTAGAGTAAGCCGACCAGTTCATTCCAAATTGAAACTCTTGAATGATTCCAGTCACTACACCGATCGCGAAGTTGATCAGGAAAAACACACTCCAGAATTTCGTCATTTTCAAGTAGATTTCATCTTTCTTCACTACATACATCGTTTGCATGATCGCTATAATCAGTGCTAGGCCGATGGACAAAGGGACGAAAATGAAATGGAACAATGTAGTAGATGCGAATTGGATTCTCGCTAATAAGACTTCTTCCAACATTTTTGTTGATCTCCTTTCGAACTGTCTTTCTACTACCTAGAATAACGCAGAACGAAAATTAGTTCGTGAACTATGTACGATATTCCTGTTACAAATCTGCAAACTTATGACGAAATCGTCTATAAGTTATGGCGGCTTTGTAACAACACGTGAAAGATGACGGTTTTACTGACTTTTAGTAGTTTTTCTCTTATTCTCCGCGGTTTGTAGGCTAGGATTTCTGTTGTATGGGCGGATCCTTTATGTTCATTGTCAGGTGAATAACTACATTGAGCGGTTAACGAGTATGATAGAGCGGGTGCTTCGTAAGTATGAACGGTTAGAACATGCTATAGAGCGGGTATGCAAGAACTATGAGCGCTTGACGAAAGTTATGAGCGGGTAAGCTGTTGTTATGATCATTTGCTAATTCACTAAGCCCCTCATACAATATGTCAATCTTCGAATATACAAAAAACGACCTGCTCCCCTTAAATGGAAGCAAGTCGTTTTAATCATATCGTATCTAATATTTTCATAACCTCATCGTAATCAGGATGTCCTTTATGAAGATATATAATGAAGTGATCTATTTTTTTCACGGCCAACTGCTCTGTCTTACTGCCGATAAATACCGGAAGATTGCCTGTCTCTTCTACTATTTCAAGGCGCTTGTCAGATGGATCCAGTTTATAAAGATGTAATGGAAGTAAATCATCCCCATTGATCGTTACTACCATGCCACTTTCTGCGTTAAACATATCAATCGCAGCTTCAGCTGGTTCGCCTACTGTTAAACCCGCCTGTTCTAGCTGATTCACTACTTTTTGATATAACTCTTCGTCTGCTACAGCTGCCACAACGACTTCCTCTTCTTCTGGAATTTCAGGAGTTAGTTCAGGTGTTGTTTCTGGTGGTGCTACTTTTTCTTTATCACTGCATGCGACTAATACTAACGATAAACTGCATAGTACAATGGAATAAAGAAACGTTTTTTTCATAGTGCTCATATATTGATATCCTTTCTATGCGAAACATTTTCTCCTGTTATTATACATCATTCTACAATGATACTTAATCTAAATCGTATTTCTAGACAAATAGTTGGCAACAAATTATGATGAATATGCAGTACATAATAATCCTTTCTTTTTTGATTTAGCTTTGGTATAATAGTATTCATAGGTTATAAACCAACAACTGAGGAGGAATATATTTTGAATAAAAATGAGAACAATTCTCAAAAGAGAAAATTAACGACTGCTGCGGGTGCACCTGTAGTTGATAACCAAAACTCTATGTCCGCTGGTCCAAGAGGTCCACTTCTATTACAAGATGTATGGTTACTTGAAAAATTAGCGCACTTTGATCGCGAAGTCATTCCTGAGCGTCGTATGCACGCGAAAGGATCTGGAGCATACGGTACTTTCACTGTCACGCATGATATTACAAAGTATACGAAAGCAAAGCTATTTTCTGAGATTGGTAAACAGACGGAAATGTTCGCACGCTTCTCCACTGTTGCAGGTGAACGTGGTGCAGCAGATGCAGAGCGCGATATCCGCGGATTTTCTTTGAAGTTCTATACTGAAGAAGGAAACTGGGACATGGTCGGAAACAATACGCCTGTATTCTTCTTCCGTGATCCATTGCAATTCCCAGACTTGAACCACGCAGTTAAACGTGATCCACGTACAAACATGCGCAGTCCGAAAAACAACTGGGATTTCTGGACTGGCCTACCTGAAGCGCTCCATCAGATTACGATTTTAATGAGCGACCGCGGCCTTCCTCGTTCATACCGTGAAATGCATGGTTTCGGTAGCCATACATTCAGCATGATCAATGCAAACAATGAACGTCACTGGGTTAAGTTCCACTTCCGTTCCCAGCAAGGTATTGAAAATCTGACAGATGAAGAAGCTGCAGCAACGATTGCATCGGACCGTGAAAGTTCACAACGCGATTTGCTAACTAACATCGATAATGGCAATTTCCCTAAATGGAAAATGTACATTCAAGTGATGACAGAAGAACAAGCAATGAAAATGCCGTATAATCCATTCGATTTAACAAAAGTGTGGTATAAAAAAGACTTCCCTCTAATTGAAGTCGGCGAATTCGAATTAAACCGCAACCCTGAAAACTACTTTGCTGAAGTAGAACAAGCTGCGTTTACACCGGCAGCAGTCGTTCCGGGTATTGGATTCTCACCTGATAAAATGTTGCAAGCTCGTCTATTCTCTTATGGCGATGCACAACGTTATCGTTTAGGTGTCAATCATCACCAGATTCCTGTTAACGCGCCAAAATGTCCGTTCCACAGCTTCCACCGTGATGGTGCAATGCGTGTTGATGGCAATATGGGCTCTACTACTCACTACGAGCCAAACAGCTATGGTGAGTGGCAAGAACAACCAGACTTCAAAGAGCCGCCACTAAAAATTCATGGCGACGCAGATCACTGGGACTTCCGTGAAGATGACGATGACTATTTCACACAGCCTGGCAAGTTGTTCAATATTTTGAATATGGAAGAGCAGCAGCGTTTATTTGAGAATACTGCACGTAATATGGGTGACGCACCGAAAGAGATCAAAATTAAGCATATCCGTCACTGCTACTTAGCGGATCCTAAATACGGTGAAGGCGTAGCAAAAGCATTGGATATTCCGATGGCAGATGTAGATATTGAAAATACAACAACAATAGTAGAACAATAAAATGATACGAAAAACCGCTTGGAGATTTTCTCCAAGCGGTTTTTACATTCTACGCTTTATCGCCTACGCCATTTAATATATTGGCAATCAAAAGACCAAGGACGATGGCAATCACACTCATAACAAACGGTGTACCACTTTCAGGCATTCCTGGGAAAATCACAAAAATCGATCCGATGATTAATCCCATGATTACGGCAAACATTCCGGTATGGAAGTTGGAAAGAAGGTAACGTATTAATTTACTGCTAATTACAAACCCAAAGACAATACCACAACCTGTCGCGATGATAATCGGTATGTTAAAGTCTGAAATAGCCGTAATGACTGTCGCGTAAACGCCTAACAATAGCAAAATAAATGATCCACTGACACCTGGCAACAGCATCGCCATACTACCTGCCCATCCCGATAGGAATAGGATGATGGTATTTTTAACTGTCAGATGGGTGATTGTGATAGGATCAATAGGATTCATAAACGCAGTGGAAGCCAATGCTGAGGCCACTACTATCATCAATAAAATATGCTGGATTTTAAAGTTCTTTCTCAGTCCAGCCTGCTTTGAAACAAACGGTATAACACCCACAATTAACCCTAAAAAGAAGTATTGAGTTGGTTCATGATAATACTTCAATAAATACGAGATCACTTTACTAAATATAATGATCGTTGCGCCCATCCCGATACCTAGGGGGATGAGAAATCCAATATGTTTCTTCCATTCCTTGCTAAAAAATCCGCTTATTGAAATGAGCAACTGATCATAAATCCCTAATATAAATGCAATCGTTCCACCACTTACACCAGGAACTAGGTCACTGATGCCCATCAAAAAACCACGGTATAAATTTCTCCATTCCATGCTCGTTGTTCCTCCAATGATTTCATTCCGTTTAGTATATCATGCTGTGTTTCACTAATTACAGTTCATTACAATTTATTTTCACTATATGTTACAGCTATTTGAACAGTATACGTAAATAGGACTGTACAAAACAAAAGTTGTTCCATTGTTAGACAAAACAATGGAACAACTTCATATTAATAATCATCCATTTCAGATACAGTCACGAACTTATAGCCTTGAGACTGCAAATTTTCGAGTACTGCGTCCAGTCCGTCTGCTGTGGATTCATGAATATCATGCATCAAAATTATACTACCTGCACGGGTATCTTTTACTACATGTTCTAATAACAGTTCCGGATCGTGATGCTCCCAGTCTAAAGTATCTACATTCCATAAAACTACAGGCAATTTCGTGCTTTCTCGTACCCGGTCATCTACCGCACCATATGGAGGTCTGAAAACAGTTGCGGGCTGCCCAATGACAGCTTCAATAATATCCGATGTACCCTCTACCTCACTTTGAAGAGCTTCATCAGGTATACCTGTTAATGAAGGATGATTCCATGAGTGATTACCTATCTCATGTCCAGCTTCGGCTACTTTCTTGGCAATGTCTGGATAGGCATTCACTCGATTACCGAGCATAAAGAATGTTGCTTTTGCATCGTATTTCTCCAGTGTTTTCAAAATCCTCACCGTGTAATTTGGATCCGGCCCGTCGTCAAATGTCAGCGCAATAGTTTTTTCCTTTTTCGCGTCATCTGTTGGTACTTGGAATTCCTTTGCTAAGAATGGATTCAATATTCGTAGTGGAATTTCAACTGTAGCCGGTCCAGCTTGCTTCTTGGTGAACTCACCAGTACCGAAATAAAGAATTAACGAATCATCTGTTAAGGCAAAGTTACGATAATTGACCCACATCGGTTCAGTAGGATGCCACACACTTTCCGTAATCACATCATCTTGTAACGAAGGACTACTATGTATTTCGTCACGCACTACACTCGCCATACGCTTTAGCTTCTCCAGATTATGATCCACAATATCTTCAATCGTTAGTTCATTCCCTGTTTCAGGATTGATATGAAATGTTTGGATTTCCGTTTGACTTTCGTGATCAGCAAAGTACGTTACAGCTCGCATGACAAAAGAATAATTTCCCGAAAGATGCTGGAGTGTTTCAAAAGATACATCTAACTTTGACACTCTTTTTTTCTTTTGTTGCTTATTGGCATACGCCGTTTTCAATTCATCTACATAGTCTACCACTTGCCGATTAAAGCTATCGTACTCTGTTTGCGGATAACGAATGACAAAAGGATACTTTGAGTCTTCAGGTTTCTCCGTCAACATTTTAATACCTGGGTAAGGAGAAGTGGTCGATTCTATCGACACTTTCTGTTTCGGCGCAGGTATGACTTCATGTGTTACCTGCTTAACAGGACTAGCTTCTTTGTTTTTCATAACATTTACTATTAATAGTAGTGTAATAGATACCAATGTTATGATCGTGATAATTAACGCACTATCAATCCATGGTGATCGACGTTTTGTATTTGTATCTTTCATGAAAGGACTCCTTTACTCCACACTGCCCAGCATTAGGTGCAAATCACATTTCCCTAGTGATAGGACTACGATACCCTTTACGTTTGAAAAGTATTCTGTGTTCCTCTTTAATATTTTACAATCAACTATCTTAACTTATAATTGACAGGTTTGAAAGTATTTCCATCTCCTAGTATACAACAAATCAGTCATGATACAAAGCCGTGTGTAGTCACGCTTTACTTTCAAAAAGGTATTTAGGTAAAATAACTTTTTGAATCCTTTTCTCAAAAATGAAATTATGCTATACTATTCTGGGCCCGATTCTTGCAAATTCGGGTTCAGGGGACACACAATCCCTTTGTACACACCGATCTCGGCTGTTGTCTATTGCAAAGATCAAACAGAAGGCGGTAATTTACATGGAAAAGAAAGACTATCGAGTATTATTGTTTTATAAGTATGTAACGATTGAGGAGCCTGAAGAGTTTGCGGCTTCACACTTGGAGTTCTGTAAAGAAACTGGATTAAAAGGGCGTATTCTTGTAGGGGCTGAAGGCATCAATGGTACTTGTTCGGGAACGATCGAACAAACCGATGCGTATATGGAGCATATGAAAGCTGATCCACGTTTTGCTGATGTATGGTTTAAAATTGATGAAACAGATGGCCATGCATTCAAAAAAATGCACGTTCGCTTCCGTCCAGAGATTGTCAATCTTAGCTTACCTGAAGATGTCAATCCGTTAGAACTTACAGGTGAATACTTAGAACCTGAAGAGTTCTTACAGCAAATGCAAGATGAGAACACTATTGTATTAGATGCTCGTAATGATTATGAGTATGACCTAGGTCATTTCCGTGGTGCAATTCGCCCGGATATTGAGAATTTCCGTGATCTTCCTGAATGGGTAATGGAAAACAAAGAACAACTTGAAGGCAAGAAGATTCTTGCGTACTGTACGGGTGGCATTCGTTGTGAGAAGTTCACTGGCTGGTTGAAACGTGAAGGATTCGAAGATGTAGCGCATTTACACGGCGGTATCGTTTCTTACGGTAAAGACCCTAAAGCAAAAGGACAGTTGTGGGATGGTCAATGTTACGTATTCGATGAGCGTATTGCAGTTCCAATTAACCAAGTAGAGCACGTCATCGTAGGACGCGATCATTTTGATGGCACACCTTGTGAGCGCTATGTAAACTGTGCAAATCCCGAGTGTAATGCGAAAATTCTATGCTCAGAAGAGAATGAACACTTCTATATGCGCAGTTGTTCAGACGATTGCCGTACACATCCTCGTAACCGTTATTTTGTTGAACACGATATGACAGTGGATGAATACGACGCACGAATGGCAAAAATTGAAGCATCGCGTGCGAGCAAAATTAATTCTTAATACACGAACAGCCAGCATCCTTATATAGGAAGCTGGCTGTTTACTTTATTATGTAACAAGTTTTGATACTATTTTCCTACTCCGCTTTAATATTCAACCAAACTTTCCCGCTATATACTCTTTCGTCTCAGAAAATAACGGATTGCTAAATATGGTAGCTGTCTGTCCATACTCTTTTACTTCTCCATTTAGGAAGAATGCTGTGAAATCAGCTATTCTCGCAGCCTGTTGCATGTTATGCGTGACGATGATGATCGTATAGTGCTCTTTTAACGTTTGGATCAGTTCCTCGACTTTGGCAGTAGAGATGGGATCTAAAGCTGAAGTGGGTTCATCCATCAATAATATCTCCGGTTTAGTCGCTAATGTCCGTGCAATGGTTAAACGTTGCTGTTGCCCACCTGAAAGCCCTGTAGCAGATTGGTCCAATTGGTCTTTTACTTCGTCCCATAGAGCGGCAGCGCGTAGATTCTCTTCTACGATTTCATCCAGTACTTTTTTATTTCTTTCTCCATGAATACGTGGTCCATACGCAATGTTTTCATAAATCGAAAACGGAAATACGGATGCATGTTGAAAGACCATTCCTACTTTCTTTCGCAATTCCACTGGATCAATAGATGAATCCGTTATATTTTCTTTACCGATCCAAATTGCTCCTTCTGTCTTCACTCCGGGTATTAGATCATTCATTCGGTTCATTGTTCGTAAAAAAGTTGATTTCCCACATCCGGACGGTCCTATAAGTGCAGTGATTCTCTTCTCTTCAAATTTTAGATTGATATTTTTTAGTGCGTGATGGGTACCATAATAGAACTGCAGATTTTCTGTTTGAATGACTGATTGTTCTATAGTGTTTACTACATTCATTTCAATCTCCCCTATCCAATACGTCCATTTATATAATGTGCTGTTTGGTCATGACGTGGATTAGTAAAAATCTGTTCAGTCGTTCCATGTTCTATCACACGCCCCATATAAAAATACGCTACTTTATCCGAAATACGTGCGGCTTGTTGCATATTATGTGTGACGATCACAATCGTATAATCTTTTTTTAATTGTGATATCAGTTCTTCGATTTTTGCTGTCGAGACTGGATCAAGGGCAGATGCAGGTTCATCGAGTAATAAAACGCTCGGTTGCATCGCTAGTGCTCTCGCGATACAAAGACGTTGTTGCTGTCCACCTGAAAGACTTAATGCAGATGTATGTAATTGATCTTTTACTTCTTCCCACAGCGCCGCTTTTTTTAGGCTATCTTCTACAATTCTTTGTAATTCCTTCTTATCTTTCACTCCGTCTCGCATGGGGCCAGCTGCAACATTTTTAAAGATAGATTTTGCGAATGGTACAGGTCTTTGAAATACCATGCCAATCTGTTTGCGTATTTCATGTAAATTCACATAGGGTGAATGCAGGTCTACCCCTTGATAAAAGACTTCTCCTTCCGTACGACATTGGTCGATGTCATCATTCATTCGATTAATAGAACGCAGGAAAGTGGATTTTCCACATCCTGACGGACCAATTAGTGCCGTAACAGATTGTTTGGGAAACGTTAGACTGACTTGATCAACAGCACAATGCCCGCCATAATACACCGATAAATTAGTAGTTTGCAACACGGAATTGCGTTGAAAGTCAGGACTGTCAACGAGTTTAGTTCTATCCGTTTTCATTGTGACAGGTTGTAAAGCCACTGATTGCATAAAGATTCTCCTTTTAATTGGCGCTCATTTTTTTAAACATCAAATTGCCGATAATGCGTGATGCGAAATTAAAGAATAAAATCGAAATGATCAATAATGCTGCTGCTCCGTCAGAGATTGCCGCTGCGTCTGGCATGATACCTTCTCCGTTAATTTTCCAAATATGAACCGCCATAGTTTCTGCCGGTCTAAAGGGATTTAAAGGAGATGTCGGCGACAATGGATTCCAATTAGTGAAATCTATAATGGGTGTACTCATTCCTGCTGTGTAAATCAAGGCTGCCGCCTCTCCGAACACTCTGCCTGATGCCAATATGACACCCGTTACAATTCCAGGCAATGCCGCTGGAAGTATGACTGTTATAATGGTTTCCCATTTTGAAAATCCAAGCGCCCATCCTGCTTCACGCTGTGATTTTGGCACACTACTAATAGATTGCTCTACGACTCGCACAAGTAACGGCAAATTGAATACCGAAAGCGCGAAGGCACCTGACAAGATCGAAAAACCCCACCCCATATACAATACGAAAAACAAGAATCCGAATAATCCTACTACTATGGAAGGCAGCGAAGAAAGCACTTCAATGAGTACACGAATACAACGAATGACCCAGTGATCTTTTGCATACTCCGCTAAATAAATCCCCGCACCAATCGCAATTGGCACTGAAATAATTAGTGTCAAAACTAGTAAATAAAAGGAATTGAATAGTTGTGGTCCTACTCCTCCGCCTTCTTGAAAAATCTGTGGTGGAGAGGTGATGAATTGCCAGCTAATCTGAGGTAGCCCTTTGACAAAGACAAATCCAAGTAATCCTGCCAAGACCGTAATAATGACGCCTACAATGACATACAATCCAGCCGTAGCGAGTTGATCTTTACTTTTAGCAGACATTAGCTACTTTTCCCCTTTCCAATCATTCGTACTGTGATCGTGAAGAATAGCGACATCAGTAAAAGTACAAGTGCAAGTGACCAAAGCGCATTATTTTCAATTTGTCCCATTACGGTATACCCCATGCCCATTGTTAAAATACTAGTAAGTGTAGAGGCTGGTTCAAATAACGAATGCGGAATGACCGCGGCATTTCCAATGACCATCTGTACAGCTAGAGCTTCGCCAAAAGCTCGTGCCATTCCGAAAATAACAGCCATCATTAAGCCGGGTTTCGCAGTTTTTAATACAACTTCACAAATCATTTGCCATCTTGTTGAACCTAGCGCCAGCGATGCTTCACGTAATGAACGTGGCACCGCCTGAATAGCATCCAGTGCTAAACTCGTGACTGTCGGTAAAATCATGACAGATAACACAATGGTTCCCGCTGCAATACCAAATCCGCTACCAGGAAATAGATCGCGTAAAAATGGTACGACGACAGTTAACCCAATAAATCCATAGACAACGGAAGGAATGCCTACTAACAGCTCGATCACCGGCTGCATGATTCTCTTTCCTGTTTTCGGTGCAATCTCGCTCATGAAAATCGCAGCGCCAATTGCTAGCGGTGCGGATAGTAGCGCGGATATTCCTGTGACAGCTAATGAACCCACTAGAAAAGGTAATGCACCAATAATTGGCTTACCCAGGGAATTTACTTCCGCTGGGTTCCAAGTCGTACCTGTAAAGAAGTCTTTGACACTACCATCATTCATGATGAACGTGGATAAACCTTTTGAAAAGACTAGAAATAAAATGGCAGCGGTGATGGCTGCGGCCAGGGCTACTGAGAGAAAAGTAAGCCCTTTACCAAATCGCTCCATACGCATTTTATTGCTTTTTCTGTACAATGGATGTTCCGTCTCTTTGATCATCTTCGCCATCATGTACTCTCCTTTCGAGATTGGAGAAACTTGCAAGTTGTAATCACTTTTTTGTGACAGTTCCTTGTGCATCTCGTTCCACCTGCATACCTGTTACCGGTAAGTAGTCCATTTCCGGGAGTAGAGTTTCCTGTACATCTTCCGACAACATATAATCAATCAATTCTTTCGCTAGACCTTTCGCTTCGCCGTTTGTATACATATGTTGATACGCCCAGATTTCCCAATCATTGGACTCGACACTTTTACGGTCGGGTGTTACACCGTTGACTTTTAATGCGGTAGTCGTTTGATCAAAGTATGAGAATGCCAAGTAGCTAATTGCTCCTGGTGTTTCACCGACAATTTTTCGGACCGTACCTGATGAATCCTGCTCTTGGGCATCCATTGGTTCTTTTCCTTGCAATGCAAATGCTTCAAATGTTGCACGTGTTCCGGAGCCTTTTGCACGGTTGATGACAATAATTTCTTGATCCACTCCACCTAGCTCTTTCCAGTTTTTGATTTCTCCTGTAAAAATGCCAATCAATTCTTCAGTCGTAACATCTTCTACACCTGTCTCTGGATGACTTACTGGTCCCATTCCAACAACCGCCACTTTATGATCGACTAAATTACTCGCGTCCACACCTTCTTTTTCTTCTGCGAATACATCCGAGTTCCCAATATCTACTGCACCTTCGCTAATTTTACTTAACCCAGTACCGCTGCCTCCGCCTTGAATATTAATGACTGCCCCTGGATTTTGTATCGTATATTGCTGTGCAGCTGCCTCTACTAATGGTTGCAATGCACTCGATCCTACTGCCATGATAGGTTCAGCTGCTTGCTCTGTTTCTTGTTTCGCTTCTCCCTTATCACTATCATTCGCTTTCGTACTACTACAAGCTGCGACCACCCACGTACAAAGTAAAACAAATGCCAATACGGTAATTCGATTACGCTTCTTCATCACTGTGCCCCCTAGGATTTTTCGTTTTACTATGAATTTCCTACTGCTTCTTTACTATAGACAATGCATATTAAAGAGTGATGGATGAAACGTAAAGGTTGTGTAAAGGTTCTGTATAGATCGATCATTCCCTATATCGTTGTAAAGAAATGAGATGCTTACGCAAGGTATAGTAAAAAGCTGAAGACACAATCCTCTATGGATTCGTCTTCAGCTTTCGTATGTATCTACAGTATTCAGTTTGTCACTTCTTCAAATTTATAACCAAATCCTCTAACAGTCTTAATATACACTGGACTTTTTGTATCCGGTTCAATCTTTTCCCTCAGGTGACTGATATGAACATCTACGATACGAGAATCTCCAGTGTAGTCATAATTCCATATCGCATTTAACAACTGCTCGCGGTGTAGTACCTTACCAGAATGGCGCATTAAGTACAAAAGCAGTTCAAATTCTTTTGGAGTTAATTCTAAAGGGCTTCCATCCAAAAAGGCTTCAATTCGATCTGGATGAACTAGTAAACTACCATTACTAAGTTCCGTTTCCAGTTCTTTTACGTGTTCAGAATCCTGTAACTCTATTCTGCGCAAGATGGCTTTCACACGTGCAAGTACCTCTCGTGGACTGAAGGGCTTTGTTAAGTAGTCATCTGCTCCCAGTTCGAGTCCAAGGACTTTGTCGAATTCATCGCCTTTCGCTGTCAACATTAAAATAGGTGTATGGATCTTTTCCTGGCGAAGTTTTTTGCATACATCCATGCCATCCATTCCGGGCAGCATAATATCAAGCAATAATAAATCCGGTTCTTCAGAAAGTGTCATCGAAATTGCTGTATTACCATCTCGGGCTATGTAAACGGTGTATCCTGCCTGCTCTAAGTTGTATTGCAAAAGAGTAGCTATTGACTGTTCATCTTCCACAACCAAAACCTTTTTCATCTGGTTAGCTCCTTTACGGCTAGATCATTAATTTTTCTGAAAGTCTACGTCTCTACTCTACTTTGACATTAAGAAAATGTCCACTCAAATCATTAATTGTTGAACATATATTAATTGATTCATTCGAATGAATACGGTTGAACTCTTCCATTCAGTGCAATTAATTGACATCAGTACTGCATGCTAGTAACCTTGTAATTAAGCTTACCTTTAGTAAGTTAATAAATTGATATATAGATAAAAACAGGAGGAATTTATATGACACGAGAGATGCAAAGAGAAATTCATTTAGCAAACCGACCGAAAGGCTTGCCTACTATGGAAACGTTCAATTTTGTAGAAAAGCCTATGCCTGAGCTGAAAGACCATGAGGTTCTTGTTCGTACGCTCTATGTATCCGTTGATCCGTACATGCGAGGAAGAATGATAGATGCAAAATCTTATATTCCTCCATTTAAACTGGACGAAGTAATTACCGGTGGCGTCGTTGGCGAGGTCACAAAATCTACTTCCGAATCATTTAAAACCGGAGATTTTGTTGTAGGGAACTTGAATTGGGCAGAATATACGGCAGCTTCTGAGCAAGAAGTACGTAAAATCGATCCAACTATCGCCCCGATTACTACACACTTAGGTATCCTTGGCATGACAGGACTAACTGCATACTTCGGGTTACTCGATATCGGTAAACCTCAAGAAGGTGAAACTGTCGTCGTTTCTGGTGCTGCTGGGGCAGTTGGTTCAGTAGTGGGTCAAATCGCTAAAATGAAAGGTGCCAAAGTAATTGGAATTGCAGGTACTCAAGAGAAGATCGAGTACTTAAAAAATGAACTGGGCTTTGATGAGGCAGTCAATTATAAACTGGATAGCTTTAAAGAAGACTTAGCTAAAGCTGCAGCCGACGGTGTAGATGTCTATTTTGACAATGTCGGCGGTGAAGTGACGGATGCCGTCTTTACATTACTTAATAAGCATGCGCGAATTGCACTATGCGGCGCTATTTCCTCTTACAATAAAGATGGACAAGACTACGGTCCTCGCCTTCAATCTACGATGATCAAAACAAGCGCGTTGATGAAAGGCTTTACCGTAGGAGATTATGCGGCAGACTTCGCTACTGCATCAACTGATTTAGGTAAATGGCTTTCTGAAGGCAAATTGAAGTATGAAGAAACAATTGTCGAAGGCTTCGAAAATATTCCAGATGCCTTTCTTGGTTTATTCGATGGAACAAATTTAGGTAAACAACTGGTCAAAGTCGCTGATTATGAGACTACAAATCGATAATCGGTTCGCAATGAAAAAGGCTATCTCGAGATTTCTCTTGAGATAGCCTTTTATAGTACTTACATAAAGACACCTTGTACGGTGAACAACTCTCCATACAAGGTGCATACTATTCTATTAACCAAAAATGCTCGTACTGTGCAACGGCTGCACTTTCGCTTTCGGATCTAGGAACGCTTTCGCGTGGCTGATTGCAACCGGCGCTTCGCCCATACCTACCGCAATCAATTTCACTTTGCCGTCGTATGTTGTGACATCACCAGCTGCATAAATGCCTTCAATATTCGTTTCCATGCGAGAGTTAACTATAATAGAATTACGATCCATATCTAAGCCCCAGTCTTTCAATGGGCCGAGTGAGGAAATATTGCCGTAATTGACTACTACATGATCGAATGTGAGTTCTTTCACGCTGCCGTCTTTTTCCTTTAGTACAACTTTATCCAATGTATCGCCATCGCCATGTAACTCACTTATAGCATGTGAAGTTAACACATTGACACTAGATTCGCGCAGTTGATTAACACTTGTTTCATGCGCAGTGAAACGTTCTCTACGGTGAACCAGTGTGACCTGACTTGCGATATCTTCAAGCATCAATGCCCAGTCTAGTGCAGAGTCTCCCCCACCACAAACACAGATATTCTGATCTTTAAACATAGACAAGTCTTTAATACCATAGTGTAATGTTTTGCCTTCAAAAGTAGGTTCTTCTTTCAATCCAATTTTACGTGGTTGAAAAGCCCCGATTCCTGCAGTCAATAAAATGGTACGTGTCAAATGCTGACCTTTATCCGTTGTTAAAACAAAGTGATCGTCCTTCTTTTCGATGGACATTGCTGCTTCCCCTAAACAAACTTCAGGTTTTGCATAGTACGCTTGTGTCACTAAGTTTGCCACTAAATCTTTCGCCAAAATTTTAGGGAATCCGCCTACATCATAAATGTATTTATCAGGATATAATTCGATCAATTGGCCACCAAGCTGTGGCAAACTATCGATAATTTTAACTGACATCTCACGCATGCCTGCGTAGAACGAAGAAAATAATCCAGTTGGACCTCCGCCGATAATCGTAATATCCACAATTTCATGATTCATTTAAAACACTCCTATAATTAATTCTTTGATGAGATGCTTTGGGGTGTACTACTTATGTTTCTCTAGTCTATTATCCCCTATTATAAAGAGAATAACATCTATTTTGTATTTAGATTTCAGGAAAATGTTCCATGCAGTATTGCTCTGCTGACGTTTGTTCTTCTTCGTCCCATTCAACGTCAAATGGACTTTCCGTTGCCAATTCATAAAATTGGTACGTTAGCATCTTTCGCTGGCCATCCTTCGCAGAATATAGCATACGTAAGCCAGTACCCTCTTCATTGAACAGTTCATCTTCTTCATCGAACTTCACTGTCAATAGGAATTCAAAGCGCTGACCATCGATAATACCTGTCGGATCTACCAGTTCTTGTGCTTTATGATTTATTATTTGCATTCAATTTCTCCTTCTTCCCGCTCACTTAGAGTTTACTCTCTCTATCCTACATCATTTCATAAGATTGTGGCAATTTATGAACGTCATTACCGCTAAATTGTTTGCTTTTTTTTACTCGTTGCTAGAAAATGAAGGGATAGGCACATTACATACGAACTAGGAGGAGTACGATGCTTACTTTTGAAGATTATGAGTATACTCGCCCGGACATCGAAAAACTAAAAATAGAGTTTCAGAATGCACTTGACCAGTTTAAGCAGGCAAATTCATTCGAAGAGCAGGCTAAAATTATTGAGCATATAAACATGTTGACAAGTGATTACAGTACAGCGGAAAACATTATGTATATCCGTTCTTCCATTGATACGAATGATACCTTCTACCAAGATGAACGGGATTATTTTGATGAGATCGGACCTCAATTCCAGGCTTTGCAAAGCAATTATTACCAAGCTGTCATCACTACACCTTTCCGAGCACAATTGGAAGACAGATGGGGATCTCAGCTATTTAAGCTTGCGGAGAATGCCGTCCAATCGTATTCAGATGAAGTCTTGCCACTTTTACAGCAAGAAAATAAACTAATTTCCGAGTACGCACATCTCGTCGCTTCAGCACAAATCGAGTTCCAAGGCGAAATGCTGACTTTGGCACAACTTGGACCATTTAAAGAGTCACTCGAACGTTCCGTTAGAAAAGATGCTATGAATGCCACTGCCGATTTTTTCGCCTCACATGAAGATGATTTCGATAGGATTTTTGATCGTCTCGTGGCAGTACGTCATGAAATCGCTACAACACTCGGATTTAAAAGCTTTACAGAACTGGGATACATACGTATGGACCGGATCGGCTATGATGCACATATGATGGAAAACTTCCGTAATCAGATTCGAACACATGTAGTGCCTTTAGCTGAGAAGATTCGAGGTATGCAAAGTCGAAAAATAGGCATCTCGCAAATGAAGTTTTATGATGAACCATTGCATTACGCAGAGGGAAACCCTCAACCAAAAGGTTCCCCTGAATGGATTTTGGAAAATGGACAAAAAATGTATCAGGAGTTATCGCGTGAGACCGGACGCTTTTTTGATTATATGAAGCGTAAAAACTTATTGGATTTGGTAGCGAAAAAAGGCAAGGAAGCTGGCGGCTATTGTACATTTATAGATAATTACGATTCACCGTTTATTTTCTCAAATTTCAATGGAACCTCAAGTGATATTGATGTTTTGACGCATGAAGCAGGCCATGCGTTCCAAGTATATTCTAGTCGTTCAATTGGAATCCCCGAATATATTTGGCCAACGACTGAAGCAGCAGAAATCCATTCTATGAGTATGGAGTTCTTCACTTGGTTCTGGATGGATCGATTTTTTGGTAGCGATGCAGAACGTTATCGCTATGCACACTTACTTGAAAGTGTATTGTTTTTACCTTATGGAGTGGCGGTGGACGAGTTTCAGCAACGCATCTATGACCAGCCTGAAATGTCTCCAAGTGAACGTAAAGCCGTATGGAAAGAACTTGAGAACATCTATTTACCTAATCGGGATTATGATGGACATCCCTATTTGGAACAAGGCGGTTTTTGGCAGAGACAAGGTCATATCTATGAAGTGCCGTTTTATTATATTGATTATGCCTTGGCGCAAATCTGTGCTCTCCAATTTTGGCAACGCTCATTAAATGACTTTGACGATGCATGGACAGATTATTTGGCCCTGTGTCAATTGGGCGGAAGTAAATCATTCCTGGAGCTCGTTGCAACGGCCCACTTGAGCTCGCCATTCGAAGATGGGACTGTAGAGTCGATCATGGATTTCATCAGTGAATGGCTGGTTGATCATAAGATCTTTTGATTATATAAAATACAAAAAGGATGTTGCAGAATGTCATGTTGACGACTTTCTGCACATCCTTTTTATGATTCAACCGAGAGATATATAGAATATTGGTCTTTGCCCTATTTCTTTGAGACGTACAAGTCTAGATTGACTTTTTAATAAAGCGTATGAATCGTATCTTTATTTCCCGCTATTGCGATCCCAATACTTATAGATAAATGAATGTGGTCTTTTACGGATTCAAAGCTCGTTTTTCACTTTTCTTTATTTCCTTTTTGATTTTAAAAAAGCAAAAAGCCTTAATGGCCTTTTGCTTAATATCTCTCTACTATAAAGAGCAATCACATTAACCCTTTAGCATTGCCAGCCGAATCGACATCCATATTGAGTGCTGCCGGCTTTTTTGGTAAACCAGGCATAGTCATGATGTCACCTGTTAAACAAACTAAGAAGCCTGCCCCAAGTTTCGGTAAAATATTGCGGATTGTGATCGAAAAGTCTGTTGGACGTCCTAATTTTTTTGGATCATCGGAAAACGAGTACTGAGTCTTTGCCATACAGACCGGCAAGAGATCCCAGCCATTCTTTTTAATTTCAGCTAAATCTTTCTTAGCCTGATCGGTAAATAAAACGCCTGTGCCACCATATACTTTTTGAACAATCGCTGTGAGTTTTTCTTCTACTGATTGCTCTATTTCATAAATTGGAGCGAAATTATTTGGCTCTTCCAGCACTTGTAAGACTTCTTTCGCCAATGCTTCTCCACCTGCTCCACCGTCTTGCCATACATCAGTTAAAGCGACTTTTACATTATAATCCTGACACCACTTCTGGACTTTCTGCAATTCACTATCAGAGTCCCCCACAAAACGATTGAGCGCGACGACAGGTTGCACTCCGAACGATAGAATCGTTTCAATATGCTTTTCCAAATTGACTAAACCTTTTTCTACAGCTTGAGTATTCTCGACTTTTAACTCCTGCTTTTCTACTCCACCATGCATTTTGAGCGCGCGAATTGTTGTCACAAGAACGACTGCATCCGGCTGGAATTTACCGATGCGCGCTTTAATGTCCATAAACTTTTCTGCGCCTAAATCTGATCCAAATCCTGCTTCTGTGACGACATAGTCAGCCAGATTACGCGCTGTATTCGTTGCGATCAACGAGTTACAACCATGGGCAATATTTGCAAATGGTCCACCGTGAATGAAAGCTGGTGTGCCTTCAATCGTTTGGACAAGGTTTGGTTTGAATGCATCTTTAAGCAGAAGCGTCAACGCACCCTCTACGCCTAAATCACGCACGGTTACAGCGTCTTTTTCATACGTATAGCCAATCACAATATCGGACAAGCGTTCTTTCAGGTCTTGCAAACTAGTCGCCAGACAGAATACGGCCATGATTTCGGATGCTACTGTAATATCAAAACTCTCTTCGCGTGGCACGCCTTGTGATGGACCACCCAGACCAATCGTCACATGACGAAGCGCACGGTCATTCATATCCATGACGCGTTTCCATGTAATACGGCGTGGATCGATGTTCAACACATTACCTTGATGCAAATGGTTATCGATCATAGCGCTCAACGCATTATTCACCGTTGTAATGGCATGAAGGTCTCCAGTGAAGTGCAGATTGATGTCTTCCATAGGCAGTACTTGGGAGAAGCCTCCGCCCGTTGCTCCACCTTTGACACCCATTACCGGTCCTAATGAAGGTTCACGTAATGCAACCATTGTTTTCTTACCTAAACGAGACAGTGCATCACCGAGACCAACTGTCACTGTCGATTTCCCTTCTCCTGCCGGTGTTGGACTAGTAGCAGTTACGAGTACGACTTTCGCTTGTGAAGTTTGTTTTGGAATGAGATCTACATTGATTTTCGCTTTGTATTTACCATATAGCTCTAACGCATCCAATGGAATTCCTGCTTTGTCTGCGATGTTTTCAATTGGTTGCATAGTTGCTTTTGAAGCGATTTCCAAATCTGTCAGTGTCTTTATTTCTTTCGTCACTACTTCCACTGCCTTTCTATACCGGTTATATTGTTATTTCGAAATGGCTAAAACGATTTTACCGAATTGTACACTGTCATCTAGCTTAGTAAATGCCTCAGTTGCTTTTTCAAGAGGAATCACTGAATCAATAACAGGATGGATTTGATGTTCTTCAACTAACGCTAACATATCCCGTAGTTCTTCACGACTTCCCATCGTAGTACCTAGCAACGAATACTGACCATAAAAGAATTCACGTAAGTTCAGTTCGACGATATCTTCTGTCGTTGCACCAAACACTACGATCCGTCCACCTTTTTTAAGAATTTTAAGAGAACGATTGAATGTTGCTCTTCCCACACTCTCAATTACAAGATCTACACGTTCATCTTTTAGTTCTGTTGGCCAATCGCTATTCGTATCAATCGCTATATCCGCACCAATTTTCAATGCGTACTTTCTTTTTTCTTCACTTCTTGAGGACACAATGACACGCGCTCCCATTTTCTTCGCAAATTGAATCATATAGGTCGCGACTCCACTTCCAGCTCCAGGAATAAAGACGGTTTGGCCTTCTTCTATACGGCCCCTAGTCACTAGTGCTCGATAACCTGTAAGCCCGGATAGAGCGATAACTGCGGATTCATTCCATGTAAGATGTGATGGCTTTTTCTCTAGCTGATCTGAGGATATGCAAATCTTCTCTGCAAACGTGCCATGATCCGGCATACCGAGAATATCAAATTCAGCTGGTGGCGCATCGCTTTCTTCGAACCATCGAAGTGATGGATTGATAATTACTTCGTCTCCAACATGCCAACCGGTTACACCTTCTCCAATTGATTCGATCGTGCCGGCGCCGTCTGAGCCTAATACTAAAGGTTCTTTAGCGTCCCCACGTCGTTTGGGTATAGCGGTGTCACGCCGATTGAGTCCTGCTGTTTTCAATGCGACAATGACTTCACCGTTTCCAGCTGAGGGATCGGCGATATCTGTATAGTGCAACTCACCATTTTCATGAACGAATGCTTTCAATCAACTCATCCTCCTTGGGTTTATCTACGATTCCATCATAACGCATTTCATTCTATTTTCCTACATTTCATTCTATTTGATTATTTGTTGTTTTGGAATATAGGCAGTGGCCGACAGGGTGTTGGGTAGGGATTTCCGTTCCGAGCGGATGCTTTCCTGCGGGCATGGCTTGAGCCTCCTCGCTTCGCTGTGGGGTCTCAAGACTCATGCTATTCCCGCGGCCTGTCTGCACTCCAATCCCTGCACAGTAAGTGATCTACATCTACTTATGCAGGATTAAATCGGAAGCTGGGGCGGCTCAGGATGAATCAAGCCCGTCAGGTGAGACAATCAGAAGAAGATTTCGACTTGGTTAGCTCACCGCACGGCCCACACGCGTCCCGAGATGGAGCTTCAATCCCTTCGTACTCTCCACTAACCCATTCGGCTAATCCTATTTAACTTTCACATTCTACTAATAAAAAACGATGCCCCTCGAAGTGTCATAACTTTAAGGGGCATCGTTTTATAGGGTGCGTCTTTTATATTTAGCGAGTTCGAGTAGTTCTAGTACATCTTTTTTAGGTAGACGGATGGCTAATTCCATCAGCTCTTTTTCAGCCGATCGACGTCCTTTTCCGCTGCGGTACTTCTCTTTATTCACTGCGTCGATTTCTGCATATAGCTCATCAATTTCTGTTGGCCATTTACCAGAGGATTCGACATTCATCGTTTCACGAAGACGATCATAGAGTGATTCTACTGTATTACCTGTCGCTTTGAAATACGGAGTAAATGTTACCTCACCCATAATCAACTCATCGGTAGAAACAGAAAAACGCTCTGAAATTTTAGCGATCCAAGCAGCGGACGGTGCGTTCTTACCACGCTCCCAATCTTTAATTCGGCTAGCTGATGTGCCGATTGCCGCGCCAAATGCCATCATCGATAGTCCTCGACGTTCTCTCAGTGCCTTTAAACGCAATCCAAAATCATCCTTACTCCATTCGTTCAACGAAATACCCCCTGTATGACCTGTATTGTATTAATATTATTATCAAAACAGTCTTTTTGTCAATTTATTTATTTATGAA
Organism: Sporosarcina ureae DSM 2281; assembly: GCF_000425545.1. Lineage (GTDB taxonomy): Bacteria > Bacillota > Bacilli > Bacillales_A > Planococcaceae > Sporosarcina > Sporosarcina ureae. Next base: position 214,319 of record NZ_AUDQ01000002.1, on the reverse strand, counting down.
ATTTCTATTATAGTTAAATTTACGATGAAGTCAATGATACCGCTTAGTATCCACTTTTTTGACGTGCATAGTTCTCTTCATTTTTATCAATATATGCTTGAATAATCTGTTCTTCCGTAAATCCGAGCGTATTCGCCAGTGCTCCGTAATTCATCCAAATATTTTTATAATCTTCAAATGTTAATGAGTCCAAGAATGCATAAATAGATTGACCTGTTTGAATAAACTGTTGTGTCAGATTTTGATCTTTTGCATCACTTGCTGGCCAGTCTTCCAATCCGTCAAAACCTTTTTCGATTCCTAAAGATAATAAGAAATGTATAGAATCCACATACTCTTCTAAAATGACATCATCTGCTGAAGGTCCTTTTGTGCTCCAGAATTTAAAACAACGTGTTTCGTTCGCCAACTCGGAAAGTTCGACTACTAATGCCAAACCTCTTTCGGCAAATGTCTCATTCGTTTGATGATTTTTTTGTATATATGTATCGAGTGCTCTTTGCATTTCAAATAGTTGATGTAATTTCATTTGTATTCCCTCCACCATTTTGCTATTAAATGAAACCTTTTACCAGACTCAGCCGTATAGTACTGTACTATATCGTTTGCAGGAGCTGATTTCATGGTTGTATTGATCCGCATCTTCATTATAGCACTTGTTATATATTTATTTTATGCCGGGATTCGCTATTTGACAGATGCTAAGCGAAAGCTGGATGAAGCGTATGAAAAGGAACAGTATTATTTTTATGATGACGTTAAGAATATCCGTAAAAACTTTTTTATTACGTATAAAGGTGCGATGTTTGAAGGTGAGAAATATCTAGGCACCACGACTGATTCCTTTGATGTTGTTTCCATTTTCATTTGGGTGAAAAATGAAGCAAAGCTGCAAGGTATGACGAAAGAAGATTTTCATTTCCTTGAATCCGAAGTACGAACGAATTATCCTCATGCCGAGATCAATTGGAAGAATCCAATTGAACAATTAATGAAATCTTGATTAGACGGAAATAGCTCAGAAAAGCTATTTCCGTTTTTTATATCAAAATGTAACGGTAGTTGGTAATTTCACACCATATATAGCAAGTAGCAACACGATATCGATCATCATCAGAAGTAGAAATCCAATACGGAAATTGGTTTTTCTTGTTTTGTGATGAAAGAATTGCATGCCAACGTATGCCCCCACTCCGCCACCAAGCAAAGCCAGTAACCATAGGTTTCGTTCTGGTACACGTTGTCTTTTCTTTTTAGCTTGTCTTTTATCATATCCCATTGCCCCAAATGCCCAGAGTGACAGGATGACCATATAAATCAATAGAGTTTGTGCCATTTCAGCCATTCCTCCATACGAAAAAATCCACCTTCATTTCCATATAAGAATGAAAACGAAAGTGGATTTTGGTTCATCTTATTTTGCTACAGATTTTTTTGCTGTTTCTGCAAGTTGTGCAAATGCTGGTGCATCTGTCACTGCAAGTTCTGCAAGCATCTTACGGTTAACATCGATGCCAGCTACTTTCAAGCCGTGCATTAATGTGCTGTATGAAATACCATTCACACGAGCAGCCGCGTTGATACGTGTAATCCATAGTCTACGGAAATCACGTTTTTTGTTACGACGGTCACGGTAAGCATAGTTATAAGATTTCATTACCTGTTGGTTTGCTACCTTATAAAGTCTATGTTTTGAACCAAAATAACCTTTTGCTAATTTCAATACTTTTTTATGACGCTTGCGCGTTACTGTTCCACCTTTTACGCGTGGCATAGTGCATTACCTCCTGCTTATCCTTTAAGTGTGTGTTCGGTCTTACTTCATGTTTGTTAGCATTTCACGAATACGCTTGTAATCGCCTGAAGAAACTAGTGAAGACTTACGTAAGTGACGCTTAGCCTTCGTAGATTTGTTAGCAAATAGGTGACTTGTGTAAGCACGGCCACGTTTTAATTTACCAGTTCCAGTTCTTTTGAAACGTTTCGCGGAACCGCGGTGAGTTTTCATTTTTGGCATGTTCTGTTCCTCCTAAATTGTTCGTGTTACTTTTTCTCGGCAAGTGGGGCAAGTATTAAGAACATGCTCCGACCTTCCATTTTTGGTTTAACTTCAACAGTTGCTACTTCTTTGCAAGATTCTGCAAAGCGATCAAGTACTCGTTGGCCAATTTCTTTGTGCGTAATCGCACGGCCGCGGAAACGAATCGAAGCTTTGACCTTATCCCCATTTTCAAGGAACTTGACTCCGTTACGAAGTTTCGTTTGGAAATCATGCTCATCAATTGTAGGGCTAAGTCGAACTTCTTTTACGTTGATGACCTTTTGATTCTTACGTACTTCACGCTCTTTCTTTTGCTGTTCGAACTTGAACTTTCCATGGTCCATAACACGAGCTACTGGGGGCTTCGCTTGTGGAGCAACAAGAACTAAGTCCAGGTTTGCTTGAGCAGCAATATCTAAAGCTTCATTACGTGTTTTGATACCGAGTTGTTCGCCGTTATGATCAATTAATCGCAGCTCACGTGCTCGGATACCATCATTTACGTACATGTCTTTGCTAATAGTAATCCACCTCCGAATATTGTCTCGTGAATACACATTTTGGTATATCGGAAATCCCGACTTCAAAGTCCCATAGGTCTATCCATTTTACAAAATAAAAAAAGTAGACAAATATGATTTGTCTACCCGCGTAAGTATACTATGCCAGTATGCATAGATATAAACTTATTGTGCTAACCTGGCAACAACTTCATTGCGTCGATCAGGTGAGAAGCGGGTAGCCTCTTCTTATACCACAAACTGTATTCAGTTAACCTTATTAATAATAACATCATTAGTATCAAATGTCAATAACTCTGCAGATCACATTGTCGGACATACAGGTTTTTTGAATTAATTCAACTTTTCAAGTATAGCGTACTATAGATAGAATTGCAACTGCTATTTTTAACATTTTAGAAAAGTAGAATGAAAAACGGCTTTACACCCACTTTGGCACTTGCGGATGGATATTGCAATGAACCAGACAGGAAGAACTCCTGGCTGACTCATCGCTACACTACCGCTTGTAAGACGCCTTCGTTTAGTAAGTCGGAAGTGTCCACCTGAAAAACAGATCAACGGTACCTACCTCTTTGGATCAGTCCTTCTTCACGTCTTCTTTGATTAATTCTAGGAACGCGTCAAATGACATACTCTCAGATTTTTGTTCACCGTATTTACGAACATTGACTTCGCCAGCTTCCACTTCACGATCTCCTAGTACAAGCATATACGGAACCTTTTGTACTTGTGCTTCACGAATCTTGTAACCGATCTTTTCGTCACGGCTGTCCACATCTACTCGGAACCCTGCCAATGTCAGTTTCTCTTTAACGTCTTGTGCATAGTCAAGGTGAACGTCAGGTGATACCGGGATGAGCTCTACTTGAATTGGCGCTAACCACGTAGGGAAAGCTCCTTTGTATTCTTCAATTAAGAAGGCAACAAAGCGTTCCATTGTAGAGACGACACCTCTGTGAATTACGACTGGACGATGTTGTTTGCCGTCTTCGCCGATATACGTAAGGTCGAAGCGCTCAGGTAATAAGAAGTCCAATTGTGCTGTGGAAAGTGTTTCTTCCATACCAATTGCAGTTTTTACTTGTACATCGAGCTTCGGACCGTAGAATGCTGCTTCGCCTTCTTCTTCAGTATACGGAAGCTCCATCTCATCCATTGCTTCTTTCAACATAGCTTGTGCACGTTCCCACATTTCATCGTCATCAAAATATTTTGTTGTATCTTCAGGATCGCGATACGACAGACGGAATGAATAATCTTTGATATTGAAGTCTTTATATACTTCAATGATTAACATGACTACGCGTTTAAACTCTTCTTTAATTTGATCTGGACGCACGAAGATATGCGCATCGTTCAATGTCATTCCGCGAACACGCTGAAGACCTGAAAGTGCTCCAGACATTTCATAACGGTGCATTGTGCCGAGTTCCGCCAAACGAAGTGGCAAGTTACGATACGAATGAATACCATTTTTATAAATCATCATATGGTGAGGACAGTTCATTGGACGTAAAACGAGATCTTCGTTATCCATGCTCATAATTGGGAACATGCTATCTTGGTAGTGATCCAAGTGACCTGAAGTTTTGTAGAGATCTAAACTTCCAAGTACGGGAGTATACACGTGCTGATAGCCTAGTCTTTCTTCTTTATCTACAATATAACGTTCCACTACGCGGCGAATTGTAGCACCTTTTGGCAACCATAATGGTAGACCTTGTCCAACTTTTTGTGAATTCGTAAAGAGATTCAATTCTTTACCGATTTTACGGTGATCACGCTCTTTCGCTTCTTCGAGCATACGCAAGTGGTCTTTCAGCTCGTCTTTTTTGAAGAAAGCTGTTCCGTAGATCCGCTGAAGCATTTTGTTATCAGAGTTCCCTCTCCAATAAGCTCCTGCAATACTTAATAATTTAAATTCTTTTAGTTTACCTGTGGACGGGACGTGAATGCCACGGCATAGATCAAAGAATTCGCCTTGTTCATAAATGGATACTTGTTGATCTTCAGGAATTGCTTCAAGAAGTTCCAACTTGTATTCATCATCAATTTCTTTAAAACGCTTTTCTGCTTCCGCACGAGATACATCGTGACGAATGATCGGCAAGTTTTCACCAATGATGCGTTTCATTTCTTTTTCTAATTCAGGTAAGTCTTCAGCTGTGATCGGTGTAGGTGAATCGATATCGTAATAGAAACCGTTTTCGATAGTAGGACCTATACCTAGTTTCGCATCCGGGAATTTACGTTTAACGGCTTGTGCCAAAAGGTGAGCCGTACTATGGCGCAGAATTTCCAATGCTTCATCTGATGTTGGAGTAATAATACTAATATCTCCATCTGTATGGATTGGGGATTTCAAATCAATTAGCTGATCTCCAATTTTTCCTGCCAATGCGCTTTTACGCAATCCAGGACTGATGGAGCCTGCAATTTCTTCTGTTGTGACGCCGTCCTCAAATTCTTTTACTGCACCATCTGGAAATGTTAAGTGAATATTTTCTGGCATGTGTATGACTCCCTTTCTTTTTTTGAACGCAAAAAAGCCCCATCCCTAAAGGGACGAGGCTTGAGCTCGTGGTTCCACCCTTCTTCCTTCCATTCGCAAATATGCGAAAAGACCGAAGCTTTCGATCGGCTAACGGGCCGCTACCGTCATCAGCTACTTACTTTCACTGATGCTGCTTGGAGGTGGTAAATTTATCTTCTGCCTACAAGGGTTTCAGCCATGCCCCTGTTCTCTGGAAAGGTGAAAAACAAATTATTGTCCTCTTCGATGCATTTTAACATTTTATGAATGTTGAACTGTGTAATAGTATAGAAAAGTCTGAGCGTAATTGCAAGTGTAATTTATTAATTCTTTCAACAAAGCCATTTTATAAAGAAAGATTAATCCCGCCAGTTCTCCCCACCAAGTTTAAATGGTTGGCTGACCATGCGGATTCTCTCCATAATTCGTGCCGCTTTAATAGGCTCTTTTTCCCCACGCTGACTCGTTGTAAGGTGATGTTCTAATTCATTATAATTAAAATTGGAGGTGAAGAATACAGGTAGCTTTTCCGCCATACGGTACTGCAAAATCGTGCCAAGCACTTCATCCCGAGTCCAAGTCGACATCGTTTCTGCTCCTATATCATCTAGCATCAAGACAGGAGCCCGCTTCACAAACTCCACCTTTTCGTCCAATGTTTGGTTTTGGATCGATTGCTTCATCTCACGTAGAAACTCTGGCACATACACTACTACAGTTTGGATACGTCTAGTTGCCAATTCATTCGCTAACGCACCTAAAATGAATGATTTTCCAATGCCGAAGTTACCAAATAAATAGAAGCCTCTTTCCGGAACCTTACCAGTAGACTCGATTTGATTTATGAAATCTTTAGCTGCTCGCATCACGATCACGCGACTATCTTCTGACAAGAAGTTCACGTCAGATAGACGCGCTTCCATTACTTCTTTAGGCATGTACATGCTGTTGACCATTTTCGAAATGTTTCTACGTTCATCTTCCAACTGCTTAGTAGGACAGACTATATAATCCACATCAATAAGGCGCTGTGCTATGACTAATTTCGGCTCAAAGCCTTTCATGACGTTAATACACCCATCGAGATTTGGACAGCGCTCACAAGCGTGGGAAGCCGTTGTGAATTCATATAATTTACCTAGACTGCGGTTGACCACATCTGTATTGACTTCATCGGAATGCTCGCTAATAAATTGTTGAACAGCCGGATCTTCCATAACTTCTGTTCGAAGCTCGTCGTATTTTTGGGCTAATGAAGGAGCATTCACTACCCGTTTCATCGCATCCCCTATTCGTTCCATATTATTTCACCTCTGGTTCTGAAATCCCCAATTCTTTCAATAACTTCTGGCGTTCTTCCTCTACATTGAAATGATTAGGTTTACTGGATTTCTCATTCTTTTTATCGCGCTTAGAAAACCATTCTGGAACTTTTTCTTCCCTTGTTGGCTTTCGATTTCTAGGCGTCGACTGCTTCCCTTCTTTGAGCCATTTCATATATTGATCATGTTCTTCTCTTGATAACTTCAAAGCCGTTTTAGCATCATTCACTTGTTTATTCGCCCAATGTGAAGCAATGCGTTCCACAAAGCTACTCGTGATTTTGCCATCATTACGTAGCATTACATATTGCAGCAAGACATTGACGACACCTACCGGGAATTTATGCAAATTGATTAATCGTTCAGCAAGCTGAATGTCTACAAGGAATGGTTCTTTCTTGCTCACTTTACGCAACATCTCTTTTGGCGGAGTATGTTCGAGATAAAACAGTAATTCTTCGTCACGACTCATATTCTCTTTAGGCACTTCGTCGACTATCGGTTGTGTAAACACCGACTGTAATTTAGGCGGTTGCTTGGACGTATTCATCTTATAAAATTCCGCAGCTGCCTTGCGAACTTTTTCTTCCGTCAGCTGATGATTTTCATCCATGGCAATCATCACGACTTTTTGCATATCGAGCGGACTGAGTGAATACAAGAAAGCCAGCATCGCAATCATTTCCTGAGAAATAGTCCGCAAAGAAGCTTTAGGGATCATTTGTTCGGAAAGACCGTTATAAAATAAATCAAAATTAAAATTTGCAACATAAAACGGTATGCCAGTAGGTTCACTCTTTCCTTGAAAATGCATTCCTGCAGTCAATTCCATCGCTTGATCGCCTCTCGCTGGTTTATAAACATCTAAAAATGTTCGGGATATATCTTGATACTCCTCTTTCGCAATAGGCTCCTCTAAAAATCGGCCGCGTAACTGACGATACGGCTGCTCTCCAATTTTACTGAATAAAAAGGTAGATAGGAGCGGATCATTGAAAAAAGATGGTGCATCGAGTGGCGGTAATAGTTCGTAAAGAAAAGACCGCTTATCTATTTCTTGCTTTTTCTTATACGTACGCAACAATCCAATAGCTTCCAATGAAATCCTCGCTTCAAAAATGGCTTGAAGTGGAAACGAAGACATGTTCATTAAATAGTAGTGGGTATGTTCTTGCGGTTCTCTGCTTTCCGCATCCGTCCAAAGGGTCATAAACAAACTGACCGCTTCAGGACCGATAAGTGGCTGATAAAATAACGTCAGCATTTGTCGGTCATACGCAGAGAAAGGATGTGCTAATTTCACTTTGAAGGAATCGACAGGCTGCAACTCTGTATAAAGCATTTTAACAATCGCCTCCCCTTCTAGATCAACATCTTACTCTTGTTCATCTTTCCTGTTTTGCAATTGTTGCAACTCGTCAATAAAGACCGTGATGTCTTTGTAGTGGCGGTAAACAGACGCAAATCGTACATACGCAACCTCGTCCACGTCCACTAATCGTTCCATCACCATTTCTCCTACTTGTTCTGAATCTATTTCGACATTTCCTGAGCTTCTTAGTTCTTTTTCGATAGAACTGACGATTTCTTTTAATTGCTCGATCGGAACCGCGCGTTTTTCACAAGCGCGAATTAATCCCCTCAGCAACTTTTCACTGCTGAACTCTTCCCGGGTCTTATCTTTCTTTACGACAACTAACGGAGAGTGCTCCACTTTTTCAAATGTCGTGAAACGATAACTACATTTTTCGCATTCACGTCTTCGTCGAATGGAACGGTTTTCTTCCGCAGGTCGTGAATCAATTACGCGTGTTCCGTGGTAGTGACAAGCTGGACATAACATAGTTAGTTCCTCCGCATATTCATTAGTACTTTTCATTATAACAGAAACTGTCCATACAACAACAAACGGACACAGAAAAGCACTCCATCCCGTAAGATGAAGTGCCGATTCATTCATTTATGAAGTGACTTTATCAGTTAGTGCAGTAGCGACTTTTTTCGCCAATTGCACAACACGTGCTGAATAACCCCACTCATTATCATACCATGCAAGCACTTTGATTTTACGATCGCCCATGACCATAGTAGAAAGTCCATCTAGTGTTGCGGATTCTGTAGTCGTATTGAAGTCAATCGATACAAGAGGTTCTGTAGTATAGCGAAGAATCCCTTTCATCGAGCCCTCTGCTGCTTTACGGAACGCGTTGTTCACTTCTTCAACCGTCACATCTTTTTCTACGTCCACTACCAAGTCCACAAGGGAAACATTTGGTGTCGGGATACGCAATGCCAAGCCGTGAATTTTCCCTTCAAGCTCAGGAAGTACAAGAGACAAAGCTTTTGCAGCACCTGTTGAAGTTGGGATAATGGATTCTCCGCAAGAACGCGCGCGGCGTAAATCTTTATGTGGGTTGTCCAAGTTCTTCTGATCATTCGTATATGCATGTACAGTTGTCATTAAGCCGTTTACAATACCGAATTCATCATTCAATACTTTTGCAACTGGTGCTAAACAGTTTGTTGTACAACTCGCATTGGAAATTACACTATGTTTGTTGACATCTAATTTCTCGTCATTCACTCCGATTACAACCGTTACGTCTTCATTTTTACCTGGAGCAGTTAAAATTACTTTCTTTGCGCCCGATTCCAAATGAAGTGCTGCTTTATCACGTGAGTTGAATACACCTGTTGATTCTATAACGATATCTACGCCAAGCTCTTGCCAAGGCAATTTCGATGGGTCACGTTCTGAAATTAGTTGTACACGTTTGCCGTCGACGATGATCGCATTTTCATCCGCAATGATTTCACCATCGAAAACTCCGTGTGTTGAGTCATATTTCAAGAGATGTGCAATCGTTTCAGCTGGATATGTCGCATTGACAGCAACTAGATTAACATCGTTTTCCTTGATAATCTGGCGGAATACCATCCGTCCAATACGGCCGAGTCCGTTAATTGCAATTTTTGTAGTCATTAAAGGGATCCTCCTGCATGTATGTTATACTTTATATCTTTAATCGTTCATTAGTATAACACAATTTATCATTATGCCAACACTATTACACATTAAATTTATAAATTATTTCCCCACACTGATTATCTCGGTACAGCTTGCCAGTTTTCAAGGATTGCATTCAACTGCTTTTCGGTTTCTTCCACTGTATCGTTATTATGAATAACCGCGTCTGCACCTTGTTCTTTGATGCTCATATCCAACTGGGATGTGATTCTGGCATCTGCTTCTGCTTCCGTCAATTCATTGCGAGCCATCAGTCTCTGTTTTTGAATTTGCTTCGTGACAGAAACAACGACAATCTTCTCCACATAGTCCTGAAGTTTACTTTCAAACAGTAAGGGGATGTCCATAATGACGGTTTGATAGCCTTGAGTTAAATAGTCTTCTTTCTGACTGACCATTCGCCCTCTGATAGCAGGATGCATCAATTCATTTAACTGTTGTCGTTTCACTTCATCACCAAAAATAAGTGCGCCAAGTTGTTCGCGATTCAGTGTACCATCTTCCCGTAACACCTCTTCACCGAATGTCTGTTGGATTTTTTTTAGCAATGGGCTGCCTGACTCAACTACTTCCCTCGCAATTACATCCGCATCAACAATAGGGTAACCTTTTTCACGCAACATATTCGCTACAGTACTTTTCCCGCTAGCAATACTTCCTGTCAATCCGATAATCACGCTCATCACTCCTTATTTTTGGCAAGCTGGACAATAGACAGACGTTCTGCCCGCAATCTGCTTACTTTTAGTCGGTGTGTCGCACGCTAAGCATGTTTTTTTCCCGTACATATGCAGTCGATCTTGCATCGTTCCCGCGTTGCCGTTAACAGAACGATAATCGGATATTGTACTGCCTCCTGCATCGATACTTTCTTGCAAAACGCGTACAATCTCTTCAAACAATAAAGTTTTGCGTTTTTTGCTGATTCGTTTCGCTGAACGACTCGGATGGATCTTCATATGAAACAGCGCTTCTGTAGCGTAAATATTGCCGCATCCCGAAATAACTTTCCCATCCATAATTACTTCTTTGATAGGTTTTCTTTTATACTTCGGAGTTTCTGCCATCGATAAAAAATGGTCCAGCGCTTCATCAGAAAAAGGTTCGGGTGCCATCTCTAACAAAGGAGGAAAATCTTCTTCCGTCTGTAGTAGACGCATTTCACCGAATCTTCGTATATCCGAGTAGACGAGTAATCCGCCATCTTCCATTTCCAAAAAGACATGTGCGTGTTTTCGGAACTTTTCTTCTGTAATTTCATCAGGAGAATTCACGACAAACCAAGCGCCCGTCATACCAAGGTGGCTGACGAGCAAATGTGGTTGGTTTTCTTTCACTAAATGAAAATAAATATATTTACTGCGACGCACAATTTTCTCGATTTGCATATTTTCCATGCCGTCAAGAAAGTCGTCCACAGATTTCCCTTTAATAATCGTTTCTTTTCCAGCTGTTTTAGAAATGACGACGGTATCCGATACAGAAAGTTGCTTCACCGTCCGCCCTTCCACGAGTGGTGCAAGATCTCGCACCACTCCTTCTACTTCCGGTAGTTCTGGCATGTATATTCACTCACTTCGTTTCGTACCAAGACTTGCCATAATTCCAATCGACTTTCAACGGAACGTCGAGTTGAATCGTTTGTTCCATGACTTCCGGTACGATTTCTTTTAATTTCTCCAACTCTTCAATAGGCGCCTCAAAGATCAGCTCATCATGCACTTGTAGTAGCATACGCGCTTGCATATTTTCTTTTTCAAGTCTGGCATCCATATCAATCATTGCTTGCTTAATGATGTCCGCCGCAGTACCTTGGATCGGTGTATTCATCGCTGTTCGCTCTGCGAAACCTCGCAAGTTGAAATTTGAACTCGTAATATCCGGCAAATATCGTCTACGTTTTAATAGTGTCGTCACATAGCCTTTTTGCTTGGCGTCAATAATACTAGTATCCATGTACTGTTTGACACCCGGGAAGCTCGCTAAATACGTATCGATGAATTCCCCTGCTTCTTTACGAGTAATATTTAAACTTTGGGATAATCCATAATCACTGATGCCATAGACAATACCAAAGTTGACAGCTTTTGCTGCGCGACGCATATTGCTATCGACTTCTTCTTCGTTTACACCAAAAACATCCATTGCAGTTTTTGTATGAATATCCGCACCTTGACGGAATGCTTCAATTAATTTTTCATCTTGCGAAATATGTGCAAGTACACGCAATTCAATTTGTGAATAGTCAGCCGCAAACATAATCCATTCGGTTTCTGAAGGAATAAATGCTGCACGTATTTTGCGTCCTTCTTCCAAACGAATCGGGATATTTTGCAAGTTCGGATTGATCGAGCTCAATCTTCCTGTCTGCGTTAGAGCCTGCTGGAAACGTGTATGGATCTTTCCATCTTCATGAATTTCTTTTGTTAGCCCTTCAATATAGGTGGAATTTAATTTACCGAGCTGTCTGTATAGTAAAATATGCTGAATGATTTCATGTTCGCTTGCGAGCTTCTCTAGCACATCCGCAGCTGTCGAGTAACCCGTCTTCGTTTTCTTAATAGGAGTCAATCCGATTTTCTCAAATAAAATGACGCCGAGCTGTTTAGGCGAATTAATATTGAATGTCTCGCCAGCCATTTCATAGATCGTCTTCTCAATGACTGCCAGACGTTCCGACAACTGCTCTCCAATCGTCTTCAGCACATCTACGTCTGTTTTCACACCGGTTACTTCCATTTTCCCGAGTATTTTTGCTAACGGTAATTCTAGGTCATGGAATAAGTCACGCTGTTCATTGTCCTCCAACTGTTTTGTAACCACAGGATACAGCTCCCACACTGCATGTGCTTTTCTTGCAGTATGGTTGGCAAGTTGTTCAGATGCCGGTACAGTTCGCTTAGCCCCTTTACCATAGACCGCTTCGTCACTTTCTACACCATGATAGCCAAATGAACGTGCGATTTCGGAGACTTCATTTGTCGAGAATGAAGGATTGACGATGTACGCCGCCAGCATGAGATCGAATTCTGCACCGTTTAGTTCCATGCCAAGTCGCGCAATCGCTGCATAGGCTGATTTAGAATCCGAAACATATTTACGCGTGGCATGATCCGCAATCCAGCTCTTAAAGAGATCAGATGATGTAGCCAATTCAGTAGTGATGAAGTACGTATCTGTGTCATTTGACAGACCAATACCTAAAATATCTTCAGACAAATAATTATCGCCATCAATCTCGACATGCACAGACATCGTATCCGTCAGCATTTCTGAAGTAATTTCTTCCACAGTATGAACAGCGATTTCTTCTAGTGGTTGAACCTCGACAGAAACATCCATCTTTTCAAGCAATGATTTAAATTGCAATTCTTTATAGAGTTGGATCACTTCTTCTTCGTTGCGTCCGACAAAGTCTAAATCATTCAATGAAACCGTAATCGGAGCGTGAACTTCAATGGTTGCGAGTTCTTTACTCATGAAAGCTTGCTCTTTATTGTTCACAAGGTTTTCTTTCATTTTCTTTGCAGTGATTTGATCGATCGACTCATAAACTGCTTCTACAGACCCATATTCCTTCAATAATTTCAACGCCGTTTTCTCACCAATTCCAGGTACGCCTGGAATATTATCGGATGCATCGCCCATTAAACCTTTCATGTCGATGATCTGCAATGGTGCAATGCCATATTTTTCTTCGATATGTGCAGGTGTGTATTTTTCAAGATCGGTAATGCCTTTTCTTGTGATGCATACGGTTGTCTGATCATTCGCGAGTTGCGTTAAATCTTTATCTCCTGAGATGATGACGACTTCTGCTTCCGCATCATTACACTCTTTACTTAATGTCCCGATAATATCGTCTGCCTCATATAAATCGAGTTCATACTGCGTGATGCCGAACGCTTCAATTAATTTACGAATATACGGGAACTGTTCGGATAGCTCTGGTGGTGTCTTTTGACGTCCGCCTTTGTATTCTGTATACGTACTGTGGCGGAAGGTAGTTTTTCCTGCATCCCATGCTACAATCACATGCGTCGGTTTTTCATTTGCTAAGATGGTCTCTAACATCATGGTAAAGCCATATACCGCGTTTGTATGAACACCTTTTTCATTTGTCAATAAAGGTAAAGCAAAAAATGCACGGTATGCCAAGCTGTTTCCGTCCAATAAGACGATTTTCTTTTTCGTCAAAATTCATCCCACTCCTTTATGTTCGTCACTATAAAAAACGTCATTTTCATCTAGTTTACCACGTTTGGCAACTCTAATGAAAATGACGCACTTATGATTACTCGATATTGCCGGTTAATAGCTTGGCATATGGTGAATCTGCTGGAAGGATGATCATCGTTTCATCATCCACGACTTTCGTATACGACTGAAGTGTTCTATACAGTTTGTAGAATTCAGGGTCTTTTGCATACGCGTTATTATAGATTTTGGCAGCTTCCGCCTCACCTTGCGCAGTGACAATCGCTGCTTCTTTTTTCGCTTTTGCTAACATTTCCTGCACTTCACGATCTGTTTCTGCTTCAATCTTCTGCTTTTCTGCGTCACCTTCTGAAAGGTATGATTGCGCAGTCGAATCACGTTCTGAAATCATCCGTGTGTAAATCGATTGTTCGTTTTCTTCAGGTAAATCAATACGTTTCATACGGACATCCACTACTTTGATTCCATAATTACCATCATCTAAAAACTTATTTACTTTGGCCGTCACATCATCATTCAAACTTCCGCGAGACGAATCTTCATCATTGACGACATTGACGTAATCAAGACGTCCCATTTCATTACGAACAACAGAATAAATAAATTCTTCCATTCTCGCTTCCGCATTGACAATATTACGTGCGTTGGAAATCATTTTAGCAGGATCGGTAATATGCCATATTGCATAGTTATCAATGATAATCCGCTTCTTATCTTTTGTATTGATTTCCGCTTCCGACACGTTAGAAGTCATTCGGTTTTTCGGCAACGTACTAACACTTTGAATGAATGGTATTTTCATATTCATACCCGGTTTTTCGATAATCCTAGTAATTTCACCAAATTGACGGACAACACGGTACTCATTCTCTTTTACGATAAATAAGTTGGATAACAGAATAACGAGAATCGCAAAAACTACTGTGAGCGAGATAATTAATTTCGTATACTTTTTCATATCAAACTCTTTTTTTGGTCGTATTTGCGTAACTTTAGGATCTGATTCCGGTCCTGGCTTCTGTGCACTTCTTTTTTGATCGGTTTCTCCCATCTTCTTGAGAGCTTCTTCTATCTTCTTGAAAGGATTTTGTTCGTTACTCATGAAGCTTTCCCTCCTTTGTCAGCTGACTTATCCTTTTCTTCCGTTACAGGCGGCTGATCTTTTTGCAACTGTTGGAGTGGTAAATACTTCATCGTTTCTCCGCTGTCATTCATGATGTAAAGATTTGCTTTAGGTAATACTTGCTCCAGCGTCTCAATAATCAAACGCTCACGTGTGATTTCTTTACTTTTTGCGTATTCATTATATAAATCACTGAATACCGCCACGTCACCACGTGCTTGTTCGATCCGCGCGGTCTTTTTCCCTTGCGCCTGAGATTTGATCGCGTCACGTTCACCGATCGCTTCTTTCGTTCTCTGGTTCTCATACTTTTTCGCTTCGTTAATCTTCGTGTTTTTCGTTTCACGTGCGTCCGTTACAGCGGTAAATGCTGCACGAACTTCCGCATTTGGTAATTCAACGTCTTGCAATTTTACACCTTGCACTGCGACACCGATGTCATATTTTTCTACTAAACTAGTCAATAAATCACGGGTCTTCGCTTCGATTTCCGCTTTTCCATCCGTCAATGCCGCGTCGATTGTGGAACTACCAATAACGGAACGAATAGAAGCAGACGCTGCATCCCTTAAGATTTCAATAGGATCTTCTGCATTGAAGAGGTACTTCTTGGGATCGACAATACGCCACTGCACTGTCAGATCCGTCAGAACGATGTACTCGTCCCCGGTAATCATCTTCGTTTCCTTATCCACGATCTCACCCGACTTATCTTGCTTGTAACCGAAATGAATACTGTACGTTTCCTTAGATAAGATCTCTGTCTTCTGAATCGGCCAAGGCAACTTAAAATGAAGACCTGAGTCGGTCACAGGTGCGCCAGCTTGTCCGAATGAAATGACGACAGCTTGTTCAGATTCGTCGACTGTGTACCACGTGGTAAAGACGATCAATAAAAGTAATAATCCGGTGATAAACAAACCGAGTGTCACCAGGATTCTTTTTGTGCTCATATCTGTTCCCCCTTTTCTATGTATGACTACTGTACGGAACAGTAGTCTAGTAAGTTTCATTTTCTTTACTATAGTTGTTCATGTGTAGGTAGCTGAATACGGAAAACAGTGCCGACACCCACTTCACTGTCCACTGTGACGGTGCCATGATGCGCTTCAGCAATATGTTTTACAATGGCAAGGCCTAATCCTGTACCGCCCGATTCTCTGCTTCTCGCACGATCTACACGGTAAAAACGTTCAAATAATCGGGGGAGCTCTGAAGGCATGATACCAATACCTTGATCGCGAACCGAAATTTCCACATACTCATCCATTTCTTCTACGGAAACGGTCACGATTGTTTTTTCTTGCGAATAGGCAATGGCATTATTCAATAAATTCACCATCACTTGCACTAACCGATCGTGATCCGCAAGAATGATTAATTGTTCAGGCATATGCAAATCGATTCGCATCTCTTTTTCTTGAACTTTCTTTTGAACGATTTTGATGGATTGCTCGACTACTTCCATCACATCAACAGGCTTTCGTGTAATTTCAAAACTTCCACGTTCCATGCTGGATAAGCGCAATAAATCTTCAATCAATAATTGTAGACGATTACTTTCTTTATACATAATCTCTAGAAAATCACGCCTAATCACAGGATCTTCCACCGCTCCGTCAAGCAACATCTCTGAAAAACCTTTAATCGAGGTTACAGGTGTCTTTAATTCATGGGACACATTCGCCACAAAATCTTTACGTATTTGCTCAAGACGAACCAACTCTGTAATGTCATGCATAATGATAACGATTCCAAGCCAGTTGCCATTTTCACCAATGACAGGCGCACCGTATACGTCTAAATGGCAAACGCCTTCTGTAAGCACGACTTGAGATTGGAACGTGCGCACTTCTTCTGTTAAAAATATCGTTTCAATTTCTTTCTCAATATCTGAAGGTAAACCGATATCTTTAAACGTTTTCCCCATCAGCTCTTCTCCATTACGCTGGAATGTTTCTTCAAACACACGGTTGACCAAATTGACAGCACCTTGTCGTCCAAACATCAACAGACTACTTCCAATGCTACTGACCAATGTGTTTAAACGCTCTTGTTCCATGGCGCGAAGTGCAGAGTTCCCTTGTAATTTTTGTGCTACTTGATTGATAGAATTTGTTAGTTGGTGATTTATTTTACTATCTTCATTATGCGCTCGCACCAAATAGTTCCCTCGCGCCAATTGATGCACAACACCTGTGAAGTGATCAAACGGCTGAACATACTGCTGAAGGATTTTCGTCATAACAAACATCATGACAACAAATACTAGAACGAGCGTAAATAGCAAGTAAACCCAATAAGTTTGTTGTAGTATCGCATCCACATTTTTACCAAATAAATGAAAAAATTGTCCTAAGATAATTCCTAGCACAATTAATAGAATAGATAAGATGACTGCAGACACGGTTAAAATTTTTGTGTAATAGTACTTCATCTAGTTTACTCTCCAAACTTGTAACCGACGCCTCTCATTGTTTTAATATAGCGCGGCTTTCTCGTATTTTCTTCGATTTTATCGCGCAGATGACTCACATGCACATCCACAATTCTCGAATCTCCCGCAAATTCATAATTCCATACCGCTTGCAGTAACTGGTCACGAGAGAACACGCGATTTGGATGCCTCATGAAATAAACAAGCAACTCAAATTCCTTCGGCGTAAACTCGAGTGGTTTTTCATCTAAATAGACTTCCAAGCGCTCAGGATACACTGTCAGCTGACCCGCAACTAATTTCTTCTCTTGCATATGGCTACGCTCGCCTGTTCGCCTAAGAACGGCACGCACCCTTGCCGCAACTTCACGCGGACTAAAAGGCTTGGTCATGTAATCATCAGCACCCATTTCTAGGCCGACGATTTTATCCATCTCTTCACCTTTAGCAGTCAACATGATGATGGGTGTTTCAATATTCTCTTTTCTCAGCATACGGCAAACTTCTAATCCGTCTATTTTGGGTAACATTAAATCCAAAATAATTAAATCGGGTTTTTCATCCAATACTTTTTCCACAGCTTCTTCTCCATCATTCGCGAGTACGGTTTTATAGTTCGCTTGTTGCAATGTGAATTCAAGCAATTTCTGTATAGATTGTTCATCTTCTACAATCAAAATCTTTTGCTGTTTAATCCCCATTCGCGGTTTCCTTTGTTTGCACTGCTTTGACAGGAAGTTTTTGTGGAGCGATCACTACTACTTCCCCACTCATAATTCGTTCTTCTTCTTCATCCGTTGCATCTACTTGGATGGTTACTTGGTTTAACTGAATATCAAGTTTCGTAATTTCCAGAAAGAATTCAACGATCGAGTAATGATAGACTGGCTTAGGGAAATGCAGTTGCTGATTAATAATATGAGCACCTGGTCCTGGCATGTGTTTAGATATGGCGGCTGTCACGATACCCGTCAACATGATAGGTGGAACAATTGGTTGTCCATATATCGTCTCCGCTGCGTAATCATGTTGCAAATAAAGAGGATTTGCATCATTGGTCAATCCTAGATACAACATCAAATCTTTATCTTCAATCTTTTCGGTCAAGTGTAACCTTTCACCGATTTCTAACTCTGTGATATCTTTTCCTATCGATTTACGTTTATTTTTCAACAAATAAACCCCTCCTGTATTTCTAAAGTCATCAATGAAAAAGCTGAAAATTATTTCAATAAGTAAATTATAGCAATTCACTCATGAAAAATCGAGCTAACAAGAAAAAAGATCGGACGGCTAGACAGCTGTCCGATCTTCAACCTATAGTTTTACGCTAGAACGCTCATTACAGTACGTACAGAATCAGCGGACTTTTGAAGTGCCATTTTCTCATCTTCGGTTAATTCAAGTTCTATGATTTTTTCGATACCGCCCGCGCCTAATACTGTCGGGACACCTAAATAAATACCGTTCATACCGTATTCACCTTCTAGGAACGCAATCGATGGTAACACCCTTTTTTGATCTTTTAATATAGCTTCTGTCATTTCAACCAATGCAGCAGCTGGCGCATAATATGCAGACCCATTGCCTAATAGATTGACGATTTCAGCTCCGCCCTTACGTGTACGTTCTACAATTTCTTCTAGACGACCAGCAGAGATCAAGTTTTCTAAAGGCACACCACCAGCCGTCGAGTAACGAACTAGAGGCACCATATCGTCTCCATGACCACCCAAAACGAATCCTGTTACATCTTTTACTGATAGATTCAATTCTTGTGCGACAAACGTACGGAAACGAGCTGTATCCAGAACGCCTGACTGGCCAATTACACGTTCTTTAGGGAACCCAGATGCTTTGTAGACAGTATAGGTCATTGCATCAACTGGATTCGTTAGAACAATAATTTTCGTATCAGGAGAATACTTGACGATTTCAGCTGTTACTGATTTCATTACTTTTTGATTTGTCTGTACTAAGTCGTCACGGCTCATTCCAGGTTTTCGTGCAATACCGGCAGTAATAACAACTACATCAGAGTCTTTTGTATCCTCATAATTGGATGTGCCGATAATGTTCGCATCAAACCCTTGAACCGGACCAGCTTCCAACATGTCTAATGCTTTGCCTTTCGTTGGATTTTCCATAGGCGGAATATCCACGATCACGACGTCACATAATTCTTTTTGAGCTAAAAGGAATGCAGTTGTTGCTCCAGTAAAACCAGATCCGATAACCGATACTTTTTTACGCTTCAATGACATGTAAAACTCTCCTTTGTCAGAACAAGATAGTAGAAAGAGGGGGATTCTCATCCCCCTCTTCTGTAATGCTTATAGGTTTTCGATTAATGCATCAGCAAATCCAGAAGTGCTTACTTCTGTCGCATTGTCCATTAGACGCGCGAAGTCGTATGTCACTACTTTTGAAGCGATAGTTTGCTCGATAGAAGTAGTGATTAGATCAGCCGCTTCAGTCCAGCCAAGGTGTTGAAGCATCATAACACCTGAAAGCAATACGGATGAAGGGTTAACTTTATCCAATCCTGCATATTTCGGTGCTGTACCGTGAGTTGCTTCAAAGATCGCATGCCCAGACTCGTAGTTAATGTTCGCTCCCGGTGCGATTCCGATTCCGCCTACTTGTGCAGCAAGCGCATCAGAAACGTAGTCACCGTTCAAGTTCATTGTAGCTACTACGTCGAACTCTTTTGGACGTGTCAGAATTTGTTGTAGGAAGATGTCAGCAATTGCATCTTTTACGATGATTTTGCCAGCTGCTTCTGCATCAGATTGTGCTTTATTAGCAGCCTCTGTTCCGTCAGCATCTTTAATGCGGTCATATTCTCTCCATGTGAATACTTTGTCGCCGAATTCTTCTTCAGCTAACTCGTATGCCCAGTTTGCGAATGCGCCTTCTGTGAACTTCATGATGTTTCCTTTGTGTACAATCGTCAAAGACTTGCGACCTTCTTCGATTGTATAGTTCAACGCTGAGCGCACTAGACGCTTTGTGCCTTCTTCAGAAATTGGTTTAATACCAAGACCTGAAGTTTCAGGGAAACGAATATTTTTAACACCTAACTCAGTTTGAAGGAAGTTAACTAATTTTTTCACTTCGTCAGAACCTTCTTGGTACTCGATACCCGCATAGATATCCTCTGTGTTTTCACGGAAAATAACCATGTCACAATCCTCAGGACGTTTCACGGGTGATGGTACTCCTTCGAAATAACGAACCGGACGCAAGCAAGTGTATAAATCCAGTTCCTGACGCAATGCTACGTTCAATGAACGGAATCCTCCACCGATTGGCGTAGTAAGTGGTCCTTTAATAGCAATCAGATATTCTTTAATTGTGTCAAGAGTTTCTTTTGGAAGCCAGTCACCAGTTTCGTTGAATGCTTTCTCTCCAGCAAGAACTTCTTTCCAATTAATTTTCTTTTTCCCGTCATAAGCTTTTTCAACAGCTGCTTCGATTACGCGTGAAGCCGCATGCCAAATATCCGGACCTGTGCCGTCACCTATAATGAAAGGAATCGTTGCGTGATCTGGGACGTTTAAAACACCGTTAGTTACTGTAATCTTTCCATCGTTAGCCATTATTGATATCCTCCTGATTTCAATATCAGTGGGCCGGTATACGAGATACCGCCCCACGAATTTACTATTTTTTATCGTTCATTGATTGGAACATACTTTTGCATGCCTGGTCCTACGTACTCTGCACGTGGGCGGATCAAGCGGTTGTTTTCGTATTGTTCTAGAATATGTGCAATCCATCCTGAAAAACGAGAAACTGCAAAAATAGGTGTGAAAATATCATGATCGATGTCTAATGAATGATATACCGAAGCCGAGTAGAAATCAACATTTGGAGGCAATTTCTTTTCTCCAGTGACAATTCCCTCGATTTTTTCGGACATATTGTACCACTTTTCTTCACCGCGAAGACTAGTCAATCGTTTAGACATTTCACGTAAGTGCTTCGCACGTGGATCACCTTGACGGTATACACGGTGTCCGAAGCCCATGATTTTTTCTTTGTTTGCTAGTTTTTCACGAATATATGGCTCGACTTTATCTTCATCGCCGATTTCCATTAGCATATTCATAACTGCTTCGTTTGCACCGCCGTGTAATGGGCCTTTAAGAGCGCCAATTGCCGCAGTGACACCAGAATACATATCAGATAGAGTAGCGACACATACGCGTGCTGTGAACGTAGATGCGTTCAATTCATGGTCTGCATGTAGTACAAGTGCTTTATTGAATGCTTCTTCAGCGATATCAGCAGGCTCTTCCCCAGAAAGCATGTAAAGGAAGTTTGCCGCATAGCTTAAACCTTTTTTAGGTGCTACTGGCTCTTGTCCTTTTCTGATACGTGCGAATGCAGTAACTACAGTTGCAACTTTAGCTTGAAGCTTAACTGCTTTTTTGTAGTTTTCTTCTGGTGACATATCTTCCGCTTTTTCATCGTATAATCCTAGAAGCGAGATTGCTGTACGAAGTGCTGACATTGGATGCACTTTATCGATTGGGTACGTTTTGAAGTGATCAAGAACCCCTTGTGGAATTTCTGCATTATCTTCTAACTGCTGTTTCAATTCAGCTAGTTCCACTTCGTTTGGCAAACGTTTGTGCCAAAGTAGATAAACTACTTCTTCGAAACTAGCATTTTCTGCTAAATCATCGATGCTGTACCCTACATATGTAAGAGTGTCATCGATAATGGAACTGATTTGAGTTTGTGCTGCCACGATACCTTCCAAACCTTTTGTTGCTGTCATGATATTCGCTCCTTCTTCCCAGTTTAGTCATCTCCCTGAAGCGGAGTGCAGAACGATGACCATCTGCTAATTATATTTTTATCTAAAACGCTTACAATGACCATTATAAGCAACTTAAACGGTTTTGTGAATGGTAAAGATGTTTTTTATTTATTATTACCCGAAAGGAATGGACAAATCCGCATGATATCCATCGAATCCAAGCGCTTCCAAACCTATGTCCGTCAATGGTTACCGGCTATACTAATCGTGATTTTCCTCATCGTCATCCCACCTATAGGATTTGCGATAGTTTTCGCTTTCTTCACTGCTCCGCTCATGAATTCTGTAATTGCACTTACAAAACTGCCGGCCTTTTTAGCTGCTTTGCTCATAATGGGCGTGCTTGCCTCTTTAGTATACACCTTCCTATTCCTATCAATCAATGGATTGATTTCTGTCATTTGGACTATGGAAGATCAATTAGGAGTAATTATCGAAATGATGGATAGTAAAGGATGGAATTTACATGCTGCAGCCGAACAATTTATACAAATGAGTCATGAGGCGATGGAAGGAATTATCAGTTTACTGCAAAAGACTTTCCAACACATTTTTAGTACATTTTTATTTATCATCGCTTATTTTTTCGCTTTACGAGAAAGTGCTGCCAATCGATTTTGGTTTTTAGTTTACTTCCCTAAAAACTTCAGACAAGTAGCAGGCAGGATTTTTGATAGGTCAAGCCGTTTGATGGGACATTTCTTTTCTGTTCAGATCCGACTATTTGTCATAACGTTTATTCTAATGGCTGCCGGTTTTTGGTTGCTTGATTTTGAGTCTTTCTTAACTAAAGCATTTTTGATTTCATTAGTCGATAGTATTCCATTCCTAGGAATCGGTCTGGCATTCTTGCCGATGATTGCTTTTTCATTCTATATTGATGACATGTATTCGGCTATCGGCTTGTTGGTTCTATACATGATTTTACTAGTATGCAGACAGATCATTGAATCCCTTTTGTGGGCACATGCATTTAAATTGCGAACCGTGCACTCATTTATCATTACCGCTTGTGCTGTGTATTTATTCGGATTATACGGCATCATGTTTTTACCATTCTTCCTATTTATCGCGTTGAAAGTAAAGGAGCATCCTACGTTTACATAACTCGGATTTGCCCATTGCGTATTTTATTGTAAATCCACTTGACGATAAATGGATATAAAATTTTACGCGGACCGCTAAACAACAATAAGAATCCTATACTATCTGTAATAAAACCAGGCATGAGTAATAATAAACCACCTAGTAAAATACACACGCTATCAACTAACGCTTTACCGGGGGTTTCTCTATTGGCCATACGGAACTGTAAGTCACGCCATGCCCGAAGCCCTTGTTTCTTCGCAAGATAAGCGCCACCTATTCCTGTTGCAATAATAATCAAGATCGTAGGCATAATACCGAGTGTTTTGCCTGAAACCATTAATAAAGCCAGTTCTGCGGTCGGCACAATGATGAATAATGCTGCTAACCATTTCATATAGTAACCTCCAAAAAAGACCGCTATCTCTATATGAGAAGCGGTCTATATATTTTTACAATACTTTTGCGTGACCGTTATAGATTACGCCACTTGCTGCATCCATTGTAATGTCACTGCCGTTTTTAATAACGGATGTGATGTTTTCAGCACCAACTATTACAGGTATACCTAGACTCAATCCAACCACTGCTGCGTGGCTAGTCAATCCACCTATCTCGGTAATGATACCTGCACACCGCTCAAGCGCTGCAAACATATCACGGTCTGTAGAATGCGTCACAATAATGTCGCCTTCTTTGACTTGTGTCAATGCTTCCTGTGAGTTCTTGATGATCTTTGCTTTACCAAAGGCAACGTTTTTGCCGATGCCTTGGCCGCGACCGATCAAATCGCCGATCACATGTAATTTCATCAAGTTCGTTGTACCTGCTTGACCAACCGGTACACCCGCCGTAATGATCACTACATCGCCATGCGTTACATATTGATTTTTGACACTTTCTTCGACAGACTCTTGAAGAATGCCATCAATATCCAACGCTTTCTTTCCGATGATTGGATAAACGCCCCAAACAAGCGTTAGCTTATTAGAGATGACTTCCGAACGTGTAACCGCAATAATCGGAACACCAGGACGATACTTGGCGATCATGGTAGCTGTATGACCACTTTCAGTGGGTGCTAAAATCGCCTTCACATTCAAGTTTAGCGCTGTGTAAGCCGCTGCTTGTCCAATCGCTTCTGTAAGATTCCCTTCTTTTTCTCTCGTTCTTGTGGAAACAACAGAATGAAAGTCCATGGACTCTTCAGTAGATAAAGCAATTTTACACATCACTTTTACGGATTCGACTGGATATAATCCAGCAGCTGTTTCACCTGAAAGCATGACAGCATCTGAACCGTCCAAAATTGCATTGGCCACATCACTTGCCTCTGCACGTGTAGGACGTGGGTTTCTCTGCATAGAATCCAACATTTGAGTTGCAGTGATAACCGGCTTACCGTATTGGTTACATTTATGAATCATCATTTTTTGTACCAGAGGAACTTCTTCAGCCGGAATTTCTACTCCTAGATCTCCACGAGCAACCATAAGACCGTCAGATAATTGAAGGATTTCATCGAGATTGTCTACACCTTCCTGATTTTCAATCTTCGGGACGATATGGATATGTCCACCACTATTATTTTCAAGGAGTTCACGTATTTGAATGACGTCAGATGCACGACGCACAAAAGAAGCTGCAATAAAATCGACGCCCTGTTCAATACCGAACAAGATATCTTCTTTGTCTTTATCCGTAATTCCTGGCAATTGAACAGAAACATTTGGAACGTTGACCCCTTTATTATCTTTTAAAGGACCTGCATTGATTACTTTTGTGTGGATTAAACCTTTATCCGTATCTTTACCTGTTACTTCAAGTTCGATCAGTCCGTCATCTAAAAGGACAAACGAACCGCGGTCGACGTCATGAATTAACTTCTCGTACGTAACGGAAAACAATTCAGCAGTACCGAGCACTTCTTGCATCGAGATATCTACTGCTTGTCCTCGTACTAATTCGATTTGACCATCTTTCATTTTATGTGTCCGAATTTCAGGACCTTTTGTGTCGAGTAAGATTCCTACCACTTTTCCTTTTTCAGCTGCAGCTTTACGGATTCTTTCAATACGTACTTTATGCTCATCTTGAGTGCCGTGGGAGAAGTTTAGACGTGCTACGTTCATCCCTGCGTCAATCAGCTTTAGAAGTCCATCATATGACTCACTTGCCGGGCCGATTGTACACACAATTTTTGTCTTTCTCACTACTTATCGCTCCTCTGCATCATGTCGACTCTGACTAATTAGATAGATAATGTTTCTGCCAAATCTACTAATGACAAGTCCAACTTTTCTCGTTTTGTAAAGACTTCTTCTAAATTATAGTCTACCACTTTATGATTTCTCATACCAACAGCAGAACTTTTCTTTCCAGACAATAGTGTTTCAACAGCTCTTGCACCGTATTGACTGGCAATTACCCGGTCACGTGCAGATGGCGAGCCACCTCGTTGCATATGCCCTAAAATGGATACCCGAGTTTCAATACCCGCTTCTTTTTTCAATATTTCTGCCAGTTGCGTAGCAGACATCATACCTTCAGCCAGTACGATAATACTGTGTTTTTTACCACGACTCGTACTGCTCTTGAGGCGATTCACAATAGCGTCTACGTTAAATGGCTTCTCGGGCAGTATAATCGATTCAGCACCGCCACCAAGACCTGCCCATAGCGCTAGATCACCTGCGTCACGCCCCATTACTTCAACAATAAAAGAACGTTCATGTGATGTTGCGGTATCTCGTATCTTATCAATTACATCGACGACAGTATTCAATGCAGTATCAAAGCCAATCGTAAATTCCGTTCCAGTAATATCGTTATCAATTGTAGCTGGTACACAAGCGCAAGGAACGCCTAATTTAACTAGTTCATTAGCTCCCTTAAATGACCCATCTCCACCAATGACAACTAATCCTTCAATAGCATGAAGCTTGATTTGCTCCATCGCTTTGGCGCGACCATCTTCTGTCATGAATTCCGGACATCTCGCAGATCGTAATATCGTTCCGCCACGTTGAATGATATCCCCAACAGAACCAAGCTGGAATTGTTCAATTTTACCCTCAATCAACCCTTGATAACCATTAAACACACCCGAAACTTCCAATCCTTCAAATAGCGCTTTTCTGACTACAGAACGAATGGCTGCATTCATTCCCGGCGCGTCACCACCACTTGTTAAGACCGCAATTTTTTTCATGTCGATCCCACCCTTTACTCATTACTTGTATGTACGAGCAAAAGACGCGGTTGCCCGCATCTTTTATTCCGAAAAGACACCAATACTTCGGAATTTAGTATATCGATTATCAATTAATTCATCTGATGTCAATTCGCATAACGTTCTTAATGATCTTCGTAAAGTATTACGCATCTCTAAAGATTGTTTGTTTGCATCGCGATGTGCTCCGCCAAGTACTTCGGGAATGATTTCATCAATAATATTCATTTCTTTCAAATCGGGTGCAGTAATTTTCATCGCTTCCGCCGCTTGTTTCGCAAGGGATGGATCCTTCCACAAAATAGACGCTGCACCTTCAGGAGATATAACAGAGTATGTGGAGTTTTCTAGCATATGGATATGGTTTGCTACACCTAGAGCCAATGCACCTCCACTACCTCCTTCTCCAATCACGATAGAGATGACAGGAACTTTCAAACCAGCCATTTCCACTAAGTTACGAGCAATTGCCTCGCTCTGTCCACGTTGCTCTGCCGCTTTACCAGGATACGCACCTTTTGTATCGATGAAACAAATAATAGGGCGATTGAATTTTTCTGCTTGCTTCATTAGACGAAGCGCTTTGCGGTATCCTTCAGGATGTGGCATACCAAAGTTTCTTTTGACATTTTCTTTGGTGTCTTTTCCACGCTGATGTCCAATGATCGTAATGGGAGTTTCTTCAAATGAAGCGATTCCACCGATTATGGCTTCATCGTCTCCAAAGTTGCGATCTCCATGAAATTCGATAAAGTCCTCAAACAGTTGAGTAATATAATCCATTGTCGTCGGTCTTTCAGGATGTCGTGCAACTTGCACACGATCCCAAGGCTCCATACTCTCATAAATTTCCGTTTCCAATTTAGCTAAGCGATTTTTCAAATTGACAATTTCAGATGAAAGATCTACGTCATTGACTGCCGTATATTCTTCGAGTTCATTAATTTTTTCACGCAATTTTACGATAGGTTCTTCAAATGCTAATGTTTTACTCATACAAGTACGGCCCCCTTTCGTGCGTGAAGCTTCAAGATTTTATTCATCACTTCTGGCATATCATTGCGATGAACTACCGCATCTAATTGCCCATGATTTAATAAGAACTCCGCCGTTTGGAAATCTTCAGGTAGTTTTTCACGTACTGTTTGTTCGATTACACGACGCCCAGCAAACCCGATCAGAGCTTTTGGTTCTGCTAAGTTAATATCCCCAACTGAGGCGAAACTAGCAGATACACCACCTGTTGTCGGGTAGGTCATGATGGAGATATACAATAAACCTTTGTTCGCGTGTCTTTCAAGAGCTACACTTACTTTAGCCATCTGCATCAAACTAATAACACCTTCTTGCATACGGGCACCACCACTTGCAGAGAAGATCATTACAGGAATACCTAATTCAGTAGCTTTTTCTACAGCTCTCGTGATTTTTTCGCCAACAACCGAACCCATCGATCCCATACGGAAATGTGCATCCATGACCGCAACAGCTACTTCTGTACCTTGAATCTTACCGACACCGGTCAGAACCGCTTCATTCAAGCCGGTTGCTTTTGCATCCGCTTCTACTTTTTCTGTATAAGAAGGGAAATTAAGCGGGTTCTCTGTTTTCAAATGATCATCCATTGATTTAAAGCTATTGTCGTCAAATAAGTGATCAATTCGTTCTTGTGCCGTCATTTTATAGTGATGCTGACAAGATGGACAAACTTTACCATTCTTTAATAAGTCCTTCGTCAAAATCACATGCTTACACTCTGGACATTTCGTCATAATTCCTTCAGGCACATCTGCTTTACTCTTGGCAGAAGGCATTGTATGTTGGTCAACTTTTGGTTTCTTTTTAAATAATTCTTTGATACTCATTCCGTTTCCCTTCTTTCTCCCTCAACTTGATTCATCCATTTTTCATAACAAATTAAGGCTTTTTCCGTATTACCTGCCATCATTTCATCCAGTAATTCATGCACTATAGCTATTTCCTCATCAGCCTCAATAGGGACATCAAAAGAAACACCGCTATACTGTTTCAGTAAAAACCAAATTTTCAAGGAGAGTCGATTTTCAGTAGCGACAATGGTTTCACGCACCATATCTACACGCCAAAACACTGACTCTCTTTCTCTCAACTTACTTTGCATGCCTATCCAAACAGGTAGCATGCGTAGTTCTTCATTTTCTGTGATCGTTGTAATAGCCGCTCGCTCATGGATCATCCTTGTTTCAACTACATCTTGGATGGACCGTGCTTGCTGCATAATAAACGTCGAGAGAACTTCCACTAACTGATGTTTTTTGAAATCGGATAGGAACGTTCCTTCGCCTCGCCTCGTTTCAATGAGACCTAGCAATTCCATACTTCGCAACGCCTCACGTACTGCTGTTCTACTTACTTGTAGCTTTTCCGCCAGGTGACGTTCAGATGGTAACCTATCGCCATATTCGATTTTTTGTTCGCTAATCAGTGATTGTAGTTCTCCGATAATATCCAAAAAACGCTTGGATGATGATTGTGAATTTTGCATGAGGAGAACTCCTTTTTCATACCTTCAAAAGAGTGGTCTGACCACCCTGCATACAAGCATACAAAAAAGTCGGCACTACGTAAAGTAATATCTTGAAATTACAAGTGTTTTTATTTCGTCATTTTTCTCGCTGACTGAACGCTCGCTTGCTGAAAAGTCGAAGTATGGTCCATCATGACGTAGATTGCGTCATGATGGACCATAGAAGACTGCACTAGTAATTTTTAGACCATTTTTTATTCTCCTGAGAGTCTAAGCGGCAATAACTGGTCTACTATGAGTTGAACGGATTGATTTCGGAAATCAATGCTTCCTGAAATTTGAACAAATGCTTGCTCTTTTAATTGGACGCTGATCTGTGCATATTGTTTCGGAAATACGGTACAGGATATTTCTTCAGTCTCATCTTGTAACGTAAGAAATGCCATGGCTTCACCTTTTTTTGTACGAATCCGTCTGATCGAGAGGATGATTCCCATACAGTGTACTTTGGTGCCTTGACGTAAAGAAAATAGAGATGAAATTGAAGGTATTTGACTGGATGCATTTCGCTTTAATTGTTCTACAGGATGCTCCGACAAATAAAAGCCTAATGTTTCATGTTCAAAACCAAGCATAGTCATCTGATCCATTGTGCCACCTGGTGTATATTTAGGTTGCGAATTAAATAGAAACTGCTCACTTAATGCATCATCCCCTATGAAAAGCGCATGGGAATGAGCGGCATCTATCGAAGCGAGGAGCACTGAACGCTTCTGATTAAAATCGTCAAGCGCGCCTGCTTTAATTAACGGAATGATCGCTTTTTCAGTGAAATGATCAGCCCCAAGTGAGAGGGCCATGTCAAACATGGAAGACCAACTTCCCTTTTCACGCGCGGTAGCCAATTGCTGGTAGAAGGCGAAAGTAACTCCTTTTATAGCGCCTAGCCCAAGACGAACCGCATTCCCTTCCACTGTATGTGAATAACGGCTTTTTGCGACAGATGGAGGCAGTATCGGAATACCTTTTGCCTTCATTTCACGGATTACTTCCGTCATCTTATCTTTACTTCCTGTTAAAGAAGATAAAAATGCTGCGTAAAAATATGTTGGTTCATTCGCTTTAAAAAATGCCAGTCGATAGGAAATCAGTGAATAGGCTACAGCATGACTTTTTGGAAATCCGTAATCCGCAAATTTAACAATCAGATTATAGACGTTATTTGCCTTCTCCTGATCAAATCCTTTTTTACGTGCTCCGGCAATAAAATGCTGTCTTTCTTCTTCCAGCACTTGCTGATTCTTCTTACTAATGGCTCGTCTTAGAAGATCCGCTTCCGCCATGGTGAAGCCTGCAATATTCACCGCGATTTTCATAATCTGTTCTTGATAGATAATGATGCCATATGTTTCAGCTAGGATAGGTTCGAGCTCCGGTATGTCATAAACAGTCGGCTCTTGTCCGTTTTTTCGACGACTGTAAAGTGGGATAAATTCCATTGGGCCCGGACGATACAAGGCGTTGACTGAGTAAATATCTTTAAAATTATCTGGCTGTATTGTTCTAAGAGCGCGACGCATGCCTGGTGATTCGAACTGGAAGATCCCCGTTGTATCTCCTGCTTTAAATATTTTATATGTTTCTTGATCATTGAGCGGTATCTGTTCGAAATCAATGACTTGCGTTTTATTGTATTGAATCATGGCACGTATTCTATCGAGCAGTGTTAAGTTTCGCAACCCAAGGAAGTCCATTTTCAGTAAACCGACTTCTTCTACATCCTTCATCGCCCACTGAGTCAGGAATACATCATCCGATCCAATTTGCAATGGGACATAATGAACAAGTGGTTTTGCAGCAAGCACAACACCTGCAGCATGGGTGGATGCATTCCTCGGCAAATCTTCTAAACGTGCAGCCGCTTGTTGCCACGCCTCTCTTCGCGGCTCCACTTGAATCCAGTCACGCAATTTCTTGGACTGCCTGACGGTTTCCTTAAACGACTGTCCACTATTCAATTCATTGGACATAAAACGAACTTCTTCAGGTGTGAAATCCAACACTCTAGCCACATTTCGAGCAACCGCTTTCGTTGAAAGTGTACCGAATGTGATGATTTGTGCGACATATTGTTTACCGTATGTATTTGCCACATAATTTACAACTTCTGTTCTGCGATGATCTGCGAAATCGATATCGATATCCGGCATGGTCAAGCGTTCTGGATTCAAGAAACGCTCAAATAACAATCCGTATTTAATCGGATCTACTTCTGTGATGCCAAGTGCAAACGCGACTAAAGAGCCTGCTGAAGACCCCCGCCCTGGACCAACTAGAATTCCTTCCGTTTTTGCGTAACGTACATAATCCTCGACTATTAAGAAATAATCTGTGAACCCCATTTGTTCAATAATCGATAATTCATAGAGCAATCGTTGTTCATATTCTGAAGATAATTTCTCAAAACGTTGTTGCAATCCTGTTCGGCAATTTTCCTCCAGCAAATCAATAGGCATTTTACCGTCCTCTACAGGAAACTGTGGAAGTAAGAAATCTTCTTTCTGGATAACTACGTCACAGGAATTCATCATGTTTTCCGTTGTCTGTAACCATTCAGGGTAATCATTAAACCACTTTGTAAACTCTTCTCGTTCTGGCAAATACGCTTGTCGATACCGATTAGGCGGTTTTTTTGAATCATTCAGTTTATAGCCTTTACGAATGGCTGTTGCGACTTCATAGGCTTGAAAATCTTCCTTATGGAGAAAGCGTGTTTCCTGACAAGCCGCTATTAGCAATTGACAGTCTTCACTCAACTGAATGATCGCTTCTTCGTCAGGATGTGCTCCTCCGCCTGGACGGCTAATTCCAATAAATATAGAAGCTCTAGACACTTTCTCTGTCAGTAACTGCAGTACATGTATATTACGCGCGTTCGCCCATGAAGAATCCGTCATCGCACATATGATGAGGCACCCTTCTTGATAGGCTTGAAGCCAGTTGAGCGGTAATTTTTCTTCTACACGTGTCGAAATGGCACTGCTCATTTTCATTAGATTAGAGAAGCCTATTTCGTTTTGTGCATATATATATAGAAGCACTTCGTGATCTTCGACTTCTACTATAACGGACAAACCAATTACTGGCCGAATGCCGTATTTAGTTAACATTTTACTGAATGACCGAACTCCATATAACTTACTATTGACGATAGCAGCAGAAGAAGCCCCTCTTTTTTGTAAAAGAGGAGCCAATTCGTCTAACTTTACGATTCCACGCAATAAGTCTGCGCCCGTTACGATTTGCGGATACATCAGGTTCATTTCAATCCCTCAGCTCTGCTTAATAGTTTCTGCAAAGTTCTTGCAGTTTGACGATGATTTCATCTACTTCTGTCCATGAATATGCGGAAGCGCCTGAGGCTAATGGATGACCGCCACCATTGTGCTGCATCGCTAATGTGTTGATAACAGGACCTTTCGAACGTAGGCGTACACGGATTTGATTATTCTCTTCGATAAAGATAATCCACGCACAAATTCCTTTAACATCTCCAAGTGACCCTACTAGTTGAGATGTCTCGGATACTGAGACATCGAATTGCTCCAAAATTTCTTGAGTTAATTTAATATACGCCGCACCATTTTCATCAATCGTAAAGTTTTGATAGATATATCCTTGCAAATGCAAGATTTTACGATCCATTTCATACATTCCCGCGAATAATTTCGTGCGATCAAAAGGTTGCTTGATTAATGAGCTGGCTGCTTCAAATGTCTTTTCAGTTGTACTTGGAAACATAAAGCGGCCTGTATCGCCGACAATTCCTGCGAATAAAAAACGTGCAGCTTCCGGAGTCATTTCCCAACCGTATGACGCTTGACCTTCTTCATATACCGTATAGATCATTTCGGAGCAAGAACTTGCGTCCGTATTCACCCACCGCTCATCGCCATATGGATCTTCGTTGGGGTGGTGATCAATTTTCAATAAAAATGCCCCTTTGTCGTAAAACGGTCCATCGATACGATCCGTATTTGCTGTATCAGTAACGATGACAAGAGCACCTTCGTAATCTGATTCAGTCACTATATTCGGTTCCCCTAAATAACTTAGCAGTTCATCATGCATTCCGGCTGCAAGTACCTGCTTTTGTGGATAGTTCTTTTCAATAAGTGCTTTTAACCCCATTTGTGATCCATATGCATCTGGATCCGGTCGGACGTGACGATGGATGATGATTTTGTCGTACTTTTCAATTGTGTCAATGATTTGTCGTTTCATGTATATTCCCCCAGGTTTCTGTACAAGTATTCGCATTCCTCATTAAAAGCCGCTACAATATATAATGAACCTCATCACATAGTAGGTTATTTTGTATATAATGGAGGCTTTTTTATGGAAATGGTTAATTTTCTTTTTGTTTTTGGTATCGTCGCTTCCGGCGTATTTTATTTTGTTTTCAAAACACGACAATTCCGTACGAGTCATATGTTTCCCATTCGTAAAAAAATGTATGCCAGCTTGGCCGGCACAGCACTTGGTGCTCTATTGATTTTCTTTGGAATCAATCAATTGCTCATTTTTGATGGCACGCTAACATATATCGTGTCAGCTATATTCATTTTATTCGGTGGATATGTTGCCATATTTAACTTTAACGCTCAGAAACATTATAAGCAGTTTGTAGCTGAGGAACGTGAACTAAACAAAGCTGATGTCAATTGACGTCAGTTTTTTTATTTCTCAAAAAGTTGGAATGTTCCCATGGCTTTCGCTACAATCCCGTCGTTTGACGTTAATTCAACTTCTAGTTTGATGGATCGGCGACTCATGTGAATGATCTTCGTTTCCACCGTTACCGACGCGCCAAGCTGCACTTGTTTGATGAAGTAGATCGTCACGTTCTCAGGCATACTTTCGCCCCGTTTTTGAAGCTTGATCGTACGACTACCTGCTTCTGTCAGAATCGTCAACATCGCACCGTAAGACAATGAACCAAATTGATTGGTCATCTGCGGGACAACGGCGAACTCGATTTTTTCAGGTGAATTAGCAATGGCTTTCATTTGATTCTTCACGATGTCATCAATGGTTTCTCCTTGTTGCGGTTGACGTTGTGTCATTTGCAGCGCTTTTAGAACATCTTGACGACTAATGATTCCCTCTAGAACCCCAGCATCATTGACGACAGGCATTAAATCAATACCTTCCCAAATCATACTGTGTCCTGCTGATGCCACACTCATTTTCCCATTTACAGTAATCGGACCAGGCGTCATGACTTTCCCAACGGTGTTCACGTCTGGATTGCTGACGACATCGCGGGACGTAATAATTCCTACTAACGTACCGTCAGATTTCACCACAGGGTAGGCTGAGTGAGAGGTTTGGTGATTCACTTCGTAAAATTGATCGACTGAGTCCTCAGGAGATAATGTCACTGTTCTCGCTAACGGTGTCAAAATATCTTCCACTAATAAAATCTCTTTTTCAATCAGCTGATCATAAATCGCTCGGTTCAGCATGGTCGCTACTGTGAAAGTATCGTAACTCGTTGAAATAACAGGCAAATTCATTTCGTCTGCC
The DNA here is from genome assembly GCF_000425545.1 of Sporosarcina ureae DSM 2281. GTDB lineage: Bacteria > Bacillota > Bacilli > Bacillales_A > Planococcaceae > Sporosarcina > Sporosarcina ureae. The sequence goes on along the minus strand of NZ_AUDQ01000002.1, from coordinate 179,849 downwards.
AGCTGCTTCACTTCATCGGTCGCATCGAAGCCACCGGTCACGAGGACAGCTGCCCCCGCTTTAATCGCAATTTCATGTGCTTTCAAACGGTTTCCTACAATTAACAGACTGCCGGCATCGATATACCGGATCATATCATCAAGTTGCATGGCCCCTATAACAAATTTTGTTAATGTTTTATGTAATCCATCACGTCCGCCAAGCACGACGCCGTCTACAATGTTAATGACTTCCGCGAATGTCAAACGCTCAATATTTTCTTTTTTCTTTTTCTCGATTCTGATTGTACCTACACGTTCAATCGTATTCACCAGTTTTTGATTTTCCGCTTCTTTTATCGCTCGGTAAGCGGTTCCATCACTGACTTCCAATACTTTTGCAACTTGGCGGACAGAGATCTTTTCTCCCACGGCCAAGCTTTCGATATAACGCAAAATCTGCTCGTGTTTAGTTGACATGATTTCACCTTTTTCTTCGACCTGATTTAAGGTTTCGGCTTTTTGATAATCATACCATAAATCCGACAAAAAAACGGTCTAAGACACTAACTATGCGCCATAGACCGTAATTATTTATTTTATATTTTACAGTTCAATCGATTCCCCTGGTTCCATTATTTTCACTTCATGATTTGTTACGAGTGACTTGAAGTCTTCAGGATCCAATTCGATTGGTGGGAATGTATTGTAGTGGACAGGAACAGTTAGCTTCGGTTGCAATAATTCGACTGCTTTTGCGGCATCTCTAGGGCCCATTGTGAAATTATCGCCAATCGGTAAGAACGCTACATCAATTCCCTCTTCCCCATACAGTTTCATATCACTAAATAGCGAAGTATCTCCTGCGTGATAGATCACTTTATCTTCGATCGTCAATAGTAAACCAGCGGGCATACCTGTGTAAATAATTTCATTATCTTCCGTTGTATAAGAAGAACTATGGAATGCCTGTGTATATTTCACTTTACCAAAATCAAACTCTTTTGCTCCACCAATGTTCATTCCATGCGTATTCAAGCCTTGGAATCCAAGGTATACGGCCAATTCATTAGGGGCTACAACTAGAATATCTTCTCTTTTGGCAATATCCATTGTATCGCCTACATGGTCATTATGTCCGTGTGTCAGTAATATCACGTCCGGTTTTTCATCTTCCGCTTTTAGATCTGTTAGTTGATTACCTGTAATGAAAGGATCAATTAAAATCGTCTTTCCTTTCGTCTCAATTTTCACGATCGAATGACCATGGTATGAGATTTTCACAACGATCACACTCCTCTTTTTAATTCCTTACTCTGTTATACCTTCTACATAAAAGCTTAAAACCCTCTTTTTTGTTATACTAACCAAAACAGAGGAGGTAATATTTTGACGAACATTCAAAAAGTACAAGATTTCTTAGAGAAACATGATGTAGATGCTGCACTCATAACGAATCCGGATAATATATTTTACCTGACTAATTTCCGTAGTGATCCCCATGAACGATTACTAGGTGTAGTTATTTTCAAAGAAGCGGATCCATTTGTTATTTGTCCTGCTATGGAAGTTCCGGATGTCAAAGCAATCGGTTGGAAGTATGAGGCGATCGGATATAAAGATACAGATAATGCGTTCGAATTTTTAGATCGTGCCATCACGGAACGAATCCCTACATTTTCATTACTCGCAATCGAAAAAGAACATGTAACTGTTGATCGATACGAAATTCTACAAGAGCGTTTCCCAGCCCTACAATTTGCTAAGTTGGATGATGAACTTGCCAACAGTCGTCTGATCAAAAATGATGTGGAACTTACCTACTTACGTAAAGCAGCTGAATTAGCAGATTATGCGATTGAAGTAGGTTGTAATGAAATCGCGGAAGGTAAAACAGAGTTGGAAATAGTCCAAGCTGTAGAACAAGCCGTAAAACAAAAAGGCGCGGAGAAGATGTCATTCGATACCATTATTGTTTCAGGTACAAAAACCGCTTCACCTCATGGTATTCCAGGAGAGAAAAGAATCGAAAAAGGTGATTTCATCTTATTTGATCTTGGAGTTGTCTATAAAGGATACTGCTCCGACATAACCCGTACGATTGCGTTTGGCGAACCTACAGAAGAAAAGCGGAAGATTTATGAGACAGTCAAGAAAGCACAGCAAGCAGCGATTGACGTGGTGCGTCCTGGTACATTAGCTCAGGAAGTTGATCTGGCGGCACGATCCATTATTGAAGAAGCCGGATATGGTGAGTTGTTCCCGCATCGTATTGGGCATGGTCTTGGTATTTCTGTTCATGAGTTCCCTTCTTTAACAGGAACGAATAATATGCCGCTTCAAGAAGGCATGGTATTCACGATTGAGCCAGGCATTTATGATCCGACTGTAACAGGTGTGCGGATTGAAGATGATTTGTATGTGACGAAGGATGGCGTCGAGGTATTGACAAAGTTCCCTAAGGATTTGAAGGTTATTGGAGAATAAAAATGACAAAGAAAAACTGAAGACAGACTCCATCTCAGGGGTTTGTCTTCAGTCTAAGGCCGCTAGTTTATGTAGTGGTCTTTTTGTGTGTAGATTAAATAGTTTCTAGTACATCTTCAACGTTCACGTGAGTCAGTTGTTGTGCTTCTGCGACTGCTTTGTATGTTATTTTTCCAGCTAGTGTGTTAATTCCTTTACGTAGCGCTTCGTTGTCTATGCATGCTTTTTTAACGCCCTTGTTAGCAATTTGAAGAGCATAAGGAATCGTCACGTTTGTCAGTGCCATGGTAGACGTTTGTGGTACTGCACCCGGCATGTTCGCTACTGCGTAGTGAATGACACCATGTTTTGTGTATGTCGGATCATCGTGTGTTGTGACACGGTCAGATGTTTCAAAAATTCCGCCTTGGTCAATCGCGATATCGATTACTACAGAGCCTGGGCTCATAGACTTTACCATTTCTTCTGTTACGAGAGTTGGCGCTTTTGCACCTGGTATTAGAACGCAACCGATTACCAAGTCTGCATCTTTTACTGCTTTAGCGATGTTATATGGATTGGATACCAATGTTTGAATATGCTCTCCGAAGATCTCGTCAAGCTGACGTACACGCTCTACTGATAGATCCAAAATAGTCACGTGTGCACCGATTCCGATTGCCACACGCGCAGCATTTGTACCTGCTTGTCCCCCACCAATGATTGTGATCTTCCCACGTGATACACCTGGTACTCCAGCAAGCAAAATGCCTTTGCCGCCTTTCGTCTTTTCCAAGTACTGTGCACCGATTTGCGTTGCCATACGGCCCGCCACTTCACTCATTGGTGCTAGCAGAGGCAATCCGCCACTCGGTAATTGAACCGTTTCGTAAGCAATGGCTGTTACTTTTTTGTCGAGTAATGCTTGTGTTAATTTTAACTCTGGTGCTAAATGCAGGTATGTAAATAGAATTAATCCTTCACGGAAATACTGAAACTCTGATTCTGCAGGTTCTTTCACTTTCAGTACCATGTCCGCTTCCCATACTTCAGCGGCCGAGTCTACGATGATCGCACCTGCTTCTTTATACTCTTCATCCTGAAAACTCGAACCAATTCCAGCACCTTTTTCAATTACTACTTCATGACCAGCTGTTAGTAGAGTTAAAACACTTGCAGGGGCTATTGCCACTCGGTTTTCATTATTTTTAATCTCTTTTGGAACACCTATACGCATGCAAAATCCTCCTAGAATTGTAAATTCTTTTTTCCTTATCTCACTGTCGATTAATAACAATTTAATCTTATCAGAAAATAGATAGCTTTACCTCATTTTTTCAACGTTTCCCCATACAATCCTCATTTTCTAATTTTTTAATAAGATTTTTCGACAAAAAAGAAGGACTCTCATAAACTATCCAGAATAAGAATAGTGTAGAGAGCATTTAATTTTAAGGATGGAGTGATAATATGGCACTTACTTACAAGGACATTATCGTAGCCGTAGATGGTTCAGATGAGGCAAAATGGGCATTTAAAAAAGCAATCGCAATTGCAGATCGGAACGATGCTACTCTTCACTTGATCAATATTATTGATACGCGTTCTTACGCAGCAGTCGAAGCTTACGATCGTTCAATTGCAGAGCGTGCACAGAAATACGCTGAAGAATTATTAAATGACTATCGCAACGAAGCTGTTAAAGCAGGCGTTGCAAATGTTGAGATTCACGTAGAATATGGTTCCCCTAAGACGTTGATTCCACGCGATATTGCAAAGAAACTTCAAGCAGATTTAATTATTTGTGGTGCTACAGGTCTAAACCGTGTGGAACGTTTCTTAATCGGAAGTGTTTCCGAGAATATCGTTCGTTCTGCGAAGTGTGATGTACTTGTTGTACGTACACCGGAGCATCTACAAGGCTAACACGTAACTAAAGACTGCCCAAGAAGTCGTTCGTTTGATTTCTTGTGGCAGTTTTTTGCTTTTATGTATATAGCTAGAGATAAAGAGTGAGGGGTGGGCGGCGTCTGTAACGTCGATCAACTAGTTTACATCTTATAAAATAATAATGTGTAAAGATTCCCTCTCCAACTAAACGAAGCAATTAGCGGTAGTGATTTTAGTGAACGAATGCTTTTACGATCTCGTAAAAAGTCCCGACTGTCAGGGTTTTGACGGTCGGGACTTTGTTTCATTTATTCAACTGCTACTTTTTCTGCTTCTTCTGGTACTGGAATTCCAGCGATACGCACGGTGTCACGGGCTAACATGATTTCTTCGTTTGTTGGGATAATCAGTACTTTGACTGGTGAGTGTGGAAAGCTAATGTATGCTTCTTCGCCGCGAATGTTGTTTAGGCTTGGGTCGAAGTAGACACCCATGAATTCCAAACCGTTCATTACTTTTTGACGAACGATTGCACTGTTCTCACCAATTCCTGCTGTGAAGATGATGGCATCCACTCCGCCCATCCCTGCTGCGTATTGCCCGATGTGCTGGTGAATACGATCTGTGAAGACATCCAGAGCCAATTGCGCACGGTGGTTGCCTTGTTCTGCAGCTTCCGTAATATCGCGCAAGTCACTCGAAAATCCACTAATTCCAAGTAGTCCTGATTTTTTATTCAATACGTTGACTACTTCTTCAGCTGACTCATTCGTACGCTCCATCATATACGGAATGAGAGCCGGGTCAATATTACCTGAACGTGTGCCCATGATCACGCCTGCTAACGGAGTGAACCCCATAGACGTGTCTACTGACTTACCGCCTTTAACAGCTGCGATACTCGCACCGTTACCTAAGTGGCAAGAGATGAGGCGTGTATCCTCAAGCGGTCTGTTCAAGATCTTTGCAGCGCGTTCAGTGACGTATTTATGGCTCGTCCCATGGAAACCGTATTTACGAATTCCATACTTTTCGTAGTACTCATATGGTAACGCATACAAAAATGCTTTTTCAGGCATTGTCTGATGGAATGCTGTATCAAATATTGCAACTGAAGGTGTATTTGGCAGCGCTTTCTCAAAAGCTTTAATTCCAACAATATTCGCTGGATTATGCAGTGGTGCGAAGCTTGAAATCTCTTCTAGTTTTTCAATTACTTCATCCGTAATTAACACTGAGTCACTGTATAGCTCTCCCCCGTGAACTACGCGGTGACCGAGTCCATCAATCTCATCGTAAGACGAAACGACTCCTTCACTAAGTAAATGCTCCAACAGCATATCAACAGCCATTAAATGATCTGTTATATCGACTACTTTCTCGATTTTCTTCTCGGCAGTCGCCATAGTGAAAACGGAATTTTCTAAACCAATGCGTTCGAATAACCCCTTTGTAATTTCCTCTTCATTCGTCATTTCAATCAATTGGAACTTCAAAGAAGAACTTCCCGCATTTATCGACAAAATCTTCGGCAAAAAAAACCACCCCTTAAAATAATTACGTCGTAGAACGTTTGAATTTATTATAGTATCTAACTATTTTAAAAGCAATTGAATTCATGAGATGTGCGGGATCTTTCCACGAAAACCTTCATGAAATAAAAAAAGAAGAGAAGTGACTATTCGTCACTCCTCCCCTTCTTCCATCCACGTACTTAGTTTATCGAAAAACTTTTGCATAGCGGTGGCATTGCCAAGTTCAGGTATTTTCGCCAATAATACGTCTGGCAGGACAAAATTGTCGTTTGGTGGCTGTTGTAACAATAAAATACTTTTAGCAAAACGCTGATCCGCAAATAATGAAGAAGGCAATTCAAGCAAGCCTCTCAATAATTTATGTTCTTTGACAAAGTGTAAAATAGGCTCTGCCCCTTCAGCAGTTAACAACCTGGAAGGTACGATGAATAATCCGTATCCACCCGACTTTACATAGCGCATGGATTGCTCAATATACAAATAATGAGAGAAAGCATGGCCTTCAGGCGCCATAAGTTCATAATCCATCGCGACTTCATCGTCAGGATAATAGCCTACAGGTAAATCACTCACTACCGCATCGACTACATCAATAGGTAACGGCCGAAGCGCGTCTTGTAGATAAAATGATACCGGTAACTCCAATAAATTAGCTGTCGCAGCAGCGATTTGAATCAACACATCATCGATTTCAACTGCACTGGCAGAAGCGGAACCTTTATATTGATTCAATACTGTAAACAAAAGATTACCCGTTCCTGCTGCCGGATCTAATAACGTTACAGGTTGTGTTGAATCCAATAATTTATTGACTAAATACCCTATCAAAAAGCCAATCGTGTCAGGAGTCATTTGGTGATGAGCTTGTGTGGACTGCTTTAATCCTTTTAATAAGGCTAGCTGAATACCTTTACGAATTTCTTCTTTATCAGGATCTTGTAAGTCTACTGCTGACGGTTGATCCAGCCATTTTTCACTAGCCTCCAACACCGCATCCAAATACAATCCTTCAGTAGCCGACGCATGATTGTCGTAATACGTAAAAACTTTTTCCATATTGTTCATTTACATTCCTCCAAGAAGAAACCCACCTCTTGTGCAGGTGGGTTTTTTTAAATTAATTCAGTTCTTTCACTGCTTTGATTGCTGCATCATAGTCCGGGTGGTCAGTCGCTTCACTCACATACTCAACGTGTGTGACTTTACCATCACGATCGACAACAAAGATCGAACGAGTCAATAATCGTAATTCCTCAATCGCCGTACCGAACGCTTTACCAAATGAAAGATCACGATGATCGGAGTATAAGTGTAAGTTTTCCACATTCTCATTCTCTTTCCAACGTCCTTGTGCAAACGGAAGATCACAAGAAATCGTCATGACTTCCACATCCTCCCCAAGCGATGTTGCTTCTTCGTTGAAACGCTTAGTCTGAATGGAACATACACCTGTATCAACAGAAGGCACAACACTGATCAAACGCACTTTCCCTTTTGAATCATCAAGTGTAACAGGTTTCAAATCATTCGCAAGCACTGTGAAGCTTGGTGCCTGATCTCCAACTTTCACTTCTGAACCTAACAGATGAATCGGATTATCTTTGAATGTAACTTGTACCATACTTAACCACTCCTTTTAAACTAGTGTACTAAACCGTAGGGTCTTCATGCAACTGATGGTGTTCGGGATGAATAACTTTCTGTACTTCTTTTCTCTCAAATGTACGTTCATGCACCACAACCGTGTCAGCAAAGACATCATGAAGTGTTTTCTTCTGCGGTAAGAACAAGACCAGCAAATACGGAATCCATAGCATTTGTGAAATGAAACGACCGAATCCTTCTCTAAAAATAACTGAGCCCCAGCTTAATTTCTCGCCGTTTGATTTCAACACTCGAATTCCCATGATCATTTTTCCTACGGTCTGCCCCGCTATTTTTGTCATCAAAATAAAATACAGCAATAACAAAACAAGTGCCGTCACTTTATACGGACTGAATAAAAAGGCAGAGGGCTTGGTGATCGCTATATCGAGTACGCGGAACACCGGCTTGACAAAGATGCCGCTAATTGCCGAAAGAATCAGCATGTCGATTAAAAATGCCCATAGTCTGATCCAGAAGCCTGCATATTTTGGCACGAGCGCCTGTTCAAGTCGCACGGTTGGTTGCGTATCTAGCAGTTCATTCGTCATGATCGTTTCCCTCCTTGTTATTCACCGTATAAATACATCATGCGTGGTGCTGTATTTTCAGTCAGTAATTTTTTCATAATTTGTGATTCTACATCTCCATTGAATACATCATGCGCTTTCATGGACAGAATAGCTTTTAAATTAGTAGGCATTCCATATTCGAATACTTCTGCTTTCTCTAAATGATAATCTTCTTTCATGGCAGAAATAACCGCTGGTAACTTACCGTAGTCATCCGCAAGCCCCGCTTCAATCGCTTGACGGCCATTCATGACACGCCCATCCGCTACTTTACGTACAGCTGCTTCTGACATACCGCGTCCTTCTACAATAATATCAACGAAACGTTTATACGAATCATCAATCATTTCCTGTAGCATCGCACGTTCTTCAGGCTTCATATCTCGAGTCGGGCTCATCATGTCTTTATAAGGACCTGACTTGATCGTCGGGAATTCCACACCGTATTTCTCAGCCAATTTTCCGTAGTTAACCGATTGCATGATGACACCGATCGAACCAGTCAATGTTTCTGGATGCACATAAATTTTATCTGCAGGAGCTGAAATATAATAGCCGCCTGAAGCCGCCATGCCGCCCATTGCGACGTAAACCGGAATTTCTTTCGATTCCTGAATTTCTGTAATCGCGTCATAAATATCCGATGATTCCAATACACCGCCACCTGGTGAATTAACAGAAAGAACAATTCCCTTCACCGTTTCGTCATTCGACAATTCATTTAGCTGCGTCAAAAATTGTTTGTGGTTGTATTCCGCACCACTAAAAATAGTAGCTTCACCAACATCTTGTATGACACCATCTACTGTCAGTACCGCAATTCGCTCATTGACACTTCCATCTTCTACTACTGTTTCTTGTACTTGGGTTTCCATCAAATTGATTTCGTTGACGAAACTGTTCCAGTCTCTTGTGAACACCCACGACATCGCGTTAATACCAACCGACACAATTATCAATGTGGCAGTTACCGCTACAGCAATCCATCTTTTTGCATTCATAATTAAAATTCCTCCTTTGTCCACATCTACCTATACGTTCCTAATCGTCCAAATGTTTCATTCATGCTACACTTATTCTATTAACTGAAAAAGGAGACGATTCAAATGACTTCTCTACATACTATTTTTCTTTTCAGCCGTTTAGACGAAGACACGGCCCACAAGAAACATTTTATTGCCCAACGTCTTAAAAAAGAAGGCTTCAAACTAACAGAAGATCATACCGAAGCCAATGTGGTCATCAGTATCGGCAGTGACGGGACATTTCTTCAAGCTGTTCGTAAAACTGATTTCCGTCAGGATGTTCTGTATCTCGGAGCATCTGTAAAAGGAGCACACGGTGTATATTGTGATTTCCAATACGATGATATCAGCTCCCTAACAGAAACATTACGGCAAACAACGATTGAAGAACGTCATTACCCCCTTCTCGAAGTGACGATCAATCAACAGAACCCGTTCTTCTGCCTGAATGAATTCAGCATACGTTCTACAATCATCCGCACATTTGTCATGGATATTTTCATCGATGATTTATTGTTCGAAACGTTTCTTGGCGACGGTATGATCATCTCCACGCCAACAGGTAGTACAGCGTATAATAAATCCGTCAAAGGCGCTGTAATTGATCCGCGGTTACCTTCTTTCCAAGTGACAGAGCTTGCTTCGGTTAATAATAATCGATACCGTACACTCGGCACGTCGTTCATCCTAAGTAATGAACGAATGTTGACACTCAATATCCAACAAGAAGGCAATGAATTTCCTTCCATTGCAGCAGATAATGAAGCACTCGGTATCAAACAAGTAGAACAAGTAGAAGCTCGACTAAGCAACAAAATCATTCGTACCGCAAAACTTCCAGATAACTCATTTTTCGAAAAAGTTCAACGTACATTTTTCTGAATTAATACGAAAAGGACTATCAAATGTCGGTACAAAACGACTCTTGACAGTCCTTTTTATAGCCTTACTACAATGTCATTTTTGATTTTGTTCTTTTTTGCGCAATTCAACACGCATGATTTTGCCTGAAGATGTTTTAGGCAACTCTTCTAAAAACTCAATCTTCCGGGGATATTTATAAGGCGCCGTCAATTCTTTGACATGATTTTGCAACTCTTTTACGAGTTTCTCGGTCGATTCTGTCGTGTCATTACGTAAGACGACAAATGCCTTCACAACATTTCCGCGTTCAGGATCAGGGCTTGCTACTACTGCGCACTCACGAACTGCCGGATGCTTAATCAACGCATCTTCCACTTCGAATGGTCCAATCGTATAACCCGAGCTCACAATAATATCATCGCCTCGGCCTTCAAACCAGAAATACCCATCCTCATCTTTTTTAGCACGGTCACCAGTAATATAATAATCCCCTCTAAATTGCATCTTCGTGCGTTCAGGATCATTTAAATACTCATGAAATAGCGCTGGCGTTGATTTATGAACAGCAATATCGCCTACTACACCTACGCCTGCCGGTTTACCTTCATCATTAACGACTTCGACGATATTTCCTGGTGTAGGTTTACCCATTGAGCCAGGACGCGGCTCCATACCAATCATTGTACCGACAAGTAGCGTGTTCTCTGTTTGTCCATATCCATCACGAACAGAAAGCGAGAACCGTCTTTCGAAAATATCAATGATTCCACGATTTAATGGCTCTCCTGCTGAGACAGCACTTTTCAAGGAGGCTAATGAAAACTCATCTAAATCCTCAGCTTTTGCAATAAATCGGTATTCAGTCGGCGTACAACAAAGAACATTGACTTGGTATTCATCCAGAAACTGTAAGTATCTGTTCACGTCAAATTTGCCGCCGTAGACAAAACCTACCGCACCACTTCCTAGAACCGATAAGAACGGTGTCCAAATCCACTTTTGCCACCCGGGTGCCGCTGTAGCCCACACAATATCGTGTTCTTCAATACCTAACCAGTTTGGAGCGGTTGTCCGCAAGTGGGCATATCCCCAGCCATGTGTATGGACTACACCTTTAGGCTTGCCAGTCGTACCAGACGTATACGATAGAAACGCCATATCATCACTAGCCGTATCACAAGCGGTAAACTCTGAAGAAGCATTTTTTTTCTAGTGCAGTCAGGGATACTTCCCCTTCTTTTGCTTCTCCGATAATATAGACTGTTACTTTATCTAGATTTTCTACATGTTCAAGTTGATCGGTGAAAGCATCAAATGCGATGATCGCTTTTGCGTTACTGTGTTCAATGCGATACTCAGTTTCGGAGGAACGTAGCATTTCAGAACTAGGGATTACAACAAGTCCTGCCTTTAGTGCACCAATGTATGTCACATACGCTTCGATCATACGCGGCACCATCACAAGCACTACATCACCTTTTTTCAGGCCAGTCGACGTCAGAACGTTTGCTGTTCGGTTAGCTGCTTGGATAAGTTCGTCGTACGTTACTTGTTGTTCCTGATTTTGCGCATCTACATAAATTAATGCTTTTCTGCCATCACCCGTTGCATATTTTTCGAATTCCGAAACAATATTGTAGCGTGCTGGCGCAAGTAGTTCTTCTCGGTTCATTTCCATTCCCCCTTTTATGTAATACTACAAGTATACAAATAGAATGGTGAAATTTCAAAACTTTATATACTTTTTTCCATTATACTGTTCGGATATGTATAGTATGAGGTTTTTTAACATGGTGAAGGAATGAAAGATAAAGGATAGGCTGAACTGGGAAACGTGAGTGGATTTATACTTCAAAGGGGCGACTCCTACGCACGAATCCCTGCAATGTAAGAAGGAAATACTGATCATTGTACATTGAAGGTAGGATTGTGGTTACTTGAATTTGAACTTGTAATAAAAAAGTTTAAAACACAACAACCGATCACATACTAGCGCCAATAAGCGATCAATATCCATCCCCTCGTACTTACTTTAAACTTACACAGTCTGTCCCACTTTGACTTTGAGCTTGAACTTAAACCAATTAAAAAAGATGCCCCAGAAGCATTGTGGCTTCTGAGGCATCCCGTGACTTACAATTTACTTAGTATAACCGTTCATTTGTGACTGAGCCTGACGCACTAATCGCTTTGTAATTTCTCCGCCGACGGATCCGTTGGCACGCGATGAAGCATCTGGTCCAAGTTGTACTCCAAATTCAGAAGCAATTTCTTCCTTCATTTGGTTAAGAGCCTGTTGTACTCCGGGAACTAACAATTGGTTTGAGCTGTTGTTGTTTGGCATGTTGTTCACCTCCTTGTGACATTAGAATGGTCACTTTTCAAAATATCATGCAAGGAAGGTAATAGGTAATATTTTCTTTACAACAAGTCTTCGAAGTCCTCTTTCGTCTGCTTGCTCGGAATGGTCGTTACACGCTGACTAGCGACTTCTGCTACCATGTCGTCAAACTCCTGGAAGCTTTCGTAGTACGCGACTTTCTCGACTTGCGGCTTCGTTTTATTACTCGGTGGCGTGAATACGGTACAGCAATCGTCGTATGGACGGATGGAAATATCGTATGTCCCAATCTTTTCAGCGATCTGAATGATCTCTAATTTGTCCATTGCGATGAGCGGACGCAAGATCGGTGTATTCGTCACTTCGTTAATAGCCGTTATACTCTCGAGCGTCTGACTTGCTACTTGTCCAAGGCTGTCACCTGTGATCAGGCCAAGTGAATTCGTGTCTTTTCGTACTTGTTCGGCAACTTTCATCATCATTCTTCTTGTCGTGGTCATGGACAAGTTGCTTGGAACTTGTTTAACAATTGTTTGTTGCAACTCCGTAAACGGAATCACATGCAAGCGAATGACTGCCCCAAATTTTGTTAGCTGTCTCACAATGTCTTCTACTTTCTCTATAGCCAAATCGCTTGTGAACGGTGGACTAGCAAAGTGAATGGCATCAAAGGACACGCCGCGTTTCATCATCATATAGCCCGCTACCGGACTGTCTATTCCTCCTGATAACAATAGCAACGAATGGCCATTCGAGCCAACAGGCATGCCACCTGCTCCCTTATATGTGTGTGAAGAGATATAAGCCGCTTCATGCTGGATCTCTACATACAATAAAATTTCAGGTTTCTTCATTTGGACGATTAAATCAGGGAACACTCTCAATACATGACCGCCCAATTCTTGTTGCAATTCTCCTGTATTGAGCGGGAAACGTTTGTCTGCACGTTTGACGTCTACTTTAAATGTCTTGCCAGCAGTCTCCGTTTTGCCAAGAACTTTTAATGATGTTTCTTTAATGTCTTCTAATGTAGGTGCACAAATTACGATTGGGCTGAATGATTGAATGCCAAAAATCGACGGCAATATTTCAATTGCACGATCCAGTTCTTCCGGTTTTTCTGTATAAATGAACATCCGGTCACGTTCTGCACGCATCGTAACCGTTCCTAAATCGGACAAAGCCGCTTTTATATTCGCTTTCAGTTTACGGATAAATTTACTCTTATTTTTTCCCTTAAGCGACATTTCACCATATCGAATTAAAATGGTATTCCAGTTCATTTCCCCACTCCTTTTCTGATCAGCTCGACTAATTGACGAACCGCTACTTTCAATTGTTCGATTTCTTCTATTGTTTGATTTTTACCTAAGCTAATTCTAATGACGCCTTTTTCAAACTCTTGCGGAACTTGAATGGCTTCTATTACATGGCTAACATCCGAATTCTTCGAAGAACATGCACTAGAAGTCGAAACGATCAATCCTTGCTGTTGCAGGAAGTTAATCGCAATCTCCCCCGTAATCTGTGCAAATGCGACGGATAATATATACGGTGCGCTCGCGTTTGGTGCCAATACTTTGCATTCATCAATTTCTGAGAAGAACGCCACCAGATCATTCCGCCAGTGTCGGAACTGTTGCATATCCACTTCTTCTACGAGTAAACGAGCCGCTTTCGCAAGTGCCGCCGCATGTGGCACCGATACGGTTCCACTACGTAATTTATGTTCTTGTCCGCCACCAAAGACAAGTGGCTGCAGTCGTATATTTTTACGAAACGCTAAAAATCCACTATTTTTTATTCCATAAATTTTATGAGCGGATAATGAAACGAGATCAGGGCCATCCGTAAAGTCAGTAAGGGAGAACTTTCCAAAACTCTGCACACAATCAGAATGGAACATCGCACGTGACGATGAATGGATGATTTTTGCACACTCCTCTATCGGCTGAATCGTACCTATTTCATTGTTAACATGCATGATACTAACTAAAATTGTATCTTTTTGCAACTTCGCTTGTAGTTCATCCAATGAAATTCTTCCTTCTTCATCTACAGATAAATAATCCACAGTAAAGTTCTGTTTTTCTAATTCTTGAAAAACATTCAATACAGAAGGATGTTCAATACTTGTTGTAATCAAATGACGACCTTTATGCTGATTGGCGTACACATAACCTAGTATGGCAAGATTATTGGATTCTGTCCCGCCTGAAGTGAAAATTCCTTCTGTCAGTCCAAGTCCTATCGTTCCAAGCAGTTGTGTCCGCGCACGTTCTAATAACTTTTCTGCACGTTTTCCTTCCGCATGTAGCGATGCAGGATTTGCAAAATACGATGCAGAAGCATCCATAAAGGTGCGAAGAACTCTTTCATCCGGCTGAGTCGTGGCGCTATGGTCAAAATACATATGTAATCCTCTCCTTTCTATATGAATGAGCGAAACAAAGCCACCGGAAAACCGGTGGCTTTGTCGGAATATAGTTATACTTTAACTTGAATCATACCTTGAATCTTTTTCAAGGCTCCTGGTTCAACTTCTTCAACCGCAGTACCTGCTTCTTCCAATGCTCTTAAGTAGCGACATTGCATGAAGGACTCTTCAGCTTTCAACAATTTCTCGTGAACTTCCGGATGAGACGCACGGTAACGGTTACCGTATTGGATGATTCGTTCTACAAGCAATGCATTTTCAATCATGTCTGCCGCTTTCGCACAAACATCCGTGACTACTGTATCTGCTTTTTGAACATATGATTCAACCAACGCCATATTAAGTGGCACTTCTTCTAGACTTTGTTTCACGATGAATATTTGTTCGTCCGCTTCTTCAAGCTGTACTTCCATATCATCAGGAATACCCGGGATATTGGCACGGTGTAAATTACGATCCGCAATTTGCAGTTGCTGTGCAAGAGTCACAATACGTGAGCGCACAAGATTTTCATCGATTCGAAGATTTTTGATACGGTTACTGAACTTGGAATGTGCTTCAGAGATTGCATCCAATTCTTCCACTAGCTCTTGCAACTCAATTTGTTGAGCTGAGTAGGCCAAGTTTTTCGCATCTTGACGTTCAATGAATATTTCAATTCGTTTCGCCAGTGCGTTCAACTTTTGCAATGCCATTTGTGGAATAATGACTTCATTCTCATCAAGACGGTAACTTTGTTGAACGAATTTCACTTCTTCAATCGTATCTGGAATCGCATATTGAAGTTCTTCAAACAGATCCAACATTTGATCCAAATGCTCATCTACGTAATGACGGGAACTCACTTCCTCTTCCAATACGTCGTAGAACGATTCGATTTCATCATGAATTTCATTCACTTCCGCAGCTACTTCTTCAACATCCAAACGTGCTAATAATTGACGAAGATCCGCAATTTGTTGTTCGATTTTGTCAAAACGTGAAGGCATTTTCAGGTGTCCTAAGTAATACTCCTGACCTTCCATTTCAATAATCCCTTTACGCAATTCTCGCAAAGCAGCAGGTATTTTCGTTTGCAACTCATTAAGTAATGCAGGGATCTCATCAAGTAAAAACGAAAAGCGTTCTTCTTTTGCTCCTAATACAATCACAATTTCACGCGCTTGTAAGTAGTTACCATTTTCGATAAGTGCGTCGTACTCTTCAAATCTAGGATTGAAGGATTCCCACTCTTTTTCTAAAGGCTCCACTGCCGGTCCAAATGCGTACTGATGAGCTAAGATCTTTTTGCGCGCGGCACGGTGGTGTTCTTTTACCGTTTCAATTTCAAACCGATTTCTTTCTTCACTGCCAATCAGTTCGTTTAGTTCCTGCAAGATCGTTCGCATCTCTTTTTCACATTCGTTCAAGATTTCGCGGATTTGTTTTTCTGTTTCCGTTGCTTTCTTAAAGCGGAAACGATCCACTTGCCCTTCAGCATCCAGTAAAAGCAAATCTACATTATGAAGGCGATCATCTACTACTTCTGTCCAATTATTGCGCCATCTCTCGAACATTTCTTCTGTTTCGCCAGTCATATTCAACTGCTTTACTTTCGTCATTTCTTCGAATATTGGTTCGTTTTGAATTTGTAATTTTTCTTGTTCCATTTCACTGATTTCTTGTATATGCTTTCGCCTAGACAGAAATGCCATCACCGTTAAAACAATGATGATAACTAATGGAATGATGACGTATATCATCTCACTATGATCCCCCTATCCCACACTTCGCGCATAAAGTGACTACTTTAGATATTATAGTATATCGTAACATGTTTAAAGCATTTTCGTCTTCTATTCACATCTTTTTTAAAAAACAACGAACTTTTTATCACATCTTGGGATATTTCCACACGGTTATTCATATTTTCGTATTCTATTGTTACAAATTTTGCGAACTATTCATTTATACAGTATATAGTATCTTCCCACTAAACTCGGTTAGCTCCCTTCGCATTCATTATCTGGTAAACTATGTACGAGAAAGAGGTGGGACTAGTGGATAGCAAAGATCCGTATCAAGAAGACTTGGACGATGATGAACTGCAAGATCTCGTACTCGAAGCACAACGTGAAGCATTAGAAAAAGCAGCTGCTGAAAAAAATGTCCGACGCACCTATCGCCCTTTCCCTAAGTGGATGTTTTGGATCATGGCAACTACTCTAGCACTCAGCACGTTCGCCATTGTCTTTCAGATATACTCGATTCCAGCTTTGGAGTTTCTACAAGCATCGTCAGAGTTATCTTCAGATCCACAAATAGCAGAATATAAAGAAGCGGTAGTTGTCGTAGCTACAGAAAATACTAAAGGTACAGGGTTTTCCATTAATGAACAAGGTACCATTATTACGAATTATCATGTAGTAGAAGGCAATGAATCGATGATTGTCTCTTTCCCTGAAGGCGAACGATTCACCGCAGATGTCACGAAAGTGTTTCCAGACATCGATCTTGCGGTACTTGAAGTGAACGGAACCAATCTCCCTCACGTAACATTAGCGGAAGAAACGACTTTTTATGACCATGAGCCAATTACATTTATCGGTAATCCTTTGAGCTTTTCAGGAATAGCAAATAAGGGTCACACGATTGACTACAAACAGCTAGCAGACTGGGATATTCCTGTCGTCATGATAAAAGCACCTGTTTATAGAGGGAATAGTGGAAGTCCTGTAATAAATGAAGAAGGTAAGGTCATCGGCATTGTGTTTGCTACGCTAGATGACGAGACGCATGGTAAGGTCGGGTTGTTTATACCGGTGGATGCTTATTACGAGGCAATGTCTAATGAAGAAAAGTAAGTGATAGAGATACAGCTCAGGATTTACATTTCAAAGGGGACGCGTCCTACTCGTTTTGTATTCAAAAATAAAACCGGTCAAAGGAATACAATCCTCTGACCGGTTTTTTACTTTCTTATTTTTTAGCGACTAGTAATAGTCTACCTTTGTCTAGTTCGCTTTCGCCTTCTTCAGCTTCTGCTTTTGAAAGACCTATTGACTCCATCTGCGCGCGCAATGTATCGCCACGAGATGTGAACATGTTCTTCATTGTATCGAGGAAGCCCATCTCGGCCATACCTACTTGCTCTGAATCCAGTGCATCTGAAATTTTGTCTTCACGATCTTCACTATGTGCGAAAACATACACCTCATCATGTGTGTAACCTTGTGCTACCAATTCTTCAATCTTCTTTTTAGCCTGTACTGCATTCTCTAGGAAAAACTTATCCATTCTTCATTACCTCCATAAATACTTGTTTTTTTGACCTATTCATCTATACCTACTCTTAGCCTTCCTTAAACAATAATGACGAATTTCACATCCTTTGAACCATTATTATGTTTTAAACTGATAATAACTACATAATTTCCAGACAGAAAATCAAAACAATAATCAGAATATGCTATACTTTCTTTATATTACAACAAGAAAATAGGGGGTTATTTCATTGTCAACAGAACGTATTGAAGCAGGACTAGAGAAAATCAAGGAATATGTGAGTGAAGAAGAGGCCGAACGCATGATGACAGCTGATGCATTAAAAGGATTGGCACCTGATTTACGGAAGTACATAGTGGAGTTCGCGTATGGGGAAATTTATTCACGGCCAGGACTCGACAGTAAACAAAGACAATTGGTAACACTCGCTTCGCTTGTCACACAAGGGGCGACTACACAAATCCAAACGCATGTAAAGCGCGCATTGACAGTCGGTTTAACGAGAACGGAAATCGTGGAGAGCATCATGCAACTCATTCCGTATGTTGGGTTTCCACGCGTACAAACCGCGTTGACTGCAGCTAAAGAAATACTTGAACAAGAAAAATAACAGTAAAATCCGACCAAGAGATTTCTCTTGGCCGGATTTTCTTCTTACCATCTAAAAATTGCAGCTGCACCCGTTTCTACAGGCATCCGTTCTTTCGGAAGAACGACTACTTCTCCTCCGGTTTTAAAGACGATTTCTGCTAAGTCATCCAGGACGTCATCCACTGCAGATTCCTCCAGGTTATTCGTCTGTATTTCTCCTGTGCCTAGATTCATTTTACCTGGATACAGATAATCATCTTCCAATATAAGTCGTCTAATACGATCCTCACTTGCTGCTTTAGCAATTTCTTGGATGTTTCCAGAACCTTGATCATTCGCTTTAGCATTTTCAAAGTTCTCCACTAAGTCTTTTGTTTTCTGTAAGTACGTTGGCTCTACTAATTCCCAAGCCATTTTACGTAGTTGCTCCAGGCTAAGTGCCTCAAAGTCGGACTTAATTCCTTCGGCTTGTAGGTGTGGATTATGACTTAACTCTTTGAACTGCGTCTGATATTCGGAGAGCGTGACTAAATATAAAGGAAGTTCCATCGGTTTAGAGTAATGTTCCGCAACCGTTCGATCTACATATCGGAAATAACGCTCAATATCAATATCAATTTCATCTTTTTTACCACCATGTCCATGTATCATAGCAGCTCCAGCAGCTCCACCTGAATTGCCAGTACCTAAATAGGACTCCGTCACTTGATCACCAATCGCTTCGTCCTTCGTTTTCGCCAATTCCTCAGGGATCTCTACTTCCTTTATACCATAGCGATTCCCTTCAAAAAGTTTGAATTCTTGTCTATTGACGCCGAGTAGATGATAACGGTCGGCAGATTGGAATACGCGAATAAGCGGTTTAATATGGAAACTGTCTGACACAATCGCCAATTCAGGCACAGGACGTTGCAGACGATACGCTATGATACGATCCTTCGTCGCAAACAATGCCAGTCCATCTCCTGCGTGTGCCCAGAAAGGACGCTCGCCTTCTAGTTTCTCAAGTGGCGATAGTAGACTCTTCACTTCATTCGCTGCATGTTTTTTAGACAACTCTTCCTGCACTTGTTGTAATAAATTTTTAAATCTGATCGGGTCTTGTTGATTTTCAGGTCGATACCGGTGGGTCGGTTGATAAATGGAGATACATGTCTCCGCTTGCTCCTTCAAAAACTCATGAGGAAATTCGTTTACAATCTCTACGTTCATCCTAATCCCTCCAATAAAAATTTTCCTGTAGGCAACAACAGGCTCTAATTTACTAGTTCCCTTTTCAATAGTTTGTAAACTTTGCGACTCTGATAGTGTAAAGCCTTGTTGACAAACAATCTTCATTCATGTATAGTTACTGATTGGGATTGATAACAGATCTGACATAAAAAAATGGCGTTCTGCAGATGTTTATTCGGAACACTTATTCATCACTGGCGCGACTATAGGGTCGCAAGGACGCAAAAGTAGGTAGGGTTTGCGTTGCTTAAGGGAAACAACCAGTAGAACACGACCGCGGCAAAAGAGGTCCAATCAGAATCTACATGCTATATAAATCAACACATATAATCGTTGTCAAACGTAACATTAAAGATCCTATATAAAAAGCGAGCTCCCCGATATGGGACGCTCGCTTTTTTCAATTCAGATCGCTTCAAACGCTTGATCTAAGTCTGCCATGATATCATCCATATGCTCTAGACCTACAGATAAGCGTAGTAACGTATCCGACACACCCATCTTCTCACGGTCTTCTTTTGGCACAGCAGAGTGTGTCATCGTCGCTGGATGCTGCATAAGCGTCTCCGCGTCCCCTAGACTGACCGCCAATTTGACGAGCGATAAATGATTCAACAACTTCTGCGCATCTTCTTTTCCACCTTTAATCGTAAAGGAAATCAATCCTCCACCCATTTTCATCTGCTTCTTCGCAATCTCATACTGGGGATGCTGATCGTCAAACGGATAGAATACATCTTCTACTTTCGGGTGCTTCTGTAAATAGTCAAAAATAATTTTGGCATTGGCTGAATGTCGATCCATACGAATAGGTAATGTCTTAATGCCGCGTAACAACAGCCACGCATCGAAAGGTGAAATGATACCACCGAAATCTTTTAACACTGTACCACGAATCTTCGCCATCTCGTCTGCATCATTACCTACGAGCAGTCCTGCAATTACGTCACCGTGTCCATTAATGTATTTCGTCGCGCTATGAAGTACATAATCTACGCCGAACGTCAACGGTGTTTGGATATAAGGTGAGCAGAATGTATTATCCACTACCACTTTCAAATTATGACGCTTGGCTACATTGACTACCGCTTCGAGATCAGCTAGCTCCATCGTCGGATTGATTGGCGTTTCTACATATATACATGTAGTCTCAGGCTTCACCGCTTTTTCAATCTCTTGTTCTGTTTTCATGGAAATTAAATCATGCGTAATATTATACTTTTCTTCTAATATTTTTAAGAATCCGAATGTGCAACCATAAATCCCACGCGAGCAAATTATATGATCATTCGCCTTCGTCAAATGAACGAGCACCGAACTGACCGCTGCCATACCGGAAGCAAATGCGAGACCTGCTGCGCCCTCCTCCATTTTAGCAATACGGTCTTCAAGCACCGCGACCGTCGGATTTCCTAAACGAGAATAAATATTCCCCGCTTCTTCACCCACAAAACGCCGCTCGCCTTGTTCAGCCGAATCAAATACATAGGTTGAGGTCTGATACAGCGGCACCGCCAGACTTCCTTGATGATCCTCGCTGTCATATCCTTCATGAATCATCGCCGTCTCTTTGTGCCAGTTGTTATTCGTCTTCATGCTGATTCCTCCTTGTTATAGCTTATTCACGTCTTAATGAAAGCGCTTTACTACAGTGTACATCGATTGTTTGAAAAACGAAAGAGCATGAACTTCCATCTATTATAAGTTGAATAAAGAAATTTGTAACTAGTTAAAAAACGTTGATTTCTGTTCCAGGTGGAAGAGCCGTGACGAAGAACGGCTTTTGCGAGTAAAAGTGAAGTGTTAGGAGCACATCTTTGCACTCGCCACATTCCAGAACAATCCGCTAATTGTTGTAGTAATTATCGTTTTAAAAAACTGGAGTACATTCTTTTAATTCATCTTCTTAAAATGAAATGCTTGACCAATAGTCAATAAATTGGTATGCTATGCTTTGTGTAAAATATTCGCAGCAGTTATGTGTTCTATTTTGTCCAGTCTATTCCTTTTTTAAGGTGCACCACGTAACCTCGAGGCTGCAGGGGCGAAGTTGCAAGATTATAGAATGGCAGATGGATTGAACATATCTGGTCTTATTTTACAACAAAATAAAACCAACAGAGGAGGAGTCTCTCATGGCTCGATATACAGGTCCATCTTGGAAACTGTCACGCCGTTTAGGTATCTCACTAACAGGCACTGGTAAAGAAATTGAAAAGCGTCCATACGCACCAGGACAACACGGTCCAAACCAACGTAAAAAACTTTCCGAATACGGAATGCAATTACAAGAAAAACAAAAACTACGCTTTATGTACGGAGTAAACGAACGTCAATTCCGCACACTTTTCAACAAAGCTGGTAAAATGCAAGGTATTCACGGTGAAAACTTCATGATCCTTCTTGAAGCTCGCCTAGACAGCGTTGTTTACCGCATGGGTCTTGCACGCACTCGTCGTGCAGCTCGTCAGCTAGTCAACCACGGTCACATCTTGGTAGACGGCAAGCGCGTTGACATCCCTTCATTCGCAGTAAAGCCAGGTTCTGAAATCTCTCTTCGTGAGAAATCTCAAAACTTGACTGCTATCGAAGAAGCACTAGAAGTAAACAACTTCGTTCCAGACTTCGTAACTTTCGATAAAGATACGAAAAAAGGTACATTCGTACGCCTTCCAGAGCGCGGCGAATTAGCTGCTGAAATCAACGAAGCATTGATCGTTGAATTCTACTCTCGTTAATAACAAGGAAACCCCGTTGGCTGAGATTCTTCTCAGTTGGCGGGGTTTTTTATTAAGATACCAGGTCCAGATACAATTCTAAATCGTGTACCGATCCAGTACTTTCTTCAAACAAAAGGAACCCCAAATTGAGTAACGGGTTCGATTGATGGGGAGAAAACCGACAATAACAAGTCAAATAACAACCGATTTAGCATGTGTTTTATACATAAATCAACAATAGAAAAAGCAAGAAAAAACGCACAGAATATTTAACGCCTGTGCGTTTTTTACTTACCTTATTTCCTAATATAAATTTCGTATCACTTGTTCCACAATCGCCCCCTAGAAAGATCAGCTTTTGAACCCGTTGATCTGCGCTGCAGCCGGACGCGTGTCTTATGGGCGGGCGGTGAACCACACTCCCAGATTGAAAATTCATATCTCTTTTCATTTTGGGAAAAGGGAAGGATGTAGGAAAAAATTATGTTATCAAAGGTTAGTAATAAAAAATAAGACTTTCTCCATTTTCACTGGAGGCAGTCTTAAATGATTAAAAATTATTCATCGAACTTATAGAAATTATCAGCTGTATATATTGGCCAATCCCAAAAATTAGAACCTTGTGAAATAATATATCTATCTACAAAAAGTTCCAAATTTAAATTTAGAGGTATAGCTTCTAAAAAACTACAGTGGTACAAATAGTTAGGTTGATTGTTTTTAACGCACTCCATATTGATAGATAGATAATTTTCAGATAGGTATCCTATTGGTAAGTATGGATGTTGGACATTTCCTGCATTTTCTTGAATTTCATTCAAAGAAAAAAGCTCAAGTCCACCACCGATATTTATATTATCCATTACCACTTGGAATAATTTTATTCCATTACTATAATTTAAGAGCATTCGATAGTCTTCTGGCAATTTTATACCGTTTTCTTTTTCTAAGTACAATATTTCATTATCTTCTGCAGATAAATTAAATGAGCATATTCCTTCGTAATAATTACCTTTTTCTCCGTAAATTAAGATTTCTCCATTTGTACCTAATCGGTTCTTTAGTGTATCTAAAGATTTAGTAATGAAGTGCAAATTATTACCCCCATAAATATATTTTCTTCATTTTTTCTCCCCCTGTTAAAGGTTAGTCGTTAAGACAAAGAAAAAGTTGCATATATATGAAAATGGCCAGATTGCGATATAGACGAAATTGCTTATAAAGCAATCGCACCCGTTAATAATAATTTTTATTCCAAATGTCTCTCTGGAATTTTGAGGAACCAAATATATATAGCCAATGCAATTATAGCGCCATATAATAAATTTACTTCGATAAAAATCATTACAAATAAATAACTTAGAAGTAAAGTTAATATCCCACCTAACACAGAACTAATCGTTTTCGGTAACAGAAATTTATAACTTAGTTTATAAAAAATAAAGCCACCAACTGAACTTACAAAAATCGATAACACTAATATATATATAAAGCTTAAAGACATTCTATCACCGTCCTTTTTAAAATAATTTAGACCGTTTGGTGCGCAACAGTTGTACAGTTAACGCCCCCGTTTATAGCAAAGGTATATTCAACTACCTGGAGCCTTGTAGCCAGGTTTTATTTTGTCTTTAATATTCAATAAAGCATCATATCCAAAAGCAACTACTAAGCCACTCCAGAAGATTGAGCGTGAAGAGATGAGACCCTTATCCATCCTTAAATAAAAAATATAGTTTACAGTCAGTAACAGCAGAAACGTGTAAAAACCAAGTATAGCTGCCTTTTTCCAATTCAATGATTCTTTTTTATTCATAGATTTAAAAAGCTTCATTTATCTTCCTCGATTCTACGTTCTGCCACAAATATCTTATTCAAGAACCTTTGGCACGATTGCGATACAGACAAAATCGCTTATAAAGCAATCGCACCCGATTGACGAAGTCTCACATCAAACTATGAATTGCGTAAACCAAGCAATGTACTTAGCTCCTGGTATAAAGAATACTTGTGCCAATAAAGTTCCTAATAGTCTTGAAGTAACCATCATTAATGACATATTCTTAAGGGTTTGGTAATTCCCTCTTCCATTCACTACATCATCTGCAATGACAGAGACCTTTGGATCGACGAAAATAATTAACAGTATTGTGGCCACCCCGTTTATTAAACCCGATGCCATAATTGCTGTTGTTGCACGTTCTGGGGTAAGCAACGCTGCATATAAAGCAGATAACACACCGATAGTGTATATTGCTGTTATTATCATATTTATTAAGAATAACCTCACTGGAATATCTTTGATTTCGGTATCTTTTAGATATGAAAATCTCGGTAAACTGAAATGTGTTATGCCTCGTTTTATGTACTGTAAGGAAAAAAGTCTTTTAAATAAAGATGGGATGGATCCCCTCTCTTCGGATAAATGAATAATTGCTCTTGAAAATAGGGCTATAAAAGTAGGGAGTAAAAGCATCCCGAAAATCGTCCCGACTGTTGACGCACCTATTAGAAAGCGAAATTGTGTCGCTACAAACTCTTGTCCATTAGTACTTGGAGCATTGTCAATCAAACTTCCTGTAAAAGGTTGTTGCATCATATTCGCCAATCTTGAAACCATTACCATTATATTAAAAAGAGATAATGCTGTGGCAATCCTCTTTACCCTTGCCCCAGATAACCTTACTGCATAGGCAAGCGTTTCAATAGAATGAATGATAAAAATAAATAAAGCAACGTATATTAGTTTTTCGGTAATAGTCTCCAATATTCCCCCTACTTTTCAATCATTTTTCAAGCGTTATTGTTCGCAATCAAAATTATTTTTCTCTGTAATTCGGGCCGATTCTGATACGGCGTTGTCTTACAATCGCGCCCGATTGTCGAACCTATTACTGAAAAAGGTTAAATATAATATCAGCTATGTAAGTCTCCAAAAATGCAGCTACAATAATCATTGGTAATATTAATACCCCGTAAATTTTCATTGCGCCAAAAACTTTCTTAGCAAGAGGAACCTGACCTTTATCTTTCTTGAATACACTTCTAAATTTTTCTCTAATGACTCGATTTAAATTAAATAGAACTGCTGCAAATAAACAAAACGCAAAAATTTCAACAAAATAATGAGGAAGGGTAGACGTAATCATCTCAATGCCTTTTATAAAATCCAACTGCAAAACAACACCAAAAAGAATACCAGGGAGAATAGCAGTTGATATTACATTTATTAGATATAGAAACTGTATGGGAATTAAAGCCAACACAAACATTTGCAAAGGCACCATGAATCCATTATTCACAATGTATGCCCATACTTTTTTAATCCCCGTAAATTCATTCAATTGATCCGATGAACTATTTCCAAAGGACTCCATTACTCCTTTTAAATCAGGATTAACAAAGTAAGTTATTACTGTTCCCAATACTGTCATTATCGTAGCTATAACAAAGAAAACTACAGCCCTTTTAAAAGCAGTTTTATTTACTAGCTTAAAAATTATCATCACCTCATCCATTAGATAGATTCCTACAAAATGGCCCGTTTGTTTAATAAGCCACCCTCTTATAATCTATTTTAGCACAAAACACCTTTTTCCCTTCGACGTTTTCAGTTATTTCAAAATTGATTTCAAGGAAACCATTTCACCCACCTATTGACAAGCATATTAACAACTTAATTAGCTGAGGCACATAAATTTATGCGCTGTTGTTAATTTGTCCACCAATTGTAATGCGATTGACTATCTATAATCATCTTAAACGTTGATACAACAACAAAAATGGGGACGCCAATTCATGTGCGAATTGTGTCCCCATATGCCATACTTTTTAACGTTTTCTCCCCGTGAACTGAACCCGTTACAAATTGAGGTTCCTTTTTCTTCTTTATACTCATTTCCGACCTGTTTGAACAAACTCCAAAAACTCCTTAACCGTCATACCTTCCAAACCTAATGCTTTTAGCGTCCGCGCGTCTTCCATTAGACTTCGTCCTAACAATAACTGCCCCATCGTCGCTGCAGTTTGCATATGAATTGTCGGAAGACCTAACATGTTCCCAAGTTCAATGAATGGAATTAGCCCCATCGGTATATCCTCTGTTAAGTAGCGAGTCTCTAGCGTATGTTGTCCGCCGATGTCTTGATAAACCGGATTGCTGCTAACGGATTCTGCTAACGTCTCTTTAAACACGTCATACTCGATTTCTAACTGTTTCAAGCATGATAGTAAATCTAAACCTAACGCTTTACCTATGGCCAATCGCTCTTCATCCATTTTCTCTACATATTTTCCAATACTAGGCGTGAATCCATCTACATAGAAACGCCATTCTTGTTCCGATTCAATGATTCCTATATTAAATAGGGTCGTAGCTGGATGTAAAATAGGATTGGTATTATCAAAACTAGTGACTAGTATACTGTCACACGCTTCAAATTGTGGGAACGCTTCTTGCAATATAGCTACGACTCGATCCGTTTCTGTTGCAGGTAACGCCGCTGTTAAAATACGATTCTTTAATCCAAACACTTGCGTCGTACCAGGCTTTATAATACGACAACCGTAGAGTAGTGTGTTCGTTTCTCCTAGCGTAACCTCAGCGGTACATCCTGCATCATCTAGTATTTTTCTAAATATGAGAGATCCGAATGAGGCAGCAGGATTTAAAATTACGATTTGACCATCTTGCAAATAAGGTGCACATGATGTAGCAACAGAGGCATGAGCAGTTGCGGGAACTGTCACAAAAACAATGTCAGCGCCTGTCAATGCTTCTTCTATATTAGTGGTCGCACGTGACACGGTGCCAAAACCTGTTAATGCATCTTCTAGATACACACCTCCTTGTTCTTGGATCACTTCAATAGTTTCTTCAAATATATCGTAAATCGTCACGTCAAACCCCATCATACCTAAATGTCCTGCAGTCGTCTGTCCACCGTTTCCTCCACCAATAATCGTCCACTTCAATGTTTTATTCATCTACCATCACTCCAGTAATTTATTTACACAATTATGCCTACGATTAAATTATTTTTCTAATTAAAACGGACCCCAATTTGTCCAAACGCCAATAGCCAATATAATCATGACCCAAATTGTCCATTTAAACACCAATGGTCCCGCAAAACGAACCCATTTGCCAAACGGTACTGCAGCGATTCCAAGTGCAGCCATTAACACAGGATGTGTAGGTGTAATCATATTCCAGTATCCATCTCCCGACTGAAACGCTTGAACAGCAATTTGACGGTTAATCCCAATTACATCACTGATTGAAGACATAATCGGCATGACTACGGCTGCTTGTCCGGTCGAAGATGGTATAACAAAGTTAATCAATCCTTGTGAAATATACATACCCCATGCCGCAAATACACTATGGAGATTTCCAAGTGGTACAGATACCGCATAGACTAGCGTGTCAATAATTTGTCCTTCTTCCATCACAACGAGAATTGCCCTAGATAGTCCAATAATAAGTGCGGCAGCTGTCATTTCCGCTGCACCTTTCATAAATTCATCTGTAAACTGATTAAAACTACCATTAAACGCAATCATACCGATAACAATTCCCATAAGAAGCATAAGAGCAGAAATCTCCCCTAAATACCAACCATATTTCAGAACACCGAATACTAAGACAATTAAAGATAGACCGAGAATCCCCATAATCCACTTATGACGTCTAGTCATCGTCAGATTCTCTAGTAAGGTTGTGTCTGTCTCAACCTCTTTTTCGCCCACTAACAAACTAGTAGATGGATCCAGCTTGACCTTTTTGGCATAGCGCAATGTATGATGAATCGCAATGATTAGCCCGCCAACCATTAGAACGGTTCTCAACCCAATACCCGAAAACAAAGGAAGCTCGGCAATCCCTTGAGCGATCCCTACGTTAAACGGATTTAACGGTCCTGCAGAATACCCGGCATACACTCCTACTACAACGATGGATACCGCAACAATGCGGTCATACCCCATCGCAATCGTTGCTGCTAAAACAATAGCGACGAATGGTAATGTTTCTTCTGCCATTCCAAATGTAGCTCCACCCATTGCAAACGCTGTCATTGCAATGATAATGAAAACTGACTCTTTACCTTGCAATCGATGAATTAATCTAGCAAGAGCGGCATTAATAGCCCCACTTTTCACGATCACTCCAAATACTCCACCAACAATTAAAACGAACGCAATGATTTCAGCAGCACCAACGATTCCACCGAATACGGACGAGAGAATTCCACCGATTCCTACAGGTGTTTGTTCCACATAATTAAAGCTATCTGCAACAATAAGTTCTCGCTCTGTCTTTTCATCCAACACCCGATCAAATTGCCCTGCAGGTACGATATAGGTTAGCGCAGCAACAATCACGATCATAAACATGAGTAAAGCAGTTGTAGTAGGCGGTGCGATTTTCCATTTCATATTCTCCACATCCTTTATGTTGTTAATTTATTTGTTAGTTAAACGATATAGTTATTTATAAAAGTATAATGTTATAACATTATATACTGCAGAAAACTATGCTAAGCATAGTTTCTATCATTCATGTTAAGTCCAATTCCAAATAATACTTATCTTTATCTTGCTTCATGACAAACTTTGAATATTCGACTGCTTCATCTGTATGAGAAAACGTAATGCGTTCCCATACAAAAAGAGGTGTATTTTGGCGTACCCCTAACAACTCAACTTCTTTTTCGTTCGCAACCGCACCGGAAAAGTAGTTCTTTGATCGTTTTAAAGTTATACCACAGACTTTTTTTAACACATCATAAATAAAAACATTTTCATCTACGATCAGCTCTTCTTCTGGCCATACTTTTTGAGGAATGTACGTATACTCTAATGATACCTTTTCTCCGTCCTCATATCCGACACGCTCTAAATAAACAAACTCAGTATCTACTGTCATTTCTAACTTTTTAGCAATACTCGGATTTAGTTTATGATACTCCTTACTAAGTAAATCGTGGCTGTTACTTACTTGTTCATCCATCCTAATAAACTCAGACTTATGAATATTCTTTTCCGTCTGCTCTCCTGTCACAAATGTTCCACGCCCCCGCTGGCGAACAAGCATCCCTTTATCGACGAGGTTCATAATCGCTCGTTTAATAGTAATATTACTAACATCCAACAATCTAGCTAATTCCGTTTCAGTCGGTAGTTGATAGCCAACATCCCAAACGCCAGATATAATATTATCTTCTAACTTACTTTCAACCTGCGAGTATAGTGGAATCGCAGTGGATTTATCAATTTTCAAGCAAGACATTCCTTTCCAATAGAATATAATGTTATAACTATTCAGATTATATCAATTGGGTAGAAAGTTGTAAAGATAATTATGAAAACGTTTTCAGTACTATATTAAATTTAAAGTACCCGGTCCCGACACATTAAGTCGTTTTAGAGCCTGGTACTTTCATTAATGTTGAAATACATAATAATTCTCATTGTGCTACATGAACTTAACCAATCAAATTTAACATAGAATTTAAGTTCCGATTTATTAATAGATACCCTTGTGCAAAACTCTCGTATTTGTCTAAACATACATGAATGTTTATTACACAAGTAATTTTACGACGCAAGTTCCTTATCTACTTCTGTCATACCTTCCACCAAATGTAGTGTTTTTCATATTCTCTTATTCACCCAAATATAATCATCTAGGAGGTGTTTTGTTTTGGAAGAAAATAAAATTTTGGCAA
This sequence comes from Sporosarcina ureae DSM 2281, assembly GCF_000425545.1. Taxonomy (GTDB): domain Bacteria; phylum Bacillota; class Bacilli; order Bacillales_A; family Planococcaceae; genus Sporosarcina; species Sporosarcina ureae. Next base: position 149,559 of record NZ_AUDQ01000002.1, on the reverse strand, counting down.
TTGAACTCGCAAAAGCTTTGATCTAGAATAACAATGTAAAACCGATTTTTAATAAGAGGTACGACAGCGATGCAAACATAATTGTATAAACCATTGGAGATATCGAGTGTTCTTTTAACGATATTGTACTTCACTTTGTAGAGTCTCTATAGAGATCTAAGGAAATCTAAAGAATATCACTAGAGCCTTTGGTGGCTCTTTTCTCATGAAAATACATCTTACTTTGTAGGTGCTTCTCTTGGCGTGGTATATGCAATAATAGCTTAACGAACTTTTCAGTAATGTCATCCTTTGACCAAGGTGTGATCCATTTATATAGAGTACCTGTTCCAAACTTTCATGGTTTGTTTAAACAAATATGATTGTTTCACACATTTTTTTATTTATTAAAGTCATTTTATTAGTAACCATACTCCCCCATCTCAGCCTCAAAAATCTCTTTCATCTCCTCCGAAGCCATACCACCATAATTAACATAACCAGTTTCAGGCCAATAAAGCGATCGCGTCATAGTCCCATCTACTAACTCAATTCCGAAAAACACTCGCTCGCCTTCCGTCGCACGCTTATCTGGTTCATACGGCATGATCAGCAATTCTGCAATCAGCCGCTCCGCATGCTCATCCGAAAACTCCCCGATGAACGATAAATCTTGCTCACTTTGTAAAATAACCCGCTGTACTTTCCCTTTAATATCTAAAAAATCCCCAACCGTCTCAGCAGTATCCGATTCAGTTACTTCGTATACTTTACCGTCCGCTATAATCCGAAATGCCGGATCATACCCCTTCATTGCGAATAATTTCGTCCCTTTTGACAAGTAAGTAGCATCTCCATTTTTAGACTGATGATAGGCATCCGCGTGACCATCCAACATATACTGCACTTCTCCTACTTCTCCAGCAGTTTCCCAATCTTTTTCAAGCTCATTCATTTCATATTTCGCTCCATACGTCGTATCATTCCATTTCACAAAATCTACCCAGTCAATAATCGTGTTCTGCGAAGATGGATTGAAAGAGCAAGCTGTTAGTAATAAAAAAACAGAAAGTAGCAGCATTCGTTTTCTCATAATTCTCCACTCCTTTTGAACGTAGACGTAGTTTTTGGCTTCAAGTTACAAAATACCACCAGGTTAGCTTTGCACACTATATAGAGCTGAGAAGCAAAAAGGATACTAGGTGTGCAAATTTTTTCTCGGTAAAAAATGAACTACGAAATATTAGACGTCGAGATGCTTCTCGACAATATCTTTATTCTTTAATTCTTTAATTCTTTAATTCTTTAATTCTTTAATTCTTAAGTTCTTTGGTTATAGGCCGTACCAATATGATACGGTGTGTCGTTTCACATTGGTACGCTCCTTCGGTTCTAGATGATACGTCCGTTGTACCATTTTGAAACGTGCCAAAAAACTATATTTACATGTATTTTTTATTATGTAACGTGAAGAGGCAATCCTTCTTTGTGAGGCGTTAATAGAACAAATAAAAAGAACGTCCCTCTAAAGGACGCTCCGAATTATTATTTAGCAAAAAATAATATTTCTGCTGTTTACGATCTATCTTCTGCAATTGAAACATATTTCACGTCTCTATAAAAGAAACAATATAACGTCCCTTTGCTATCAGTAAAAACAATATCATTGCTTCGGGAGTTTGTAGCTACCCCTAAAGCATCTTCTGGATCTGCCGCTTCAATGATTCTTACAATACTTTCAGCGCCTGCAAAGTGGTAATGTACTCTGTACTTTTTCAAACTTCTCACTTCCCTCTATCTACAGTATTCGACATAGAGAAGGAAAACCCTTTTATGTTGAGGATGTTAGCGCTATGTTTTCAGATTTTCTTGAACGTTCAGGATTGTCATTGCGCAAACAATTTCTTTAGAACACTATTGATTACGAATATACGTTCTGTACAAGGCGTGTGAAACATGATATGATAAAAAACAAATAAAAAGTAATTACATCTCAAGTATGCATCTTTTGTAAAAATTTAGGTATAAAACAAAAGGAGGATTTCCATGAAAGATCGTGAACTTCTTGAACTCTTGGTAGACAAAGTAAGCAATATGGAGCAAGATATTTCTTCTCTTAAGACCGATATTTCCATAATCAAAGAAGAACAAATATCTATGAAGCAAGCTATTTCCGAACAAGTTGTAAGGTCTGTTGCCAATAGCCAGAAAATCGATACGTTCTCTGAACAGATTTTATTCAACAAAGTAAAATCAGATGATATGCGTAAGACTCAGCGCTTACTAAACGACCACGACACAGATATTCGCATAATCAAAAAGTTGTTAACTAAATAAAAACGTATTATTTTACAGTGCTTATGTATCAAACTTCTCCGTTCGTTCAAGCGAATATGACTGTTTTGCATAGGCACTTTTTATGATTCCTGCTATCCATAATAGTTTTTATTTCTAACGCAAAAAAGACACCTCCGAAGAGATGCCTTTTCACCCAATATTAATTGCGTAACTTCTCATAAATTCGGTCCATAATACTGACCAAAAAACCTTCATGCTTATTTAAAGCGGCTGATGCAGCTTCAACGATATTTTCAGAACGCATGGCGGTCGCTTGCTTGTTCGCTACGTTCCACAGTGTAAAAGCTTCGACCAATTCCTGATGCTCAATCGCGAAAATGTCAGGAGGTGTTTCTTCTTTCATGGTGGTCGCTACACTAGAAAATAGCTTTGCGGCGCGTTTAACACCTTCTGGGCTTTTCACTTCCACCGCATCGATCATTTTATTAATCGCGTCGCCTATTAAACCTAATGTCATGGCGTACATCATATACTCTTTTTTCAATTCATGATCTCCTAGTTAAACAAACTTCACCATACTATACTTCTTTTTCCCACGTCTCACAATGGTGAATGCGTCTTCCAAACGTTGCTCCGCCCCTACTGTGAAGGCTGTATCTGTAATACGCTCACCGTTAAAGGAAATCGCACCGTTTGTTACATCTTCACGTGCCTGGCGTTTCGATGGAGATACACCCGCTTGCACAATGAAATCAACGATGTTTTGATCCGCTTTTTCCATTTCTACAGTCGGTACATCTTTAAACGCATCTTTCATTTCAGTAGCCGTTAATGCTTTTAAGTCACCGCTAAATAGTGCTGCAGAAATACGTAGTGCTTGATCCAGTGAGTCTTGACCGTGAACTAAGCGCGTCATTTCTTCTGCCAACGTCTTTTGTGCTTTACGTAAATGTGGCTCTTCTTGTACGGATACTTCAAGTGCTTCGATTTCTTCACGGCTTAGGAATGTGAAGATTTTCAAGTATTTCACAACGTCCGCGTCTGCTGCGTTGATCCAGAATTGGTAAAACTCATATGGAGAAGTTTTCTTTGCATCGAGCCATACCGCGCCGCCAGCAGATTTACCGAATTTCGTGCCATCTGCTTTTGTTACTAATGGAATCGTAAATCCGTATGCTTGTACTTCTTCATCATGCATTTTACGGATGACTTCTAGACCTGTCGTGATATTCCCCCACTGATCTGATCCACCGATTTGCACGCGGCAATTATGGTTATCATATAAGTGGTTGAAGTCCGCACCTTGCATCAACATGTACGAGAATTCCGTGAAGGAAATCCCTTGATCTAAACGAGACGCAACATTATCTTTTGCTAGCATGTAATTGACGCTTAGCAATTTACCGTAATCACGCAAGAATTCGATTAATGACATGGAACCGATCCAGTCGTTATTATTAACAAGTTTTGCGCCATTTTCTGTTTGGAAATCAAAGATCATTTCTAGTTGTTTTTTAATTCCACGGACATTATCGTCTACTTGATCCGTCGTTTGCAATTGGCGTTCTTCAGAGCGTCCTGATGGATCCCCAATCATCCCTGTAGCGCCACCGATCAATAGAATCGGCTGGTGTCCGTGTAACTGGAAGCGACGCAGCGTCAGCAATGGTACGATATGACCGATGTGCATACTATCTGCTGTCGGGTCTACCCCACAGTAAAGAGAAATCTTCTCGTCTGTTAGAAGCTTCTCAAGACCTTCTTCATTCGTCTGCTGGTATAGCAAACCTCTCCAACGTAAATCATCCATTAATTCATTTGACATGTTCTATTTCCTCCTATTTTCAACATAAAAAGTCCCCACACGATCAGTAATTGATCATGCAGGGACGTTAGTTGAGTAATTTATAACGCGGTACCACCCGGCTTGAGAGTGAATACTCTCCGGCTTTGAGGCGCTAATAACGTTGCGCAAAACGTACACTCCAAAACTGTAATTCATGTATAGTGCACCGAACAGCTTTCACCAACCGCTGTCTCTCTAGAACGGAACTCACTATCACTACTTCGGTTTTTTCGACATGTAATTTCGTATGAGTTCAATTTTACCCAACTTCCAATGAAAGTCAACAATTATTGCATATTTCTTCTTGAATCTGTGATATAATGAGAAAGATTTTTGGGGGGAGAAAAACTTTGAATAACGAAAAGAATAATAGAATTAAGCAACTTGAAGATAAGTTTGAACAAGCGAAAAAAGAGCCTTGGGCCAAAAAACTTCGCATCGGAACCGGCGTACTTTGGAACTTGTTTATTTTACTCATTATCTTCGCCGTCATTGGGGCCGTATTTGCAAGTTCAGTTGGTGCAGGATATTTCGCTTCTCTCGTTGCGAAAGAACCGTTACGTACTAAAGAAGAACTTCGGGATCAAGTGTTTAATTATGAAGAAACATCTGAAATGTACTTTGCAGACAGTGTTTATCTAGGCAAGATTAACTCGGACATCGAGCGCCGACAAATTACGCTAGATAAAGTTTCACAGTATGCATTGGACGCTGTTCTGGCTACTGAAGATGAGTACTTTGAAGAACACAAAGGTATCGTGCCTAAAGCGATATTCCGCGGCGTATTTCAAGACGTTACGAACTCAGACAGTCAAACAGGCGGATCGACACTCACTCAGCAATTAGTGAAAAACCAAATTTTGACGAATGAAGTTTCATATGAACGTAAAGCTAAAGAAATCTTGTTGGCTATGCGCTTAGAACACTTCATGACGAAGGACGAAATACTAGAAGCGTACTTGAACATCATTCCTTATGGTCGTGATGTTTCGGGACAAAATATTGCCGGCATTGAAACAGCCGCACGTGGAATCTTTGGCATTAAAGCCGCTGAGTTAAGCTTACCGCAAGCTGCGTATATTGCGGGTATTCCACAAGCTCCTTATACATACACGCCATTCTACAGTAAAAACCAAGGTATTAAAGAACGGGAAAAACTTATGCATGGTGTCAACCGAATGAAAACGGTATTGTTCAGGATGCGTGATGCAGGTTATATTACGGATGCAGAATGGAAGGAAGCAAAAGCTTACGATGTAACGAAAGACTTTAGACAACCTTCACGCCGTGCAACGGAACGTTATCCGTATGTCACACAGGAAATCCAAAATCGCACAATCGAAATTTTAGCTAAAGTATTAGCTGAAAAAGATGGCATAGACGCGGACCGTTTTGAAGGTGATTCCAAGATCAAGGAAAAATACGAAATCATGGCAGACCGTTCCATGCGAACAGACGGCTATCGTATCTTCTCTACGATCAACAAAGAGCTGTACGACAAAATGAATGAAGTGGCTGACAGCTTCCAGTACTACGGATATACGTATACTTCTGAAACTGTAGATGAAGAATCAGGCAAAACAATTACGAAGGAAAATCCTGTTCAAGTCGGTGCAACAATGATCGAGAATCATACAGGGAAAGTCCTTTCATTCGTGGGTGGACGTGATTACGAACTCGAAGCATTAAATCACTCTTCACAAGCTTTCCGACAAAGTGGATCTTCCATTAAACCCTTACTAGTTTACGCGCCTGCTATTGAATATGGCGTGATTGGTGCTGGAAGCCCGCTCGTCGATGTGAAGTTCAACTGGGCAGGCTGGAAACCTGGTAACTATTTCGACCGCGAGCTTGGTGTACTGTCTGCCAGAGAGTCTTTGGCTCGTTCACAAAACTTGTCAACTGGTCGACTATATAACCAAATCTTTGACCGAAAGCCAATAGAATTCCTGAAAAAAATGAATTTTTCAAAAGTTACCGATGATGATGCTCAAATCCCTGCCGCATCACTTGGCGGAACGAAACACGGAGTAACAGTTGAAGAAAATACGAATGCATTTGCTACGTTTGCCAACGGCGGTCAATTCATCGAGTCGTACATGATCGAACGAATTGAAGACATGAAAGGTAAAGTAGTATTTGAACACAAAGCTGAACCAGTGGAAGTGTTCAGCCCGGAAACTTCTTATATCATCACCGACATGATGCGTGATGTATTAAAAGGGAACGGGACAGCTGCAAGACTGCCTGGCTTGATGAATTTCCGTCCGGATTTAGCTGCTAAGACGGGAACATCTCAAAAGTACGGTGACGCTTGGCTTGTTGGCTATAATCCAAATGTATCGCTTGGTGTTTGGATGGGCTATAAAAATCAAAATACACCGCTATATCACGGCTACAACAGTGGTCAAATGCATCCATCAGAACGGACAGCAAGATTGTACGGACAATTGATGAATACAGCTAATACCGTGATACCAGAAACGATTAAAGCTAGAGATACCTTTAAGCGCCCTAACGGAGTCGTTACACGTTCATTCTGTGGCATATCGGGACTTGCTCCTTCCAAAGCTTGTTCAGCAGCCGGACTCGTCCGATCGGATTTGTTTAATTCGAAAAAGATGGTACCGACAAAAGTGGATGACAGTATTGTTTCATCTTCGGCCGTTCGAGTGAATGGTAAACTCTATCAGGCGTTAGCTTCTACTCCACGTGAATTTGTCACATCAGGAGGAATTGGCGTAACTACTGAATATGGCAAGCGCATGCTCGGACGTTTGGGCGGAGATGCTTCCAAACTACTTGCAGGTCGTGGTGCTTATTCAAACAGTGTCGCAGGATCAACCTTCCCTGCAGATAATGTGCCACCTGCAGCCGTATCAGCAGGACAAAATGGTTCAGTTCTTACATGGACTGGCTCCTCTTCAAATGATGTAATCGGTTATTACATTTATCAAAACGGTGCCAGAATCGGTACAGTTCGTGACGGAGCTTCCAGATCGTATAAAGTCGGATATGGTTCATATTACGTGCGTGCAGTGGATATTACTGGCCTACTATCAGGGCCTTCGAACACGGTAACCACTGCTGCACCAAAAGCAGAGCCGAAACCAGATACGAATTCTGGAACAAAACCAGGAACGACAACTCCAGAAACGAAGCCCGATGCAAAGCCAGATACAGAATCTGAATCAAAGCCGGAAACTAAACCGGAAGCTACACCAGAACCAAAACCAGAAACAAAGCCAGAAGTTACACCGGAGCCAAAGCCGGATGCGACTCCTGCAGCAAAAGAATAACTTACAAACCGGATTACAATTTTATAGTGTAATCCGGTTTTGTTTTGTCTATAAAGTTTTTTGCCAGTACGAATGGAAAACCGTCATCTCTTATTCGTTGCAACTCCTTCCTCTCTCCACTTATTATGTACGGCCCCAAATATAATTACCGACAATTCTGTGATCTAATGATAATAATATACTTTTCCATCCGATCAATTGTATACTTAACACAGAGCAACACGGATCGAACTTACAGCGAGTACTTGAGCGTATAACGGGTAGATATATTAGGAAGAGGTGAACTTTGTGGAACATAAAAAGACCTACTTTTCCAGAACATTTCCGCATGACGAAGGGAAACTGATCATTGAAGGGCCTGTTTCATCAGAGCGACTGGCATCGTTTGAATTTCACGAAGGATTGAAAGCATTCCGTCCATCTAAACAACAACAAGAAGCATTGGTGAAAATCGCTGCGTTTCCTGAAGGCCGGATCAATGTAGCGAGAATCGAGAATATGGTTGTTGGGTATGTTACGTTTCTATATCCCGATTCACTCGAACGCTGGTATGAAGCCGAATTGGCCAACTTAATAGAACTAGGCGCCGTCGAAGTAGTTGCTGCTTATCGCGGCGCACGTATCGGTAAATCCTTACTGGAATTATCGATGCTAGATGATGCTATGGAAGATTATATTATTATTACGACTGAATATTATTGGCACTGGGATTTAAAAGGAACTGGTTTGAACGTATGGGATTATCGCAACATGATGGAAAAAATGATGCGTGCAGGTGGCATGGAGTTTTTCTCCACTGACGATCCCGAAGTTTGCTCCCACCCTGCCAATGCATTAATGGCGAGAATCGGAAAACGAGTCGATCAAGAATCCATCGAACGCTTTGATCGTGTGCGCTTCAAACATCGTGTTAATTACTGAAAGTGAGGAATGATCATGCTAATACAGGACATTATGAAAAAAGACGTAATTACGCTTAATTCTACGCATACGATTGCAGATGCGGTACAACTGATGAAGGAGAAACGTATCCGCCACATCCCGATTGTGAAAGATGGGCGGATAGAAGGACTGGTTACAGACCGTGACGTCAAAGAAGCTTCTCCTTCAAGCATTTCAGAGAGATTGGAACCTTCACTTTATGAAACAACACTCGATAAAATTATGAAAACCGATTTATTAATTGGACATCCGCGGGACTTTGCGGAAGAAGCTGCGTTAATGTTTTATACGTATGAAATTGGTTGTTTACCCATCGTGTCTAACTATCAGCTAGTCGGAATTCTTACTAAAACAGATCTACTCTATAACTATATTGAATTAACGGGTGCCAATCAGCCAAGTTCACATATTCAAATCCGCGTTCCGAACACGCCCGGTATTTTATATGAAGCATCTAAAGTATTTCATGATCACAATACGAACGTGCTCAGTGTACTAGTTTATCCTTATCAAGATAATGAAGAGTACAAAATTCTAGCAATCCGCATCAAACGAATGAACCCTCTCCCGATCATCGAAGGATTAAAATCGCAAGGATTCGAAGTTCTTTGGCCAAGCGAACCGGAGATGGGCGTATGAAAAAACAAGCGAGTTTTATCTTTTCTCCTGACCAACTAAACTATGAATTTTCGGATACCCATCCTTTTAATCAAAAGCGAATCATTTTGACAAAGGATTTACTAGATGAAATGAATACCATTAAGCCTGATGAAATTGTCATTCCGCGCACAGCCACAGACGAAGAATTGCTTCTGGCTCATGACGCAAAATATATCGAAATTGTAAAAAAAGCTAGTAAAGGCGATGTCAGCGAAAATATCGGTAGTATCTACGGAATCGGTACGGAAGATACACCATTCTTCACCGGCATGCATGAAGCGAGTGCACTACTCGTTGGCGGTACACTTACAGCAATCGAAGAAGTAATGGAAGGTCGTTCAAGATATGCGCTGAACCTCGGCGGTGGCTTGCATCACGGCTTCCAAGGGAAAGCTTCTGGCTTTTGTATTTATAACGATAGTTCAGTAGCTATCAAATACTTACAGCAAAAATATGGAGCGCGTGTATTATACGTAGATACCGATGCTCACCATGGTGACGGCGTGCAATGGACGTTTTACGATGATCCAAATGTTTGTACATTCTCTATCCATGAAACAGGCCGCTACTTGTTTCCCGGTACAGGCAATGTGACAGAACGAGGAAATGGTGCAGGTTATGGTACGTCATTCAACTTCCCTGTAGATGCATTTACGGAAGACGAATCTTTCCTACATATTTATAAAACTGCCTTGCGGGAAGTAGCAGAACACTTCAAGCCAGACGTTATTCTAACCCAAAATGGAGCAGATGCGCACTACTTCGATCCACTCACGCATCTGTATAGCACAATGAAGATCTACGAAGAAATTCCGAAACTAGCAAAAGAACTCGCAGAAGAATTCTGTGACGGGAAATGGATCGCAATAGGCGGTGGTGGATACGATATCTGGCGCGTAGTACCACGTGCATGGTCGCACCTATGGCTCACTATGAAAGACATCCCAACACCAACCGGACGACTTCCAGAAGCCTGGTTAAACAAATGGCAACCCGAATCCCCAGTTCCCCTTATTGAGACGTGGGAAGACCCTGTGGACCTATACGAACCAGTCCCTCGTAAAAATGATATCAACGAAAAAAATGAGCAAATGCTAACGAGAGCTTTGCACGTCATTCGTAAATCCTAATAAAAAGCAACTTATCTTCGCGATAAGTTGCTTTTTGTCTTTATATTATTCAAAAATGAGGTAGTAGTGTTTTAGGTTCAGCACACAACACCAGTAAATCATCGTTACAGGCGACAACTCCTACTTTACTTCTTAACCGACTGCCGCTCTTCCAAATAATAAGGTAGCACAACCTCGGTCTCTTCCACTTCTTCCTTATTCATCAACTTCGTCAACAAACGCATCGATACGGCACCTAAGTCATACAATGGCACGACAATCGCAGTCAACTGTGGACGAACAATACGCGCAAGAATAGAGTGTTGGAAACAAATGATCTCTAAATCCTCAGGAATTCTAAGATTCTCATCCCGCACACCATTCATAATACCAATTGCAACTTCGTCACTACTCGTCATGACAGCCGTCGGTCGATCAGAAAGCTTCCCTAGCACATTCCAGCTTTCGTACGCATCGTCATACGTATTGTCAGTTTCCACGATCAATGACTCATCGATCATCATCCCCGCTTCTTCCAACGCTCGAATATACCCAACACGCTTGCACACACGATTGATGTCCCGCGTAAACGGTCCCGAAACAAACGCAATACGCTTGTGGCCATTGTCGATCAACTTCTTTGTTACTTCATATGCGGCCTGTTCATGATCAATATTGACAGAGGGTAAATTGGTTTCAAAATCCAACGTCCCTGCCAAGACGATTGGAACATTCGCTGTTTTCATTTCCTTACGTACTTCAGGTGAAATAGAATCACTCATGAAGATCAGTCCGTCTACTTGCTTACCTAAATGATCTTCAAACAACTCAACTTCTCGAGATGTACTCTTGTCCGAGTTGGAGATGATGATATTGTACTCATACATCGTGGCAACGTCTGCAATCCCTCTGGATAGCTCTGCGTAGTAACTCTTGGACATGTCAGGGACAATTACTCCGATCGTCGTAGTACGCTTGCTGGCCAGTCCACGAGCGACGGCGTTTGGCCGGTATCCCAATCGTTCAATACAGTCCAATACTTTTTTGCGAGTCGCCGGCTTCACGTTTTGATTGCCGTTCACTACACGTGAAACCGTTGCCATCGATACGTTCGCTTCTCTTGCTACATCGTAAATAGTGATCGCCATTTTTGCTCCTCCTGTCTTTATTCTTTACTAGTATACCGTGTTCTACTGGACTTTTGTGTTTTTCTGTGCAGAATTCTGTCATTCTATACAGAAAAACACCGACCTTTACGAATAAAGGATCGGTGTTGGATGTTTTAGATCGTTTGGTGTGTGTTCATGAAGCGAGTAATCTCTTCATAGAACTTGTCAAACTGCTCAATATCCATTTGCTGCGCTGAATCCGATAATGCTACGGCTGGGTCAGGATGAACCTCTGCCATAACGCCGTCTGCTCCTACTGCAATTGCTGCTTTCGCTGTCGGAAGCAATAAATCTTTACGGCCAGTGGAGTGTGTAACATCCACGAATACCGGTAAGTGCGTTTCTTGCTTCAAGATGGGAACAGCAGAGATGTCCAGCGTGTTTCGAGTTGCCGTCTCATATGTACGAATTCCTCGCTCACATAGCATAATCTCCGTATTACCTTTAGATATAATATATTCAGCTGCATTGACGAACTCAGAAATCGTTGCAGACATTCCACGCTTTAGAAGTACTGGCTTATTGACCATTCCAGCTTCTTTCAGCAATTCAAAGTTCTGCATGTTACGCGCACCGATTTGGATCACATCGATGTATTCGAGTGCTTCTTCCAAATGTGATGGTGTAATGATTTCTGTGACGATAGAAAGTCCAGTTTCATCTGCAACTCGCTTGAGAATTTTCAAACCTTCCAGGCCTAAACCTTGGAAATCATATGGAGATGTACGCGGCTTGTAAGCTCCTCCACGAATCATCGTTAATCCTTTTGCTTTGATTGACTTTGCTACTGCCAACACCTGTTCGTAAGATTCTACTGCACAAGGTCCAAATACGAAGGAAGGATGTCCATCTCCGATTTTATGGCCGTTTACGTCAACAATCGTGTCTTCAGGCTTTTTAGTACGGGATACGAGCAATGCATTCTTCTGCTCATCTTGTTGTACTTCAAGTGCTGACATGAAAATAGATTTAAATACCTGTTCAAGGATACCGTCTGGTAAAGGACCATGGTTTACCTTCTTCAAGACGTTGAGCATCTCGCGTTCGCGAACCGGATCATATCTATTAACACCTTGCTTTTCTTTTAACTTACCAATTTCTTGGATAACGCCTGTACGTTCATTGATCAATTTAAGGATATCTAAGTTCAACTGATCAATAGTACCTCTCAACTCACCTAAATCTTGCTTGCTCATAATACCTGTCTCCTCCCCGTACATATCTTCCTTTTCTAACACCGGAATCTATGGTACATTTTTATATAATAGACCTAGTATAATGAATACTCTTAGAAAAGTCACGCAATTTCATCGAATAAATAAATATTCGCTATTTTCACATAGAAAAAAACTTGAAAAGAGGTTGGAAATCCTGGTTACTAAGTTATTCGCTCTTGATATCGGGACTCGCTCGGTTGTGGGCATTATACTGGAAGAACAGAATGATTCATTCCATATTGTAGACTTGATTTCAAAAGAACATAAAGAGCGATCGATGATTGATGGGCAAATACATAATATTTTAAGCGTCGCATCCATTATTCAAGAAATTAAAGAAGAATTAGAGCAAATTCATGGTCCCCTGAAACGTGTCAGTGTTGCAGCAGCTGGTCGTTCATTGAAAACAGCAGAAGGAACGGTAACGGTGGATATTTCAGATCGTACTTTAATTTCAAAAGAAGATATTAATCGATTGGAATTATCAGCTGTCCAACATGCACAAGAAAAATTACTATCCGCTCATCAATCGCAAGAGGATGATCACTATTACTGCGTTGGTTATTCTGTCTTATATTATAAATTGCAAGATGAAAAGATTGGTAGCCTTATAGATCAAACTGGGAAATCAGCGACCGTAGAAGTCATTGCCACATTCTTACCACGAGTAGTTGTGGAATCCTTACTCGCCGCGTTAAAGCGTGCCGATTTGGAAATGGAAGCTTTAACACTCGAGCCGATCGCTGCTATTCATGTGCTCGTTCCCCCTTCCATGAGAAGATTGAATATCGCTTTGGTCGATATTGGAGCCGGCACATCAGATATTGCCATTGTCAGGGAAAATACCGTGACAGCTTATGGAATGGTACCTGTTGCAGGAGACGAAATGACCGAAGCACTAAGTACACACTATTTGCTCGACTTTCCTTTAGCAGAACAAATGAAACGACAAATTAATGATCAAGATGTATTGACAGTGCAGGATATTTTAGGATACGAACAAGAAATTCCTTCAGAAGAAGTAATCGATGTCATCAGACCTTCAGTGAAACATGTAGCGTTATCCATCGCTACTGAAATCAAACGATTGAATCATCACTCTTCTCCGCAAGCCGTGATGATTGTTGGAGGTGGAGGATTAACCCCTACTCTAACGAAAGAAGTGAGTACGCAACTAGACCTTCCAGAGAACCGCGTAGCCATCCGAAGTCTCGATGCGCTTTCAGGCGTTACACTTTCTGAACAAATCGAAGCCTCTCCTGCACTCGTAACGCCAATTGGTATTGCGATCGCAGCGCAAAGAGCTCCAATTCATTACATTTCCTTAACAGTCAACGACCAATCCATTCGATTATTCGAACTAAAAGAGCTTACAGTAGGCGACGCACTGCTAGCAGCCCGCATTACCGCTCGTCAGTTATACGGTAGACCTGGACTGGCACTAACTGTAAAAGTAAACGGGCAGTGGAGAACACTTCCTGGCGAGCACGGCTCTTCTACGACCATCTTGTTAAACGGCACTGAAGCCGGCACTAAGGATCGTGTTGGCAATCTAGATAGCATTGAGCTATTGTTCGGTAAAGACGGCACAGACGCCTCAGCGACAGTCAGAGACTTGGTAGAGGCGCCTGAATCCATTCATTATCAGCTGGACGGGGTAACTCAGAAGATTACAGGTCAAATTTTGCTGAATGGAAAGCCTGTTACAATGGATACTAAGATTGCTGATCGGGATGAACTGACAGTGAATCCAGCGAATAGAATACAAGATGTAATCACGTCTCCTGTAAGTCCGTGGACAGAGCCGTTCACAATTACATGGAACGGAACTCCCCACCGTCTGAGGAAGCGTGAGACCACGTATACCGTAAACGGACAAGAAGTCTCAGACGATTATCAGATTCACGCAAACGATATCATAGAGACGTATCAGCCTGCTTTTCTTTCATTGAAAGAAATAGCGAAGGATTTGGATATCATTCTAGAAGAACGTGCCGATGTTACATTCAATGAAGAACCTGTGGTGATTACAAAACAACGAACTGCCACTTATGTAAACGGACAACTGGCGAGTCTTGACTACCAAGTACAATCTAACGACAAGGTGGAGTTCAAGTCCTTACCTAGTTCTCCTATACTGTTCAGTGATATATTTTCATTCACTGATTTTTCATTACCCTCTCAATCTACTGCCAACTATCGATTATTGCGTAATGGCGATTCCATTCGCTTCAATGAAATAATATTCGGTGGAGATCAACTAGAGATTATATTCGAATAAAAGCTACGCTGTGCAGAAAAATCGCACAGCGTAGCTTTTTCCTATGACTCTTTTATCTAAAGGTACGCATAGAAAAAACCTTCCTGTGAAGGAAGGTTTTCGCTATTATTTAGAATGAACTTTGTTGTTGTTTGAAGATGAGTTGTTTGCTTTGGATTGATTAGTTTCCTTTTTAGCAGAAGTATCTGCTTTAGGAGTTTTGTTATCTTTGTTTTGGTTTGACGATTTGACAGCTTTAACTTGATCTTCAGTTTTGTTTGAAGCATCTTTTACTTTTGAAAGCTCTCCAGATTTTTCATTGTTTTCTTTTGCACTTTTATAATCAGTTGCTTCTTCCCCTTCAGATGATACTGTACCATCATCCATTGGAATGCTAGCTTTTGATGTAGCAGATTTCACTTTATCTACTAGCTGTCCTGATTGCTCTTGTAAGTTATGAGATAACTCAGAAGTCTTCTCTCTTGCAGCTGTAGTGAAAGCTGTAGTTTTTTCTTTTGCTGTATCCGTAAAGTCAGCTGTGTAATCTTTTGCCGCACTGGATAACTCCACCGCTTTATCTTTTGCCGTTGAGCTTAATTCAATACTCTTATCTTTTAATTGTGAAGCTTGCAAAGTTAAATCTTCTCGCATTTCACGGCCCGTCTTCGGTGCTAAGAATAATGCAGTCGCTGCTCCGATTACTCCACCAATGATTGCGCCCGCAATGAAACTACCTGTTCCGCTACTATCTTCATCATACAGATCATTTGTTGAACGATATGTGTAGTTTGCTGGGTATTGTGGCTGTCCATAAGTATTTGAATAGTTACCTTGGTTATCGTTATAGTTCGGTTTGTTTTCTGTCATTTTTTATTCCTCCTGTGAATTAACTGTTTTTTGTACATTTTAAAGGAAAATGCTTGTACTAGGAGCGCGATTTGTACACTGTCCAACCAGCAGACTTTTCGGGTTGCCGTTCCTTTACCTGATCATATAGACCAAATGCAACGTTTCCCCATTGTACTACTTGCGCGATTTTGTCACTGTGTTGTTCGGCTTTGGTAGTTACGGAGCTGGAAATTCGGTGAACGGACTGATTGAGCGTGTTCACTGAGTCACCTACTCCTTTTACCGCATCCACCACAGTGTTCAGCTTGTCCGCTTTTCCTTGTAAATCTTCGGCCAGCTGATTGGTTTTTTGAAGAAGTTGCGTACTTTCTGTAGTCACTCCTTCTAATTGCTTTGATAAGCCATCTACTGTATGCGAGACACTTTGTAAAGATGTCTTTAACGACCCAAGCGTCATCGCTAGACTTACACAAAGAATAAGAAATGCGATTGCAGCAATCACTGCTGCAACGTAAAGTAAATTGATCACTTACGTAATCCTCCTAGTGCATATTCTTACGAAAACTTTACCCTTCTTTCAGAGTTTCTAAACTTTTCGTCCTATATTCCTGTTCGACATAACTAGTTGATATCCTTTATCGAAACGAATAAATTTTAATGAAAATGAGAAACAGCCCTCTCATAAAGATTAGGCTGTTTCTTCTTTCGTTATATCAGACTTAAATTGTTTTAAGTACAACTGGATATCTCCAGCTCCCATAAATAAGATTACAGAATTTTGATGTGCTTCTAAATCTGACATATCTTCAATTTTCAAATGTTGGGAATTAGGAATTTTATCAATTAAATCATGAATCGTTAAATTTCCTGATTGCTCTCTTGCAGATCCGAATATATCACATAAATACACATGATCTGCTTCAGAAAGACTATCTGCAAATTGATTTAGCAACGCAGCTGTTCTGCTAAATGTATGCGGTTGGAATACCGCAATTATTTCACGGTTCGGATATTTTTGACGTGCTGAATCCAATGTCGCGCGGATTTCAGTAGGATGATGTGCATAGTCGTCGACGATGACACGGCCATCTAATTCCATGATCGTAAATCGTCTTTTCACGCCCGTAAACGTCGCAAAACGTTCGTTTACAATTTCAGCTGGAATATTTTCATAATGACATAGTGTAATAACACTTAAAGCATTTCGAATAGCATGGTCGCCTGTCAACATAATTGTGAAACGATAATAAAATTCATTTCGGATGAACACATCAAACGAGCAGCCATTTTGATCTTTTTCAATATTCGCTGCGTAGAAATCATTGGATGAATCCAAGCCATAATAGACAATTGGAACCTGACATTGGAGTTTCTGAAGATTATCGTCATCACCGCAAGCGATTAACGCCTTCTTCACTTGACTCGCCATCTGTCCGAAAGCGTCTAGAATATCATCCAAACTTGTGAAGTAATCCGGATGATCGAAATCAATATTCGTCATGATCGCATAGTCTGGATGGTATGCCAAAAAGTGACGTTTGTATTCACATGCTTCAAATACAAAGTTCTCCGCATTCTCGACACCTTTACCTGTACCGTCTCCAATTAAGTAAGAGGTTGGCGCAAAGCCACCCAATACATGCGCTAGCAAGCCCGTTGTAGATGTTTTACCATGCGTTCCCGTAACCCCGATGGAAGTAAATTGTTCCATATAGTCGCCAAGGAAGTCATGATAACGAATAACCTCTATCCCTAGTTCTTCTGCGCGTAGTAATTCAGGATGATCATCTTTAAATGCGTTTCCTGCAATTACTTTCATGCCCGGCTGAATATTATTTTCGTCAAATGGCAAAACTTTTATATTTCGTTCATGTAAGGGATCTTCTGTGAAAAAGTATTTTTCTACGTCTGAACCTTGAACTTTATAAGAAGAGTCATGTAGCAACTGGGCAAGGGAACTCATTCCTGATCCTTTTATGCCAGTAAAATGTAACAATGTCATATTGAAACCTCCCGGGAGTTCTTTCATCCCACTTTTTATCTTCAACCGTCTAATAACAGACGAGAAGATTATTTCTTGTTATAGAATATCATGCGCTCGATCAAATCTTTAGATCTGAACTATGAATTCATTATTTCATGAAGCTTTCAAATGCTTGTTCCGTCAAAAAGACGTCGCGCGCTTTGCTCCCTCTTTGCTCAGATATAAATTGATTCGCTTCCATTCGGTCGATTAACTTTGCCGCTCGGTTATACCCGATGCTGAAATGGCGCTGTAATGACGAGGTAGATGCACTCCCCTGCTCGATGACAAAATTGCAAGCTTGCTCAAATAACGGGTCTGATTCTTCTTCTCGGACAGCGGCCGCCAGCAAATCATCTTGGCCGAATAAATAATTCGGTTCTGCTTCATTACGAACATGTTCTATTATACGCTCGATTTCATCATCCGTGACAAATGTCCCCTGAAGACGGACAGGAGCCGATTGGCCGTTGCCTAAATACAACATATCTCCTTTACCAAGTAAACGATCTGCCCCTACCGAGTCCAAAATCGTTCTTGAATCCACTTGTGAAGACACAGCAAACGCTATACGAGTCGGAATGTTGGCTTTGATCGTTCCGGTAATGACATCAACAGAAGGCCGCTGTGTCGCAATGATTAAATGAATACCACACGCTCTAGCTTTTTGTGTGATTCGACTGATCGACACTTCGACATCTGCAGGCGCCATCATCATTAAATCCGCTAATTCATCAATCACTACTAAGATATAAGGCATCTTTAAAGAGAAACGTCGTGATTCCATGACCATTTCGTTATAGCGTTCAATATTACGTACGCCGGAATGCGCAAACAGTTCATAGCGTCTTTCCATCTCATTGACTGCCCATTTCAATGCGCCAGTCGCTGCTTTTACATCTGTAATAACCGGACTCAACAAGTGAGGAATGCCATTGTATGGTGCCAGTTCTACCATTTTCGGATCAATGAGTAATAGTTTCAGATCATGATGCGAAGCTTTATACAGCAAACTGATCAGTATAGAGTTGATACAGACGGATTTACCGGAGCCTGTTGCCCCCGCTATCATTCCGTGTGGCATCTTCCGTAGATCAATCGTTTGCGGCTCCCCTGTCAAGCTCAGTCCGAGTACTGCCTCTAGAGGTGAGTCTGAATTCATAAACGGATCACTATCAATAACCTCTGAAATTCGAACAGCACGTGTTTTACGATTCGGGATTTCAATACCAATCATACTTGTACCTGGAATTGGTGCCTGAATACGAATATCTCTAGCGGCCAAAGCCAATTTTAAGTCGTCGGTAAGATTTCGAATTTTACTTACCTTTGTCCCCTGCTTTACCGTTAACTCAAACATTGTGACTGCAGGACCTTGCACAGCTTGAACAACAGACGCTTGTACAGAGAAATGAGAAAGCGTTTCTTCTAACGTAGCAGACTGCGAAGCAAGCCACTCTTCATCCACGATTTCTTCTTCCGGTGGCGCTAAATAGTGCATCGTCGGGAATCCATAATGTGGTAGTTCTTCCTCAATTATTTCCTCTTCAGGTTCTTCTACAATTGTTTCAGAAGTCGTCGCGACCACTTCTGTAACTTCAACATCAGAATCTACTGCAATGGATACGGGTTCTTTAATGGATGCTAATTCCTCCATACTCGCTTCTACACTATTTTTCTGTTGTTCTTGCAGTACCGGTTGTATATTCTCTACCGTTTCAGATTGTTCCGCCATGCTGTGTTTGTGATCAGATTCTATTTCAATTGGCTCTTCTACCACAATTTCTTTCTTCGCTGCATTCGCTGCAATTAGCTCTTCAACTCTTGCCGCTAATTTTTCTTTATCGGATTTAAGCATCAACACATTAAATGGGACCACTTTTTCTTTCTTCACTGGTTGTGCTTGTTCTTTAATATCATCTATTTCAGATTCTACTTCATCCGATTCTATTACTTCTTCTACTTCTTCTTCTATTTCTTCTTCAACCGTAACAGTTACTGGTGCTTCTGAATCTACTACAATTTCTTCTGGTTCAGTTGCATCATCATGCTTTTCTACTTCTGTTTCTACTTCTGTTACCAATTGAGTTCGCTCTACATCTTCCGTATGCGCAAAGACTTCCTGCGATTCTTCTGGTTCCACAATTGTTACTGCAGCTTCTAACTCTACTTCTTCTACTACTTCTTCTACTACTTCTTCTATTTCTTCTTCAACCGTAACAGTTACTGGTGCTTCTGGATCTACTGCAATTTCCTCTGGTTCAGTTGGATTATCATCATGCTTTTCTACTTCTGTTTCTACTTCTGTTACCAGTTGAGTTCGCTCTACATCTTCCGTATGCGCAAAGACTTCCTGCGATTCTTCTGGTTCCACAATTGGTACTGCAGCTTCTACCTCTACAATTGCTTCTTCGGCTTCTTCTGTTCCTTCGATTTCATCATGCACATAGTCGTGTTCAGCTACTTCAACTGGCTCTTCTTCTATCACTGGTATTTCTTCAGTCTGCTCTACTAGTTGGTTAGCTTCTTCAGATACTTCTAATTTAGATTCCTCTACTTTTTGAGTGTGTTCTTTCGCCGAGGACATCTCAGACTGTCTTTTTTCTGAAGAACTAGCAAATAGTGGTGTTTCATTTGATTGTTGATTGGAAATCAAGGATAATGGCAATTCCTCGTCATGATTTTCTAATTGATCGTGCAATTCTTGGTCTTTCGTATCTTTCTTTTCTATAACCGATTCCATAGCCTCACTGATTGGAGAACTAGTGTGCAATCCATAGATAGGTGAAGGCACATGTGTAGGCGAAAACGGCTTTCTAAATTTCTTCGGTTTCTCTACCTTCACAGGTTCTTCCTTTTGGCGAGATGTTTCCTCTAATTCAGGACGCTTTGATTCATAGGGTTCAATCCGTTGCGGCTCTGTGTGCAGCGTACGTTCATGCTTTCTCCCAGAAAACGGAAGAGGTAATGGATTGGACGTAGGTGGAATGATATGAGCAAAATCCCGTTTCGCTTCTGCACGGTAGACATTTCCACTTCGCTCAAAACGACCTGGCCAACGTTCATTCTGTTCCAAAGGAAGTATTTCATATACGTCTTCTTCTGCTACATCTTTTTGCAAATAATCTTTGGTATATTCATCATGATGGATCTGTGGTTCCCATCCGTAAATTTCATAGTCAGAAACTATCGGAAATCGAAAGTTTGTTTTTTTATTTTCATCAAATTCTTCATTTTTGTTTTGGGTTTCATTATTTTTCACAATGTTATTTTCAGTAGTTGTTTGTTCTTTTAAAGGGTTATCTTTTTCAGCGCCTTCTTGCATTTGCTGAAGGCGTCTCTTCATATTCCGTAGCCAACTCAAATATATCACTCTTTTCATATCAATCATTTCATTTTAACAGGTTACCTGTGGGGAAATCAAACAGTTCTATGTACTTTTTGTATAAAATGATCATTTGTAACCCTTTGTAACAATAATACAAAAAAGCTTTTGCCACAAGCTAAATGAGCCTTGTGCAAAAGCTTTTTACTATGGATATATTTTCAACTTACGCTTTGAAAGCTTCTCCGACTTTTCGATCGTCCTCTAATACGAGGATTCCTTTTGCATCGGGTGCATCTTGCAGATCGAGTTCTTTAGCAGAACAGATCATACCTGATGAAGCAACACCGCGTAGTTCCGCATCACGAATGATCATACCTGAAGGCATTACAGCGCCTACTTTTGCTACAACCACTTTCTGTCCAGCTTCCACATTAGGAGCACCACAAACGATTTGTAGTGTTTCTTCCCCTACTTCTACTTGACAAATGTTCAATTTATCTGCATTTGGATGCTTTTCTTTTTCAGTCACATAGCCTACAACGAATTTTGGAGTGAAATCCAGCTCCAATTCCAAATCTATGTCGTTTTTCTTTAATACTTGTTGTATTTGTTCGCCAAGCTCTTCTGTCAGTTCTACTTGCCCGACTGCTGAAACAGTGAAATAACTAGATGCATCAAATAAATTGAACGCTACTACAGTGCCTGTCTCTTCATTTTTGATCAATGTAACATGGTTTTTTCTTTCAGCAGTGAGAGCTGTCGGTCTTTCTGTTGTAAGTTGAACGAACAATACGTCGCCAACACCTTCTGGATTATAAAATATATTCATTTCTTCTTTTCCCTTCTTGCCAATCTATTTTTTGCCATAATGAAAATAGGTTCAAGCTTACCATCTTCATAAATGAAAGACAATGACGTGACTGGTACAGCGCCTGTTGTGAAAAACTGCATGGCAATTTGTGCCACGACATCATACCCTGTGTCATTTCGGATATCTCCGATGATCAACACATCTTGGTGAGGGACAGAAACGACCATATGACCTTCGATTTTCTGTTCCATTTCTTTCATGAACGGCTGATTCAATATTCTGCTCGCATCATAGCCATCGTTATTGTTGATGAAGTAGAAAATATTATCCGATACGATATCCTGCTTATAAGCTGTCGGCAACGCCTTCACTTTAAACATGGCGACCTCTTGTATTTCCTGTTCTGTCATCTGCAAATCGGACAGCATACCGTGATCGATCAAGCGATACGTGTTCCCTAAGTCTAGCGCATAGAAAATACGTGTTTCGGCTGTATGATCTTTCGTTAAGAAAGCTTGTCCAGCAGAACTTTCCGTTGGGAATGAAGTCGATCGGATGACAGGATAGATCGTGTTTTCACCTGCGAACCCTTTTGCTTGCTCTTGCTCCATTGCAAGAAAAGTCTCACGGACGGTATACACCACTTCATCGATTGCGCGTTCTTTTTTCTGCTCATACTTAGATAAAATTTCAGGTAATGAAATATCCATACCTTTATGAAGAGTATGATGGACAATTCGCAATTTGTCTGCCCTTCGGTCAAATTGCCAATCAAAGTTCTCTTTAGGTAAGCGTTTCTTTAGTTCTTCTACCAAATCTTCAGCTTCCATTCGTTAACCCACTCCTTCAATACTCAATAATACTTACTGATCGTCATGCTGAACCGAACGAGCAATTTCCATCATTTTTTCTAAGTAGGCGTCGGTATTTGCTTCATTCGTCACCGTTTCTACTTTCGCTCCGCCTACGTTTGCAATTAGTTCTACTTGCTTCTCACCTTTTTGAATGACAGCAACAAAGCCAAATGCATCATCTTTTGAGAATGTTTGTGCACCTATTAAATGATCCGGTTCATCCGTCAATAGTACGTCATAATACACTTGACTGTTTTTCTGTTCATTCGGATTAACTGTTAGATAAAATGAATCATTTCGTTTAGTTAAAACAATCTTTTGTGAAATAGATTCTTTATCTATTCGTAGAGTTGGCGGTTTATAGAAATCAATCTCGCCTACTGTTTGGTTCGTTTTTTTGCTATTTAATTCAAATGCTTTTTTCGCTGAAACAAATGCATCATCAGTACGGACTTCCACTTTCTGATTACATCCTACCAATACGACAGCTAGTAGCAACAGCAAGAAAACCTTTCCACTTCGCAACATTCAGGTTCCCCCCTTCTCTACTTTCGTTCAATTTTCTATCAGTCCTATTCTAATCGCACCCCGCCGCTATTGCAATCGTCAGCTCTGCGGCGACTTGCTATACAACAGCTGGCCGATCAATAATTGCATGATATGCTCAAATAACGCGTCTCTCGGTACGAGTTGCGCAGTCAACATCCCCATAGCGCCTTCAGACATGCGAACATTTTGCTTTTTAAAATAGGCATCTACCGCATCACCTAGTTCAATCCCCTGGCGAATTTCATCAGCTAACTCTTTGGGTAAAGGGATTTGTGCCCCCGCAGCAGTAAACGTTTTGCCTTCCGTCGTGGTAAGGGCGCCCCAATTGCATAGATACATCGTGTCCCCGATCATATGGACACCCCCTTCTAACCCAATACCAATAGCATCTTTTGCTGCAGCGATGGAACGATTGATTGCACCTTGCCGAGTTTCCTCTACACTCATGGGCTGGGCGCTGACGCCTGACGGAACAGACGTTGAAGTAACAGTGCTGTTCTCTAGAAAGCGGTCGACGATCCGAAGTACTGCACGTTTTTTCGCCTGATTTTCAGAACCAAGAACAAATTTCATTCAACCGCCTCATTTCTAGTTGTTTAGCAGTTTTGTTTAATAGTTTCTACTGTGGTTTTATCGCACGTTTTTACTAACTTTGTAATTAATTCTTTCGCCGCTGCATAATCATCTGTGTGGATAATTGAAGCCGCTGTATGGATGTAGCGAGAACAAATACCGATAACTGCACTTGGTACGCCGTTATTCGCGACATGTACTTGCCCTGCATCCGTACCGCCTTGGGATACAAAGTATTGATACGGAATATTGTGAGTTTCAGCAGTGTCCAATATGAATTCGCGCATACCACGGTGTGTTATCATCGAACGATCCATAATTCGCAATAATGCCCCTTGGCCCAACTGACCGAATTCTTTTTTATTGCCGCTTGCATCATTCGCGGGACTTGCATCAAGTGCGAAGAATAAGTCTGGATCTATCATACGCGCTGCTGTTTGTGCGCCACGTAATCCGACTTCTTCCATGACTGTTGCACCTGAATACAATGTGTTTGGCAACGTTTCATTTTTCACTTCTTGCAACAGTTCTATGGCGAGACCGCAACCATAGCGGTTATCCCATGCTTTGGCCATAATCTTTTTTGGATTAGCCATCGGTGTGAACGGACAAATCGGCAAGATCTGCTGACCTGGACGAATACCGAAACTCTCAGCATCTGCTTTGTCATCTGCACCGACATCAATCAGCATGTTTTTAATATCCATTGGTTTTCTACGCTCTGCGTCACTCAGTAAGTGCGGTGGAATAGAGCCAATCACACCCGGAATTTCCGCATTTTCTGTAATGATCTGGACTCGTTGTGCCAGTAATACTTGGTTCCACCAGCCACCTAACGGCTGAAAACGAAGCATTCCGTTATCCGTAATACCTGTTACCATGAAGCCGACTTCATCCATATGTCCAGCAACCATAATTTTCGGCTGATCTTCTTGTCCATGTCGAACACCAAACACGCCACCCAAACCATCCTGAATTATCTCATCCGAGTTCTGTGCTAATTGCTCACGCATAAAAGCCCGGACACGGTATTCATTACCTGGTGCGCCCGGAAGTTCAGTCAATGTACGAAATAAATCCAATGTTTCTTTTTTCATCGAAATCCCTCACTTTTTTATTGTCTATGTGTAGTATATCCACATACCAAACAGATGAATACTAATTAGATTAAGAATTCGCTTTACACAAAAGTGCCATATTCTACCGATTAATGAAGTGGGAGACACTTTAGAATCGCCATGCACTTTTAAACTATGTTACACTATAAG
Source organism: Sporosarcina ureae DSM 2281 (assembly GCF_000425545.1). Lineage (GTDB taxonomy): Bacteria > Bacillota > Bacilli > Bacillales_A > Planococcaceae > Sporosarcina > Sporosarcina ureae. Next base: position 124,525 of record NZ_AUDQ01000002.1, on the reverse strand, counting down.
AAAAGATTTGCGAAGGAGGCTGCAATTAGCCATGAGAGTAAAAGACTTTTTAGCTGGAATTTTAACTGGAGTTGCTGCAGGCGTAGTAGTGAATGAGGCATTTAACCGTTACAATGAGGAAGTACCTGCTGACAACGTATTGAAAAAAGTAAAAGACGCATTTAAAGAAGAGGGACCAATCGACGGTTCTTGGATCGTTATGAAACCAGAACCTTACACAAATCACGTAATCTCTATGGACGTTTACCGTGGTGGCGTCTCCCGCATGAAAGACGGCAAGCTAGAGCAATTCGAATTCGCAGCAGATGCAAAAACAGGCACTGTCGTAGAGTTAGTTCGTCAGTAATCCATAATCAAATATACGTAAAGAGGCTATCCGAGAAGTATCTACTTCTTGCGATGGCCTCTTTTTTTGCGCAAGAAATTTTAGAGTATTACCAAGTTACCGGTCTTCTCTATTTTAAAAGATACTTACCCATACAGAAAAAGACAAACCACTCGTAAAAGGGATCTGTCTTTAACACTTAATTTTTAACATTGCATAAACGTTCCAAAATTGAATGATAAAACCAGTTGATCGTAAGTGGAAGGCGGCGACTCCTAGTGGATCAGCTTGAGCCAAGCCCACAGGAAGCGTCCGCCTGGAACGTCGATCAACGGCGCTCCCCCCCCCACATTCAATCACTTGAACTTGCAATGGATCTTAATCTTAACCCTCACCGAGTACGAGGCAAGCTATCCACAATCGTCTTTCCATCTTCACTAAACTTCGCCATGCGATACACCGCATCATGATAGAAAATAAACCCATACTCATTTGGAAGCGCTTCCTTCATTAAGCGCTCTTTTGCGAAAATCGAGTCCATCGGATAATCATCATAGGCAAGTACCCATAAAGGATTTGTGTGCGCATGCGTCGGCATAATATCCGCCATATGAATCAACGTCTCGCCATTCTGCTCCAGCTTAATCACACAATGACCATCACTATGACCGCCCGTATGAATCATCTTAATACCTGGCACCACTTCAATCTCTTCTTCAAATGTCGTAACCTGACCTTGAATCGGCTCCCAGTTTTCTTTCCAATACGTATTACGTGAGCGAATATTTGGCTCTCTCATTTCATCCCACTCGACTTGCGATGTATAGATCTTGGCATTCTTAAATACGGACACAAGTTCATCGTTTTCCCACTGCGTCAAACCAGCCGCGTGATCGTTATGTAGATGGGACATTAATACAACATCGATATCATCCGGTGTCATACCAAGTTCTTCCAGGCTTTCTTCTACGCGCGTTTCAGCACGTACACCTAGGTTACGCTTTTTCTTGTCGTCCAACTTGCCTTTACCGATACCGGAATCAATCAAGTAATTTTTATTTTGATATTGAATAAGGATTGGGTCTGTTCGTAGTTCAATTAAATTGTTTTCATCCGCTTCATAGCGTCTTGACCATAGAGCCTTCGGAACGACACCGAACATCGCACCACCGTCTAGAAAATTCACGCCACCGTCAAGCCACGTTAGTTTCATATCGTGAAAAGTTAATTGATCCAAAATAATTCCTCCCTACATTCCTTTAGTAACTGTTGTATGGACATTGTACTTTTCCACGGAATCCTTAGAAATCCAGCAGAAAAGTACAACGTCCAACAGCTTTCCATTTCTAGCACATCAGAATTAGCTCTGATATTGCGCTTCCAGACGATAAATTGGATGACCTTTACTTGAAAATTTTTCTTCGTATTCGGTTAACACATTATCTTCTGGCATACTTGCATGTAAATCGAGTGAAACGGATCGTAATTTCATACCATAGTCCGTCATGGAGACAAGAGAATATTCAAATAGCGAACGATTATCTGTCTTAAAATGAATTTCTCCATTCGCCTTCAAAACACCTTCATATTTTGCTAAAAAGTTTGGATGTGTTAAACGACGCTTTTCATGGCGGTCTTTTGGCCACGGATCAGAAAAGTTTAAATAGACGCGACTAATTTCTGATCCTACGAAGAGGGATTCTAGTTCTTCTCCATTGACACGCATCAAACGAAGATTAGAAGGCTTTTTCGCTTCAATCGCTTTCTCTAACGCGGATACGATCACATTATCGAAGTGTTCGATGCCAATATAGTTAATCTCTGGATTAGCAAGCGCCATGCCAATGATAAATTGACCTTTACCTGTACCTACTTCAATATGAATTGGCGCATCGTTTCCGAACTCTTCAGTCCAACGACCTTTTTTGCCTTCCGGATCCAAAATCAATACATCCGGATGCTCTGCCATGAAATCTTTAGCCCAAGGCTTATTTCGTAAACGCATAATTAGTACACTCTCTCTTTTCAATAATTTCTATTCTATTGCTCTTCCACAACTTCTTCTGCATCAAACAACCGACTCATTGCTGTAGTCTGTGCGTGATCTAAAATCGATTGTGCAGCTTTAAATTGCGTATGCTTCATGGGACTCGGATTACTGCATAACTTAGACAGCCATTGTTCATACGTTTTGCGGTCAACTGTTGTCACTTCAAACGGAGTGCCAGGATAATCAATATAGCCATTCCTAGAAACAATTAGCTTCCTGATCGGCATCTCCACTTTTGCCGCTCTAAAAAATGATGAAACCACTTTCTCCATCCTACTGAGCGCGATCGTAGGATTCAGCACTTTCACTTCTTCCTCACCGAACCTCTTTGACCAAAACCTTTCGCCACTACCTATGTACGCAGCCATTCTTTCGTCTTCGAGCACTGTGATGCAATAGCATGTAGTAGGTGCCAACAAGATGATATCCAACTCGACAGGTGCTTTATTGACTTTGACGATTGGATAATAAAATAACAAGAAGCTATCAGGTAAACGAAGTGTTAGTTGCTTCAATAATGGGTCAGTGAAATATTTTGGGTCTACACGTGACCGGTCATATAATGTAGAACTCGCCCACTTTAATTGGAATTGAAATAATTGATCGCGATAGGCTTTCTTTAACTGTTCGATCGTTGTAGGTTGACTAGCTATCGAAGCCTGAAAACCCATATCATCCTCTTGGTCTTCTACCTCTTCTTCAGAAATAGCGGACTCATGTGTCCATTCCACATCTGTTTTTTTACGCCATTTCCTGAATAACCCCGTATACCATTTCGAAGGTACTTGCACATTTTCAGAAAAAGCAGTCGCTGTCTCCGCATGTAAATCAACACCGTGCTCCCATTGATTTTTAATGCGTTTCCATTGATAGCGTTTCAGACGGATGAATTGTGTCGGATAACGAGTTAAGTCATTCTCATATCGAGAAACATAATCCGCGAGTTTAACTAGCTGGGCCATTTGCTTCTCTTTCCTTAGTATCACCAGCTACCACTAACTTCGGAATTTGCGCCTCAAATGCCGTTTGTAACTTTCTCGTCAACGGTCCAGGAACTCCTTGTCCAATAGGTTGCTGATCTATTGTCACAACCGGTGTGATTTCAGCATTCGTAGACGTATAGAAAAACTCATCCATTTGTAAAGCTTGAGACAGTGTGAATTCTTCTTCTTTAACAGGAATAGCTAAATTCTCTGCTATCTGCAAAACGACACGACGGGTAATTCCATTAAGAATGAAGTTATTGGCAGGATGTGTATAAAGAATACCGTCCTTCATACCGAATACATTGGAAGAAGATCCTTCACGTACCAACCCATCTCGTACAAATAATGCTTCTTGACATCCATGATCAAATGCCTCCTGTTTTGCCATGACATTGCCAAGTAGATTCAAACTTTTTATATCACAACGAAGCCAACGCACATCTTCAACAGACTTCATAGCAGCACCTTGTTGAAGGATTTCTAACGGACGTGCATTTTCCACAGCATAGCCAATCATGACAGGGACACTATCTTCTGGGAATTGATGTGCACGTGGCGCCACACCACGTGTGACTTGTATGTAAATATGTCCAACAGATATTTGATTATCAGCCTGAAGCTTTTGCGCGATTTCAAGTAACTCATCGATTGTATACGACATGCTCACACGAATTTTTTCAGCACTCTCAAGTAATCTCTCCAAATGTTCTCTCGCCGTGTACAATGCGCCATCATATACTTTAATGACTTCATAGACTCCATCGCCAAATACATAACCACGATCATTCACGGATACATTCAGTTTATCTTCTGTTAGGAATTCCCCGTCTTTGAAATAAATCACACAATCGCCACCCCTTCTTTTATGAAACTTCAAGCCAAACTACCGCTAGTTTCCTCTTTTTCTATTTTCACATGTTTGTTGAATAAAATCAATTAGACCTTAATAGAGGAAGGAGCATTTTTCTAGTTATCATGAATTAATCGCTAGCTTGATAACTTATAATCTATTTATTCTAATTTATTCAAAAGTATAAGCGGAAATATGTGCGCTATCACATAAAATACGTTATACTACTAATGTCAGAATCATTCACTTACTATTCTGGCATAGCTAAGTAAAAGGAGCGGATCAAGAAAGGTAATGTCAAAGAATACCCCAACAGTCTTCTTTTGCAATGTTGGCGTGAAAATATGAAGATGAAGGAGTGGTTTCTTAGATGAACCCAGCTACCGATCGCATGTTAATTCGTATCAAAGATGTCTATCTGTTCATTCGAGATAACGGAAAAGTAACAACGGAGGACGTGGCGGATGAATTCAATATTTCACCCCGCACCGCTCAACGTGACTTAAACGTTCTGGAGTACAATGAATTGATTAAGAGCTCAGTCCGCGGCGAATGGACCACGACGTCCAAGAAAGTGAAATTATCTTCTTGATCTAGCTTCCTATATACAAGTGCACAACGCAAAAAAGGCTGACGCTTTTGCATCAGCCTTTTTGCTTGGAACGATCTAGCTCTTTTAGTTGCAGCAATTCTTCTTCGGTTAACTCACGGTATTCCCCTAGTTCCAAATCCGGATCCAATTCGAGTGGCCCCATCGTTAACCGCTTCAGGTACACCACTTTTTTCCCTACCGCTTCAAACATTCGCTTCACTTGGTGAAACTTTCCTTCTGTAATTGTTAGTTCAATCTCTGACTCTTCAGCAGAATGTAAAATGTGTAAAATGCCCGGCTTCGTTTCATAGGCATCGTCTAAAATTACACCGCGCGCAAAAGCCTCGGCATCTTCTTCCGTTACCACTCCCGCCACTTTTGCATAATACGTTTTCGGCACTTCTTTCTTTGGTGACAATAGATTATGTGCAAGCTTCCCATCATTCGTCAGCAACAGTAATCCTTCTGTGTCTTTATCCAAACGTCCTACCGGAAACGGTTCAAAATGCCGCTCTTCACTTCCAAGCAAATCCACAACGGTTTGATCTCGGTTGTCTTCCGTCGCCGATAACACACCAGGCGGTTTATGCATCATCAAGTAGATAAATTCTCTATAAAAGACTTCTTCACCTAGCAATGAAATCGCATCTGCCTCCGGATCCACGTGCTGGGCAGGATCTTTTACCACTGCCCCATTCACCCGGATCATTCCTTTTTTCAATAGTTGTCTTACTTCTTTACGTGAACCATAACCTGTATTTGATAATAATTTATCTAACCTCATTCATTACCCTCCAAACCCGATGCGTTTCATAATACGTGTTAAACGATCTCCAAATAATTGTTGTGCGAGTCCTGATTTGAAAGCCAGGAATCCGTATATTACCATACCGACAACCGAACCGATCATCACATACAATAAGGCTTGCCAACGACCTACTGGAATGTGCGCCATGTTTAATCCTTTATTCGTCAGCCAAACGCCCGCAAACATCACTGCGTTGAAAGCCAGGATCAAGAATAAGCGTCTGATGACCATTTCAGATTTATAATTTAATGCTTTTTTAATAACGAATAAGTTAATACATACCGCTACTGAGTAGCCAATTGCGGTAGCTATAATCGCACCGTTCACTTCGAACAGTTTAATCAGCGGAATGTTGATCAGCATTTTCACAAGCAACCCGAGCAATGAAGTGAAGACGATCCATTTATGATGATCGATTCCTTGTAAGATCGCGGCCGTTACAGTGAACATCGCAAATAAAATCGCTACCGGTGCGTAGGCAGCTAAGACGCTCGCTCCTGCCACATCATACTCATATAAGAATTGATAGACTTCATTGTTTAAGACAATTAATCCAATTACCATTGGAATCGTCAAGAACAGCATGATCTGATACGTCTGATCGAGTGAACGTGTGACACCCTTTTGATTGTTTGACGTATAATCCTTCGTGATAATGGAGATCAGCGCCATAGAAAATCCTGTCGCGACCATCACGGGAATCATCACAATCTTATGTGTTAAAAAGTTTAGTTTTGTTAAATATAAATCGGAAACACTTGAAAGTCCGATTGACTTCATAGCACCGTTGAATGTAATCATGTCGACGAATTGATAGATTGGATTAATCGTTCCGACCAATACAAACGGCAATACGTACGCAAGGACCTCGGTATAAATTTGTTTCAATGACACTGAACTTGCAGGTGGACTATTCGATAATAAATAATTGAATTCATCCTGATATTTTTTCCAGTAATAGTAGAGACTCCATAAACCAGCGAGCGCTCCGATAAATGCAGCAAACACTGCAAACTGTACAGCGATTCTTGGCGATAGATCCAGTACATTGACGACCACGAATGCACCAACAAGCACCACAATGATCCGTACGATCTGTTCTATTAATTGAGATACAGAAGTAGGTTCAAACTTTTGATAACCTTGCAAAAACCCACGGGCGATACTAAGTAATGGCACTGCTAGCAAAGCAAAGCTAACCCAGCGAATAACTGTCGCAATATCTTGAACTGTAAAAATCTGTTCTTCATCCTTGATAACGAGTTCCGCAATCGGAGTTGCTAGGAAGAACAAAGCAAGAAATGACAGCAAGCCTGTTAGAGACATGATGACCATACCCGATTTCATCAATTTCCGACCGGTCGCATAATCCCCTAACGCATTGTATTTAGAGACAAACTTCGATATGGCGAGTGGAGCTCCGGATACCGCGACCGCCAGCGCTAGATTATACGGTATGTATGCATATTGATAGAGACCGACACTCTTTTCTCCAACGATTGCATAAAACGGAATGACATAGAGTAAACCGAGAGCCTTCGATAAAAATAAGCCAATCGTTAAAATGGCCGTGCCTTTCAATAAATTTGATGCCATAATTGATTCCTTCCATTCCTAAAGAGATTCTTGTATAGTTTACCCCTCGACACGCTTTTGCACAATCTTTAACTGAAGTCCAAATCAAAAAGCAACCATGCCCATATGGTGTATAATGAAAGATAAAATGAAACGAAAGAGTGGTTCTACAATGTATGATGTAATCGTAATTGGTGGCGGACCTTCAGGATTAATGGCCTCCATTGCAGCAGCCGAACAAAAAAAGCGAGTTCTACTGATTGAAAAAGGAAAGAAGCTCGGCAATAAACTAGCCATTTCTGGCGGTGGTCGCTGCAACGTCACAAATCGACTGTCACAAGAAGAAATCATTAAACATATTCCAGGCAACGGAAAATTTTTATATGGACCGTTCTCTGTCTTTAACACCCAAGATATCATCGCCTACTTTGAAGGCCTTGGCGTCCCCTTAAAAGAAGAAGATCATGGACGGATGTTTCCTGTTTCAAATAAATCAAAAGATGTCGTAAACGCCCTATTGAACCAGATGGATGAACTAGGTGTGGAAATACGATTGGAAAGCCGAGTACAGAAATTATTAATGGATGATGAAAAGATCCTCGGTGTTCGATTAGAAGATGGTGAAGAAGTACGTGCTCATGCAGTGGTCGTTGCAGTGGGTGGCAAAGCCGTTCCACAAACTGGCAGTACAGGAGACGGATACCCTTGGGCCGAACGAGCGGGTCATACCGTAACGACGCTGTACCCGACAGAAGTTCCGTTGCTGTCACGCGAGCCATTTATCGTCTCAAAAGATTTACAAGGCCTTGCGTTACGTGACGTGAAAGTATCAGTTCTGAATAAAAAAGGAAAAACACTTGTGACACATCAAATGGACATGCTCTTCACCCATTTCGGATTAAGCGGTCCTGCGATATTACGCTGTAGTCAATATGTCGTCAAAGAGCAAATGAAGAACGGCAAGCAGCCCGTCCTACTGCAAATTGATTCAATACCTGATCAACATGAAGAACAATTGATCCAGACCATTGCAAAAATTTTAAAAGATGAACCGAAAAAACAAGTGAAAACCTCATTGAAAGGTCTCGTACCCGAACGGTGGTTGCTGTTTTTATTAAAGAAAGCAGAAATCGAAGAAACTGAAATCGGCATAGATATTAAACGTGAGGCGATTCGTACATTCGCAAAACTTCTAAAAACATTCCCTGTACATATTACAGGGACGCAACCGATTGAGAAGGCTTTCGTTACGGGCGGCGGTGTTTCAGTAAAAGAAGTCGAGCCTAAGACGATGGCTTCACGTAAGAAAGTAGGTCTGTTTTTCTGTGGAGAGATTTTGGATATCCATGGATATACGGGCGGCTATAATATTACTGCCGCTCTTGTGACAGGTCGTCTGGCGGGGATGAATGCCGGATTATTGGGTTGACCTTGAGTTTTCGTATGAGCGGTTGAACGGTTGTATAGAGCGGCTAGCGCGACACATTGAGCGCTTAGCCCGTCCGATAGAGCGGCTAGCGTGACACATAGAGCGCTTTCCCCGTCTGATAGAGCGGTTAGCGTGACACATTGAGCGCTTAGCCCGTCTGATAGAGCGGCTGGCGCGACACATAGAGCGCCTCACCAGTCCGATAGAGCGGTTAGCGTAACACATTGAGCGCTTAGCCTGTCTGATAGAGCGGTTAGCGCGGCACATTGAGCGCTTTCCCCGTCTGATAGAGCGGCTAGCGCGACACATTGAGCGCTTCCCCCGTCTGATAGAGCGGTTGCCATGTCACATAGAGCGCTCGCCCCAGCCAATAGAGCACTCAACCAACATAACAAAGCACATACCCCATAAATACGATCACAACCAAAAAAAGCCGGTCGGAGAAATAAATCTCCAACCGGCTTTCTACATTTCATTAACCCGCTACAATATTAACAAGGCGTCCAGGAATCGCAATGATCTTCTTCAATTCCTTACCTTCCATCCACTGCTTCACGTCTTCGTTTGCTAAAGCGACTTGCTCTAATTCTTCTTTCGAGCTATCTTTCGCTACAGTAATTTTCGCACGAATTTTACCGTTGATCTGTACCGCCACTTCCACTGTATCATCCGATAGTTTAGTTTCATCAAACGTCGGCCACTGTGCATAGGCAATCGTCTCCGTGTGACCTAGTTTAGACCACAGTTCCTCTGCCAAGTGAGGTGTGATAGGCGAAATTAATAGAAGGAATCCTTCGATGTATGCTTTTGGCAACTTCTCCGCTTTATAGCTTTCATTGATGAATACCATTAATTGAGAAATCGCTGTGTTATTACGCATAGCTTCGAAATCTTCCGTTACTTTCTTGACCGTCTGATTATAGACTTTCTCAAGAGGTCCACCTGTTTCATCCGTTAATTTATCTGTCAATGTATCGTCTTCATTGACGAGTAGACGCCAAATGCGATCAAGGAAACGACGAGATCCGTCGAGACCATTTGTTGACCATTCTTTCGATGCGTCAAGTGGTCCCATGAACATTTCATAAATACGCAACGTGTCTGCACCGTGTGAATGAACGATATCATCCGGGTTGATGACGTTACCTAGCGACTTAGACATTTTCACATGCCCTTCGCCTAAAATCATCCCTTGGTTGAAGAGCTTTTGGAACGGCTCTTTCGTTTGTACTACACCAATATCGTACAATACTTTATGCCAGAAACGAGCATACAATAAATGCAGAACTGCGTGCTCGGCTCCACCTACGTAAATATCAACTGGCAACCAACGTTCAGCCAATTTCGGATCAATGATCATGTCATCATTATTTGGATCGATATAACGCAAGTAATACCAGCAGCTTCCTGCCCATTGTGGCATCGTGTTCGTTTCACGACGACCTTTCATACCAGTTTCCGGGTCGACTACATTGACCCACTCTGTAATATTGGCAAGTGGTGACTCGCCTGTACCACTTGGTTTGATATTGTCTGTTACAGGCAACATCAATGGCAATTCCGATTCATCGACAGTAGTCATCGTGCCATCTTCCCAGTGAATGACAGGAATCGGCTCGCCCCAATAACGCTGACGGGAGAATAACCAGTCGCGTAGACGATACGTGATTTTGCGTTCGCCCGTACCATTCTCTTCGAACCATTCAATCGACTTTGAAATTGCTTCTTCTTTGCCTAGACCATTCAAGAAGTCAGAGTTGATGTGTTCGCCTTCTCCTGCATATGCCTCTTCTTCAATGTTTCCGCCTGCAACTACTTCCACAATTGGTAAATCGAATTTCTTCGCAAACTCATAATCACGCTCATCATGTGCAGGAACTGCCATGATCGCACCTGTGCCATACGTAGCCAATACGTAGTCTGCGATCCAGATCGGCATTTTCTCACCGCTTGCTGGATTGATTGCATAAGCACCAGTGAATACGCCCGATTTGTCTTTTGCTAAGTCTGTACGCTCAAGATCGCTCTTTGATTTTACTGAATCGATATATTCTTCTACCGCTTCACGCTGTGCATCGGTAGTAATCGCACTAACTAATTTATGTTCAGGAGCCAATACTGCATACGTCGCACCGAAAATCGTATCTGGACGAGTAGTGAACGCTTCGAATGAATGCTCAGTGTCCGCAATTTCAAACTTTAATTGTGCACCTTCAGAACGACCGATCCAGTTACGTTGCATATCTTTTAGGCTTTCAGGCCAATCCAAATCATCTAAGTCTTCTAACAGACGATCTGCATATTCCGTAATACGCAATACCCATTGGCGCATCGGACGACGTTCAACTGGGTGATTTCCACGCTCAGACAACCCGTCTATCACTTCTTCATTTGCTAGAACTGTTCCTAATGCCGGGCACCAGTTGACAGCTACTTCATCAATATACGCAAGACCGCGCTTATAAAGTTGAATGAAAATCCACTGCGTCCATTTATAATAGCTTGGGTCAGTTGTATTGATTTCACGAGACCAATCATAAGAAAATCCAAGATCTTGCATTTGACGTTTGAATGTTGCAATGTTCTTCGCTGTGAATTCAGCTGGATCATTTCCTGTATCAATCGCATACTGCTCAGCAGGCAATCCGAACGCATCCCATCCCATTGGGTGCAATACGTTATATCCTTGCTTACGTTTGAATGCACTTAAAATATCTGTCGCGATATAGCCAAGCGGATGTCCAACGTGCAGACCTGCGCCTGACGGATAGGGGAACATATCCAATGCATAAAATTTAGGCTTGGATGGATCGTCCGTCATTTTGTATGTATCGTGATCTTTCCAATACTTTTGCCATTTCTCTTCAATTTGCGTGTGTTTATAACTCATGTCAAAAACTCCTCCATATGATTCAATTTCTGCTTCTTGCATTGGTGCGTACAGATAAAAAAAGACTCCCGTCCCTCTACAAAGGGACGAGAGTCTATATAGTTTCCCGCGGTACCACCCAAATTGACGGAATACACCGTCCAACTTGATTCCTTAACGCGGAGTACGGTATTAGTTACAAGTATTCACCAATACAGGCTCAAAGGCGAGTTCGTTCTCCACTCATACAGACTTGCACTAGCCGTCTGCTCTCTAAAAAGTAGCGTAAGAAGTACTATTCCTCATCATTGCCTTCATTATTTTCTTCAGTTTACCCGAAACACAAGCTGAATACAAGTCTCCTCTGTTGCTTTTTGTCGTATAGTAAATACTTTCTGCAGTTTGTTGTGTGATATCCATGCATATTCCGTGGTACAATGTCTGATGTAAAGGAGCTGTACATATGAATGAAATCAATCTTCCGTTTCCAAGTGAAGGGAAACGATACCATACATGGTCAAGACATTTAAAGGATACATTCGGTTGCAAAATTGCGAAAGTAGCGCTTGACGCGGGGTTTGACTGCCCGAATCGTGACGGAACTGTTGCACATGGTGGCTGTACGTTTTGTAGCGTAGCAGGCTCAGGTGATTTCGCAGGAGATCGCGTAGATGCAATTGAAGTTCAGTTTGCTGAAATCAAAGAACGGTCCCAGCGGAAATGGAAAGATGCAAAATATATGGCTTATTTCCAAGCCTACACGAATACACACGCCCCTCTTCCTGTTCTAAAAGAAAAGTTTGAAGCGGCGTTGGCCCAAGAAGGCGTTGTGGCATTATCGATTGCGACACGTCCTGACTGCCTACCTGATGACGTAGTTGAGTATTTAGCTGAACTCAATGAACGCACCTATCTATGGGTAGAACTCGGCTTGCAGACTGTTCATGAATCTACTGCAAAACTCGTCAACCGCGCGCATGATTTCGAATGCTATAAAGAAGGTGTCGACAAGTTACGTAAACACAATATTAATATTTGCAGCCATATCATCAATGGTTTACCTGGTGAAACTGAGGAAATGATGATGGAAACCGCTCAAGCAGTTGCCGAACTTGATGTCCAAGGTATCAAAATTCATTTACTGCATTTGTTAAAAGGAACACCTATGGTAAAGCAATACGAAAAAGGCAAGCTAGAATTTTTAACGAAGGAAGCGTATATTAATCTAGTCGTCGATCAACTGGAAATCATGCCTCCTGAAATGATTGTGCATCGCATTACGGGTGACGGACCAATCGATTTATTAATTGGACCGATGTGGAGCGTCACGAAATGGGAAGTCCTGAATGGTATTGATCAAGAACTAGAAAGACGTAATAGCTGGCAAGGGAAAAAATATCTGCAAGAGGTGAAATAATGTGACAAACATATTGCTGCACCGCGTATTGCCGATAGCGAAAAGGCTTATTACCGAACGCGTGCAGCCTGGAGATACAGTCGTCGATGCGACCGCTGGCAACGGCAATGACACACTTTTCTTAGCTGACTTAGTTGGTGATGAAGGACGCGTTTTCGCATTTGACATTCAGCAGCAAGCACTTGAGACAACAGAACAGCATCTTGGAGAGCTAGCAAGTCGCGCTACACTCATTCATGATAGCCATGCGAATGTCCGCCAATACGTAGAGGGCGAGATCAGCGGTGCTATGTTCAACTTAGGCTATTTACCATACAGTGAAGATCCCAGTATCATCACGACTCCTTCATCCACGATTGCCGCACTCGATGCGCTACTTGGTATAATGAAAAAGTCCGGCATTATCACGATTACCGTATACGACGGACACGAAGGTGGAGCTGAAGAGCGTGATGCATTGCTTGACTATGTCTCGAAATTACACCAAGGCGATGTGCATGCGATCCGCTATGAATTGCTAAATCAGAGAAGAAACCCTCCGTTTCTACTAGCACTCGAGAAAATGAAAGATTTTACAGATGTGCGTACAGTAGAAGCTGGAGAATCATAAAACCCGTTGCCACAATCTAGTGTGGCAACGGGTTTTATTCAATTCAATTTACGTATATCTGCAATAGGGTCGATCTCCAGGAAGTCCACTTCGTTCACAAATCGCACTAGTTTTTCTGCGGTTTCAGAGGCTGAACTTAACTGGCCTTCCCTTTTATACGCCTCGAAACGCTTCAAGTGCGGAAATTGCTGTTCTGATGATGACCGAATCGTCTCTTGCATCCCTGTATCGATAATGCCTGGTGCGATGGAAACGATTCCGGTTGGATACTCCGCCATCTTCTGCTCCAGTGCGATGACACGTGAAAACTGATCAAGTCCAGCCTTCGTCGTACAATAAATCCCCCACCCTTCATACGCACTGCGTCCTGCCCCAGAAGAGATATTCATGATCTTTTTCGTTCCCTTGAAATCTTTTAATGTATGGATAAATGTATTCATTAAGTGAATCGGTGCCGTTAAATTCACTTTAATTGCCTGCTCTACTTTTTGCGCATCCAATGCACCTACCAAACTAATCGGATCCACCATACCGGCGTTATTAATCAAGGTGAAAGAACTCGCTTCGTCTAGATGTTGACTCACTATTCCTCCAAGAATGGCAGTCGCTTTTTCACAGTCTGCGAGATCCACTTCATACATCGTATGTAGTTGATCTGGATTCGTTCGTGCCATACCATACACCGTTGCGCCCGTTTCTTTAAATTGACTGAGTAACTGTTGACCGATTCCTTTTGAAGCGCCTGTAATAATGATAACATCCATATGTATCTACTCCTTTTCTATACGAATCAACTAATTCGTGATCCTATGTATGTTGTTGCACCTTCTGCTGTCTTATTCGGTAACTCGAAAAACAATATCCAGCAATACACTGCAATAGCCACTAGAATGACGATTAATAAAATCGTTTGACGTTTATTCATTACTTCACGTCCCCCATCCATTGTTCAACTCTTTAATTTCTACTATATCACAACAAACAAACGAGCCCGCCACTCAAATTTCATTGAATGTCGAACCCGATCACTGAATTTACGTGTAGGAAACAAATTTTTGTGCTCCACCACTTTTAATACGAAGTAAATCTGCTAATGTCTTCACGCCATGACGATCAAGTTTTCTTAGTAATGCCGTGAAGACATGTGCCGTCGTCAACGCATCGCCCAATGCACGATGTCGTTCGAAAATCTCTGTACCGAACAGACGTGCATAGTCTTCCAAGTCTTGTTGCTCACCTGTGGGATCCAAATAATTAATCAAATGCATCGTATCAAATGATGTAGGGATTTGAAATGTACATTTCTGACGGCTTAATTCTTTCTTAATGACCATTTCATCAAAACTGACATGGTGCCCTACCCACCCTGCACTTTTATGTTTTTCAATAAACGCAAAATATTCTTCAATAGCCGGAAGAGGCATAGGTGCCTGGTCAACTTGTGATTGCTGTATAGTCGTCAGCTTGCTGATGATAGGAGGAATATCCCTGGACGGATTCACAAATGTTTGAAATACGTGATCCGTAACCTCAAATCCTTCCACTTGTACGGCTCCGATTTCAATCATTCGATCGTCTGCACCAATAGCAAAACCGGTCGTTTCTGTATCAAATACTGTAAAATTCATATCTTGCAGCGGCGTATTGAGCTGAAGCGATTGCTGTAAATCATACGATAATTTTTTCTTTTTCCAAAACATGATACCGCCCCCTCATTCTATAGTACATTATGCGTGAACTTTGTACAGGGACCTTTATCAATATCGTCTTAAAGTTTTGACAATAAATGCGATTGAAGTGCTCTGACCGTATCTAGCGTTGTCCGTAATTCGTTCAATTCCCATCTTCTCAGCTTCCGCAAGTCGATTTCTGTAGAAACTTTCTCACCGCGTAAATGTTTTTCCCACGACATGGAAATTCGTATACTCAAGGATATTTCATACGCATGGCGAATTTCTTCCGCAAAGTCTTTGGTGATCTTTTTCTTCTTCTGCAAGGCTGAAATAATCTCAAGAGGTGTTGCATTAATAATACCATTACTAACTCCTAAGATTTGCAAGCAATGATGAAGCGGGAATAAAGCATGTTTCTTAATATCTATTACATCCGCTTTACTACGTCCCCTAAAAATGTTCAAAAAGTTTTGTTGTAATTGTGGTATTGGTTTTTCTTTTTCCTGTTGCGCCATATAGTAAATAAATGTAGCTGATTTTCTTAACAGATCGTGGACCATTTCGATAAATCGATCATTGACGGTAGTTTCACCGTAGAGGAAACGGAATGATAGGAAGTTGTAGCCGAGCAAGATCTGTTCAGGTGTAGATCGCAACGCCCATTGGCGAATGCGTTCATGCCAAATCGCCATAGTGCCGCGCCACTGCGATTCGCTTGCCATCATGAATCCGATACACCTAGTATAGCCTGCCTGTTCAAGATGAACGACAATTTCATTGCCAAGTAGCTCGAAGTAATTCTCTACTTGTTCAGACTGTTCTCTCGTTACATCTTCATAGACAAGGAAGTGATCTTGATCAGTCAGCATAAACTGCTCTCCACGTGCACCACTGCCCATCTGGTACCAGGCAAACGCAACAGGTGGCGTACCTTTCCCTTGATCTTCAAGTGACTGCACAGCCAGCATAACGCAATGTTTAGCCAGACGATCATAGAATTTCGTAATGATTTCCAATGTATGGATTGTGGATATTTCATCTTGGATTAAATTGGACAACACATCGTAAATTGCCGCTTTCACGACAGGCAATTTTTCAAAGGAAGCTTCTTCTATCGTTTTTAAGATATTCATAGAATTACGATCACGTTTTGTCATTAACGTAGCAAATGTCACGATTCCTACAGGCTTCCCTGCTTTGACTACCGGCAAATGCTTGATTCCATGTTTATAAAATTTAGTCAAGGCCTCATAGTAATAATCGGTTACCTTGATTGTATGCGGCTCTTTCGTCATGACATCTTTTGCCTTTAGTTCGATTGGAGAACCGCCACCCGCAATCACTCGCTCGACCAAATCTTTTTCCGTTACAATTCCAAGCAATTTACCTAACTGATCGGTCACAATAATAGAACTGATGGAGTGTTTTATCATCAATTCAGCAATTTCTCTCGTTTCTGCTTCTGCATGGATTGTCACCACTGGACTGCTCATGAAATCCTGTACACGTCGGACATACGGTTCACTCTCACCATATTCGTCAGCTAAACGAACTTGCTCCCCTAATGAGGTATAGACATTGGCCAAACGAATCGACATTTTGCGCAAGATATAATCGCGCACATTTTGATCATCCATCCGATGCTTAATCACTTCATACGGAACTTGGAGACAGACGGAGCCCTCTGCCACAACCATATCAATATGATGCTTATCAAGCGGTCGGGCCATTTCTCCTAAGTAGTAGGCAAAGTTGGAAAAACCAATGAGTTCATTTTCTTGAATGAATTCCAATGTTACCGAGCTGCCATCTTGTCCTTCTATTTGAACCTCTGCGGACCCTTTCAACACAATGAGTAACCCTTCTTGAGGTGTTTTGAAATAGTTGGATTTCTCCGCTTCTTCATACATTTTCAACTTACATTCAAGCAATAACTGATCAAATTCCTTTTGTGATGTGTTAGTAAATAACGGATTTCCATGAATTTTATCATACCACTCCTGATCTTTCACCATCTTCAGCATTTCAAAACCTCCTATTCGTATTAACCATCACGAGATCTCACTTCATATTATTCAAATGCAAACGTCATCAGTACGTACATGTTTACCTTCATTATTCTTTCAGCAAGAACTTCCAATACTAAGTCAATGACTGCCTATTTCCACAGATTTTCATTTGAATAAAAAATGGCCCCCTCTTCTGTCATGCTAGTAGAAGAGGGAACCATTAGTTGAATATCAAGCTAGTTATTAAAGATCAAGCTCTTTGTAGCCAGTTTCTGCTTTGAAACGAACTTCTGCATAAGAAACTTCATCTTTCTCGTGACGCTTAGAGCTAACAAGTGTACCAATGAATGCAGCAAGGAAACCTGCAGGTACGGAAACAATAGCCGGGTTAGCATACGGGAAGATTGGATTACCAGTGATAAGAGTAGCACCTTCCACTGGATTCATTACAGAAGGACTGATTGCAACAAGAACTAATGCAACGATAAGACCTGTCAACATTGAAGCAACAGCGCCTGTCGTATTGAACTTCTTCCAATAGATCGTTAGTAGAATAGTTGGTACGTTTGCGGATGCAGCCACACAGAATGCAAGTGATACTAAGAACGCAACGTTCAACTTTTCAGAACCTAGTGCAAGAAGAATAGAGAATACACCGATAGCGATGGAAGCCCAACGAGCAGCATTCACCTGTTGTTTCTCTGTTACGTTACCATTTTTGAAAATTTGTCCGTAAATATCGTGAGCGATTGCAGAAGCACCTGAAAGTACAAGACCTGCAACAACTGCTAGGATTGTCGCGAAAGCAACAGCTGCAACGAAGGATTCAAGTGCGTCTCCTCCAAGAACTCCAGCAAGCATTGGTGCTGCCATGTTCCCTGCGGCGTTTTCTGCGATGATTGCGTCTGATCCAACGAATTTAGCTGCGCCAAATCCAAGGAAGATCGTCAATACATAGAAGATCCCAATAATCCATACAGAATAAATAACGGAAGATCGTGCTGTTTTCGCATCCTTAACTGTGAAGAAACGCATTAAGATGTGTGGAAGACCAGCAGTACCTAGAACGAGTGCGATCAATACTGATATAAGACCGATTGTGTCTGTATAAACAACCCCTGAGTGAAGGAATGCTTCACCATGTGGAGTAGCAGTTTTCATTGTCTCGAACATACCGATGAAGTTAAAGTTGAACTTCATAAGTACCAAGAAGGAGATAATGATTGTACCTAACATCAATAGAATTGCTTTAACGATTTGTACCCAGCTTGTTGCAGTCATTCCACCGAATAGAACATAGATTAACATCATAGTTCCAACGATTAGAACAGCGATCCAATACTCGATACCGAATAATAATTTAATAAGAGCACCCGCACCAACTAATTGTGCAAGCATGTAGAACATTACGATTGTAATTGTATTCAATGCTGCCGCTCCACGCACTTTCTTAGCGCCGAAACGAGCACCAATCATATCTGCCATCGTAAACTTACCCAAGTTACGTAGTGGTTCAGCAATTAAGAATAAAACAACGAGATAAGCCGTTAACCAACCAATACTGTAGTAGAAACCATCAAATCCGTTTAGTGAAATCGCACCAGCGATACCTAGGAAAGATGCTGCCGATAAGTAGTCACCAGCAATTGCCATACCATTTTGCCAACCAGTTAATGAACCACCGGCTGTATAGAAATCACTTGCCGTAGTTGTTTGCTTTGCCGCCCAGTATGTAATGTAGAGCGTTAACGCGATTACTGCGAAGAATATAACATATGAAATCCAACTCATGAACACAACCCCCTTATTTTAAAACGTTTTTCTGTATAATCTTGTCCACTTCAACATCAAAGTGTTTAGCTTTGTTCATGTAAATGGATGTAAATACCCAGACCATAACAAACATGGAGAATGCATAGACCCAAGTCCATGTCATTGCGCCAATAGCAGGTGTTTCTAGAATCTTTGTATAACCTGTTAATAATGGTAGAATAAAGTACGCTGCGAAGAAGAAAATAACAAAAGGTGTAGCGAAGCTCTTTTTCCTTTTTACAAGCCCCTTAAAGTCTTCTGTTTGAACGAGCTTTTCATAGTCCATTGTGGATTTTCCACGTGCCACTTGATTAGTCATTGGTTGATCCCCTTTCTATTTTATATAGCGTAGTAAATTAGTTCATATTCCCCCCATTTCACTGAAACCGCTTTCATCAAGTTCAATAGATAATATGACACAGCGGGTTAGTCGTTCATTTGTTATAGTACACACCTAAACAATATCAAACGTGTACTATATTTGCAATACCTTGTTTTGAAAATTTGTAAAATTTAATCTACTAAAGGAATGCAAATCTGTATAGACATTAATCTATCAAATACAAGCGGAAACTACAAGAACTATTTGCATTTATCTCAATGTTACTTAAATATAAACTTATTTAGCCTTATAATAATTTCCAATTATTTCTGTATATTTTACTTAAGACTGTTAAATAACAGTAAAAAGATGTAGTATATTGTATATTGGCTATTAGCTAAATCAGATTTATGTGAAGACTACTTTTGGAGAAAGATGGTGTGAGAAATTGCCTATACCAACTAACCACGCACAACCCATACGAAAGACTGCTAAGGAAAGTGCGTTCAGTCAACTGCAGAAATGGATTATTGATGGAACTTTACAGCCTGGAGAAAAGCTAAACGACGTTGAATTAGCAGAAGCACTCGGAGTGAGCCGCACACCTATACGTGAGTCGCTACAATTATTAGAAGTTCAAGGATTTGTTCAAATGTTTCCGGGTAAAGCAACACAAGTGACAGACGTCGATCGTGAATCTATTTCAGATTTGCTTCCCCCACTCGCTGCGCTACAAGCATTATCAGCTGAACTTTCTATACCAAATCTAACTGAAAATATTATTAAGAAATTGCGTGATACGAATAAGAAATTCGCGCTAGCAGTTGAGAAGGAAGATTATTTCCAAGCTTTGAAAACCGATGAAAAATTCCACCAAATTATTGTGGACACAGCTAATAATCCATATATTTCTTCGTTGCTTGTCTCATTACAAGCCCATGTGCGTAGGCTTTTCTTTCACAATTCCATTATACTGACGGAAAAGTCGATTGCAGAACATGACCAGATTATAGATTTAATGAGTCAGCGTGATGGTGAGCAAGTTACAAAAGTTATGAGAGAAAACTGGTTACGCGCGATCGAGGAATTTCATTCGATTGAAAATGTAGATTCGTAAATAGACAGGAAAACAGGATCCGAAAATTAAACGGATCCTGTTTTTTATGATTTTTCATGAGTGGAGACCACTTGGATAGCTTGCATTCTTTTATTGGTTACTATCGCCACAATAGCTGTTACGACTGTCACGATCAACACAGGAACTAACCAGCCTATACCTTCTGTGTAGTATGGGATGTACGCTGTATATACGTCCTGTATAGTCACAAGCCAGTTCGGCATGGTCTTCTCTACTAGTGAGTAGAATTTCACCAGCGCTTCAATGAAACTGACAAAGAAAGCCGTTATAGTCGCTGATCGATATACCAAACTGGATTGATGGAATAAAGGGCCAGTGAACGTCAATAAGATGAGTACCATTGCCAATGGATACAGTAGAACTAATACAGGTAGTGAGTAATTGATAATATTCGCTAAACCGAAATTCGCTACAACCAAACAGAATATTGAAAAGAAGACTACAAAAAGTTTGTAACTTACTTTTGGGATGATCGCATGGAAATATTCACCGCATGCAGTCAGTAATCCAATGGCTGTTGTCAGACAGGCAAGCATAATGACTACACCGAGTAACATTAATCCTGTCGTACCGAATAAATGCGAGGAAGTCTCGCTTAACACGGAACCTCCCCCATCCAGATAGCCAAATAAATCAACTGATGTGGCACCCAGATAAGCAATGCCGATGTATATAATGGCTAAAAATCCGGCTGCCACAAATCCTGTCTTCGCCGTGGAAGACAATATTTGCTTTTTACTAGTAATGCCCATTGCACGCAAAGCGTTGATCACAATGATCCCGAACACTAATGAAGCTAGTGCATCCATCGTATTATAGCCTTCTAGAAACCCTGTAAAGAATGGTGTTTCATTATAAGGCGCTTGCGATACTTGTGCACTCCCCATCGGACTAAGAAGAGTCATACCAATTAAGCCAATCAATATAATAATAATGAGAGGAGACAAATATTTACCGACCCGATCGACAATTTTTGCAGGGTTCAGTGAGAGCCACATGCTAATACCGAAGAAAACCAATGTAAATATAAAACGTGCAAGATCAATAGAAAATCCGTTTAAAAATGGAGCAACTCCAATATCAAATGCCACAGCTCCAGTACGTGGCGCGGCAAAAAATGGCCCAATCGTTAGATACAGTATGGCTGTAAATAGAACCGCGTATAGTGGATGAATTCGGCTTGCTAAGTCCTGCAAATCTTTCTTGCCAGAAAAACCGATAGCCAATATACCTAAAAACGGTAAACCTACTCCAGTAAATAAAAAGCCGGCCATTGCTTTCCACGTTTGATCTCCAGCGAGCTGTCCTAGCTCTGCAGGAAAGATTAAATTACCTGCGCCAAAAAATAATGCGAATAGCATAACCCCAATAACGAGACTAGACGAAAATGATAATTTCTTTTCCATATGTATAAAAATCCTCCCAAAGTCAACAGCGTTAATTTGTATGCAATATATTACGTTCCCTTATATTACTCTTCCCTATTTAGAAAATCAACAGTCAGTCGAATCATTTAACTTTTGCCTCTATTGCAAACATACTAACTATTTATCTAAATCTACAATAAAGTTCTTAAAATAAAAAAACTGACCTCAACAGAGATCAGTTCGGACTTAAAAGAACAGTAAAAAGCAAAGATCTAAATTAGATAGGAAGTAGTTGGCGATTTCCGTTGCAGAGTCGGTTAGCGGTGCCATATTACTTTTTTAGAACTACTTTTCAACTTGAGAACTATGACATCAACTCAATACAAATTTCGTCTTGCTATATCCTTCTTTCAACTTAGTTACTTGCAATGTAGCAGGAATCGCTTCTTTCATTTCTTCAATATGTGAAATAATGCCAATCATTCTCCCCGATTGCTGAAGAGCGATCAGTGTATCGATTGCTTTTTGAATAGCCTCTTCATCCAACGCACCAAATCCTTCGTCAATGAACATTGTCTCCATACGAACAGCACCTTGGAAGCTTTGAATGACATCTGCCATACCCAGCGCCAAACATAGAGAGGCGTTAAACTTTTCACCGCCTGATAACGTCTTGACGTCTCGTGTTTGTCCAGTATATGCGTCATGAACGTCTATACCTAAACCACTTTGCTTCCCTCGTGTTTCCTGACGATCACTGCGAACGAGTTCGTATTGTCCATTTGACAGGTCACGCAGACGAATATTTGCAGCATGAATGATACGCTCTAAATATTCAATTTGAATATAGCGCTCAAAGGAAATTTTTAAATGGTTTTGACCACGGACTATATCATAAAGGTTCGTAATCTTTCCATAGGTCTTTTCTAGCTCTGCTTCCCTAGATTTACTTGTTTCTAACTCATTGTGCAAATCCTGTGCCGCTTGTTCCCATGCTTTTGATTGATTGTAGTGAGCAAACGCTTCTTCATATTGTGTTTTCAACGCTTCTACTTGTTGCTCCATGATCTCAATATCGGTTGGTTGTTTGCCTTCAACAGACCTTTCGAGTTCTTCTACGGATGATTTTAATGTATGAAGCGTTTGGGCATACACTTGAAGTTGTTGCTCAATCGCCTGACGCGTTGACGTCGGCAGTTTGACTTGCATATAATTCTCTTTTGAAGTAAAACCTTCTTCTATCATCCGTTTTGCAAAGGAAGCTTCACTTAGGTCCAATTTTTCTTTCATATCTGTTAGAGATTGCTTTTCTAACATTTCTCTAGATTCCCATTTAACTTTCTCATTTTTAGCGTCTTGTAATTTCTGTTGAACAGACTTCCAATCATGTTCAAGTTTTTGACTTGCTGTTTCTTTAGATGTAATTTGTTGTTTCAACGCGGATAGTTCTTGTAGATTTTCAGGTACGGTCGTTAAGACATGGTTATAGAGAGCTAATTTCGTTTCAAGCTCACCTTTTGATTCATTACGCTGCTGTTCTAACTTATTTATTTTTTCGGCAAGATCCTCCATGGCCTTCTCCGCTTGGTTTTGCTCGTCTTTCTTCTGTTTCAATACCTCTCGCTTACTTCTAAGTTCAGCTACGTTGTCTGTCAATTCAGCTTGTTCTTTATGATAATCTCGACTCAAATCCACTCGTTGATCATGTAGTTCGGCTTCACTTTGTTCAATACGTTGCATCACTTGTTGCAATTCCGCTTGCTTAGTATGGAAAGTCTGTTCTTTATTCATTAACTCTAGCTTCGCCGTGTCTATTTGTCGCTTGGATACGTGCTCTGTTTCTGAACCTTCAGCTTTAGACGGATGGTCTATACTACCGCAAACCGGGCAAGACTCTCCCACATGAAGTGATGCCGCAAGGACGACCGCCTGATTACTAATCCAACGATTCTCAAGAGCTTGATAGACTTCTGCAGAATGCTCTACTTGTTGCTTAGCCGTTTCGTAATGAGCCTCAACTTCTTGTTGTTGTGATAGCTGTTGCTTGTATGAAGCCACTTGCTTTGCAATGGCTTTGCTTTGTGCAAGTTGATCCAACAACTCTTCATATTTCTCTAATGAAGTTTCCAGTTCCTTAATTTCACTTTTCAGAACTGTGATGGATTCTTTTTGTTGCTTGGATGCTTGCTGATTTACTAGCAACGAATTCTCCGCTTGGTCTACAGTAAACTTAAGTGACTCTACTACTTGACGTTGCGTAGCGAGTCCCGATACGGTTGGAAGTAAATTATTAAGCGTAAGCAACTGTTCTTTTACTTCATTTCGTTCAGATTCTTTAGCTAGTTCTTGTTCATACGAAGCCTTTGCAGACACTAAATTTTTCTCTGTTTCCGCGAGAAGCTTGACCGCTTCAGAGTGGCTTCTTTCTTTTTTCTGCCATTCTGTTACATTAGACTTCACTTGTTGTTCTAAATCTTCTAATCTCGCGGCTCGTTCGGCTTGCTGCAATTTCTGTTCAAGGCTTTTCATCTCTTGTTGTTTCGCTAGCATGCTATCCAATTCTTTTTGGCGTTGCAGCAGCTTTGTAAATTGTTCATTAATTGAACGGGCGTCATGTAGTGCCTGTTGTTTCTTGTTATGAATGGTATAGAGCCTAGTATATTCTTTATGCGCTTCTTTAGATTGCGTCACATGATGTGCATGTTCTTGTTGAAGACCTGATACGAGCTGATGGTAGTTTGGGTACTCCGACTGTAATTCTGTAAATAATAAAGAGGCTCGCGCAGGTAACTTTGCCGGTATTTGATGAAGAATAGCTTCACTTAGCTGTTTTTCACGAAGATATTCCGCGTTTGCTTCTTCTTTTTTCACTTTTAACCGTTCCACGATTTTTTGATACGGTTCAGTCTTAAATATTTTCCGCATGATCGCTTCTTTATTCGCTGTATCGGATGTCAAGAATTTACGGAATTCACCTTGAGGCAACATCATGATTTGACTAAATTGTGCGTGCGTAAAGCCTAGCAATTGTTCGATCTTATCATTTACCTCGGTGACAATTTGGCGATCTACTGCCGGAATGAATTGCTCATCTTTTTCTTCAAATAATTCGCAGCGACCTAACGTATCCGATTTATTGCCTTTTTTTCTGTAAGGAATTTGACGTACAACACGGTATCTTCGCTTATGGATGTCAAACGTCAATTCTACTGTCGTTTGAATATCATCATCCGCAAACTGACTGCGCAACGCCTTCACATCGGTACGATCTTCTCCACTTGCTTGTCCATATAACGCAAAGCAAATACCATCAAAGATCGTAGTTTTCCCTGCACCTGTTTTTCCGGAAATGACAAATAAACGATGATCTTGTAAATCTCGAAAATCCACAGTTTCCTGATCTTTATACGGTCCAAATGCTGTCATCGTTAATGTAATGGGTTTCATGCACGGTCTTCCTCCTTCATAACGTCCCACAAGACTTCAGCGAATAGCTCTTTCGTTTCTTCATCTACTTCTTCGCCTTGAAGTTCTTTAAAGAAGGAAGCAAACATCGCTTGGTCGTCTTCTTTCTTCTCGACATTTATTGTTCCGCCAAAACTGTCTGTAGAAGATGCAAGCAGTTTACGTTCAACATGCATGGCATTCGGAAAGACGGAACGAATTTTCTCCATCGGTTGTATGACCGGTACCGTATCTAGCAGTTTGACGAACACATAATCTTCATTGTGATGCATTTCCAATATGTCTTCCATCGTGCCTTCAACCGTTCGCACATCATGAAGAGGAGTCAGCAACTTTTTCTCGATTTCCACTTTGCCATTTCCACCTAACGACACAATGAGGTAGCCCTTTTGATGATTCTCTTCGGAAATAGAATACTTTAATGGTGAACCGGAGTAGCGAATCGTTTCATTTCCTACAAAATGCGCCTGGTGTAAATGACCGAGCGCTGTATAATGAAACGGCTCAAATACATCTGAAGAAATATACTCAGCTCCACCAATCGATAATGGTCGTTCTGCGTCACTTGTATTTTCCTCTTTCTCACCGTGCTTCGTGATAAACGCGTGACCTACGAAAACATGTCGTGCTTCTTTGTCCATTGACTGTTCTATACGCTCGATAATCTTCTTCATAGCTTGCTGATGACTGGAAATCGATTCATCTTCGAGCAAGTGACGAATAATCGAAGGATCCGCGTATGGTATTAAATGAAAATAGACATCGCCATATTCGTCTTGGAGCTTTACTGGCGATAAGTCCGGGGATAATTCTCCTGTTATGTATAACCCTTGATCTTTCATAAACGTACTTCCAAAATGCAGGCGGCTAGGGCTATCATGGTTTCCTGCAATGGCAATGACAGGTATTTTCAAATCGATCACAATCTCCTGTAAAACCTCATTCAACAACCCTACCGCTTCAGTTGGCGGTATTGCGCGATCATACAGATCTCCCGCAATAATGACCGCATCCGGTTGTTCTCTCTTAATCTCTTCTATAAAAGCTTGTAAAATATAACGCTGATCTTCTGTCATATACATTCCTTGCACAAGCTTGCCGAGATGCCAGTCGGCTGTGTGGAAAATTTTCAAATCGTTTCCCCTCTTTCCCTCTATAAAAATAGAGACAAGAAGAACAGCGTATTAGAGAAGTGGTATAAAAACCCCTCCTCTATTACGCCCATTCTTCTACCTCAACTTACTTACCTACATTCTGATCTGCCTCATCTAGTATTTCTCCAATTTTCCGTTCATTGATAACGAGATCGGCAAATTGATCCATTTCTGTAGGTTCCATATTAATAATGACCAACTTCGCGCCTTGCTCTTTTGCGATCAGTGGAAATTGATTCGCAGGTGTAACGGTTAATGATGAACCGAGGACAATGAAGAGATCTGCTTTCTCACTTTCGAATATCGATTGAATAAATGCTTCTTCTGGTAGCATTTCTCCAAATAACACAACGGATGGACGTAACGTACCGCCACAATCGCAGTAAAACTCATCTTGCTCGTAGCGTTCGTTCCCGTATTCTTTTCCACACGTTTCACAATGGACTTTACGAAGTGTCCCATGAAGTTCCATGACGTTTTTCGAGCCCGCCATCGTATGGAAACCATCGACGTTTTGCGTAATAATTCCATTGATCAGACCTTCTTTTTCCCACTTAGCTAAAATATCATGTCCTTTATGCGGTCCTGTTTCTTTTGCCGCTAGGACACGCTGTTTATAAAACTGAAAAAACTGTTCTACCTGCTGATTGAGAGCTGTTACGCTTGCCACTTTGGCAGGATCTTCTGTTTCCCACATGCCCGTTTTAGCGGAACGAAAATCTGGTAGCCCGCTTTCTGTCGACATCCCTGCCCCTGTATAGACAATAGTACGTTTCGATTCGTTTAATAAATCTGCCAGCACTGTCCTCATCCTTTCAACTAGCGAAATTATGTTCTATCTATATACTAGCATATCCTGTTTTATTGCAACTTATCAAACGATATGGAAATAGAAAAACGAGCATCCATAATGGATACCCGCTTCGTATTAGTTTGCTGTAATTTTTTTAATTGCTTCAAGATTAATCAATCCATCAATTTCATTTGTCTTGATATAATCTGCTTCTTGACTGATATCAGCCATCTCTTGCAATACATCCTCATTTACATCTGTTGTCACTTCGATTCGAGTGAATGCTGCTTCCAATTCATCACTAGCTATTTCTTTACCAGTCAGATCTTTGATATGCTTCACTACTAGTTCTTGTGCTTTTTCCGGCTCATCACGAATGAACTGAACTGCTTTTGCGTGTGCTGTCAAATAAGCAGTCGATAATTTTTCGTTTTTCAAAAATGCATCGCTTGTTGCGACAACGGTGTTCGTAGATTCTTTACCCCAAGCAAAGTCCTCCCAATCGAGAATCAGTTTACCATCCGCTTGATTTTGTAGTATATATCCCCAAGGTTCTTGAGTTGCTGCACCGTCAACTGAATCTTGAATGAATAATGTCGCTGTATCCGCTGGTGCGGCTGCAAAAAACTCAACTGTTCCACCGTTTGCTTTGGCTTTTAGATCCACATCTTTCAACGCTTTACGTAACATGACATCCTGCGTACTACCGATTACGGGAATCGCAATCCTCTTGCCGTCTAGGTCTGCTAATTCATTAATCCCACTTTTACCGTTAGCTATTACTACCGCACCGCCGTTTACCGCCCCAGATACAATATGATACTTTGGATCTTTTACATAATAGTTGATAACCGGTCCAGGTCCGACTGTTCCAATGTCTATGGAATTAGAGGCCATCGCTTCCATAAACAACCCACCGTTACTCACAGTCTTCGTCGTGATCTTGATGTCTTCACCGAATTCTTCTGCAAAATAATTATTCTCTAGTCCAACAATTGTTGCGATATGCGTTAAGTTCGGGAAGTACCCGATTCTTACTTCCTTTTTATCTGCACTGCCCGCATCCGTTTTCCCACACCCTGATAAAACTCCCACAATCGCCAATAAAGAAAGCAATACACCCAATAGTTTTTTATTCATATAATAATCCCCTTTTCTTTAAGCGTATCACGCCCGAATTCCCCATTTTCTTTCTACACTGCGTTCCAAACGTAAGAATAATACATTATCCATAATCGTACCGATCACACCGATGATGATCATGACCGAAATTACTAAATCCATTTGACCCAGTGCGCGTCCTGATTCTAGTAATTGACCGAGACCGACGCTTGCACCTAATAGTTCCCCTGCCATGAGTGCGCGCCACGAGAATGCCCAAGCGATACGTAAACCAGAGATTAATTGTGGTACAGATGCTGGCAAAATCACCGTCCGCAAAAAGTGAAACCCGCTAGACCCGAGAGATTTGGCGACGCGCTGGTATAATACCGGTACGTTTTTAAAACCGCTTGTCGCATTGACGATCATCGTCCATGTAGCCCCTAATGTAACGATAAATAATATGGCAAAATCATTGAGACCGAACCAGATGATCGCTAACGGGAACCAGACGATACTCGGAATAGACTGTAAAGCTGTCACAAGAAAACCAAGTGTGTCTTCCACTATTTTGTAACGCCAAATCAAATAACCAAGCACCAGTCCTAGTATTGAAGCAATTGTGAATCCGATTAACAATCTGCTTAGACTTGCACCGATTGCAATCAGGATTTGACCGGAGAGGAGACCAGAAACCAAGGTGGACATGACTAGTGTAAAACTCGGGAACATAAAATCAGGTAAATCTGAGAGCCTAGATGTGACTTCCCATATCGCCACTAGTATCCCGAGAAACACTATTCGTCTTAAAGCTGTAGTCATCACCCATCTCCTCCTTCAGCACTTTCTCTATTTCTTCTTGAAGCTCAGCTAAAATCTGCTTTTCAAGTTGCAACGTCACATCACTCGGCATGACGCCATCCTTCGTATCATTTGATTTGAATGTAGCTTTAATTTTCCCCGGACGGGTTGCGAATACGACAATCTTTTGCGAAAGTAATACCGCTTCCCGAATATTATGTGTAATGAAAAGAACAGTTACTTTCGTTTTTCTCCAAATATCCAATAACTCTTTATGAAGCACCATGCGCGTTTGCTCATCCAACGCGGCAAATGGTTCATCCATTAACAGAATATCGGGCTCCATCACAAGCGCACGTGCGATCGATACGCGCTGCTTCATTCCTCCAGATAATTCATGTGGATAGGAATCGATGTAATTCCCCAAGTGAACCATTTTTAGCATCTCCATAGCTTTTTGTTCCGCTTCTTGCTTCGACATCTTCTTTAGAAGTAACCCGTATGTAACGTTATCAAGTACTGTCAGCCAAGGAAACAACCCCGCTTCTTGGAAAACCACCACTCGATCTGATCCAGAACCCTTTACTTCCTTTCCATTAATACGGATTTTCCCTTGTTCAGCTTTTTCCAGCCCCGCTATCAAATACAACATAGTGGACTTGCCACAACCAGACGGACCTACAATGGAAACAAACTGTCCTTTTTCTATCTCAAGGTTGATATGATCTAGTACTTTCACCATTCCCTTTTCCTTGTGGGGAAAGCTCTTTTCAATGCCTTCAATTTCCAAATACATGTTGATTCCCCCTCATAATACTTTTCGTTTCATTGCGTTCTTTCAATTCCTACTAACTTTATATGTTTTGTATATATATAATCTACCATTTACGTAGGTTTTGTCAATAGGCTTTCTGATTATTTTTTCAATCTATTTAAAATAATAGATTAAACGCTATAGGTAATGGTTTTTCATCACTTTTCATTCTGGAAGCCCACACTAAAAAACCTCTTCCCAATGCGGAAGAGGTTTTTGCTAGTAGACATTATTGAAATAAATCACTCGATAAATATCTTTCCCCGGAATCTGGCGCAATACACACGACTGTATCTTCAGGTGTTAAACGTTTAGCGACTTGCAATGCCGCATACAAAGATGCACCACCTGATGGTCCGAGTAACACGCCTTCTTGTCTCGCGAATTGTCTAACTGTGTTGTATGCATCGTCATCTTCTATACGGAAAATTTCGTCGTAGACATCTGTATTTAATACAGAGGGGACAAAACCAGGACTTGTACCAACCAATTTATGTTTTCCTGGCTTGCCACCCGATAATACCGGTGACCCAGCAGGCTCAACCACATGAACTGTAATATTTGGGTCATGAGCCTTTAATGATTCTCCTGTTCCCGTCACCGTACCACCCGTTCCTGAAGTACAAACAAAAGCGGTTAATGTACGATCAATTGATTGAATCGCTTCTATAATTTCTACAGCCGTTGTATGGCGATGACTATTTGGGTTCGCTTCATTTTCAAACTGCATCGGAATAAAACTATTTTCAATGGACTCTGAAATTTCATTCGCTTTAGCGATCGCACCTGGCATACGCTCTGCGCTAGGTGTCAGTACAACTTTCGCTCCATACGCTTTCATTAAGTTAATCCGTTCAATCGTAGAGTTATCTGGCATGACAAATATAGCTGGGTATCCTTTTGCCGCAGCATTCATTGCCAATCCAATTCCTGTATTGCCTGACGTCGGCTCAATAATCGTGGCACCAGGTTTCAGTATGCCAGTTTTCTCGGCTTCTACAAGCATTTGATACGCCGCGCGATCTTTCACACTGCGGCTTGGGTTGAAGTATTCTAATTTCACATAGACCTCAGCACCAGTATCTTCACCGAGTGTTCGGACTTTTACTAGCGGAGTCTCTCCGATTAATTCCGCCATATTATTGACTACTTTCATTCCACACACCTACTTTTCATGATAATAAAACTACTAATTCACTTATGAAGCTGACGTAATCTTTTGATCACGAGGTAAAGCCAATCCAACTAGACCAATGAACGGCAAGAATGACGTGATGATCATCGTCTGATAAATACCGATCGAGTCGATAAGCGTTCCGATGGCAACTGCACCGATTGCTCCCATTCCGAACGCTAATCCTACCGTTAGTCCCGCCATCGTACCAATTTTGGAAGGTACGAGTTCTTGCGCATAGATCACCGTGACGGAAAAACTCAGCATAATAAAGAAGCCGATCGTTACTAATAGTAAGATGATTCCCCATACCGGAGCAAATGGCAGCAACAAACTAAGCGGTAATGGCACGACAAGTGATAAGACAATCACCTTTTTTCGCCCTATTCTGTCTGCCATGGGTCCACCAAAAAATGTTCCAACAGCGCCCAGTGCCAAGAATAAGAAAATATACAATTGACCATGCTGAATTGTCATACCATAGTATTCGATTAAATAGAAAATATAGAAGCTCGTAATATTTGTCACATAGAATGAACGCGCAAATATAATAATCATTAATAAAGTCAATGCAACGGTCACTTGTCTTTTGGACAAACTTTCCATCGTCGTTAATAATACTTTCTTTCGGTTACCTAAACGCTCTTCATCCAGCTGTTTCTTGTACCAGATCGAAATACGAGTTAGTAAGGCAATGCCTGCAGCAGCTACTAACACAAAAACTGCTGCTCCTATTTGGCCTAGAGGAACGAGGACGAACGCGCTAATTAACGGTGCAAGTGCTTGTCCAGAATTACCTCCCACTTGATAGATCGACTGCGAAAGTCCGCGCTTGTTCCCTGCTGCCAAAAATGACACACGAGAGCCTTCAGGATGAAAGATTGCCGATCCTAATCCGAGCAACATAACGGATACAATAATCAGCCAATAGCTTGGTGCTAATGCTAGGCCCGCCATGCCAATTAAAGAAAATGTCATGCCAATCGGCAGCGCAAACGGCTTAGGTTTGCGATCACTTAGAAAGCCTACAACCGGTTGAAGTAAAGAAGCTACGATATTTAGTGCAAACACAATATAGCCTAATTGTTTATAACTAAATTGATATTCTTTTTCTAAAATCGGCAACATAGCTGGGATTACTGCCTGCAGCGTGTCGTTAAATAAGTGACAGACCGCGATTGCAATCATAATCGGAAATACGGGATTCGCTACGGCAGTTTGTGGTGATTTATTCATACCATCTGTTCACACCTTATCTAGTTGTCTATTTTACTTTGTAAATGTAGCAGGCATTACGACTCCCACCACTTCTCCAGAAGCGCATAATTCATCCTCAGCATAAATTTCTACAGCTACTTTCCACTTCTTTGGATGAATTTCTGTAACGTTTCCAATCGCTTTCAATACTTTTCCTTGTGGAGTCGGCTTACTATATGTAATCTGCAAGGAAGCTGTCACAAAGCGCGGAGGTACGGATCCGTCTCCTGGTTCATGACCGTTCTTTCGATGTAAGGCAAGTGCACAAGACCCTGTTCCGTGGCAATCCATAAATGACGCAAGAAATCCACCATAGACAAATCCCGGAATTGCCGTATATTTTTCAGGCGGTAATGAATACGTAACGGTTCGGTCTCCTTCCCAACCAGTTCGGAAATGATTCCCTTCCTCGTTGAGTCGCCCACAACCATAGCACCATGAAAAATCATCTGCGTAATTGTCCTGAATTGCATGTGTAACATATTCCTTCATATTAAAAGCCTCCCTTTCAGATGAATTCTCTCTATTATACATTCCGAAAATTGAAATATCGACCTTAAATGAAATATCTATTTATTGTACGGATAGTTATGTGCGTATCTTACTCACTACATTCATATACTAGTGAGAAACGATATTTTGTGGAAGGAGGGAAATAGTATGAAAATACGTGGTGTTATATTGGCATTGCTAGTGGCTGGAGGATTTTATGTGATGATTCAGACAATCGACGAAGCTGCCTCCCATCCCTTTGAGCGATTGCAAGAACAACAACTGAATGGTTTATCCCCCTATTCATTCATTACTATCCGACAACCCGGTCTGCATGAACAGCAAGCGGTTACTTGGAGAGTAGACCAAGTTGAAGAAGTTGATCGCTTACTTCAATTTCTCCAAGCATATGATTACGAGCGTGTGGATCCCGATACGTTGCAATTATTTGATGATCAACCACTCTTTACAATCGATTTACATGATGAAACAGGAAATCGTATGACCATATTAATTGAGGAAGGAGTATTGATCCACAATGACCGTCTGTATTATGAGGTTGTCAATGGACCGTTACAAGTCGATTGGCTAATGGAGTTCATCCTATCCAATAAACCGTAATTTTGTACTCTGAACATTCATTGTATTATACTATTCATTAATTCGAGAACCGAATAATCGATTTGAAGGAGAGATTCATATTGGTGAAAAGCTTACCGA
Source organism: Sporosarcina ureae DSM 2281 (assembly GCF_000425545.1). Taxonomy (GTDB): domain Bacteria; phylum Bacillota; class Bacilli; order Bacillales_A; family Planococcaceae; genus Sporosarcina; species Sporosarcina ureae. The sequence goes on along the minus strand of NZ_AUDQ01000002.1, from coordinate 90,922 downwards.
AACGCGCACGAGTAAACGAACAAGAAACGTGGAATTTACGAACCTTATTTGAAAATGAACAGGACTACGAACAAGCAGTAAAAAATGCTGAAATAGAAGCAACTGCTTTTGAGAAAAACTATAAAGGTACGATCGTAGATTCAACTTCTGCTATTCTAGCATTGGATGCCTATCGCCGTTTACAAGAGAAACTCGTCAAGATTTCCAGTTATGCCGAGTTAGCAGCAAGTGTGGATCTAACGAATGATCAAGCTCAAATGAGAGAAAGCCAATTTGGATCAATTGCTGCAAAAATCGCTAGCCAAACTTCCTTCGCCATGAGTGAACTTACGGAACTTTCAGAGGAGACTTTACAGCAAGCAAGTAAACAATCCGAAGAGTATGCAACGGTATTCGATAAAATCATTCGGGAAAAGCCGCATCAATTACATCCCGAAGTAGAGAAAACACTCGCTGCATTCTCTTCTTCTTTCCAAGCGCCGTATTCAATGTATAATACAACGAAAATGGCAGACATTGATTTCCCCGACTTCACTGCAGAGGGAAAAGTCTATCCACTGAGCTATGTTTCATTCGAAGGGAAATGGGAGTCTGAACCAAAAACACCAGTAAGACGTGCTGCTTTTGAAATGTTTAGTGACACGTTACGCAAGTATCAACACACAACAGCCAAAACATATGACATGCATGTACAAATGGAAAAAACAACTTCTGACTTACGTGGGTATGACTCCGTTATCGACTATTTATTGATGGAACAAGACGTGGATCGTTCCATGTACAATCGCCAAATCGATGTGATTATGAAAGAACTCGCACCACATATGCGAAAGTACGCAAAACTCCTTCAGAAAATCTATGGTCTAAATGAAATGACGTTTGCGGATTTAAAAATGCCGATTGATCCATTATACGAACCATCGATTACAGTGGAAGAATCGAAGAACTATATGAATGATGCTCTATCCGTTATGGGCAAAGACTATCTCGACATGGTGAACCGTGCCTATTCAGAACGCTCGATTGATTTCGCTCAAAATGAAGGTAAATCTACGGGTGCATTTTGCGCGAGTCCTTATGGCAACGGTTCATTCATTTTAATTTCCTGGACAGGCAGCATGGAAGACGTCTTTGTACTCGCTCATGAATTAGGTCATGCCGGACATTTCCACTATGCCAATGAAGCTCAAAACCTATTTAATTCGGAATCATCATTGTACTTTATTGAAGCACCTTCTACGATGAACGAAATGTTGATGGCCAATCACTTATTGAAGAATTCCACCGACCCAAAATTTAAGCGATGGGTACTGTCTTCCATCGTGGCCCGAACGTATTACCATAACTTCGTAACACATTTACTTGAAGCAGCGTTCCAGCGCAAGGTGTACGAGCGAGTGGATGCAGGTGGCAATGTCAATGCAACCATCTTGAACAATTTGAAGCGCGGTGTACTCGAAGAATTCTGGGGCGATAGCGTGAGAATGAATGATGGTGCAGAATTGACATGGATGCGTCAACCACATTATTATATGGGCTTGTACCCGTACACATATAGTGCCGGCTTGACAATCTCCACTGAAATGGCACAACGCGTATTGAAAGAAGGAAAACCAGCTGTTGAAGACTGGCTCCATACCCTACGTGCAGGTGGTTCAAAAAAACCAGCTGAACTTGCGAAAATGGCGGGAATTGATATCACAACAGACAAACCATTACGCGATACCATTTCATATATCGGTGAGTTAATCGATGAAATCGAGAAACTGACGAAAGAGATCGAAGCGCAGTAAGAACAAAAAAACATCTGCCAAGCAGTTTTTTCTGCAAGGCGGATGTTTTTTCTTTTACTTCATGATTTCACTTAAGATTTCATATGAACGAAGTCGTTCCTCATGATCAAAGATTCCTGAACTGATAATCAGCTCATCCGCTTTTGTCATTTCTACGAACTCCTCCAGCTTCCGTTTCACAGTTTCAGGACTACCAATAATGACAGATGGTGCTTGACTTTGCTGTGCCACCGCTTCTTGTTCAAATGGTGACCATACCGCATGAATATCTTCAATCGGAGGATTGAATTGCGTCATCTTACCTTGACGGATATTTAAGAACTGCTGTTGCATCGATGTAGCCAAGTATTGGGCTTTTTCATCCGTATCCGCTGCAATTAAATTAACCCCCATCATCGCATAGGGCTTCTGAAGATCTTTCGACGGACGGAAGTTTTGATGATAAATTTGCAGTGCTTGCATCATAAACTGCGGTGCAAAATGACTGGCGAATGAAAACGGCAAGCCAAGCTCCGCTGACAATTGCGCACTGAAGCCACTTGAACCGAGCAACCAAATCGGAACGTTCTGCCCTGCTCCAGGAAATGCTCGAACGCGATCAGTTGGATTGCCTGCAAAATACATACGTAATTCTTCCACTTGTTGCGGGAAGTCTTCCCCACCACTCTGTAATGTACGACGCAGTGCATACGCTGTTGCCTGGTCACTACCAGGTGCACGACCTAGCCCTAAGTCAATACGACCTGGATACATAGCATCCAGAGTACCGAACTGTTCCGCAATGACAAGTGGAGCGTGATTCGGCAACATGACACCACCAGAACCTACTCGAATATCCTTCGTTTCTTGCGCTACATGTCCGATGATGATGGACGTAGCAGAACTCGCAACCCCCGGCATATTATGATGCTCTGCCAACCAGTAACGATTGAATCCCCAATCTTCTGCATGCTGTGCAAGATCTACACTGTTCTTAAATGATTGACCTGCATGACTTCCTTCATTGATCATTGCTAAATCTAATATTGATAACGGAATACCGCTAAAATGTTTCGCTCGTTCTCTAATCAATTCATTCACTCCTTATAACAGCAACCATTTTTCTTGACCCACTCGAAAATGGCCTGAATAATATCTTCCAACTCTTTACCTTTTGGCGTAAGCTCGTACTCGACTTTTCTGACCTTTGGATCGGACTGGTTTTTCATGACCAAGCCGTGTGCTTCTAAATCACGCAACCTCTCCGTTAGAAGACGATCTGATATCCCTTCGATCTCCGCCGATAATTCAAAGAACCTCTTCGGTCCGTCTAATAAATGATAAATAATAATTCCCATCCATCGCTTACCAATAAACTCGATCGTGTTATGGAAACTATCGCAACTTTTTTGACCTTTAGGATTTACCGACTGAACAAACTCTTCATTTTTCTTCATTAGCAAAACCCCTATCCTATACTCCTTTCACTTTATCACACCTAGGTTTGACAAACAAGCTTACTAATAGTAATCTTAAAAATAACTTACTATTAGTAAGTAAATATCAATATATTTTAAGAGGAGTTTGTCATTATGTCACAAAATTACGAAGAATTACTAGAAGTTATGCACGCACGGAAATCTGTAAGAAAGTTCGATCCACACTATACAATCAATAAAGAAGAGATCACGTCTATGCTAGAAGAGGCGATCTCCGCTCCTTCTTCAAGCAACTTACAGCCATGGCGTTTTCTTGTCATACAAGATCGAGAGTTAAAAAAGAAAATTAATCGTTTTTCATTCAATCAAGAACAAATTGAAACAGCATCCGCTATTATTGCGGTGATTGGCGATACAGAAATGTATCACAATATTGATGAGATCTATCTTTCCAATTTGGCTGCAGGAAATATAGATGAAGAGCATGTGCAAATCCAGATTCAAAATGCGAAGGCAGCTTATCCGAATGCACCACTTGAAGTGAGACGCAACATTGCAACGTTTGATGCAGGGTTGGTTTCTATGCAACTCATGTTGATTGCCAAGGCAAGAGGGTATGATACTGTTCCGATGGGCGGGTTTGACAAGCAACAATTTGCTGCGTCATTTGAACTTGAATCACGCTACGAGCCGCTAGTGCTGATTGCGCTAGGTAAAGCCGCTTCACCTGCTTATGGTTCTACACGTTTACCTATTGATTCGATTACTACTTATATGTAAGAGAATGGCCGGGTCTTCAATCCCGAACCACTTACTATTAACTGGCCACTTATAAAACGTTTATCCTTAAACTTAACCAATACAAGGAGGTTGGGATAGAACAGAAAAAACGTAAGGGGAGTCCTTTACGCTTTTTTTCTGTTCTTATCAGTAAATATTTTTTAGAGTATCAGAGTGTACCGGAACGGAGAAAGGCCGACTCCTGAGGGATCAGCGTGCGTCTTGAGACCCTGGACAGGTGCCTTAATTTCTGCAAAGTACACAGAAATACGGCAAAGCGAACCCTTCGTTGTTCGCTTGGCTCAAGCCACGCCCCTCGGAAAGCGTGCCTTTCGGAGTGCAGGGAAACGGGGTGAGATAGTTATGTCCCAGCCTCTATTGATGCTTGTTCTTGAATTCAATCCTGCTCAATAGTTACTTTACAACTCGTCTCGTCATATTTGCCATATGCCGCGTGATAGGTTGGCCCTACGCCTTGCTTGAAAGTCAAGGAATGGCGAATGCCTGCTGTGATGAACTTTTTCGCTTCAATCACGGCATCTGGTACCGTTTGTCCCTTTGCCAAGCCTGCCGCGATCGCAGCAGAGTAACTGCAACCGGCACCATTGGTATTCAGCGTGTCAATTCTTGGAGCTTCAAGTACATAGAACTGTTCTCCGTCATACAGCACATCCACTGCGGGTCCTTCCAGCCTTCCACCTTTCACTAATACGAACTTCGGTCCAAATGTAAACAAACGACGTGCAGCTTCTTTTAAATCAGCTACAGATCCCAATTCCATACCACCCAATAAGTAAGATGCTTCGGGCATATTTGGCGTAATAACCGTTGCAAGAGGAATCAATTGCTTCTGCATCGCTTCCATTGCATCGTCTTTCAACAACGCAGAGCCCATCTTTCCAATCATTACGGGATCTACTACTATATTTTGAATGTCGGACTGCTGAATCCACTTCGTGACATTGACAATAATTTCTTTCGTAAACAACATGCCAGTCTTCATTGCATCTATACCAATATCTTCTTCTATCGTCACTAATTGTGCTTCAATCGCTTCCCAAGATTGCGGGAATATACCTTGTCCAGTACGTGGATTCCTGGCAACAATTGCTGTGACCGCTGTTGTACCAAACACATCAAATTCCTGGAATGTTTTCAAATCAGCTTGAATTCCTGCCCCTCCACGTGCAGCGGAACCAGCGATAGTTAATGCTCGCTTGATCATCGTCTCTTTTCCTCCTGTCTTAGATGTAATTCATAAATTAGTAATTATATACGTGCATCATTGTACAGGATAACGTGAGGAGGTTTAAAGAGTCAATTTCATCGTTCGGTACAAGGCCCTGTATATTTCCCATCAACTAAAAACTCCCTATCCACTTGTAAGATAGAGAGTTGTTTGAATTTATTTACAACATATAGGAAATATCAGATGCTATAGTTGGATACGCAAATGGCATTTGCTTTAATTCTAAGATAGGAATTTGGAAACGAATGGCTAATGCAAAGAGATTAATCAGTTCATCGGCTCCACCACCTAAGAAATGAGCACCGAGTACGACGTCTTTCTCTTGATCGATTATTACTTTAAATGCTGCGGCCCGTTCATTTGTCCGTTTATATGTGAACCACTCGGTCATATTTTGTGATTTTACATATATTTTTAAACCCGAGTCTATTGCTTCTTGTTCGCTCATTCCGACAGATGATAATTTAGGAACGGTGTAGACAACAGATGGAATAACGGGATAATTGGCCGTTTTGTTATTTCCTTTTAGCAAATTTGAAGCGACAACATGTGATTCAGTTGTTGCGACGGGTGTCAAAGGAGGCGCATCACTTGAAGCGACATCTCCAGCCGCATATACATGTGGATTACTAATGCTTTGCATGAATTCATTGACACACACGCCTTGTTTATCGCGCTTTACATTTCCTTTTTCCAAATCAATATCTAATGCCGGTGCGCGTCCTGCCCCATGTACAACGAGATCTGCTTTCCACTCTACTTGGCGATCATCTTGTTCTCCTTTGACCACAAATGAATTGCCGCATTTCTCTATTCCATTTACCGGTGTGTTCAAATGCACATGAACGCCAATTTCTTCAGTACGTTTAATGAGCATTTTTACTAAATCTTGATCAAAATGCTTCAAAGCGCTTTCACTTCTATGCAAAATATGCACTTCTGAGCCTGCCCTTGCAGCAAGATGTGCAAATTCGAATGAAATAAATCCGCCACCAATAAAGACGATCTTTTTTGGTAGAGCTTCCAGTTCCATGAACTCATCGCTCATCGTCAAATATTCTTCACCTTCGATATTCATCTCAAAAGGTTTTGCCCCCGTGGCAATTAAGATATGCTTCCCTTTTAATACATCTGAACAAACCTTCAATTCTGTTTCACATTGGAAGTGCGCCTTGCCGTGATAGATATCAATTCCTAATTTCTCGAATTTTTCTTCCGTGTCCTCAGGTATCGACTGAGTAAATGTTCGTTTGAATTCCATTAATTCAGTCCAATTGATTTTGCTATCTTCTTCAATCCCTTTTCCTTGCATACGTTTATTCCAATCAATTAGTTCAGCAGCTCCCACCAATACTTTCTTCGGATCACAACCTCGCTGAGAACAGGTACCGCCAAATGGCCGGTCATCGATAATTGCAACGCTCCAGCCTTCCTTCTTACATTTTGTTGCTGTGATGGAACCTGCACTACCTGTTCCAATTACAAGCAAATCATATTCTTTGACCATACTCTATCTCCTCCAACTATTCTTGCTCATTCTGTTCACCCATTCTATAATCAACTACCCTTTATTGACCCTTATCACACTTGGAAACAATTATACAATTAAAATCACGTTACTTTCCTACGTACATACTATATAACAGCACACAGGAAAGGTCGTATGAAAATGATTTCAAATAATCCTCAGTACGCAGCGAATGTGAATACTAGTCCCTTTTTCAAGAAAAATGATAAGAACTTTATTAATATTTTGAGCAGTAAGCAATTAAACACATTAGATCATTTGTCGATGTTGGATATCTTCCTTAGTAAAGATCATATTATTGAACCCCATTATCATCCAAATGCTTCCGAACTGACCTATTGTGTTTCAGGCTCGGCTACTATTTCTATGATGAATCTTGACACGAAAATCTTTCAACATTATAAAATTGTGGCGGGTCAAGTCGTTAACATTCCACAAGGATGGTGGCACTACCAAATCGCCCATACCGATGATACACATCTGCAAGGTATATTTAATGTGAATATTCCCGAGGTCGTCTTAGGTTCCGATATTCTAACCGCTACACCAGCGGACGTTTTCGCTTACTCCTATGGGTTAGATGAACAACAATGGGCTGCCAATGTAAAAGCTATTTCCCCTTCGCAATTAATAGGTCCACCAACGAAATAAGCATTTACAAAAAGCGACGGTAAGTATCCCGTCGCCTGTTCTTTCATTATTCCACCGGACCTAGCCAAGTAGACATACCTTCAGAAACATTGATCACGTCGTATCCTTCTTCAAACAAAATTCCACTTGCTGTTTGCGAACGACTTCCACTACGACAAACGATTACATACTTCTGATCTTTATCTAAGCCCGCTCTTTCACCATTTTGTAGTTGCGATAATGGCATATTGATTGCACTCACCATATGACCTTCATTGTATTCATCTACTTCGCGCACATCCATCACTAACGCGCCTTTCTTTTGTAAGGCTTCAATATCTTTTAAATCCACTGTTTCAAATGCTTTATCTGTCGATCCGCAAGCCGCCAGTAATAAAACGGTTGCGATCAACCATACTAATTTCTTCATGATTTAGCCTCCATTTTCTATTGCCAATAATTAATAAGCTTCGACTACTTCAAATCAGACTATCTTAGTCCCATTTTCTTTCAGTATATACTAACCTTTGTTGAACCCCAAATTAGATTAAACACAAAAACGACACGTAGATAGCATACATGTCGTGGTTTATACTATATATTTAAAATACCAAACGACTTTCCGTGTTACTTCACCGGTACTTCACGGTAATCATAAAACCCTATTTTAGTTTTCCTTCCAAGTTCCCCTTTATCCACCTTTTCTTTAATGCACGCAGGTGGCTTATCTCTTTCATCTCTACTTTGCTGATATTGATGCTGCATGGCCGAATACACGACGTCCGCTCCCGACATATCGATTAATTGAAATGGTCCGAGTTTATGACCAAGAGACTTTCTTATAATGAGATCAATATCTTTGAAGTCAGCAATTCCTTCTTCATATAAGTACGCTGCTTCTCGATGAATGGCACCGAGTATACGGTTCGCAACAAATCCTGAAATTTCCTTCCTCAGTAGAACCGCTGTACGTCCAATTTGTTTTGAAACTGCCATGGCGATATCCTTTGTCTCTTCAGACGTTTTTTCACTCATGACAACTTCGAGGCTGTCCATGACGAGTGGCGGGAAGAAGAAATGCATATTACATACTTTATCCGGTCTGTTCGTCACTTTGGCAATCAATGAATTCATAATAGTTGAGCTGTTCGTCGCCAATATAGCATAAGGTGGTGTCATTTCATCTAATTTTTTAAACAGCTCTTGCTTCGCTTCAAGCACTTCGACAATCGCCTCTATTACAAGATCTGCATCTTTTGTTGCTTCTTCTAACTGATCTGTAAAAGAAAGTAATGAAAAAGCTTTCTCTATAGCTGGCTCATTAATCTTACCTTTTCTTACCCAATCACTCATCAGACGCTCCAAGTTGTCCTTTGCATGTTGCAAAGCTTCCTCATTAATATCCTGCAACGTTGTTTGGTATCCACCTAGCGCACATAGCATTGCGATTTGGTGTCCCATCTGCTCTGCACCGATTACTGTAATTCTTTTCACATCGTTTGGATTCATGTTTTTACTCCCCTTTATTATTATACTAACTGGTCGGTATGTTATAAATACTATAATAACTAGTTTTCATTTCTTTAGCAAGTGTAAGTAGAGATTTAAGTATAGAGCGGATTTTAAATAAGGCGTAAGCGAAAACAATAAAAAACCCTAACAAGAAGTACGTGACTTCCGTTAGAGTTTAAATAGCTTTCATTATTTCACGAAGAACCCTGCTACTTGTTGCTGTTCATCCAATGTTATAGTGTACACTCTATTGTCTTCTTTGTATTTCGCTGTAATAGTCGCAACAAAGTATTGCTCTTTTTTAGCGATGGACTCTTTTTCAAAGCTGACGAATTCACCAGATTCCTTTACAATATCCGATACTTCTTGTAATTGCTCTACGGATAAAGCATCTTTCATCGTTGCATCAAACATAGTACGCATTTCATCAAACTTCTCTTCATTGAATAATGTGATCGTTTCTTTTGATATCTTAATATACTCTTTGGCAGCAGAATCGTCGACTTTATTTTTTCCGCATGCCGCGAGTAGGAAAACGGTTGCTATAGCAAGGATAACTAGTTTCTTCATTCTCTAACTCCTTCCGTTTAACATAGATAAAAATTAGTTGGGTAATTAAATGAACTACATATACTGCATGCTGTTAATTTGATACCAAATCTCTTAGCGTCTGAGGCCATTTGGTTAGGGCGTGTACGTCCAAATCATCCCTGAAGTTCCTACTTATCTTCTTTTACATTTAATAGACAAAAACAGGCCTTCATAGAGTGATTCGATATCTTCTACGTATATGCCTGAATTCTCGATCATTGAAAGAGTGTCTCGATTTAATTGGCAACCGTCGCAGACCTTCTCCCACAACGGATTTAATAGGTCTTGTGCTTTCGCAAGCTTAGGTTGCTTCATTTTGACATGCTCAAAAAATAAAATGGTAGCATCCCGCTTACTAACACGCTGGATTTCTTTTAATGCAAGTAGTGGATTAGGTATTGTACAAAATACTAAAGTTGAGATGACTGTGTCAAATGTATGATCGGCAAATGGTAATGATTCTGCATCTGCCTCATATAAGGTAATAGGTACATGCCCATTTCGTCCTCTTCTCATAGCTCTGCGACTCATCTGCGGATTCGGTTCAATCGCTGTTACATGTTTTGCCTGCTGATAATATGGAAAATTGATACCAGTACCTGAACCGATCTCCAGTACATTCCCTTGTGCATTACGGATTAATTCCGTTCGAACTTTTTTAAATCGAGTGACTTCAAGAGGCTTCATAGCCATGTCATAGATTTTCGGAAATACACTTTCCATTATAAGAACTCCTTTTGCTACTTTACTATTTTCTATGAGTAGTTGTTACAACTCCATTTGTCTACATGTTTTACTTATGTACATTAATAGCAGCAGTGATCTATTTCTCTATTGGTGTAGGTTTTGGACTATATATGCACGCTACTATTCAACTTCAGTGGAGAGCAACACATGCACCTTTCCATATGCATTAAGAAAGAACAATTCGAAATCCTTACGCATCTCAAACGTATTCTTTGATCGCATCTAGTAAAATCTGTTCTTTGATTTGATAGTGAGTAGCTTGCCAGATCGCTCGTTTATCTTTTAAAATTAATAATTGTGGAACTTCGTGCGGCACAGCTAAATCTGATTCAATGGCTACCGAAAGCTTTTTACTTACTTGTGTAATGACGATATAAATAGGTAATTCCGTGCGGAGTCCATCCAATTCTTTTTTAGCAGCCAAACTGCTGACAGAAGTCATGCTGGATTTAAACAACAGAAATGGTTGCTCATCCGATTTTTCAAGCAGTTCCCGCCACTCGTCAATTTTTTTTATTCTTTTCAACTTTAATTCTCTCCTTTATATAGAAAAACCTTAGATAGTATAGATACTTCTATTCTATACAGCGTACTAAATGGATTCCTCTTTTTTGCTTATTTACCTCTATCATAACAGACAGTAAAAACCCTCACTTATATAAGTGAGGGCCAACTTTTTATCGTAGCAAGTTATTTATAAATACCCATTGATTCGGGACTTGTCTTCTTCACTAATTTCTTCTTTTAAATCCTCGATACTTTCTGCTCTGCGTTCGTTTTTCTTTTTGATCTTTTCAAACTCTTTGTCCTCTGCGAACTTCATCGCATCTTCTGCCGCTTCCATATTACTAATTGTCTTATTCAATCGTACTTTGTTGTCAGCAGGATCATTCGGTTTTGGATAGTTTTTTGCCATCATATACACTCCTTTTTGAAGTTTTCGTTCTATATGATAGCATTCCCGTATCTAGATGAACTATACAATGTTCATGGCAAACACATCACTCATCATTGCGCAGGTTTCTTACTTAAGTTGTCGAATGCTTGCTGCAAAGGTACTTTTAATGCAGGTGCTAACGTTTTTGCATACTCTGCGGTAATATGGTTATCATCACGATAGACAATAATATTCCCAATGACAGGATAACAAGTCGTTTCATCACAAAAAGAGTCTGTTAAGTCTGCGAAAAACACATTAGATGGAATACCTTCTGTCACTTCCCATGGAGTTTCCTTTGCAATGGCTTGATCTCTTGGTACTGAACACTCCAACGGATCGTCTGCTTGTTCAAGGCAAACAGGAATAATTTCTTGCATACGAGGATTATCCCGTATCGCAAAGATGGTCGTAACCCCTTCAAGTCTCTTCCATTGATTCACAAATCCTCGAGGTACTTTTGGACGCTTATTCACTGTCGATGTTGTGAAAACCAAGTCAGGTGGATCTTCTAGTAACGTATCAATCAAGTTACTATTCCAAGGAATACAAGCTTTCGTTAAGTTTCCCTTAGGGTCTTCGTCAGTAAATCGACAACCATCATGACTATATAAATCAATTTTAAAATTCATTTCTTCTGCTAATTCTATTAAAGCTGGGAACCAATGACCTGAGTGAGATCCACCTACGAGCGCCAATGTGTAATCAAAGTCCTTCAAAACACCATAAGAACATTTCCTGACTTCTGTGAGGTTAGCGGACTGGCATTCCAAATCATTATAAAATTCCGGAAGATCTGTTTTAATTTCTGAAGGTGACGGGATCAAGTCTACATAAGAAACAGTTTTCATATCAAACTTTTCGGATTGAGCACCAGGGTAATCCTGTTCCTGGACAATATCAGTACTAGCAGTTGCCTTTTCTATATAAGCAGAAATAGAAAATATGGAACTACATGCAAGTACTAACATAGCTGATAATACGACGATTAGTTCCCTATTCTTCTGATTTCGGCCTATTTTTTGAACAGGTTTTTCTAATAACTTGGTAGAAATCATGGACAGCACAAAAGTTGTCACCAATAGTAAAATACCATCTCCGATAGGCACTGTTTCTGTTTCCATATAGGAACGATAGTAAATCAGCAACGGCCAATGCCATAAATACACACCATATGTAAGACTGCCTAGATAGATCAGAGGCTTTGTGGATAAAAATCGATTTACACCATATATTGTAATACTTTCAGAGGCGATTAATATTAGTAATACCCCACCAATAGGAATTAATGCCAAATAACCAGGAAACACAGTGGAGACTGGAAACAAAAATCCAGTGAGGCCAATAATGGCTAGACCTAGCCAGCCTAAGACAACGCTCAATCTTTTAGTAAAAATTAAGTATGGTGATAGTAATGCAAAAATACCGCCAATACTAAATTCCCACATCCGCGTGAATGTATTGAAATATGCAAAAGGTTGGTTCACATTTGTTTGATAAACGGAAAAAGCCAGTGAACATATAAACACTATGATCAGCGAACTAAGTAACGTCTTATATACAGGTGTTTTCAAAAAATTTCGGGCGATATAATAAATAGATGCAAGTAAAACAGGCCAGATCAGATAAAATTGACCTTGCACACTTAGTGACCAAAAATGTTGAAATGGACTTGCTAAATTATCTTTTGCTAAATAGTCAACAGAATCTAATGCTAACCGCCAGTTTTCAAAATAAAACGTGGAAGCCATCATATGCGCAATAATTTCTCCCCATTCAAACTTTGGTAGAAGAATCACCGCAAATATTCCCGTAAAAATCAAAACTATTGTAGCTTGGGGTAATAGTCTTCTCGTTAAGTTCAGAAAATATTCGATAAAATTCACTGATCCGGTTCGTTCTATTCGCGAGACGATGGACAATGTCATCAAATAACCTGAAATAACGAAGAACACATCGATTCCACCAGATACCCTACCAAACCATATATGATAAATGGCGATTAATAATGTTGCAACCGTTCGTACCCCTTCTATCTCGGGCCTAAATCTTTTATGTGGTAACTTTAGATCCGACATAACTTCCTCCGTTACATATGCTCTTTTAATTTTAAATGCATTCAATACTATATCATAAAACGATAGAAGCATTCTCTTTTTATCTGTTTATATTATAGGGTTTTGATAAGCATTAAAACAAGTGTTTTACTACGTCTCCCTTATTAACTAATCTCCATGTACGAGAAAGAACAGAAGTCTTCATGAAGAATTCTGTTCTTTCACTATATAGATCATAGGGAATTTTTCCTTTAGTTCAATTTCGTAACAATTCCCCACTTTTCACTTCACCATATCATCGATGATCCAAGGAACAGCATGAAGCAGATCTGGGAACACTGCATCTGCTATTGGATCTGTTGCACCAAGGTAAACCGTTTTAGTTCCTGCTCTTTTGCCGGCAATAATGTCTGTATCCGTATCGCCTATCATATAAGAAGTGGACAAATCTACATCATAGTTTATTGCAAGATTTTCTATTAGCTTACTATGGGGTTTGCGACAATCACAACCAGACTTTGGCTTATGCGGACAATAAACGACTTCGTCAATTATTGCACCTTCCTTTGCAAGTTCTGCTATCATATGATCATGAATGGATTTCAATTTGGATTCCTTCATGTAACCAAGCCCCACACCGCCTTGATTCGTTACAACAAATATATAATCAAACAGTTGATTCAATTGCTTAATTGCCTCCGCAACCCCCGGCAAGAAATATAGTTGATTCGGTTCATTCACAAATTTCACTCGATCTGTCAACACTTCATTGATCACGCCATCTCGATCCAGAAATACAGCTTTTTTCATGTTGGCTTTCCTCCTAAAGAAAAGATCTTATCATTGTCATATTATCCTAATTACATTCTTTTAAACGTAGTACCACCCAAGCTTCGCCAATAGATGTAGTCAAGCAAGATTATTGTGGTCTTACGAAATAACAATTAACATAACCTGTATGTTAGATATATAACGAACTCCGAATTATTTTGTGATCTGTAATTAATAATGAGGTGATGCGTGGACATGGTAAACTCACAGAAATTCGATTTTAAAAAGAACCTTCCCTTAATGATCGTACTATTATCGGGTGCGTTCATCACAATTCTGAATCAAACGCTTCTCGCTACTGCCCTTCCGCCAATTATGATAGATCTTCGGATTAGCGAAAGTACAGTGCAGTGGTTGCAGTCGATCTTCATGTTGGTCAACGGGATTATGATCCCTATTACAGCTTTTTTCATCGGAAAGTTTACAACCCGACGTCTATTTTTGACAGCGATGAGTATATTTGCTTTAGGTACACTAATCGCAGCGACTTCTCCAAATTTCTCTATATTGTTAATAGGTAGAGTTCTCCAAGGTGCGGGAGCCGGGATTATGATGCCACTCTTGCAAACTATTATGTTTTTACTATTTCCGATTGAGCAACGCGGAAAAGCAATGGGTTACTTTGGACTCGTTATTGCATTCGCCCCTGCTATCGGACCGAGCTTATCTGGTTATCTCGTAGATCAATTCCCTTGGCGCAGCGTATTCTATGTTGTTTTGCCGTTTGCTCTGTTGAATATTGTAGCCGCTTATTTCTTGCTGAAAAATGTAACGAAACTGACCAATCCCAAAATGGATTATTTATCGATCGTTCTCTCTACATTCGGTTTTGGTGGATTGCTCTACGGTTTCAGTATTGCAGGGAATACTGGTTGGCTTCATTCGAACGTTTTGATCTCGTTAATCGTTGGGGCGATTTCACTCGCTTGGTTCATTTTAAGACAATTGAAACTGGAACAACCCATTCTCGAGTTTAAAGTGTTCAAGTATGGCGTATTCACACTGGCAACTAGCCTAGGTATGATCGTATTTGCTTCCATGATTGCATCGACAGTGATTTTGCCGTTGTTCATGCAGACTATGCTTGGTTTTAATGCTCTCCACTCAGGTCTTATGCTGCTACCAGGGGCAATTGTCATGGGAATCATGAATCCAGTGACCGGTACGATATTCGATAAATATGGAGCCAAATGGTTACTACTGTCTGGCTTCACCATTTTAACGGTCACGACGTTCATGTTTGCCAACTTATCAGTAGATACAACGTTCACATATTTAGCCATATTGAACGCTGTAAGGATGTTTGGGATTGCAATGATTATGATGCCATCCACTACACTAGGGTTGAACCAGCTACCCACTCATTTAATTTCTCATGGTACTGCAATGAACAATACATTTCGACAGATTTCAGGATCCATCGGAACTGCTGCACTCGTTACAGTCATGATCACATCTGATCTGGATAACGGAACCATTGCAGGTCAAATCCAAGGTGTTAATACAGCCTTCCTCGTATCAGGTTGTATATCCATTGTAGGACTTCTATTAGCGCTGCTGATCAAGAATCCACAACTAAAAGATACAGATGCAGAGGTATAAAATGATAATAGGATGTCCAAGAAGTTGAAACACTTCTATGGACATCTTTTTTAGTGGTTCTATAACTACATCACAACTTGATATGCACATTTCTTATTTAAATTATAGTATAGTTAACTAGACATAATGTAAAGTTTAGTATACATTAAAACTAGACGAGGTGATGAATTGCGTGATTAAAAATCGAGTCAAAGAATTGCGTGCGCGAATGGATTTAACACAAGGTGCACTTGCAGAACAAGTTGGGGTTACACGACAAACGATAGTGGCATTAGAAAAAGGTAGTTATACTCCTTCTCTTTTGCTTGCCATGAACATTGCAGAAGTATTTGAGTTGTCAATTGAAGAAATTTTTTACAAGGAGGATGCTTAAATGAAGAATATTTTTATTTCTGTTACTTTACGAATCGTGCTATTCATTGCTTTAGCTATAATGGTTTTTGATTTTCTTCGGGTTGAACAAAAATTCATTCAGATGGATAGAGGATATATTGAAGGATTTACAGTACAAGTTAACACATGGCCAGGATCTTTGATGATTGCTATACTCATTCTTTTTATTATCGCTAATCTGATTCACTTTTTACGTATGCGTAAAAATAAGAATACGGATATACGTGACTTCATAACGTTCGAATACGATTCTACAGACGAACGAGCAGTGGCGAATACACGAAAAGCCATTAGTTATGCTTTTTCGGGAATATTAATTTTCTCCTTTTTCATGATTGGTTCATTCATGTTTATTCCTAACTACTTTTTGGATCATATTTGGTATCCATTATTCGCAGTAGCTTCTATTCCGATTAGTGGTTTGATTATTTATGCAATTTCATTTACCGTTTTGCAACGTGCTTAATAAGTAGATCGAATGGGTCTAACCCTATTCAATATGTAATGAGTTTATTTCTAGGAAAGAAGAAAGAGAGCATATTCACAAAATCTGCGAATATGCTCTCTTTTATTTGGACAAATCTATTTTCTTATTCAACGAGTATATAATGATTCCGCCAATTGTCATGGATAACAACTCGCCAATTCCAGCTGTCAGCCAAGTAGCCCAGAACGGGAAACCAAGCATAATAGTCAATTGGGCTGCAATGGCACACATGGACAGTGCAAACACAATAGCAGTGATTACCATTTTGACGATATCGTTTTTTATTTTCTTTGTTAGTGCACGACATATTAATAACGCGACTAACGTAGCCATCGAACCAATCGGCACATCCAATATCCAAGTGGGAGACATAAAGTTTGCGAACATGACACCTAGTGTGACACCGATCACATACCTTTTATTATACAAAGCCAGATAGTTGAACATCTCTGACAAACGCAGTTGGACTGCGCCAAAACTAATCACTGCAAAGACAAACGTCACCGCCACATACAAAGCTGCGACGAGCGCTGTTTTTGTCAGTTCATTCACCGTACTCTTACTCTTAGGTGAATCCTTAACATAAGACATACTCATTTTATTTTCTCCTTTGTGAAATAGCACAATTGCTATTCCAGTAATAACTACGACCAAAGGAAGAAAGAGCCTATCGCTCGATCAAAAGTGCCGTAGTGCAAACAGAATTTGCTTGCTTCGGTATTATAACAGAGTTCCTTGTAATACAAAAGCTTTATTTTGCAATCCAACCTCCGTCAATCGGAATAACCGCTCCATGAATATAATCCGCTGCGGAACTGGCTACGTATAATGTCAGGCTTGCAACCTCACTCGGCTGCGCCCATCGACCTGCAGGCGTTTCTTCCGCTACCCACTTCGCCATTTCACCATCGCCTTCAAAATCCGCCTTGTTCATCGGGGTCTGGATCGCGCCTGGTGCAATTGCATTCGCACGAATCCCCTCTCGGCAGTAATCCATGTCCAGTTGCTTTGTATAACCGACAATGGCATGTTTGGATGCAGTATAAGCTGCACCGCCACCGCCTGCCACAAGTCCTGCAATGGATGCCATATTGACAATGACACCTGACTTTCGAGCGATCATATGTGGCAATACTTCATTCGTCATAAAGTATGTACCTTTCACATTCGTATCCATGATTGTATCCCAAAGCGCTTCATCAGTGTCTAGAGTTTTTGCAAAACCATCGAGCACCCCTGCTGTGTTTAGTAAAATATCTATTGTACCAAACACGTTACATGCTTCTTTGACAGCGTGTGCTACTTCGTCCTTTGCACTGACACTTCCAATCGCATAGGCAAACTGTGACGGATACTCCTGTTGCAATTTTCTAAGATTCCCTTCGTTTATATCAAGCGCAAAGACATTCGCTCCATTTTCTAAAAACGCCACTGCCTGTGCGTACCCAATACCAGACGCACCACCTGTCACTACGACTGTCTTTTTTTCATATTCTGCAAATTTCATAATAGCCTCCCACATAAAAAAGCTCATGAATTCTCATGAGCTTGGATTCTTCCGATTTACTCTACGATGACCCAGTCTTCAGCTAGTAAGTCGCAAACTGTTGGTGTGAACATGGTATAGCCTTCACCCGTTACATCAATCACGAAATATGGATTTAGCTTTTTACCATCTTGTTCGCTTTCTCCTACTAGCTTCACGTATAATTCCGCTCCACCCCAGTTACTGCGTATGACTTTCTCTCCAGCCTTCAAGCGTGGCAATATTTCTTCAAATGTCATGTATATCCATCCTTTATTATTGTATTGATCCGCACAGGTTTATCGGGAAAAGTATACTTGATTATGATGTCTTTTACAACTTGAGACTATTCGAACCAGATTATGGAGCAGAATGAATATAACTTTTACACTATGTGTTAAATTCAAGATTTTTTATAAATAACCTGCTATCCAACTTGCCATATTTCACATTCCATGATAAATTGAACAATAGAAAATTTCATTACGGAATCAACATGTATAACCTCGATAATATGGTTCGAGGGTCTCTACCAGGAACCGTCAAATCCTGATTACAAAATCATTTTTGTAATCGGGATTTTTCTATTTCAAAAAATAGTGTAGGGACACTAGTAGGAGGAATTGTTTTGGATTTACGTGTTTTATTATTGGCAGTATCCGCCGTTACGGTAGGACTGGTAGAATTGGTAGTCGGCGGGATTTTGCCCGTCATTGCTGATGATTTGAATGTTTCAATCGCAACGGCTGGACAACTCATTACAGTATTCGCTCTCGTCTACGCGGTAGCAGGACCTGTATTATTGTCACTGACCGCGAAAGTGGAACGCAAGAAATTATATTTGATTACTTTGGTCGTATTCTTACTTGGAAACATCCTAACGTACTTCAGTCCGACATTCGGCTTGATGATGGCTGCTCGTGTCTTGACAGCTGCAAGTGCAGCACTCGTCATTGTGCTGTCGTTAACGATTACAGCACGAATGGTCGAGCCGCGTGTTAGAGCTAAGTCGCTTGGCTATATATACATGGGAATCAGCTCATCGCTTGTTCTAGGGGTACCCATTGGGATTGTAGTAACGAACGCATTCGGATGGCGTTCAGTGTTTTTAGGAATTGCAATCTTGACAGTAGGTTCTATTGTATTGATTGCAAAGTTTCTCGAAAAAATACCGAACGCGAAAGTGCAACCATTGTCCGTTCAACTTAAAGCTTTAGCTAATAAGAAGATATTTTTCGCTCATTTAGCGACCATGTTTATGCTCGCGGGACATTATACGGTATATGCGTATTTCACCCCCTTCCTAGAGACTACGATGAAGTTAAGCCCTTATTGGATCAGTGTATTCTACTTCCTATTTGGACTTGCAGCAGTAGCAGGCGGGGCATTTGGTGGCGGACTAGCTTCACGGCTTGGCTCGAAGAGAAGCATTTTAATCATATTAGGGGCATTTGCAATTAGTTTATTTGCACTTCCCTATTCGACATTCTCCATTCCACTTTTCATTATCTTCATGATGATTTGGGGTGGATTAAGCTGGGCTCTAGCACCTGCTCAGCAAGATTATATTATCCAAAGTGATTCGGTAACTTCCGATGTGCACCAGAGTTTCAATAACTCGGCGCTACAAGTCGGGATTGCGCTTGGATCTGGAGTTGGCGGGGTAGTCTTTAGTCAAACAGGCAATGTAACAAATATGCCGGCAGTTGGTGGCGTAATTGTGATAATCGCATTCTTATGTGCCGCGATCTCTTTATCGATGGCTGTAAAGACTCGGCAGACCGCTATGTAATGAGATAGAATGGAGTTAACTCGTCAAAGAGTTGGCTCCATTTTTTATTGGATGCCCATTCTTTGTCATGAAATGAGGAATCACTATGACCGGCCTACTTCTTGATATTGTTATCATGATTGCATTCATTGTATATGGTATAGCACTTTGGCAAGGTAAAGGAGCGTCCTTGCTGTCAGGCTATAATACGATGCCAATCGAAAAAAAGATGCGCATTAATGAACGTGCGTTATGCAAGTTCATGGCGAAAATCATGTTCGCTTTAAGTTTTTGTGTCGGCTTGTTCGCTGTGAGTGAGCTGTTAGAGGAAGATGTATACTTTATTGTAGGATTAGCACTTTTCATAGTAGTACTAGTATTTACCTTAATCTATGTCAATACAGGTAATCGTTTTAAAAAATAAGGTAGGTGTTGAATGCTGGGTAAAATAGCTTGAAAGCGTTAGAAGCTGTATAACGATTTTAAAACATCCACTTATTTGCCGTTTTTGTACGCATGATCAATTTATCCCTTATCGGTCCTTATCAAACGTGGAAGATCCAGGAATAGGCGTGCTATCGATCGGTGATCCAAGTCGTCCATCTGAAGATGGTTTAGACTATATTTGGGCTTTTACACAAACAGTATTATAGTAGTATTTGAAAAACGCTCCGTCAAAGGAAGCGTTTTTTCTTTCATTATGACACTTCTCCAATTTGCTCCATCATATCCAGTACACTTTTTAAGAATGCGCCGATTTCTCCCATATGTTCTTCAGTTAATTTTGGTTTAAAATGAATGTTGATCCTATTCATGAACCCTGGTTCTGTTTGTTCATGACGGAAGCTAAGTGTTTGTGTATAACTAATATCGTTTTCCCATACAGTACGGAGAATACTCGCAATTTCTTCACATTCTTTTTCTACATCTTGAATAAATGTGCGGACTAGTAATGTAAGCGTACAGCCCGGATCCATGTCTTGGATTTCAAGTATTTCATCCGCCAGTTCCTTAAGGGATGAATGTAATTTAAGATCGACAATGACAGACGGAAAGCCGACTCTGGTAAAACGAATGGTGAATTCTCTTGCCATCACGGCTAAATCTAGTTGATCTTTGCGATGTAAAATATGAACTGTTTGTTCCAGATTATCCAAATCATATATATGGTTTTCAAATGCGACTTTTAAGTTTTCGAATACAGTTGGATCAGACATAGCGTGGCCTCCTTATCAATTGTATGTATAATTTAGTACGATTCAGCCACCTTATACTTAAACAGTGAAAGGAAGTTATGTATATGACAAAAGATACGTCGATTGCACAATTAAGTACCGAAGATTTACATGCACTGAATCGCTTAGAAGATAAATTAGGTGTAACGCTCGTTGCGTATGAAAATGTTAATTCACCTAAAACGAAATAATGGTGAAGTGGTACTTTCTATTACAGAAAGTACCACTTCTTTAAATACGATGTACATTAAACACAAACCGTAGCTAATATTTTCTGAATATCATAAATAGCTTTATCTTTTCTAAACTGTTTTTCAATATGCGGAGTCAGTGAGCTTGATATCCAAATTTTCAATTCCGCATCCACATCAAATGTACCTGCAGTTTCTACACTATAATGAGAGATACTTTTGAATGGGACGGAATGGTATTCCACTTTCTTTCCTGTGATACCTTGCTTGTCTACGAGTATTAATCGTGTTTTCGTGAATACGATTAAATCTCGCACTAGCTTAAACGCGGCTTCCACTTCTTCGCCTTCTGCCAAGATCAAGTCTAGTTCTTTCCTCACTTCATCGTTGTTTACGACGGAAGCATTTCCTAAAAGCGCATCAAATAATCCCATTCAATTATTCCCCTTTTCTATATAGTTTTCCTCACATCACAATACACTTAGAAAATCTTTCATACTTTGTACTAGTAAGGGTATTCTAGTTCATGCGAATGTATACAGTCTGAATAGTTTACCATGTTGCTATAAAATTGGATAGAAAAAGTAAAAAGCTGGCCATGTTATGTCAACTGATGACTTTACATGGACAGCTTATAATAGATATACAAATTTTGATCAAGCAGGCTTCTTACGCAACATGCCGGCAATTAAGCCTGTAATAACAGAACCAATAATTATTGCAAGTGCATACAGTAGAATTTTACTGATTCCACCTTCAACGAGTCCCATGACGAAGATTCCTCCGTGTGGTGCGCGTAAGGCGATATCAAATGCCATCGTTAGTGCACCTGCTGTCGCTGCCCCTATTACGGAAGCCGGAATGACACGCAATGGATCAGCTGCTGCAAACGGAATAACACCTTCCGTTATGAAGCAGGCACCGAGCACATACGCCGTTTTCCCTGCTTCACGCTCTGTCTTTGTATAACGATTTTTAAATAACGTTGTCGCGATCGCCATACCAAGCGGTGGTACCATCCCACCTGCCATTACTGCTGCGATAAATTGGAAATTCTGTGCATCTAGCATGGCAATACCGAATGTGTATGCCGCTTTATTGACCGGTCCACCCATATCCACAGCCATCATTCCACCAATAACTAAACCAACTAAAATTTGATTCGTACCGCCCATCCCTTCAAGGAAAGCGGAAAATCCAGTGTATAGCTTGGCCAATTGTGGATTGATAAGCAACATAATTATTCCTGTCGCTGCAATACTGAAAACCGGATAAAACAGCACGGGTTTTAAGCCTTCTAATGAATTAGGTAAACGAGCAAATAATTTCTTAACAAGTAAAGTGATATACCCTGCTAAAAACCCTGCAATAAGACCGCCTAAAAACCCTGAACCGCCACCCACTTCATCTACACCTGAAACCGTGATGGCAATCAGACCCCCTATCATACCGGGAGCAAAACCAGGTCGATCAGCTATGCTTGAAGCTATGAAGCCAGCCAACACAGGAACCATGAGGAAGAATGCTTTTCCGCCGCCTATAGTGTTAAGCATAGCTGCAAAGGCATTATATTCAGGACTGTCTGGATTAGACGATTCGATTCCCCAGAAGAAAGAGAGCGCTATCAAAATCCCTCCACCGACAACGAATGGTAGCATATTTGATACGCCGTTCATCAAATGCTTATAAAAACCACTCTTC
This sequence comes from Sporosarcina ureae DSM 2281, assembly GCF_000425545.1. Classification (GTDB taxonomy): domain Bacteria; phylum Bacillota; class Bacilli; order Bacillales_A; family Planococcaceae; genus Sporosarcina; species Sporosarcina ureae. The sequence continues at coordinate 67,944 of NZ_AUDQ01000002.1, read as the reverse complement.
TTTTCACTCGATGAAGTATCTTCCTGACCTTTTTCCAGCTGATAAATTGGTGCATCTTTTTCAATTGCCCTATCCAGTAATGCATCCGTTTCATAGATAGCATCTCCGACTTTCGTCTGGATCACATGTTTTCCAGCGAATCGAGCCATCTCCACTTTCGTATCAGCTGCCACAATTATGGCATCAGCTTCTGCAATTTCTGCATCTGTTAATCTATTCTTCACACCGGATGAACCGTTCGTTTCTACTTTCAATGAAAGGCCACGTTCTTTTGCTCTCTCATTCAATTTTTCTGCAGCCATATACGTATGCGCAATACCAGTCGGACAAGCCGTAACCGCTAGCAAACGTACAGTTGATTTCTCTTCTTTAGGTGCTTGTACTTCTTCTGTTACTTCATCATCCAATTCCGACTCTTTATCATTGACTGCTTGCAATACGTCCGCTGCTGATTGTGCTGACAAGATTTTTTCACGAAATGAAGTATCCATCAAAAATTTCGCAAGTCTAGACAGTGCATCTAAATGGTCGTCGTTGGCTCCTTCGCTTGCTGCAATCATGAAAAACAAATGTGCCGGTTGGCTGTCAAGCGAGTCAAAGTCTATACCTTCAATAGAACGCCCAAACGCGATAGCAGGCGTCTGAACAGCAGCTGACTTCGCGTGTGGAATAGCGATTCCTTCACCAATACCCGTCGTACTTTGACTTTCCCGATTCAGAATATCATTGGTGAATTGTTCTTTGTCACGTAATTTCCCTGCATCATGTAACTGCTGAACCAGTTCAGATAAGACCGCATCCTTCGACCTAGACTGCAAATGAAGATTGATTGTGTCCTCTGTCAATAATTGTGTGATTTTCATAGAATAGCACCTCTTCCTATAGTTTCGTAATGATCACTTGACTCAATAATGACTCAACATCTTCCTTTTTACATAAATCGGACTGGAAAGCGGTAGCACTTCCGCTAGCAACTCCATATCTGAAAGCATTTTCTGCATGCCCATCTATAGAGTAGGATGCGATAAAACCTGATACTAGTGAATCCCCCGCACCTACTGAATTGACGAGCTTACCCTTCGGCGCAGTAGCTGCCAATGTTTCTGTAGCTGATACATAGAGTGCCCCTTCCTTACCCATCGATATCACTACATGTTGAATACCTTCACCTACTAATTTTTTGGCATAGCCAACTGCCTCTTGTTTACTATGAATGGTCTTGCCAACCAATTCTCCAAGTTCCTGTTCATTCGGCTTGATCAAGAATGGCTTAGTTATTTCCATAATCTGTTTCAATGCAGGTCCTGATGTATCCACTACGAGCCTCACTTTATTTTTTTCACAAAGTGTAGCAAGCTCGGATACGAACGACGAAGGTAAAGAGGCTGGAATTCTACCTGCGATCACTAACCAGTCGTCTTCTGTTAGTCGACTGATTCGTTCAAGAAGCCTCTGAAAATTCTTTTCATTTAAAATTGGACCAGGCCCATTTAATTCCGTTTCTTCAGTCGATTTAATTTTCACATTGATTCGAGTAATATCTGTCGTGCGAATAAAATCGGTTTTTATTCCTTCTTTTTGCAAAAAGTCCTCAATATAGTCTCCTGTGAAACCACCAATGAAACCGCATGCCACTGTTTCTGCACCTAGTCTGTGAACTACCCGTGATACGTTAATACCTTTTCCGCCTGGATAATAATACACTTCATTTGTACGATTCAGTTCTCCACGCTCAAAATTGGATAAATACGCGGTATAGTCTACTGTCGGCATGAATGTACATGTGAAGATCATTTCTGCACCACCTTTACTAACGTTTTTTCTTCCAGTTCATATAGAATGTCGTCTGGCAATTCATCAATCAGCAAGACTGCCTCTTCTATAGATAAAAATTTAATAAAACTACTTTTTTTCACTTTGGAATGATCCGCCACTATATAAGTAGTTCTGGATTGCTCTGCTGCCAAACTTTTGACAGTTGCCTCATCAGGGTCTGGAGTCGTATACCCATGAACAGGGTCCACTCCATTCGTACCTAAAAAACATTTATTGAAATGATATTGTTTCAATGAGTTCCTAGCTTGTTGTCCTACAAGTGCACCTGTTGTAGCTTTGACATAACCTCCTATTAAATAAGAGGAAATGCCTTGCTCAGTTAATGATTCAACATGAGTCAGCCCATTTGTTACAACCGTTATATTACGGTCTTTTAGAAAAGGTATCATTTGAAACGTAGTAGTACCCGCATCTAGATAGATGAAATCCCCTTCTTTGACTATACTTGCTGCCAAGGAAGCAACTTTTACCTTTTCTGAAAAATGTTTTTCCGACTTGGCTGAAATGCTTAGTTCTTGCATGTCTCGATCTGGTAACGTGGCTCCGCCGTGAATACGTTGAAGTTTATTGAGCGTTTCAAGTTCAGTTAAATCTCGTCGGATGGTAGATTCAGATGCATCGGTTGCTTCTATTAATTCTGTAATCTTCACTGTTTTATGAGTAGCTAATTTATTCAAAATTAATTCAAATCGTTCATTTGTCAGCATGTGCCCCCCACCTTTTCTATCAATAACACCATATTACTTGAATTATTCAATAAAATCTATCATAATCATTCATAAGCAGTCAAAAACATTCAAAGCAAACTACAGGAGGTTTTCGTAATGATAAAAAAACAATTCGTATTTAGCAATGGTGAAGGTCTTCACGCACGTCCAGCTTCCCAATTGGTCGCTGCCGCCACTCCTTTCAAATCAGAACTTTCACTTGAGTATAAAGAAAAGAAAGTAAACCTAAAATCTATTCTTGGTGTGATGTCACTTGGTGTCGCTGCAGGATCTACAATCACGGTGATTGCGGATGGTGAGGATGAAGGAGAAGCGATGAATAAGCTGGAGGAATTATTACGATCTGAAGGCGCACAAGACTAATGGAAAAGATCCTTCAGGGCATACCAGCCTCCAATGGTATCTCTATCGCCAAAGCCTTTCGTCTAGAAAATGCTGAGTTGACTGTACTGAAGGAATCCATTTCAGACTTGTCAGCAGAGATAGATCGTCTGCAAAGCGCACTCTCTCATTCCCGATCAGAATTGACGACTATTCAGAGACAGACACAGGAAAAGTTCAGTGAACAGGAAGCAGCTATTTTCAGTGCACATTTACTTGTTCTCGACGATCCAGATTTAAGCGCCGCTATTACAGATACCATTCAGACGCAACACGTAAACGCCGAGTATGCAGTACAAGAGGCAGCAAACTTATACGTTTCAATGTTCGAAGCGATGGATGATCCATATATGAGAGAACGCGCTGCTGATATTCGGGATGTGACGAAACGAATCCTTTCCCATTTGCTCGGAGTCAGCATTCAATCACCCAAAGCTATTACACAAGAGGTCGTTATCATTGCGGAAGACTTGACGCCTTCTCACACTGTTCAACTGAATCCTGAACTAATTAAAGGTTTCGTGACGGATATTGGGGGTCCTACTTCTCACTCTGCTATTTTAGCGAGAACACTAGAAATTCCAGCTGTTGTTGGAAGTAAAACTGCAATGGCTACGATTCAAAACGGCGAAATCATTATTGTAGACGGGGAAGCTGGGAGAGTTATTGTGAACCCTGACGCAGAAACATTAGTCGCTTATCAAGAAAAACAGCATGCATTTGCTAAACAAAAGGCAGAATGGCAATTACTTGCGAATGAGCCCGCCATTACGCTTGATAGTCATCGCGTTGAATTATCAGGAAATATTGGGACACCCGACGATGTTGAAAGTGTCTTAAAAAATGGTGGAGAAGCGATTGGTTTATTCCGCACGGAGTTTCTTTACATGGGAAAAGAACAATTCCCAACCGAAGATGAACAGTTCGAAGCCTATAAAAGCGTGCTAGAACAAATGAATGGAAAAGCTACCATTGTCCGGACTCTAGACATTGGTGGTGACAAAGAATTACCTTACTTACAGCTTCCGCATGAAGCCAATCCATTCTTAGGGCTACGTGCTATCCGTCTATGTCTCGATCACGAAGAGATGTTCAGAACACAGTTACGCGCTTTATTGCGTGCCAGTATATATGGAAACTTGCGGATCATGTTTCCGATGATCACAACGATTGATGAATTCAGGCAAGCAAAAGAAATATTCTTAGATGTAAAGCAACAACTCATCAGTGAAAAAATTGACGTGAACGAGACGATTCAACTCGGAATTATGGTTGAAACGCCAGCTGTAGCTATATTGGCTGACATATTTGCAAAGGAAGTAGATTTCTTCTCAATTGGTTCAAATGATTTAATTCAATATACGATGGCTGCTGATCGGATGAATGAACACGTTTCGTACCTCTACCAGCCATATAATCCATCTATTTTACGCTTTATAAAAATGATTATCGATGCAGCTCATAAAGAAGGTAAGATGGTAGGAATGTGTGGAGAAATGGCTCGTGACGAAACGGCAATTCCTATACTACTCGGGATGGGATTGGATGAGTTTTCCATGAGTGCATCCTCGATACTTCGTGCACGTTCACAAATCCAGAAACTATCTAAGGCCACCTTAGAAAATCAGATAGATCATATTCTTTCCCTATCTACCGCGGATGAAGTATTGCAATTCATCAAGAGTTTGGATAGCTAATACTACGTAATGGACCACTCTCTGAATCTAGATGATTCAAAGAGTGGTTTTTAATTTCTCCAACATTGTTACTCCACACAAATATCATGCGAACTTGACTCTCTTTTTGTACGCTTAGCCTTATAATTGAAAAGGAAGTGTGTGGCTGGTTAGTCGAAATACATCCACTATATATTTTAATCAGTCAATTTTTAGATAATACAACTTCATTAGGTTGTTACATCATCTCCCAAGCATCAGATATTCATATACTACAAAGAGCGGTGGGAGGTGAATGCTTTGAAAAAAGAAAATCATTGTAAATGTGGAGAACACAATTACTGTCAGAAGTGCCCCAAAAAAAAATGTGGTGCCAAATACTGTACCCGTTGTAGAAAAGACTTATGTAATCCGTGCTTCATGGTCCGTTTAGGCGGTTTGCAAGACGGTCTTAACTTCCGTTTGCGCCAAATGGTTTGTTGTGAGGTGGAGTTCCAAATGGAAGAAGAAATTGTAAAGGGTACTATTACTTTTGTCGGCTCTAACTTTGTCGAGATATTCGTGAACGGGAAACCAGGCGAATTGCCCGCAGACTGTGGTTGTACTGCTGATAAAAAAGGAAAGAAACGAAAGAAAGTAGATCATCCAATCGGTAATACTTTGATTTTACCAATCGACAAGATTTCACAAATCAAGACCCTAGGATGTTGCCATTCCAAGAACCCATGCAGGTAGTATAGTAATAAAAAATCAGTCCCCAATTATAGGGACTGATTTTTTATTTATCTACCACGATGTGGCCAATATTTCCAATGGCGATGATACTTTTTTCTTTATTCAACTCCAGTACAATGGACTCTTTATTCACATCCACTAGTACCCCTTCAATTAGTGACCGTCCAACTCGAACTTTTATAGTTTGCTCTTCAAACAACAGCAGATAGACCGCTAACGGAATTTTGAAGAATAGCTGAATAAGCTCTGGAGAAGAGCCGACGACTTTTCCAAACTGAAATGTTAGCTTCCTACGTAAACGTGGACCGATATTCAGTAAATTGGCCTCCGGTACTAGTTCAGCATAGCAGCCCGAGGATTTGACCGATTCAATCTGTTCATATGGCACGATGATTTTATAATCGTCTCGCCTTAACAAGATAAAATCAAATGCCGCCATCACCACTACTCCAGAAAGCGTTTCATCTAAAGGATTTATTATCTCTACTTCCAGACCAATCAAACCGTCAAACGCCCGTTGATACGTTTCTTGAACGGATCGGTTATCGTCAAGTGCCAGATCCAGTAATAATCTATTGGCTTCTGCGATTTTCTTGTCTACTTCCTCACGCTTTTCAGGAGGAAGACAGCTTTCTGGAGATGGCAATTCCGGATTCTCTGCCCGGCTTGGACAGCATTTTTTCGGGATGAAAAAATCCTGTTTTTCGATTTGCTTTTCCATTTGCTTTTTCATTTGTTTTTTCTTTATTCTCTTTTTACCCATTTTCACACCCCCGTTCCTTCACAAACTATTGATCTAGTTTTGGGAGATGCTTTTTAAGCTCTTCGAAAACCCGCATGATCCCCCACATCCCTTGCTCGATATCCCAGCGAATGTTTCCTGATCGATACATGAAATCGCCCGAGAATCCGTTATAAGCTCCTGCACCGCCAAGCAGTTGCAAATTTCTTTTAGCACCCGCAACGTTAAATCCGACATATGATTCTGTTCGTGAATAAATATCTTTGGAATCAAATTTCCAACGGTGACCATGCAGATGGAATGTGTGCGATCTTCGTCTTTCAGCCGGTGTGACTAATCGTATTGTAACCGGGTCCCCCACATAGCTTTCGAAAACTGGAGTGGATGGGTCGCCAAAAACATCTGAACTGAATACATCATGGATTTTTGCATGTTGTCGATAACGATTAATCAGCCGCTCGCTTCGATAGTTAAAGCCTCGCGACCCTTGATCATACGTATCTAGCAAATCCTCGTCTATCTCAGGCGGAGCCAGCAAAATACCGTCCACTGGATCGAAAATGACTTGATTGTTTTGATCAAGTAGCCTGACACCGTCATGCATCACAATCACGAATTCTCTCGTATCTGGCAAGTAGGGATTGCGCAAGATAACATTCGCTCCTATCGTGACTGGCTCCAGTGTATACGGATCCAAATATTCGGTTCCCCTCGGTTCTGCTATAAATGCACCGAACGCGCCTTGCGAACGATGGTTGCGGATATCCGCCATATCCCACATGCCGCACACACCGACCGCAGAATCGACATACCAGCGATACGTCCTAGACTCACCTGGACCAACTGTTTGATCGCCATTGAATCCAACTGTCTCTCCTGCAGACGTCTTAACGTCATAATCAAGTAATTGAGCATGAAGTGAGATACGTAAAGATGGTGGATAAAATGCTTGCTCCTTCACAATCGGATACGGATAGATTCCGTCCTTGAATGGAAACAGCTCTGGTTTCAGATAGCTAGTTAACGTAACATCGACAGTATCCCCCACGTTGCCACGTAAGATGAGCGGTACCGGTTCTTTCTCGCCGTTCTGTATAGCCTCCATATCCTCACGCAACGCAAAGATGATGGCATCCGGATCATGATCACCGAACGAGTTATACTGGATCGAGGTTTGAAAGGCTACGACATCGTATTTTCGCAGAGGCCCCTCCACTATCTCTATAGTTGGATCTGCTGCTGATGGCGGTTTGATCCCTGTACATTCCGGCAAAGGTTTTGAACGCTCTTTCGGTTCGGACCGATCGGGCAGTTTGATTAGTTCAGGAACTTTTTCATCGTATGCCCTAATCAGACCCCAGAGTCCATTCCATAAATCCTCTTCCGTTTCAAAAGTCCATAAATAATCACCTGACCTCGGCACATTCATCTCCATCGTAAATGATTCGGAGATTCCTATATGCTGCTGGTTTTCCAACCTGGAATTTAGATCTCCGCGCTCATTCAGCCAACGTAGACCATGCACATTAAAACTATGGGATTCTTCCTGTGCCCCTTGAAGCAACCGGATCCGGATGGAATCCCCCTCATACGCTTTAAAAATCGGTGTAATAGGATCGCCTTTTACATACGAACTGAAACTGTAAGCAGGATCGCAGTCCTTACCTAAACGGAATTGCAGTGGTTCATTTTTATAGTTCACTCCAAACAGCCCTGGATCATCTGGTGAGCCCGGGAATGGCGGAGGTGCTAATGGTTTACCGTCTTTGTTAAATAAGTGTGTGAAGTCTTGTGCGAATATCGCAAAGTCTCTATAATCGGGGATAAGTGGATTGGTAACAGTAATTTCCACCCCCTGATCCACTTCCTCCCCAGTCGCGGAATCAAGAAATCCAGAAAAGCGCGGATGGACGACACCGGAACCGAAGACACCGTGCTGTTGATGGGCTGACGGGAATATATGATCATGGAAGAACCATGCTTTAAGCTCAACATCTGCATAGTAAGAGTATCGGATCGTTTCACCGGATAGAACAGATGAATCATAGTTCCATCCGATATTTCCACCGTCATTTACGAGTACATCGAACTTCACAAAGTGGATGTGCAAACCCGCCTCGTAAGTTCGCGTAACTAGCTGGAATGCGTCACCATCCAAGATATGCGGCAAACGGTTTGTGAAATTGATTTCATAGCGCGTATTACTGGATGCATGGATGACGAGCGGTTCCGGTGCTTTCTTTCCTGAACAAATATCGTCCAAATCTTCATCAAGCACAAATATTCGTCCAGTCGGGTCATGCCAACCTTCTCGGTTATAAGTAAGCGGAATCTCAATTAAGGAGATATTGAACTCCTTTACAGGTACACCTTCAGGACACGGGTCGGTAAAAACTGCCCCCGGTCTAGGATTTGCAATTGCAGCATTTCTCTCAAGTTCAGTCAACACCCTACCTCCAACAATACTCATTGGTGGACGAGGTGCTTTCAAACCGACTTTTCCTGGAATAAAATTCGGGAATCCAGGTTTCTGTTTAGTTGGTTTTGGCGGCGCCGGTCTATCCGGTAGTGGCTTAAGTGCCTTGATCGGAACACCATTCGGATAGCACTGGCTGCCGTCTTGAAGTGTATTGAAGACACGATTCATCCCCCACATTCCTGCCGCGAAATGCGGATAGAGATGACAGTGGATGACTGCATCTCCAAAAGAGCCGTGCAAGCTGCCAAGACCGTATAGCGGCTGAATCGTGTAATGACTTTGCGGACTAATGGCCTGCGCATCAAAAATCTCAGAAGACAAATCACCTGGATCACTGAACCATTGGTGGACGTGATAGTGGAATACATGTGTTTCCTTCACACCGCCATGAAATAGTCGTATTTTTGCAGGATCCCCGACATACCCCCGCAGAATCGGTGTCGACGGGTCGCCGAAGACCCATGAATCATGGTGCACTTCTTCTCCCTCACAGTTTGGACAGACGACGCCTTCTGCGACTAATTGTTCTCGTCTGTTTTCTGGTTCATAGCGATAATTAGCGCCATGGAACGACTCTACTTCTTGATTGGAGAAATGATTAATCGGTCTGTTGCCTGTTAGATCATCCACTTCCATTTCATCTGTAAACATCCACACATACTCTCGGAAGGAAGGTAGCAAAGGATGATGGACATCCGCATATTGTCCGCTATTTATTGGCTTGCCTGTTTCAGGATCGGTCCACCAGGAGAAACGGCTTTGCACACATAATCCTCCGACAAGACCGTTGGAGTTAGAACCGTTTTGGTCACTCGAGACATTTCCTAGATCAGAGAAGTAATAGTTTCCTTCTTTCATCAAATGCAGCTTATATAAGATTTTTTCACATGGCGCTACAGTCGTTTCCTTATTGAATCCAACATTCGCTCCATCCGATTGGCAAACATCGTATTCTGCTTCCTGAAAATGCATACCTGCATGGAATGGGAGTTTATTTTCAAACAGTATTTCCACGACATCTCCTTCATTCGCCCGGATAAAGAGCGGTTGAACGAGATCAACAGGCATAAAAGGATTTTTCTTTACGAGTTGCTTCACTTTTTCTTCGTTTTCCTTCAATACATACATCATGCCATTCGGATTGTGATCCCCAAATGTGTTCAGGACAATCCGTATAGGAATGGCTACTACGTGGTAGCGTCTTTTCACTCACTTCACCTCATCTTCTACTCTTTTAATTCCGGGATTGGAACTCCATTTTCTGTTTCGATATAGAACACTTCAATGGTGTCAATATGAACAAACCATGTTTTCCCTTCCAATGCAGGGATAGATGTTGTCTGAACTTTCATTTCCACAATATCATCCACTACACTAATAATTTCACCTATGAACATAAACGGAAAGGCCTCCGTCAGGATCAATACTCTTTGGCCTATGTTCTGGCTAAAGTGGACGATGATTCCTTCTTCCCGAACAATATTGATTGGCTGACATTCATTTTGCTGTGTCATGCATTCAACTCCTTTTTAAGTTAACGGAAAGACTAAATCACAAGGTACTTCTGTCGTAAATGACACGATTTTCTCCAAAGGTATACTCAATGGTGTCGGGAACTTATAAAAAGGAGCATTCACCATTTTGACTGTAACAGGCGTTAAGGTTAAATGCCCTACACCCACTTCAGAAACTGTACCGCAAAAAATTGGACGGAATACTTGGCCTAGTATATTAAGCTGCACTGCCTTTGTAATGATAAGAACTTCCTGATCTATCAATCCTGAGAAATCATGGGATTGAATCTTTTTTTTATTTTTCATTCTTTCTGCCTCCTCTTACTTTTCCACCAAATGATTGGAGCAACGTTCTCATCTCTTTTTTCCAAAAGGAAACTAGTGAGATAGTAGATACAATGCGAATTTCCACTAAAGGAATCTTGCGTACTGTGCCAAAGCTCGTGAGCAGTAACTCGCTCTTTGTCGTATTCATGATCTTTCCGCTTACGGTTTCATTACTCAAAACGGCTTCCACTCTCGTACCTTTCCATGAAAGAAAATTGGTCCGAAAAGATTCCTCAAAAAACTGTTGGACGAGTACTTCTCTTTTGTTAACCGTTTCGCCAAATCGAAGCGTAAGATTTTTTTGCAACTGATTATCATATAGGTGATGCTGATGCGTATTGGAATAGGAAGGAAAACCAAAGGGGATATTTGCTGTTTCAATATACGTGTAGGGAATCCATATTCGTTTCTGTAGATTCGTCAGCATAACAAAATCTCTACCAATTGCTGCGACTTTCCCCTCTGTTTCTAGACTACTGTCCACCTCGCCAAATGATGAAATGACGACTTGCTGGTTCCGTTTGCTTTTGAAGAACTTTTTGAGTGTCAATGATTTCCTGAGGGGCTCATGAATTCCGGCTATTTTAAATAAATTTTTCTGGCTGATATAATCTGTTAACACTCTAGTTTGTTCATCAGGCCCATTACTTGTTGGCGAGGAAAAAGCGGGATTTCTACTAACTTCCTTTATGAAGATCACCTCCTTACTATCATTCGAAAAGTAACGCTAGAACTATTTGATAAGTTGTTGTAAATGATTAGCGATTTCCTCAATGGCTACGCTATTTTTCCCTGTTGCCATATTATGATGAGCTCTTACCAAATCCTGATCATCAACAATATACATAGACGTCGAATGCGTAACGAAACCATCTTCATTTTTGTCGTAATAAAAATTCAGGTATTTTGAGAACTCTTTAGTCGATTCTTCTGTACCTCTAAAGAACAACCAGTTAGGGTCTTCGATAGTAAATAATTCTTTATAACGTACTATTTTCTCTTTCGTATCATATTCAGGATCTACGGTGATAGCTATGATGAAGTACTCATCTTGGGATATTCCCCTACCTTCCATTACCTTCTGCAAGGCTGTCAGATCCCACATAGTAGTTGGACAAACATCGGGACACTTTGTGTAGAAAAATGTGACAAGCTTCGGTTTGCCCTGGAAGTTTGTCTCGTTCCCGCCCACTTCGGTAAACGGCCATTCCGTTACTTCCCCAATTTTCGGTAGTTCCACTGCCTTTGACCACACGGCGTATATAATCCCGAAAAAGATAGGCAACATCAAAATGATGATGAACTTTTTCACTACTGTTCTCCTCTCCTGCCCAAATGATCTTCACCCTCTCATAGAACGGCGGATGAAGAAACAAACCAACGAATGAGAAAAGGCTATAAATATAGTGATGGTGAAAAGATTACTCGCAATCATTGAATTAGAATCAAGAGGTATATTGCAAAGTGCAGGATTTTTCAGCACTGCACCAAGCATCATACCCATTACGCCTCCTATCACGCCGTTATATAGACCATTTAATGAAGCTGGTGCTTTAATAAGCGAGCCGAATTGCCAACCGATAAACACTCCTAGTAATACGGGTAATAAATAAGTAGCGATTTGATCTTCCGGTAACAATAATTCGAAGTACAATGCTGTTGCGAAGGAAGAAATGGACGCAATTGCCATACAAATCGTTTTTGTGAATCGGTCTTCAAACAACAGTCTTTTCTTCCTCACTACTCGATAGTTGATTAGTATTTCACCAACACACCACATGAACAGCAAAATTATAAGTAGCATAGCCCCCTTCACGCCCTTTTAATAGAAATGAACAATACACCTAAACTACCGATGAAGAAAGCATGTAGAAACCAGACAAATAGCATTTGCATCTCCAAAACCGTGCCAATCATTGGTGCCATCAGCCCGACAATCAGACCATTTGTCAATCCAGTCACAAACGTCTGATAATCAATCAACAAGCCAAACCAAGCTCCAACTGCTCCTCCGATAATTGCCGAGAGTAATGTAATATACGTAAAGTGAAACGGCATATGCGTGATAAGCATGATTCCAAATAACAATGCGGCCATACCGCCCATAACCATGCTCATATTCATACCTAAATGAAAACCAATCAATTTCCTCATTTTTCGGATGTACATATAAAAGCCAATGATCAAACAGATGTCTGCATACAATAAAAACAGCAAGATCGACTGTTCCATAGGTCACCTCGAAATAGCATATGGAAGAACAGACAAAATGTTAACCTAATTGCGTAATATTTTTCCAAAAATAAAAGATAGAATTAAACTGCATACTTTCTTTTATTCCATGTACTTGTATACTTCCAACACTATTTTTTTGTACAAATAAGCGAAGATTTCACTGCTGATTACTCATCACACAAATATCATGCGAAGTTGCCTCTCGTTTGGTACACTTAGATATGTAGTAATTTTAAAAAGGGAAGTGTTTTTATGGTTGGACGTAACGATCCATGTCCATGTGGCAGTGGCAAGAAATATAAAAAGTGCTGTGAACGAAAAGAAGCTGTGACAGTTGAGGATTTGTTGACAGATGAAATGGAGCACTTATTGCAAACGTTTTATGATATTCATCCACAGCGATCAGATATACCTGCGTTCGTGGAATTTGCAAATACATGGAAATCTTCATTGAATAGTTATTTACCACAAGAAATGATTGAAACGATTGCGCTTGATGAATTCTTCTTCCATCAACGAAGAGATATTTGGGACGACTATGTGGCAAAGCAGAAGAAAAAACATATTCGGCCATCCATTCTAGAATTGCTTGATAGATGGTCAGAGCCGCGGGTATTTGTCGGTGAAGTAACTGCTGTCGGAGATACATATTTAACAGCTACAAGTATTCTTGGTGATGAAACGATTAACTTGTGGAAAGAAAGCGATAAACCTGTTCCCGTTGGCGTACACTTCTATTGCTTCATACTTTCCGATGGGACGTCTGAAGGTAATTATCTAGCAGTCTCAAGTTTAATTTTCTTCCCGATTGATCATTCGGAAGCAATCAAACAGTTTGCTAAAACACTTGCAGATACAGAGAATCCTTCACTAAAAGACTCCATCATGAAATTCTGGATTGCACTTGGTGAAAGTGGCTATACCGGAGATGAGTTTACCGAATTTGAAGCAGGCGTTATAGAGTCGGCTAGTGAATTTTTAAAGCAACATGACCGAGAATCGAACGCTTTGCTTGAAGTGCTCGAAGACTTCTTAGTAGATGAACAGCCGAAAGCGCGTAAGAAACTAGCGATCGCGGCGGGTGCAATCCGTTATGGACAAGACAATAATTATTACGAATCGCTTGATATGACATTAAAAGAGATCGCCGAAGCATTCGATGTTTCTACCTCTTCGATGAGTAAATATGCGAAGGATCTAGCGGAATATGCTAGCGATAAAAATTAATGAATATAAGGAGTTAGAAACATGGTACTATCACATTCCCGTTTATCAGATGCATGGGAAGCATATCAAGATGTAGATTTGCACGGTAAGCAAGTCCTATCCAGCATAGAATTCACGACGACCTATCTCTGCAATATGCGTTGTGAACATTGCGCGGTAGGTTATATGCTACAACCGAAAGATCCACAAGCATTACCAATCGAGCTGTTGTTGCAGAGGTTGGAGGAGATCCCCCACTTGCGAACGATTAGCTTGACTGGTGGAGAACCGATGTTCTCGAAGAAGTCCGTAGAGCAGTATGTCGTACCATTATTGCAGTATGCACATGCGCGCGGGATCCAGACACAGATGAATTCAAACCTAACTATGCCAATTGAACGTTATGAATTAATCGCACCGTATTTGAATGTACTGCATATTTCACATAACTGGGGTACAGTGGATGATTTCATCGATGGTGGATTCGCTCGGATGGAACGCAAGCCGCCACGTGAACGCCGTGCAGCACAATTCGGACGAATGATCGAAAACAGTCGCGCCTTGTCTGAAATGGGTGTTATGGTGTCAGCGGAAACGATGCTGAATCGCCGAACATTGCCTCATTTACAGACGATCCACGAACAAATTGTCCATGAAATGAAATGCGGACGCCATGAAATACATCCTATGTATCCTAGCGATTTCGCTTCTTCATTGGATGTGCTAACTTTAGATGAAACACGCACAGCAATGTTCGATTTGCTATCATACCGTGATCCACAAACTTGGATGCTATTTGGAACATTGCCATTTTATAATTGCAGTAACGACGCGAGAGACCAAGAATTATTTACGAAACTTGCAGCAAGTGAAAATGTCACTGTACGAAATGATCCAGATGGACGTTCCCGGTTGAATGTCAATATGTTTACCGGAGACGTGATCGTGACAGATTTCGGAGATGTTCCCCCACTTGGGAATATTCAAACCGACCATTTGACTGATTTATATGCTAAATGGCAACAACATCCATTAGCAAAAAGCGTAAGCTGTCACTGCCCTGCTGTTCGTTGTCTTGGACCCAATTTACTCGTGAAAGATGCCTATTATCCAGATGTAGATTTTTTGAAGCGACAGCAAAAATAAGGAAGACGAAAAAACCACGTATGACTCATAGTTGAGTCCATACGTGGTTTTTATTTTCCGAAGCCTTGGAAATGTTCATCAATAGCTTCTTGGAACTTCTCTGATGCGACAGCTTCTTTAATCGCTATGGCAAAATCCTTCTCACGATCTTCTTCTCTGACCGCAACAATATATTGCAATTCTTCACCAAGCTGTTCATGTGCAAGAGCATCTTCCAATTCCATTTCATTGACAATGACATAGTTGTCTGGAATGATCGCCAAATCACCACTTGCCATAGATGGAATTAGCTGAGCAATCAAGACGGGCTGGATATTCAAGTTTTTTGGATTACTCTCAATGTGTTTTTCTGTAACCGCATAAGTCGAAATATCTGGATCTAATGAAATTAACCCCTGCTGTTCGAGAAAGCGTAGTGCTCTAGCTGTGCCTAGTTCATCATTCGGAATAGTAATCCATGATCCATTAGGTATATCATCCATCGATGTCAACGAGTTGGAGTATAAACCAAGACCAACGCTTGGAACTTCCGTCAGAGCAACTATAGGCAAATCATATTCTTCGTTAAACTGATTGAGATTAATTTGTTGTTGGTTCATGTTGGCATCGATTTCGCCATCAGCCAACTCTTTATTCGGCTCGATTAAATCTACGTATGATTCGACTTCTACATTGTAACCTTGTTCTTCAAGTGCTGGTTTTAGTGCCTGATCGATGACTTTTGCATAAATTCCTGCCGTCGTACCAATTTTTATCGTTTCATTGCTACTTGTTGGACTACACGCTGTTAATAGCAATCCAACGATCGTCATCAGACCGAGTACTTTCATTTTCATCTTCAAATCGTTCCCTTCAAAAAACTGCTATCTTCATCATATTCGCTGTAATTTTCACTGTCAAACCAAATCTTGAAATTAAAAAGATGTGCAACATTGTACACATCTTTTTGCTCGCTATGTAATTTTACCAGACTGCCGGTTTTTGTACCATAAGCCAAAGCATCACCATAAGCAATCCAATATAGATCCAAGCAGTGCGTTGCAGTTTATTGACAACTGCATCCCTGTCATTGCCTGACTCATGGAATTTCTTCAATACAGAGGAAAAACCGGTAGCCAGGAAGAATCCGGACAGCAACATGACGCCTATTGTGAGAACAACCCACGAAGTGTGCCATGGCCACGGACCAAATAAAATCAGTAGGATACCGGACACAACAAGCACATGGCCTGAATGCATAACGAGTCGGATAATGACTCGGATAAACGCCAGATAGATGTCTTCCGCTTCTGCTTTAGCAGTACGTAGCCGGCGTATTAATGGCAGTAGGAGGAATAAAGGTCCTACTGAAATTATAGCCGAGACTACGTGTGCAAAGACAATCGCTCCGTAATAATAGTTCATTTAGGAGATTATTTCTGAATTGGGCTATATTCATGCACCCAAACTTTCATTTTAGGAAGCCAAGGCATTTTGTCGTGGATCGACAACATCGCCTGTTTATACTCTTCAACTGTTGTATGACCTTCTGATTTGGCGTCTTCATCTGTTAGTTCTCCGAGTGTTTGTTCATATAATTTATCAATTTTATACTCTTTACCTTCTAACGTCATCGTTTCGCCTGGGTATGCATAGACACCATTACGTCTAGTAGCCCACTTTTCACCGTTAAGTACTTTTTGTACGTCCTCCGGAATGGTTACAAGTCTTTCAATGGAACATGTTTTTTCTGGATAATTTGTCATGCTAACACTCCTCTTGATTCGTTAATCTTTCACATATACTAGTGTAACCCTTTTCATCAATGAATTACAGCTTTTACTTCCCAATAAAATACCCTCGCCACCGGAGTGACGAGGGATGGTACTTATTTCACTTCTACTGTATGTTCTTCGTGCTCGTGAATATCTTCATTTTCGATATGGATAATCACTTGATAACTGCCTGCTTTAGGGAATTGATAATTTGCTGTATATTCACCAGGCTTGGATTCATCCGTATCTACCCATGTAGTTTCTTTGTCTGCAGAGATGATTTCATAACGGACCTGTGCCTTAATTGCTTCGCCGTCAAGCTGCGCATGCGTCATCAACTCTGTATCTGTCGTTGCTTTTGCTTCCTCAGGTTGCACGAAGTGAATAGAAAGTCCTTCTACTCCATCGCCATGTTCATGATGTTGACCTTCTTGTGCGCTTTCGTGTTCATCCGGTTGTTGAGTAGCTTCTCCGATCTGAATTTGCTTTTCAGGCATGACGTGCATGCCCCGTGCAGTAACGTGAACTTGCACGTGATACAACCCGTCAGTCTCAAATGTGTTTTCTGCTGAATAAATACCTTCCTTATCATTGGTTGTTTCTACGAGAATGCTGTCTTCTTTCTTGCCTTCTTCCCAAATTTCATACTCTACTTCTGATGCATCATCTACATATTCTTCACCTTGCGTCACGAGCGTAGTGATCGTTACCGGTTCATCCACATTTCCTTGTTCAGGTACTGTAAGTTCAACTTCAATTGGTTCAGGTAAAACAGCTTCCGTCGGTACCTTCTCGTCTTGACCACACCCAGCGAGAATACCAATCATTGCCGTACTCATTACAAACATTCCGAAACGTTTCATCTTTTCATTCTCCTATCTATTCATTTTACTGTTATGATTATAAAATATGATTACGAAATTTCAATGAAGTTTCGACAACTTATTGAAACTTCATGTGGATTTCACATCTTTTCCGGAAAATTGGCGTATAGAGATTTTATGAAATGAGGCGTATTGAATTGGGTTACCAATTATTAGTCATTGATGATGAACCGCAAATGCGTGATTTAATTCGAGTGATTCTGGAAGATGTGGGATATAGCGTATTAGAAGCCAGCGACGGTTTGCAAGCTTTGTCAGTAATTAAGCAACATACTATAGATTTATGCATAGTCGATGTGATGATGCCCTATATGGATGGCTTCACATTTGCAGAGGAGATGAAACGAACTTCCTCGACCCCCTTGATTTTCCTATCTGCACGAGGCGAGGAATGGGATAAAGTCCAAGGGTTGAAGCTTGGTGGAGACGACTATATCGTCAAGCCCTTCTTACCAGGAGAACTTGTGGCGCGTATCGAAGCCGTCTTGCGCAGAACCTACCGTCATAATCCTGTTCCACTCGTATTACAAGCAGGTCCCCTTACCATTAATGAAGACTCGTATACCGCACAGCTTAACGGAAAACCTTTAAGTTTAACTTTGAAGGAGTTTGGCTTGCTATTGTTGCTAGTCAAACATAAAGGACGTGCATATTCCCGTGAACAATTACTTGAATTGGTCTGGGGCGACGATCACCAGAGCAGTGAGCGTACAATTGATACGCATATCAAAACGCTTCGATTAAAACTAGGAGACGCAGGTAAAATGATTGAGACGGTATGGGGGATCGGCTACAAATTAGAGGACTGTGAATGAATAATTTGAATCTAAGCAAAAAGATGTTGATTGTGTTTTTAGGTAGCATCACCTGTACCATATTATTCTCATTTTTCTTTATTCACTACTTGTATACCGATTTATATAAAGAACAGATTAAAGAGTCCATCATGTATCAGGGAAATCGAACAGCTTCTCACTATCATTACGGCGAGCTAAGTGATTCCATCATCGAAAAGATTCAATGGTATAACATCGTCTCGGAGTATGAAATCATCGTCGTGGATCGTCTGGATGATCTAACTTCCTATTTCCCTTATCAGATTGATTATCAATCACTCATTAATGAAAGCGACGAGAAGATACTAGAAACGGGTCAGCCTGTTATGAAAGAAGGCTATGTGGATGAATTAAAACGGGAAATCTTTGGTGGGATTTTCCCGATTAAAGGCGAAAATGGACTAATCGGTTTTATTTATATTTATGTTCCGCTCGCTGCGATTCAAGATGTTTTCCATGACAGTCTTCCAATCATGTTACTTGTAGGCAGTATTTTCTTTATGGTTCTTTTTTTAATTTTGCAACGTGTATGGCGTTCGTTATTCGAGCCGTTACAAACATTGCAGACCTATTCGGCAGAAGTGTCTAAAGGCGATTATTCGAACCGACTCAATACAGGACGGAAAGACGAAATTGGTAAACTGGCCACTGCATTCGACACAATGAGCCGTTCTCTTGAAGAACAAGATCAGCGCAAGAAAGATTTTACGTCAAATATTGTACATGAGCTCAGGACACCTTTGACGTATATTAGCGGCTACGCACAACTTTCACGCGATAAAATTGATTTGTCTCCTGATGATGTAAAACACTACTTATCGACCATCGAGAAAGAAACAGAACGCCTGAAGAAACTCATACATGATCTAGTCGAGTTGAATCATTTAGAGCAAGATATATATACACTCGAAACGGAACCGATTGCAATTGCACAATTACTATTGGATACATTGGAATTATTTTCAATACGATTACAGGATAAAAATATTCAATTGCACACATCGATTGATGAAGAATTAATTTTGGAAGGTGATCCTAAACGATTGCAACAAGTCTTTTATAACACGATCGATAATGCCGTAAAATATGCAGAGCAATTCATTTCTGTTCATCTCACCGCCAGTAAACAAGGTGTACAATACCGCATCGCGAATGACGGTGTGACCATCGGAGACGAGGATGTAGAGCGGATCGGAGAACGCTTTTTCCGTACCGATAAAGCACGAACTCGCACAACTGGCGGTACTGGACTTGGTCTATCGATTGTCAAAGAAATCGTCCGGTTACATGTAGGTACATTCACGATTTCCAATGAAACAACAGAAACTATTGTGGTGATTGAATTACCGGGGCAAATGCAAAGGAGTGAAAGCAGTTGAAACGTCTGATTCCTTTTCTGTTGCTGCTCGTAGTGTTCGTCAGTGGTTGTAGTCAACCTCTTGAACGTGGGAAACAAATCCGTGAATTCACCTTCACGGATCAGCATAATCAACCATTTAGTTCCAAGGAGCTTTCTGGTTCGCCATGGATTGCAGACTTCATTTTCACGAATTGTACAACAGTTTGTCCGTCGTTGACGAGTGAAATGGCGGATCTCCAAGCCGAATTGAAAGATCTGGACATCGACATGAACTTCGTCTCTTTCTCTGTAGATCCTGATACCGATACACCTGCAGTATTGAAAGACTATATCGCACACTTTACTGATGATGAATCGAACTGGCATTTTCTGACGGGCTACACCCAACTAGAATTCGAAGCATTTGCTCGGGAAGAATTCCAGACATTTGTGTTGAAACATGAATCTTCTACACAAGTTGTCCATGGCACAAATTTTTATTTAATGGATTCCGAAGGCTATATTCTCAAGGAATATAATTTCTCGAATGAAGCCTATAAAGAAGAATTATTGGCCGATCTAAAACGCATGAAATAACAGTCGGGTTGCGTGACGAATTTCGTCGATTCCGCTATACTAAGTAAGGAAAGCAGGTGTACGTGTTGGATTCTCGTTATTGGAAGGTCGGTTTTTTTACGGGATTGATTTCATTTGTTCTACTCATTTTAGGCGTGCGGACAGTCCTTGGACATGACTTGGTTGTCAATAACTATTTGACGTTTGCAGTGTTCGGTCTGATGGTCGGCATTGTCAGTTCCCTTTTATTGTTCTATGAACTATCGATTGCATTTAAAATGTTCATGGTCGTACTTGTTCTAGCATTTGCTGAAATGTTTCGCAGCTTCCTGATGATGGATAATGAATTTTCGGAAGCCATTGGCATTTTATCTTTGTTCATTATTTCATCATTCGGACTAGCCATTTCCGTTATCGTTCAATTTATCGTGAAATTAGCTCGTAAAAATTAAAAACCGGTTGGAGAATTATTCTCCGACCGGTTGTTTTTTTGTTTTTTTGATTTGTTTACTTCGTAGTTGACCGCATGCTGCATCGATATCGGTACCATTTTCAAGACGCACACCACCGTTGATGCCTTTGCGTCTAAGTGCCTCGTAGAACGATTTAATCGCTTCCGGTTCACTGCGCTGATACTGACCATGTTCATCTACCGGATTGTACGGGATCAGATTGACATATGACAAGTGACGCTTATCCGCGAGCAATCGACCCAACTCTTCCGCTTCTTTTACATGGTCATTGACGTCACGCAATAAAATATACTCGAATGTAATCCGACGATTCGTCTTTTCTAAATAGTAGTTGATTGAATCCATCAACTTTTCGATCGGAAATGCTTTGTTGATCTTCATGATGGATGAACGCAACTCATTATTCGGTGCGTGTAATGAAACCGCCAAGTTCACTTGAAGTTTTTCATCTGCGAAGTCTTTGATCTTTTCCGTCAATCCACTTGTTGAAACCGTAATATGACGCGCACCGATCGACAGACCTTTTTGATCATTTACGACATGAAGGAAATTCATCAGATTCGTATAGTTATCGAACGGTTCCCCTATGCCCATGACCACGATATGACTGACACGCTCATCTTCGCCCTTACCATCAAGATGCTCTTGCACTTTCATAATTTGACCCACGATTTCACCTGCATCAAGATCGCGGTTTTTGCGCAAAAGTCCACTTGCACAGAAACTACAACCGATATTACATCCTACTTGAGTTGTTACGCAAACTGAATGGCCATATGGGAATTTCATCAAAACCGTTTCGATTAAGTTTCCATCATGCATTTTAAATAGGAATTTCACTGTGCCATCCTGTGAAACTTGCTTGACGTTTTGTTCAAGTGTTTGGATCGCGAAGTTTTCATTCAATACATCAATGGTCTCTTGATTTATGTTTTGCATTTCATCAAATGATAAGACGCGTTTTTTATAAAGCCAGTCCCAAACTTGTGCTGCACGGTACTTTTTTTGTCCGTTTTCTATGAGAAAGTCTGTCAATTGTTCAATTGTCAAACCATATATCGATTTTTTCATGTGATTTCTAGCCTCATTTCAAAAATTACAATCTTTTTATTATACTACAAGAATCCGGTTAAAGGAACAACTGATTCGTTTTATAGTGGTTTTTGCTGAACGTTTTTGTCAGTTCTAAGTTTCAGGAAAAATGCCAATAGATTCAATGCCGCAAGCACAACGAAGAATATTCCCATTCCGGTATGTCCTGTAGCGATTCGGTCATATGCAAAATACGCCATCACCAGACCAATGACGAGATCAATGATTTTTGAATTAAACAAGTTACTACCTCCTTACTGTCCTACCTGTAGTATATCAGAAAAAAGCACCTGCAGACGAATTTCCATTCGAGACAGGTGCTGGATAAGTTATCTATTCTTACACATTTGTTGCAGTAAGATTATGCTCTTTGATGAAATCTGTAAGAACTGACTCAAGATTTGGTGTTCCGATTTCATCCAAGTCATAATAGACTCGTGTACAAGGCTTGTTGATGTTGATGACACGTGAAAGATCCATAGGTGTACCGATAATGACTGCATCTACATCAGCTGCATTGATCGTCGCTTCCAAATCTTTCAACTGCTCTTCGCCGTATCCCATTGCCGGTAAGATATTTTCGATGTGCTGATACTTATCGAAAGTTGTAATCAAGCTTCCTACCGCATATGGACGTGGGTCGACAATCTCAGCTGCACCTAGACGCTGTGCTGCAATTACACCTGCACCCAGTTTCATTTCACCGTGAGTCAATGTCGGTCCATCTTCAACAATTAGCACGCGCTTGCCTTTAATAATTTCGGGATTATCTACAGAGATTTTGGATTCAGCTTTAATAATTGTGCTATTTGGTGCCGCAAATTTAATATTGTTTTCGACCGTCTGAATTGCTTCTTCAGATGCACTGTCAATTTTATTTATAATTGATACATCTGTTGTACGCAAGCAAACTTCACCTGGATAGTATTTCAACTCATGGCCAGGACGATGCGGATCAAGAACTGTAATTGCCAAGTCTGGCTCGTAGAATGAAAAGTCGTTGTTCCCGCCATCCCAAAGAATTACGTCACAGCCGTCTGGATCATTTTCAGCAGCGTCTAGAATATCTTGGTAATCTACACCTGCATAGATGATATTTCCACGGTCAACGTGTGGCTCATATTCTTCCATTTCTTCAATCGTACATTTATGTTTTTTGAAATCTTCTACTGTTGCATAACGTTGTACACGCTGTTCAGCCAAGTCGCCATAAGGCATTGGATGACGGATCGCTACTACTTTCAAATCATGCTCGAGTAATGTTTCGATGATTTTACGTGATGTTTGGCTCTTCCCTGTTCCTGTTCTCACTGCACAAACAGAAATAACTGGTTTATTACTTTTGATCATCGTTGCTTTTGACCCAAGTAGTGTAAAGTTAGCGCCTGCCGAGTTTACAATCGCACCAATCCCCATAACTTTTTCGTAACTAAGGTCACTATAAGAGAATACACATTCATCTACTTCTAGTTCTTTAATCAACTCAGGTAGTTGATCTTGTGAATAAATAGGAATTCCTTCAGGATACAATTCACCGGCTAATTCAGTTGGATATTTACGTCCATCGATATCCGGGATTTGCGTAGCTGTAAATGCTACGACATTGTATTCCTCTTTACCACGGTAGTATGTATTGAAATTGTGGAAGTCTCTTCCTGCTGCACCAATAATGATTATATTTTTAGTTTTCATAAATTCATCTCTCCAATCAAGCTTCTTTCTATTATTATAAGCCAACATGTATAAAAATACAATAGAAAAAGTTTAAAATACACGATTTTGTATACATATACATTGATTGTATGTCCTGTGCTTTGTCACAAAAGCTAATTTCACAAGGCTTTATGCTACTTCGTATACATTAATGCAGAGAAAAAGCCATTCAGTATCGAATGGCTTTTGATCGATTTATTCATTTAGTAAGTTGTTTAAGCACTTCAAACAGCGTATTCATCTGTTCGTCTGTACCGATGGAAATACGTAAATACTCACGAATGTCCGCTTGATCAAAGTGACGGACTAAAATTCCACGGTTTTTTAATTGTTGATATAACACTTTTGCGTCCTTATGCAGAGGTTTTACAAAGACGAAGTTTGCATCCGAAGGAAGAACTTCAAATCCTAATTCTTCTAAAGTATGGACTGTAGATTCACGTGTGCGAATAACTTTATTAATACTTTCCGAGAAGTACGCATGATCTACAAATGCAGCAGTAGCCCCCGCCATAGCTAAACGATCAATCGTGTACGAGTTGAATGAATCTTTGATGCGCGTCAATCCAGCAATCAATTCAGGCTGTCCAAGTGCGAATCCGACACGCAATCCAGCGAGTGCACGAGATTTAGACGTGGTTTGAATTACAAGTAAATTTGGATAGCGATCAATCAGTTTCATCGCAGACGGACCTGCAAAATCAATATACGCTTCATCAATAATGACTACTTGATCCTGATTGTTTCGCAAAATGTCTTCAATTACATCCAACTCAGCATAAATACTTGTTGGTGCATTTGGGTTTGGTAGAATGACGCCGCCTGGTGAATTATAGAATTGCTTTTTGGGTAATGTGAAATCAGCATTTAATGGTACTTTTTCGAATGAAATATTAAATAGCTTGGAATAGACTGGATAAAAGCTATAGCTAATTTCAGGAAACTTAATAGTTTTTCCTGGCTCGAAAAATGCCATGAATGAAAATGCCAGTACTTCGTCAGAGCCATTACCAACAAAAACATGATCTTTTGTCAGTCCGTACGTCTCCGCTATCGCGTGACGCAATGGATCTACTGTTGGTGAAGGGTAGCGCTGTAACGTGTTACCATTCAATTCTGCTTGAATGGCCTCTAATACTTTAGGGCTTGGTGGATATGGATTTTCATTCGTATTTAATTTAATGATATCTGGCTGATTTAACTGCTCACCCGGAACATAAGGTTCTGTACGGCGCGCAACAGTGCTCAGAAATCTACTCATTGCGTGGCACTTCCTTTTTCGGTCGTCTTTCACGTAACACTTGCTGAACATCCGTTAGATCGACGTCAAGAATATTCATCAATACAAGTGTATGGTAGACTAGGTCTGCAATTTCATTGGACACTTCTTCTTTATCAGCATTTTTTGCGCCAATTACGACTTCTGTAGATTCCTCTCCGACTTTTTTCAATACTTTGTCGATACCTTCGTTAAATAAATACGTCGTATACGAACCATCTATCGGATTCGCTTTGCGATCTGCGATTTCGTCGATTACTTCATAGACAACTTCACGTAATGATTCTTCTTTTTCCATTACCGTTGTGAAGAAGCAAGTTTTCTCGCCTGTGTGACACGCCGGACCTTTTGGTGTAACTTGAACTAGCAATGTATCTTGATCGCAGTCTACAGATATACGTTGTACTTGCTGTGTATTTCCGGATGTTGCACCTTTATTCCAGAGTTCCTGTCTTGAGCGGCTATAAAACCATGTTTCATTTGTTTCTAGCGTCTTTTCAATAGATTCTTTATTCATGTAAGCAAGCATTAAGACTTCGCCTGTGCGATCGTCTTGTACAACCGCAGGGATTAGACCTTTGTCGTCGAATTGTAATGCATTGATGTCTAGTGTCATTTTAGTCATTCCTAACTGCAATATTTTCTTCTGCTAAGTAATTTTTCAAGTCTCGAATATTGATTTCATTGAAGTGGAATACGGAAGCGGCCAGAGCTGCATCTGCTTTTCCTTCTGTCAATACCTCTTTAAAGTGTTCGGGTTTTCCTGCGCCACCACTTGCGATGATTGGAATATTGACAGCTTCAGCCATAGCGCGGTTGAGTGCAAGATTATAACCGTCTTTGACGCCATCTTCGTCCACACTATTGACGACTAGCTCACCAGCGCCAAGTGCTTCCATTTTCTTCGCCCATTCAATCGCATCGATCCCTGTTTCTTCCATACCACCTTTTGCATAAACCGACCACTTGTTTTCGCCTTCTTGACGAACATCCATTGATAACATTACACGCTCTGATCCGTATTTATCTGCTACTTCTTTAATTAGTTCCGGATTTGTCAAAGCTGCACTATTGATGGAGACTTTGTTACCACCCAGTTCAAATACTTTGTCCACATCTTCGAGCGTACGAATTCCTCCGCCTACGATGAAAGGAATCGGTACTTCTTTTGCAATTTCCTCAATTAAATCGAGGAACATACCACGATTTTTCGTCGATGCGGAGATGTCATAGAAGACGAGTTCATCTGCGCCGTCCGCGACATATTTTTTTGCTAATGTAAGGGGATCTGCCACTTCCTGTACGTCTAGAAATTTCTTTCCTTTTACAACTTTACGATTATCTACGTCTAAACACGGAATGATCTTTTTAGTTGTTGACATGACTGTCGTCCCCCAATAGTTTTTTTAAGGATAGATTGCCTTCATATAATGCTTTGCCAATAATAGCGCCGTACATGTCTTCAGCAGCAAGTCTCTTAATGTCCTCTTCTGTCGATACACCACCTGATGCGATGATATCGATCGAAGACGCGTCATCCATTATTTTCAGTTCTTCAAAGTTTGGCCCCTGAAGCATGCCGTCTTTCATGATGTCTGTATAGACAACTGTTTTGACGCCAATTTCCGCTAAGTCCTGCAATAAATCAACTGCTTTGACGTCACTTGTTTCTGTCCAACCGTCAGTTGCAACTAAGCCGTTACGCGCGTCGATTGAGACAGCAATTTTGTCACCGTATTTTTCAACGGCCTTCTTCAAAAAGTCAGGGTCTTGGATCGCTGCAGTGCCGATAATGACACGTGCAACACCGTTTTCGATATGCGAGTCGACAATTTCCATGTTTCGAATTCCGCCGCCTACTTGAACGGGTACGCTAACTGATTTTGCGATGGCTTCGATGGCTTGTTTGTTGGCGGAGTTTCCTGTTTTGGCGCCGTCTAAGTCTACGACGTGTATGTACTCGGCTCCTTGGTTTTGCCATTCTTGTGCCATGTTGGTTGGTGAGTCATTGTAGATTATTTCTTGTGCGTAGTCACCTTGGATGAGGCGAACACATTTGCCGTCTCTAATGTCGATTGCTGGGAATAAAATCATCAACTAGTCCTCCTAATAAATGAAATAATCATTAAAAATCCATTGGTACCGTTGATCTGCGTTCCAGGCGGACGCGTTCGGGAGGGCCCGCGGTGAGCCAACCAGGTCGCTAGTGCAAAGATATGCTCCTAACGCTTCGCTTTTACTCGCAAAAGCCGTTCTTCGTGACGGCTCTCGCTCCCTTTGGTTGTCTCACCTGTCGGGCTGATCCTCCCCGAGTCGCCGCCTTGCACTCCGATCAACTAGTAAATTGTTATCACAGTTAATCCACAGTAAATATCAAACTGTGAAAGTCTATTACAAAGACCCTTTTGTAGAAGGAATGCCTTTTATTTCTGGGTTGATGGTGCTGGCTACGCGTAAGGCGCGGCCGAAGCTTTTGAATACGGATTCTATAATATGGTGTGTGTTCTTTCCGTAGTTCAAGTTGATGTGTAATGTGATTTTGGCGTTGTTTGTGAACGCTAGGAAGAACTCTTCGACTAGTTCTGTGTCGAATTCTCCTACCTTATCTTTCATTCCATCTACGTTAAAAACAAGGAATGAACGACCGCTGATATCAATGGATGCAGTGGATAGTGCTTCGTCCATTGGTGTGGAAACTAAGGCAAAGCGTTCTATTCCTTCTTTTGTCCCGATACATCGGTTGAATAGTTGTCCAAGTACAATACCGATGTCTTCGACGGAATGGTGTTGGTCCACTTCAATGTCACCATCACATGCTACGGATAGATCAAAACGTCCGTGTTTTGCGAATGCCGTCAGCATATGGTCAAAGAAACCAACGCCAGTGTGGATATTCGTCTCTCCCGTGCCATCTAACGAAAAGTCCATTTCAATAGATGTTTCACCTGTCTTACGTGTTAGTTGTTGTTTACGCATTAGTATCCTGCCTTTCGTACTTTTATCGAGTTGGCATGGCCTGTTAATTGTTCAGCATCTGCTAGAGTAATGACGTCATCTGCCACTTCTGCCAAAGCGTTCTCGGAATAATAGATAATACTCGACTTTTTCATGAAATCATACACACCTAATGGAGAAGAGAACGCTGCTGTTCCACTCGTCGGTAATGTGTGATTCGGTCCAGCCATATAGTCACCCAAAGCTTCGGGTGAATGTTGCCCTAGGAAGATTGCTCCTGCATTTCGTATCGCTGCCAAGTGCTCCATAGGCTGATCAATCATGAGCTCCAAATGTTCTGGTGCTAAACGATTCACTATATCAAATGCTTCCTCTAATGAGTCGACTATAATGATACGTCCAAATTGCTCTATAGACTGTGTTGCGATTTCTTTACGATCGAGTTCAGCTAGTTGACGTTCTACTTCTTTGGAGAGCTCAGCCGCAAATGCTTCACTTGTTGTGATGCACACTGCAGCCGCGCGCTCATCGTGCTCTGCTTGGGACAACAAATCTGCTGCTGCATAAATAGGATTCGTATGAGCATCGGCTACGACACAAATTTCACTTGGTCCAGCAATCATATCGATCGCTACATCACCGAACACCCACTTTTTCGCTCTTGCAACGTATGCATTACCTGGGCCCGTGATTTTGACGACTTTTTCAATTGTCTCTGTACCATACGCTAGAGCAGCTATCGCTTGTGCCCCACCTACTTTATAGATTCGATCTACACCCGCTTCTTTTGCTGCAACTAAAACATAGGGATTAATCTTGCCATCACGTTGAGGTGGAGTCACCATGGAGATTCGTCCAACTCCTGCAATTTTAGCTGGCAATGCATTCATTAAGACCGTCGACGGATAGGCTGCTTTTCCGCCCGGTACATAAAGTCCTACACTGTCGATTGGTGTTACTTTCTGACCGAGCATGATCCCTTCATTCGGATTTAAGAACCATGATTGCTCTTTTTGCGCCTCGTGATAGGTCGTGATACGCTCTTTTGCTGAGCGCAATGCACGGTAGAAATCATCTGTAACTGCTTGTTCCGCTTCATTAATTTCTTCTTCTGTGACAATCAAGTTATCTAGCTTCACGCCGTCAAAACGTTCAGTGAAATTTAGAACTGCTTGATCGCCCTCGGAACGAACCTGGTCAATGATCGATAAGACATTGCGATCAAATTCCAAATCTGTTTGATTGGAATCATTGCGTCTTAGTAGCTCTTCTGTGAATTCAGCTCCACGTATGATCTTCATGAACGCACCCCCAAGCCTTCCTTCATATCTTTAATGAACTGCTGGATATCTTCAGTTTTCGTAGCATAACTCGCTTTGTTGACTATTAAACGGGCACTAACATCTGCCATCTCTTGCAAGACGACGAGTCCATTTTCTTTTAATGTTGTACCCGTTTCGACGATATCGACAATAACATCTGACATGCCGATCAAAGGCGCGAGTTCAATCGATCCATTCAATTTAATCATTTCTGTACGGATACCTTTTTTGTCAAAAAACTCTTTCGCAACTAATGGATATTTTGAAGCGACTGTCAGAAATGGTATGTTTTCAATTGGTGTATCGGGATATCCCGCCACCGCCAGCTTACAACGCCCAATTCCTAAGTCCAGTAATTCATAGACATCACGAGGATCTTCCATCATGACATCTTTCCCCACAATTCCTACGTCCGCTGCGCCTTTTTCAACATACACTGGAACGTCTACTGCTTTGACAAAAATTAATTTGATCTTTTGTTTATCATCATAAATGACCAGCTTCCGGCTTTCATCCGTAAATTCTGAGAAATGCACATCTGATTTCTCTAGAAACTTCATCGCCCGTTCAGCTGTTCGTCCTTTTGCCATTGCTACTGTTAGATAATCCATTCAGGTACCCCTTTCTTGCTTGCGATCAAATCAAGCAATTGTTTGAAGTCGATGAACTCTTTCATTTCTTCTTGATCTACTAGATTGTTTTGCTGTTCTGTTAATTGAATCGTGTAGAGACTGTCTGTCTGATGTTCCGCATCTTTCATAGGTTTAGAAATTACACGATAGTCACGCTCTCTCAACTCATTCGTAATATCGATTGCGTATTTAATGCGGCTTTCTTCATATATTACAGTCACATCGATACTATATCGTTCCTTCTTTTCTCTAGTAGATGAAGCTTTTACTAATGATTCGATTTCACATGCAAAACCAATTGCCGGTAATTTCATTCCAAACTCTTCGCTTAATGCGTCATAGCGGCCGCCCATCAATACGGGCTTGCCGAAATTCTCAACATAGCCTTGGAAAATGATTCCCGAGTAATACCCCATGTGGTTAATCAAGCCGAGATCGATGACGATGTGCTTCTTCAAGCCGTATAGTTCGACGATATCGCATGTTCGCTGTAAATATTTGATCGCATCCTGTGCCGATTCACTAACCTGTAAGTTTTGTAGTCTTTCAAACACAACTTCAGGTGCACCGTATAATAGAGGTAATTGCTCGAGTACTTCTTTAATAGAAGGGTCTATAGACAATCGCTGTAAGAACGGACCTATTTCCACGACGTTTTTTGCTTGAATCAACGTCTTGAGTTCCGCAGTTTGTTCTGCAGTAATATCAGAGTCCGCAATTAATTCATTAAAGAAACCAGCATAACCAATTTCGATTTTCACATCTGTAAAACCAACGTCTCGTAATGCGTGACATGCAAGCATAATTGTTTCAGCATCTGATGCGGGTGAACTTTTGCAATAGAACTCGACTCCCGCCTGTGTTTTACCGATACGTTCATTTTCCTGGAACGTCTGCCTAAAGACTTCTTGCACATAATAATAACGCATTTCTTCGGGTAAATTATCATTCAACTGTACGAGTTGCTGTGTCAATGGTATCGTTACATCCGGGCGTAATACGAGTACTTCGCCGGTATAGTCAATCACCTTGATCATTTCGTTTTGATTGATTGAAGTACGGACATTAGAATACAAATCATATTGTTCAAATGCGGATGTTTTAATTCGCTTATAGCCATATGTAGTGAATCGTTTCCCTAATGTGCCGATGATTTTTTCATGCTTTTCATGTTCATTTCCAAGAATTTCAGAATACAAGATATTTTCTACCGCCTTTCATGCGAAAAATATACTTCACTGCTTTACTACGCTAAAGTTAATTATTACTATAATGGTTATAGAGAGCATTGTCAACTGTAAGTAGCATCGTTCATCTGCTACAATATGTAGTAAAGAAAAGGAGACTGAAAACTATGTTTGATTATCATATGCACAGCGCATTTTCAGCGGATTGTGAAATCCCGATGGAAGAGATGGCCAAAGCTTCTATCGCTAAAGGCCTTACCAAAATTTGCTTTACCGATCACATCGATTATGAATATCCGGATGAAACGATTTATTTCGATTTTGATAAAATGGAATATGCACAAAAGATTCTTCAATTGAACGAACAATTCGATGGACAACTGACGATTAAAAAAGGGGTTGAAATCGGCTTGCAACCTGATCTCTTGCATCTTTATGAAGAATTAATGGACGAGCATGAATTTGATTTTGTCATCTGTTCACTGCACACAGTCGAAAATAAATCCTTACATTATCGCGAGTTGTTTGAAGATCGTTCAACAGAGGCTGCCTTTGAGACATATTATAAAGAACTATTGTATTGCGTTCAGCATTATAAGCGTTACAGTGTGCTTGGACACGCGGATTTGATTAAACGCTATACTGATCAACCACCAGCTAATCTATTTCACGACTATTTAGAAAAGATCTTCAATACTATTATACCAGATGGTAAAGGGATTGAACTGAATACTTCGGGAACTCGCTACGGATTGCCACATAATATGCCAAGTGAAGATATTTTGCGTTTGTATAAACAATGCGGGGGCGAAATCATTACACTTGGTTCAGATGCGCATAGAACAACTGAAATCGCACATGAGTTCAAAGAATCTCTAGAATTATATCAGTCAATCGGCTTTGACTATTTGGCTACATTTACAGCAGGCCAACCTGAATTCCATAAAATCTCTTCTTTATAAGATATATAGAAAAGTGACGAAAACTTCTTTGGAGTTTCGTCACTTTTTATTTTCAATATATCCCTATCGTCTGAACAACCATGTTTTCAATAAAGCCAAGCGTTCACGAAGTCCTACTTTTGCTCTGACAGATTCAGGAGTCTTCGCTGCAACGACATCAGACTCCCATCCGATCTGTCTAGCCAGAAATCTCGCTCTAGCCAAGTGATAATCACTGCTGATTATGGTCACGCCTTCCACTTCAGGAATGATATTTTGGCTGAATTGTAGATTCTCATTTGTAGAAGTGGATTGATCTTCTATAATTAAGCGTTCTTTCGCAATACCATGTTCTTGTAAATAACGATACATGGCTTCGGCCTCGCTAATGCCCTCATCTTTTCCTTGTCCGCCCGAAAGAACTAGCTGCACATGCGGATATTGCGTTGCATACTCTACAGCGCTTTCCAATCGGTAACGTAATGACAACGAAGGAACCTCCCCGTTCACTTTGGCACCTAGAATAATTGCATAATCATATTTTCCTTTCGCTATCATTTGTTGTGCTTGTTTTATTCGTTCCCCTGGTAACATCCAAAACATCCCCAGTCCCACCATGATTAAAACTACCATTATGGCTATACCCCACAATTTCTTCATTCAGACACCCCTTGCTATATTCATAAGACTGCGATGAATGAAAAGTAGTTTCAAAAAGAGCAGCGAAGCTTTTGGCCGCGCTGCTCTTACTATCCATCTTAAGGTTTCTTCACAACTTGCTTTTCATTGACCATACTATGCACTTCAGTAGGTAGTCCCCAAAGCTTGATGAAGCCGACCGCTGCCGCTTGATCAAATTCATCATCAGCTGTATAAGTCGCTAATTTCTCATCATATAGCGAATTAGGGGATTTACGACCTTCTACTATTGCATGGCCTTTGAACAATTTCACACGAACTGTACCGTTGACGAATTGCTGTGTCTCTTTAATGAATGCCTCCAGCGCATTACGTAATGGGGAGAACCATAGACCATTGTAGATCAATTCACCAAGCTTTTGAGAAATGATCGGCTTGAAGTGCGCTAATTCTTTTACAAGCGTTAAATCTTCAAGTTCCTTATGTGCTTTCAACAACGTAATAGCTCCTGGCGCTTCATATACTTCACGGGATTTGATACCGACTAAACGATTTTCTACATGATCAATACGTCCGATGCCATGTTTTCCGGCAATTTCATTCAACTTGGTGATTAGTTCACTTAATGTATACTTTTCTCCATCAATCGTAACCGGAACACCTTGTTCAAAGCCAATCTCGATAATATCAGCGGTATCGGGCGCATTTTCAATGGAAACCGTTAAACCAAATGCGTCCTCTGGAGGCGTTGCCCATGGGTCCTCTAGAATTCCGCATTCATTTGCACGCCCCCACAAGTTTTGGTCCACTGAGTATGGATTATCCAAATCAATCGGAATGGGAATATTATGTTCTTGCGCATAATGAATTTCTTCTTCACGTGACCAGCTCCATGAACGCACTGGTGCTATGACTTCAAGCGTTGGATCTAACGACTTGATCGCTACTTCGAAACGTACTTGATCATTTCCTTTTCCAGTGCATCCATGAGCCACTGCAGTTGCTTGTTCTTGATGCGCAATTTCCACCAACTTTTTGGAAATTAGCGGACGAGATAAAGCAGAGACTAGTGGATATTTATTCTCATAATATGTTTGAGCTTGCAATGAAAGAAGGACGAAATCCTGTGCGAATTCTTCACGCGCATCAATAACATAGCTGCTAACCGCGCCAACTGTAAGAGCTTTTTCCTTAATGAAGTCGAGATCTTTTCCTTCGCCGACATCTAAGCAAACTGCTATTACACTATATCCTTGATCCGTTAACCACTGAATCGCAACTGATGTGTCTAAACCGCCTGAGTAGGCTAAAACAACTTTTTTCTTTTCCATGGGTAAGTCCCCTTTCATGCAAGAGTATGTATGTTTATTCAACTTAATGTATTTTTATAATAACATATTGTAGTAAAAATGCAATAGGAAAGCATAAAAAAACAGACACATTATGTAAAAAAATGTGTCTGTTTCATATCACTTATCGTATTCCGTGTGCAACCATCGCATCGGCTACTCTCAGGAAGCCTGCTACGTTAGCACCCATTACTAGATTGCCTGGTTTACCGTAGTCCGCCGCTGCATTGCTGCAGTCTTTATAGATATTCTGCATAACCTCTTTCAAATGCATATCTACTTGTTCTTCTGACCATGATAGACGCTGGCTGTTCTGAGACATTTCCATAGCGGAAACAGCTACGCCACCCGCATTGGCAGCTTTAGCTGGTGCGAATAACACATTGTGTTCTTGGAAAATGACAATTGCTTCAATTGTACATGGCATATTTGCACCTTCACCAACTGCTTTAACACCATTTGCGATTAGCATATGTGCAGCAATTTCATCGATTTCATTTTGTGTAGCACATGGAAGTGCAATATCACATGGAATAGACCAAATTTCCGTACAATTTGCATGATACTCTGCATCAAGATGTTCTTTCGTATATTCCCAAATACGTTTATTGCCGTACTCTTTTAGTTCCTTCACTAATTCAAGATCAATTCCGTTCTTGTCGTAGATATAGCCATCAGAATCACTACATGCCACAACTTTCGCTCCAAGTTGCATAGCTTTCTCCATTGCATACGTCGAAACATTACCTGAACCTGAAACCACAACAGTCTGACCTTCTAATGATAGCTTGTTTTCTTTCAGCATCTCATCAACAAAGTACACTGTACCGTAACCAGTCGCTTCTTTACGACCAAGGCTTCCACCATGATCAGGATTTTTCCCAGTTAAAATACCTGCTTCATAGCCACCTTTAATCCGGTTGTATTGACCAAATAAATAGCCGATTTCACGTTTACCAACACCTATATCTCCTGCCGGCACGTCGATGTCCGGTCCAATATGTCTGCTAAGTTCTGTCATGAAACTTTGCGTAAAGCGCATGACTTCACGATCAGACTTCCCCTTTGGATCGAAATCAGATCCACCTTTACCTGCCCCGATTGGCTGTCCTGTTAAAGCATTTTTGAAGATTTGCTCAAAAGCGAGGAATTTCATAATACTATTATTTACAGATGGGTGGAAACGAAGTCCTCCCTTATAAGGTCCGAGATCACTATTGAACTGAACTCGGAAACCTCTATTTACTTGCACCTTACCTTTATCATCTTCCCACGCTACGCGGAAGGAAATAATTCGTTCCGGCTCTGTGATTCGCTCAAGAATTCCGTTTTCCATGAATTCGGGATGCTTAGCAAAGACGGGACGAAGAGAATCAAAAATCTCTCTTGTCGCTTGTAGAAATTCCTTCTCATCTGGATTCCTTTTTTTCACCAATTCATATACATTATGAACGTAATCATTTGCTCGTTTGCGATTATTATATTCTACCTCATCAACCTTTGTCATCTGCAATCATCCCTTTCCTTAGTTGGTAATTAAAAATTATTGACTAACCAGTCGCTCATTTACTCAGTGACTATGACTTCAAAATACTTGTATGTTAAAAGAGTAAATTCTACTAATATAAATTGAATTTTAATTGTTCGAAATATTTCTTTGTATTCCAATATTATCACTGAAAAGATAGCAAGTTACAAGATTTTTTTAGAATATCTCCATTTCGACTTAACTTTTGTGTCAATTTTATGTACTATATTAAACTTTATCATTTACATTAGACTGAATTTAAGGTATTATCAAACTATTCAAACGAACTATGTGAGGTTCTAAATGTAAGCGCATACACATACTAGTGAGAACAATACGAAAAGAAAGAGGCGAAGCGCCATGACAAAGAAAACAGGTACAATTCGATCAATCCTAGGAGCGAACCTCCTCCTCATCATGACTTTTGCTTTCCTACCTGCTTTACTCGTAAATCCAGATATGGATATGTTCCAAAGCGCTATGAAATTATTAAATAACGAGTGACAACTCATATGACAGAGCCTTTCCTATTATTTAAGGAAAGGCTCCTATATTTATCGTTTGCGAATAGTAAAGCGATCTTCTAATAGCAGCCAATTTTGTGGGAATGCTAGCCCGAGTTTCCAGTACATGATTCCACGCAACTTAAATTTCTTCAGCAAGTTAAACTTCTCGTTGATGCTTCGTGCATCTTCAAACCACACTTCATGTTCGGTTCCTGTTTCATCATAATACGTATAATGTGGCGCTTGGGCTAATGCGTCGTATTCAATAGCAACATTCTGCTCGATTGCCAGATTAGTCGCCATTCGTGGACTTAATGCTCTAGCGGCTTTACTGTCCGATTGACCAAATGGAGCTGTCCAATCATAACCGTATAGATTCTGTCCTAAAAACACTTTTTCATTCGGGATTTGACTTACGGCATATTCCACTACTTTTGTGACTGGACCGATTGGGCTCACAGCTTGTGGTGCACTATACGTATATCCCCATTCATACGTCATCAATACAACGAAATCTACAATCTCTCCATGTGCTTTATAATCATGGGCGCCATAAATACCTGTCGTTACTTCCCCAGCTTTTGGTGCAAGTGCTGTGGAAATCGTCAGGCCCGCTTTATGAATTTGATCGCGCGCATTACGTAATAATTGATTGTATAATTCGCGATCTTCGGGGAATAATAATTCGAAATCGAAGTGAATATCACTATAGCCGATTTCTTTTGCTACTTCAATGGCACTTTGAATCATTTGGTTTTGTGCTGCTTGATCAGTAAAAATTACATGCGCTAAATCCGCACTGAATGAATAGTTTTCTAAATTCGTCAGCACTAATATATTTTCAGCACCTGCATTTTTTGCGATAGTCGGAATATCTGCTAAAGCTGGTGCTTTAAGTGAACCGTCACGTTGTACTTCATAACTAAACATCGCGAGATACGTTAGACCATCCACACGTTCACGAACTTCCGCCAGCATATCTTGACTGACAGGATTACGCGGTTCTACATATAATAATGAATCAATTAACATTTTTACTTCTTGTGGTATATACAGACGCTGACCGATCATTAACCTTCTAGTAGGGTCGATTGCATTAATTTGCGCCAAGCGCGCAGCTGTTAAACCGTATCTCTGTGCAATTGTATATAGGCTATCTCCAGGTCGCACCCAGTAATAAGAGCCTATTATTGGAATGACAAGCGCTTGTCCCACAGCTAATCGTATTTCGCTTTCTAATTCATTAGCATCTGCTATTTGCTCGTAAGGCACACCGTATATGTTACCAATTTCATATAAACTCTCCCCTTGCGAAACTACATGAATCTGCATGTATCCCCACTACCCTTCTTGAGTTCTATCCTTATGATATGATGGTGCGTTACAAACTATGCATGAGTCGTGAATGCCATTTCATATGTATAGGATTTCGATGATTCCACATACTACTCTCGATGTACATGACAATTGGAGGAGGAAATAAATTTGACAAATCAATTCGAAACATCTCAACACATGCAAGGTGGACAGGTACCCCCATCGATGAATCACGGGGGACATGAGTTATTTGATGTCAAAGAGATATTAAGCGCGACTGTCGGAGCATTGAACCAAGCGATGATTTTACGTCCACACGTCCAAGATCCAGAACTTCTCGATATTCTTGATCGACAATACCGATTCACACTGGATGAGTACAATATCCTTGTCGAAAGTTTTAAGACAGGAAAAGATCCTTCACATCCTACACAGCGCTATCAAATGAAAGCAGGCAGCGATTTCATTTACGGCATGAAAGAAAAAGCACCGTCTAAACCTATTCAATCTACAGGTGAAATCAGTGATGAAATCATCTCCGGCTTTTTGTTGGGCGCCACAAAAGAAGGCGCTACAGGCAAAACGGCTGCTTCATTAGAAGTATGTAATCCAGTCGTTCGCCGTGTACTTGCAGATTCTGTGCCCAACTGTATAGAAATGGCATATGAGTTGTCCATTTACCAAAACAAGCATCAATATTATCAAGTTCCACAATTAAATGATCAGGATATGAATATGTTGCTTAATTCTTTTGCGCCTTCGCAAGGTCAACCGGGTATGCCAAACAACCTTCAATAAGTTAACAATTCAAGCAGATGGAGTTTTTCTCCATCTGCTTTTTGCTTTTACACTCGTTATATTTGTATACTAAGTAGAAGCATACAAAAGAGGAGTGTCTATATGAAAGTTGCGATCTTTGATTTTGATGGTACGTTGTACACTAAAGAAACCTTTAAATTACTCATGGAGCAATTAAAAAATCATCCTACGTACAAGCAGTATTATAGAAAGTTCTATCGCTCGATATTACCACTTTACATTCGCTATAAATTAAAAATACTGCCTGAATCTGTCATGAAAGAGCGCTCGATGCACCTTTATCTTAAAGCCTTAGACTCATTAACGATGACAGAACTACATGAGTTTTTCAAAGGCATGCACAACGTTATGATGCCGGACTTTAACGAACAAGTCATTAATCGACTGGCAAAGCACCGAAAAGATGGATACCATGTCTTGCTCGTTTCTGGAGCCTATACCCCTTTCTTAAAAGCAGTTACAAGTCACCTGATATTTGATCGAATTATTGGTACAGAAATTCCATCAAATGGCGAACATCTTGCAATGGATCAGCCCTTATTACATATTCAAGGAACACGTAAAAACGAACAAATTTACCAAGCACTACTAGGAAAAACTATCGACTGGGACAATAGCTTTGCCTATGGAGACAGCATTTCCGACCTTCCAGTTTTAGAAATAGTTGGCTCCCCTGTAGCAGTTCGTCCAGATGAGAAACTTGCTACTGTGGCCAAACAAAGAAATTGGGAAATACTATAAAAAACGCGAAGAGCTCTGATTATGTCAGAGCTCTCCACGTCAAGTCGATTTTAATGTATTAATATATAAACTACCATCTGTCTGAATTTCCGCATAGAGAACATGCTCAGGCTTAGAAATCCCTTGCTTTTTTAATTGTTCTGTTAGCCAAGTATCGGTCAATTGAAGTTCTCGCATATTTTTCTTTTCTACTTTCCCATTAGTAATAATTTCAGTCGGAATATATTTTGGCGTTGGTGATGGGGCTTTGACATCCTTCTTTGTCGCATATTTCTCGCCCGTATTTAGCAAGACACTCAAATTACCATTCGTTTCGAATATCGCGTAATTGACATCCTTCATCGAAAATACCGACTGCTCTCGAAGCAACATGTTTAGATCATTGAAACTCAACCGTAATTTACGCATGGAACCTTCTAGGATTTTTCCATTTTGAATAACAATCATCGGTTTATCATCGAGTAATACGCGAAGTTTAATGGATTTGAATGATAAAAAGTTAGCAATAATCGTTAACACTGCCCATAAAACCATTCCATATAAGCCATTTAAGAAAGGTGTTTCAGACTCTCCCGCCAAGTCGGCTGCAATCGAACCAATTGTTATACCTGTTACATAATGAAAGAAAGTAAGCTGAGACACTTGTTTCTTCCCCATGAAACGCGCCAAGATCAACAGTACAGTAAATGAAATCACCGTTCGTAAAGTCATTTCCCAAAAAGCCAATTCCCAAAATTCATCTATGTTCACTGCATACACCTCCAGTAGTCGGAGTATGTGTAAACTATAGGAATTTATACAGCAATTCTTTTAACTCCAGTTGTAAGGAGTTTTTTGGTAGACATAGTAATTGAGCCAATTAGAGAATAATAAATGCGTGTGGGAACGCCAAGTATTCATAGGTTCTTTTGATGGATCATCATTCGGATAATAATTTACAGGAATGTCAATGTCAGCACCTTTTTCTACATCGCGGGCATATTCATCTCCCAACGTGTGTGCATCGTACTCTAAATGTCCAGTTACCATAATATGCTTTGCATCATTTGAGATCACAATGAATGCACCTGCCTCTTCAGAAGCAGAAAGTAGAGTCAAATCGGGATGACTCTTTATTTCTTCTAATGAAACCCCCGTGTGGCGTGAGTGTGGCGCTACAAATACATCATTGAATCCACGTGCCAAGTTCACTGTCGGATCGGTAATATCATGTGAAAATACTCCAAAACATTTCTTAGTCAACTCGAACTTGTCAATTCCGTAATGATGATAAAGGGCCGCTTGTGCCCCCCAGCAAATATGGAGCACTGATGTAACGTTTGTTTTTGTCCATTCCATGATCTCTTCTAACTCTTTCCAATAGACTACATCTTCAAATTGTAAAAGTTCGATTGGCGCACCTGTAATGATCATACCGTCAAAACGACGATTTTTAACATGTTCAAAAGTAGTATAGAAGGTTTCTAAATGAGTCTGACTGACGTTTTTTGAGACATAGGATGCTGTATTGAGGAATGTGACATTCACTTGTAATGGAGTATTTCCAAGCAATCGAAGCAATTGTAACTCGGTCTTCTCTTTTTCAGGCATCAAGTTCAAAATCAAAATATTGATTGGACGGATATCCTGTGTTGTGGCACGTTCCTCATCCATAATAAAGATTTTCTCTTCTTTCAATAATTCTCCTGCTGGTAGATGTTTCGGTATATTAATCGGCATACTATTTCCCCCTTAACGTTCTATTATTACTATTTCTATACAAAAAACCCTCATTTCTTTTAGATAAGAAAATGAGGGTTGACTGTTCACCGTTCTTATCTCTCAAGACAACAATCTTGTTGGAGGTAGCACCTTCCTGTATGCACAGAGGTTGCTGAAGCTTCATCAGGCCAATTCCCTCAGCTTCTCTTGATAAGAAATATTTAATTAATGACTATTATAGCATTAATAATTTAATTGTATAGCAGAATTGTCAAATTGTTCTGCGCATTTTAGTTTTGTAAATTGTAGATAGTCTATTTTTGTGTATAATAGAAATTACCAACCACTTTTCTTCGAGGAGGAGCTTATGAAATCTTTAGGTATAGTTCGCAAAGTTGATCATCTCGGCAGGATTGTCATTCCAAAAGAACTTCGAAATTCTATGTCGATCGATCAGGGTGACCCTATCGAAATTTTCGTAGAGGATGACAGAATTATATTGAGAAAATATCAGGTCAACAGAGCATGTTTTATCACCGGCGATGTGATGGATGAAAACAAACAATTGTCGAACGGTCTATACATCAGTCCACGAGGCGCAAAAATCCTTATAGAGCAACTGAAAGATTTCACATAATACAAATATATAAGAACTATTGTAGAATCTCTTCTTATGAAAAAGGACTAAGGACAACAGTTACAGTTGTCCTCAGTCCTTTTGTTCAAATTTCTCTTGATCCACTCATTAGGAATTATTGTATTACGTTAAACTGTTAATAAACTCCTCAATCTCTTCTTTAGTTTTACGATTCTTACTTACCAAACGACCTTTTTCTGTTCCTTCGCCAAATGCCACGAAACTAGGAATACCGAATATATCCAACTGACTGCATAGGTCTATAAATTCATCGCGATCAACCGAGATGAACTCATACTCTGCAAACTCAGTTTCTAGTGTAGGTAAGAATGGTTCAATCACTCTACAATCTGGACACCAGTCTGCAGTGAATAAGAAAATCACTCTTTCTTCCTGTGTAAGTTGCTCAAATTGCTCTAGAGATTCTAATTTTTTCAATTTCCAACACTCCTCTTTACGAATAGTATAAGCTCACTATAACACTCTTATCGGTACTTCTTCTCTTTAGACGACTTATGTAAAATCCTTTCACTTAGTTCAATTAAAGATGTTTTTTAATAATTAACCCCCTAATCACGAACGTTCACAAATAATTCAATAACTACGTTCGCATTTAACTGTTTTTCAGATTTTCGGGAAAAGCAATTGACAATAGTTTTTGACGTGTTATGATTAGTTCTAAATTAATAGTTGTTAAACAATTTTGACGAAGAGATACCTTCCTAAAAAGGATTTTCCAGAGAGCTGATGCAAAGGTGAAAGTCAGCAAATTCTGAGGTTGGGGGCACTTCTGAATTGATTAGCTGAACTCTTTTAGTAGGCTGATCCGTCACATGCACGTTACGCATGCTGAATGAAGGCTGCAATTGCAGCAAACAAGGGTGGTACCGCGTTAGTTTATCGAGCTTTTCGCCCCTTACTTATACGTAAGGGATGGAAGGCTTTTTTATTTTACCTATAAGGGGGGTAGCGCGCAACATACATATACGATCAATTGCACCTAGTTTCTACAAAAATACCACTACATACTATCGAAGGAGAGAATGAATATCATGGCTTTTAAAATACTTATTAGTGACCCACTTAGCGAGGACGGAATTTTCCCACTACGACAAGCAGAAGGTTTTGAAATTGTAATGGAAACGGACATGACACCAGATCAGCTGAAAGAGCGTATCAAAG
Source organism: Sporosarcina ureae DSM 2281 (assembly GCF_000425545.1). Lineage (GTDB taxonomy): Bacteria > Bacillota > Bacilli > Bacillales_A > Planococcaceae > Sporosarcina > Sporosarcina ureae. The sequence goes on along the minus strand of NZ_AUDQ01000002.1, from coordinate 25,537 downwards.
ATTTCGACGCCCTACTAGTACGTAGTCAGACAACAGTTACAAAAGAATTGTTGGAAGCAGCTGACCAATTAAAGATTATCGGTCGTGCTGGAGTAGGTGTCGATAATATCGATTTGGACGCAGCTACTGAAAAAGGAATTATCGTTGTCAATGCTCCAGACGGTAACACAAACTCTGCAGCAGAGCACACAGTCGCTATGATGATGTCTATGGCACGCAAAATCCCTCAAGCATTCAACTCTTTGAAAAATAATAAATGGGATAGAAAATCATTCCTTGGTGTGGAGTTGAAAGACAAAACTTTAGGAATCATCGGGCTCGGTCGTATTGGTGCTGAAGTCGCAAGACGCGCAAGAGGACAACGCATGAATGTAGTGGCATATGACCCGTACCTAACAGAAGATGTTGCAAAGAAATTGGGTATTGAAATTGGAACAGTAGATGAAGTGCTCGAAGTAGCAGACTTCATTACAGTTCACACACCTTTACTTAAAGAAACCCGTAGAATGATCAACAAAGAAGCATTTGAGAAAATGAAAGACGGCGTACAAATTATCAACTGTGCACGCGGTGGAATTATTGACGAAGATGCTCTATACGATGCAATCGTTGCCGGTAAAGTGGCGGGTGCAGCATTGGACGTATTCGAAGAAGAGCCATTCCTCGACCACAAATTATTGACATTACCTGAAGTAATTGCGACTCCACACTTGGGAGCAAGTACATTCGAAGCACAAGAATCAGTAGCAGTCGACGTAAGCCGCGACGTAGTGAACTTCTTGACAATCGGATCTGTTCGTAACCCAGTAAACTTGCCATCTGTTTCTCGTGATGTGTTGGCGAAAATCGAGCCATTCTTCGATCTTACAGAGAAGTTGGGTATGTTCTTATCACAAATCCAAAACTCCGTTATCCATGAAATCAATATTCAATATGCTGGCGAATTGGCAAACTACGATGTGCGCGCACTAACTCGTAATACAGTCAAAGGTCTTTTGAAGCGTAACCTTGGAGAAACTGTAAACGATGTAAATGCGAAGTTATTAGCTGATCGTTACGGCATTAAAGTAAATGAACAAAAAACAACTACTGGTAAAGGTTTCTTGAACTTGATTACAGTAGAAATTGTTACTGAAAAAGGTGTTCGCAAAGTAGCGGGTACACTTCTAAATGGTCTTGGTGCACGTATTGTAAAAGTGGACGATTATGTAGTGGATGTAATTCCAAGCGGTCACTTATTATTCATCCGACACAGAGACCAGCCAGGTGCAATTGGTCGTGTAGGGACACTTCTTGCAGAAGAGAATGTCAACATTGCCGCGATGCAGGTTGGACGTTCCACTGAAGGCGGATATGCTATCATGATGTTAGCTGTCGACAACCACGTTGAGTCGGCTTCTATCAAGCGTATCAAAGAAGTTCAAAATATAAATGATGCAAAAGCAATCGATCTATAAGAATGAAAACATCCAGCTGATATTTTCTCAGCTGGATGTTTTTTATGTACGATCGACAAAGAAATCAAATCCCATAGCAGTCAGAATTCCGAACACTAAACACCAAAGCGCAATACTGATCGCTGACCAAATTGCCGTATTCATTTTCTTTGCGCCTAATACAAGACCAATAAAAGCCGCGATGTGTGTTCCGATCAAAATCGGACCCACTAGTGCTAAAACCGGTAATCCATATATGTTCATAATTTGTTCTGCACGTTGTTGACGTTTCGACTCGCCTTTTCCCTTCTTCTGTTTTCTACGTGCCATCCATTCCTTAATGCGTTGGAAACCAACAATCAACAGAAGAATTGTTGTCATATTACCTGCAAATGAAAGAATGATTACCCACATAGGTGATAGACCTCGAATAATACCTAGCGGCACGACAATCATAATTTCTATCCACGGTATAGCCGCTCCTAAAAACACCAATAAATATTCTAGCATCTAATACCTCCTTGCTGTACGAACAGCTAAAAACAAGTAAAATAGAATCAAAACCGATGAGATCATCTCATCGGTTTTCTAATGTGCTAAGTATAGGGAAAAGACCATGTAAGTTATCGATTTCATAAGTAGGTTTCACTTCATCATTCGGAAGCTTATTTTCACGATTAATCCATACATTACGCATACCAATACGACTTGAACCTAAAATATCTGTCATTAAGTTATCACCTATCATCAACGCTTCATTTGCTTGGGCGCCACTTAAATTAAGAACATGCTTGAATATAGATACGTCAGGTTTTCCTTTACCAAATGCACCAGAAACGATAATATGATCAAAGTAGCTAGGGATTTCAGGTGAAATCGTTAATTTAATCTGTTGTAAACTTGGTGAACCGTTTGTCAAAAGAATTAACTGATAGTTACCCTTCAATTTATCCAACACTTCAAATGTCTCTTCGTAAATATAGGGGCTATTCTTACGCTCTCTTGGAAATACATCCGCTAATTCCCAACCAAACGCTTCATCATCAACCCCTAATTTCTTTAACCCATTGACCCAAGCTCCCTTTTGATAGCCAGGAACAATCTCTTTCATCTTCTGAAACTCTTCTCCTTCATCGTCAAAGACACCCCATAATCCTTCAAAAGGATTAATTCCGATATTTTGAGTATGTGGAAATATCTCATATGTAGCATACAAGTCTCTTGCTTCCTGACGCACAGCATGCTCAAGTTCTACTGGATTGACTCCTGTTTTCTTTGTCGCATATTCACATGTTTTTTGAAATGCCATAGAAATACTCTTGGCATCCCATATCAATGTATCATCCAGATCAAAAATCAATGTTTTAATCATCGTGACATCCCCTTTGCAATTATAATAATTCAGTTATATCCTACTCTTATTATACACATTATTTAGATGATTTGTTAGTACGTTCCCTAAACAGCGGGCTATACACAGATTATTTTGTACAGTCATGCATATATTTCAAAGTGTAAGGGAACCTACTGAATAGGAGGTGAGCTGGAATTGGGACAACATTACTTTATCGGCATCTCTATTGCTCATCCTGTTGATGACATAGCCCAACAATTTCGTACAGAATACCAATTAAACGAGAAATACAAAGTAATTCCGCACGCTAAAGATTTACATTTGACTATGCGCTATATCGGAGAGCTTGACGAGGCTAAGCTCCCATGGCTGAAATCCAATCTACAGAAAATCGCTACATCGCATACAGAGTTCACAGTGTACTTACAAGGTTTATCATTTTTCGGATCTGCAAGTGGACCACGTGTCGTTTTTCTAGCGGTTCAGAATTCTGACACTTTATGCGAACTACAAAGGCAAATCGCTAGACGTACAGAGAAGATCCTAGAGTTGGAAAAAGACACTCGTTTCGTTCCGCATATCACGATAGCAAAAAAACGCAAGACCACTGAAAAAATGCGATTAGAAAAAAAGTCTATAGAACCTGTTCCTATTACAATAGCAGGTTTCACATTGTTTAAAATTCATCCTAAGAAAAGCCCCTCTTATGAAGCCCTCGCGTATTTTCAATTAAAAAAGAGTTGATTGCACACTACGCAATCAACTCCTTACTGTTTTATTACACTTTAAAACGGGCCATATCATTTTGAAGTTGCTCTGCAAGTTGAGCCAATGTTTGTGAACTGGATGTGATTTCCTCATTAGCTGCTAACTGTTCTTCTGTTGCCGCACTAGTAGATTGAGCTTCGTTTGCTGCTTGAATAGCTAATTCTTCTACTCGTTTAGCTCCATCCGTCACTTCATCTGTCATCGCGCGAATCTGTTCGATTGCTGCTGATACTGTGGATACTTTTTCACTGACATCTGACGTTGCGTGCTCAATATCCATAAAGATGGCATTTGTTTTCTCTGTTGATAATAAGCCTTCTGACACACATTTTCTACCTTCATCCGTGCTCGTTACCACTGTTTCTACATCGTGAATAATCGTATCAATCATTCGACCAATTTCTTGTGTAGACCGCTTGGATTGTTCCGCTAAATTTCGTACTTCTTCAGCTACAACAGCAAAGCCTTTCCCATGCTCTCCTGCACGGGCTGCTTCAATTGCAGCATTAAGAGCAAGTAAATTAGTTTGCTCAGCAATTGCCGCAATCATGGATGTAACGCCACGGATACTTTCAGTGTGTTTGGACATTTTATTGATAGTTTCCACGGATTCACCAATCGTCTCACTGATATTGGTCATCTGATTAGTCGTTTCTTTCATTAAGGCAGAACCTTCCCTCACCAATCGCGCCACATCTTCTGACGAATTCAACATTCCCTCATTATCCTGTGTGATAACATCAATGGCCGTAATCATCTCTTCCATTGAGACAGTTGATTGATTGACAATATTCGCCTGCATCTCACTCGTCTGTAAATTCTTTTCCGTAATTTCCGCTACCATTTCAGAAGCAGCTAAACTCTCTTCCGCACTTGCAGATAATTCTTCTGATTGTGCTGCCAAATGCAAAGCAGAATTTTTCGCCCGATCGATAATACCTCGTAAATCAGTAACCATTTTATTCAGCGTAATAGACATATCGCCAATTTCGTCACTATTTTTGATATTCACTTCTTCAATGGTAAAGTTTCCTCCCGATACTGCAGCTAGTGCATTCGTCATTTGACCAACCGGACGGCTAATCAATCGACTAATGATCGTCGTGATCACTACACTACCAATGACTCCCAGTGCGATTAAGATTACCATTAACAAAGTAGCACTGTTCGTATAACTCGCCACTTCCTTTTCCAACTCTTCTTGCTGTTGTCTTTGGTAATCAGTCATTTGATTAATATTATCAGTTATAGTTTGTTGATAACCTGCTCCATTCGTTCCAATTACAAGCGCTTGATCATCATTCCCTGCACGTTTCTCTTCTATAATAGATAGTAGTACCTTGTCGTATTCTACACTCGCTTCCCGAATAGATCCCAACGCAGTCTGCATAGTATCGTTGTTTATAATTTGCTCCAATTCATTTAAGCGTCCTTCTATACGCGATTGGGTTTCTTCTAATTCGTTTATGTACGATTCTGAACCATATAACATAAAACCTCTAATATTTTTCGCTAAATTATGTTGGTCGCTTTGCTGTTCCTCTAGCAAAATAACTTTATGCATCCGATCGTTAATTAAAAATGAATACTTTTCGTTAACACTCTTCAGCGCTAGGAACCTTATTAAACCAATTACAATGATAATGATGACAAGACTCATAAACCCAACCCATAACTTTTTCCCCACCGTGAACTTCATATTCGTATAGGGATATTTGGGGTTTATGATAAAATAAAGCATTTTACATATTAATTTGTCGTTTTATATTCTTTTTCTTTCATAATTATTAAGAGCTACTTTAATGCTGAACAAGTACATTTAATAGAGCTTTATACTTTCTCTATAAAAATTAAAATAACAGTCCCAAGAACTCAACCTCATACATTTAATTCCTAATTTAACTAGTTTACACATAGAAATTTCAACTCAAGCCAAACATCATCTTGTAACCGCGAATTGCTTTATAAACCACTTGATTATTCAGTAAATTCTTACATAGTATGATATGAATTTTTTCTTTCGTCAGAATGGTATTTATTTTGTTTTTCTAGTATACTAGAATTTCATGACTCTTGAGAGATGTACTCAAGGTGATTTTGTATTTCTACATAAATTTACAATATATTAGTACAAATTGCAGTAAGAGACTGAAGCAGTTAGGACGTGTTACTCGTGTCAACAGAACTTTTTATTACAACGGACTTTCAACGCCGATGGGTCAATGAATTGACTGAGGCAGGTCCGTTTTTCAGCGGCTTTTCAGAACGATCTGATGAGCTTTCAAAATTCCCACAAGAGAATATAGAAAAACTCATAAAAATGGGTTATACGACATTAACCTTACCTAAAGAGTTTGGAGGTGGGGGGATCACAGTGACGGACATGGTGCTCTTTCAGGAGACCATCGCTCGTTTTGACAGTGCTACCGCTCTTGCTATCGGCTGGCATCAGGGAGTCATTGGCGAACTGTATGAGAATCGTAAATGGACGGAAGAACAATTAGCACAGTTTAGTGAAGCGGTTCAACAAGGCGCACTTGTTAATCGTTCCGTTACTGAAGCTCAAACTGGCAGCCCTACGCGTGGCGGTCGACCACAAACGACTGCTGTTCGCACTGAGAGTGGCTGGATGATTTCAGGTGAAAAGACGTTTACGACTATGGCGCCTGCCCTTACCCATATACTTGTATCTGTTTGGATTGAAGAAAAGCAGAAAACAGGCTTTTTCTTGTTGCCAAGTGACGCAAACGGTCTCTCCATTAGAGATACTTGGCATATGATTTCAATGCGCGGTACCGAAAGTCAAACGCTTGTACTGGATCAAGTGATAGCAACGGATGATCAGTTAGTAGAAGTGAATGAAGCACCTCGCGGCAACAACCAAAACGGCTGGCTTCTTCATATTCCCGCATGTTACATGGGAATTGCCCAAGCCGCACGTGATTATGCAGTACACTTTGCAGCAACTTATCAGCCAAACAGCCTCAATGAACCCATTGCTTCCCTTTTCAGTATCCAAACACAAATTGGGAAGATGGATTTAGAACTGATTAAGGCACGCCATTTACTTTATGATATCGCGAGAATTTACGATGATCCTGCTCGTCGAGTTCATTTACAAAATGAACTGGGGGTAGCGAAGTCGATTGTAACGAATAGTGCGATCGAAATTGTTAACTTAGCGATGCGTATTGTAGGTGCGAAAAGCTTGGAAATGTCCAATCCTCTTCAGCGATATTATCGCGATGTACGAGCTGGTCTTCACAATCCGCCGATGGATGACATGACGATTACAAAGCTCGCACAAGCAGCAATTAGTGGACAACAATGATTAAACGTCTACTCGTGAGCGGTTATAAAGCCCATGAATTAGGTATTTTCAATGAAGATCATCAAGGTATTCCTATCATTAAAAAAGCGTTAACAGATCAATTGCTAGCTCTTCTAGACCAAGGACTCGAATGGGTTATCGTCAGTGGACAACTTGGAGTGGAAACGTGGATTATTGAATGTGTGTGGGATTTGCAAGAAGACTACCCCAACTTACAATACGCGGTCATCACACCATTTCTTGATCAACAATCTAAATGGAATGAAATAAAACAAGAAACATATGAACAAATCCTATCACTCGCAGATTATTCAGTGAGTCTGACAAACAAGCCGTATGAAGCACCTTGGCAATTTGTAGAGAAGAATAAGTTTCTACTTCGAAATTCAGATGCTTTGTTACTGGTATATGATGAAGAAAATGAAGGTTCACCGAAGTTCCTTAAGAAAATGGCAGTACAACTAGCTGAGACTACTAACTATGAGGTATTATCGATTACTGCCGATGATTTACAACTCATTGCGGAAGATTTGCAGCGGGAACAATGGGAATAACAAAAAGCGAAATGCCATCAAAATAGGCATTTCGCTTTTTTTCTATTTGATTACTTTCAAAACTTGCTTAAATTCATCTGTCCCTGCCTCACCAAGCAACTCATACAAAGCTGTTTCTACACACGTACCTGAGACTCCAAGATGTTTCATCTTTTGTAAGCCGATCATTTTATTAGCTTCTGTTCTTGAAGTGACTGCATCCACTACCACTTCTACTTCATAGCCTTGTTTCACAAGATCAGCCGCTGTCATATACACGCAAATATGCGTTTCAATTCCTGCAATTAATACTTGCTTCCTACCCAACTCGTTCAACTGTTTAACAAATTCTTCATTGCCCATTGCACTAAATGTCATTTTGGCAATCGGTTGTTGTTTTTCAAGCAAGTTCGATAACGATTCGGTAGTCGGTCCTAGACCATCAGGATATTGTTCGAGCCATAGTATAGGAATATCCAATACTTGTAATCCTCTGATCAGTTTTTCCAAGTTATCATGTAATTCCTTACTTTCATTAACGATTTGCGCGAGCTTTCCTTGTACATCGACTAATACGAAAACTGTTTGATTTGTTTGCAACATGCTTTATTCATCCCCTTTTCATCATTCTCGCTAGTATAGCATGTTGACAGACTTATTTGAAAAATATCCATCTCTGATTAATTTAGTAAAAAACCGTCTCTCTTCCGTTAGCGAAAGAGAGACGGTTTGGAATGGTTATTAGTTTTGTACTGTCGCTTTTTGTTTGGCTTTTGCTTTCGCTTCAATACGACGAGCATGCAAGATCGGCTCCGTATATCCACTTGGCTGTTCTGCCCCTTTAAATATCAGGTCAGACGCTGCTTGGAACGCGATGGAATCATCATAGTTCGGTGCCATCGACTGATACAACTCATCATCCGCGTTCTGCTGATCCACTACTTTTGCCATACGCTCCAAAGTTTCTTTTACTTGCTCTTTCGTACAAACCCCATGACGTAACCAGTTTGCAATGTGCTGACTCGAAATACGTAATGTTGCACGGTCTTCCATTAATCCGACATCATTGATATCAGGAACTGTTGAACACCCTACTCCTTGGTCAATCCAGCGAACAACATAGCCCAGGATACCTTGTGCGTTGTTATCTAGTTCAGATTGTACTTCTTCGGCAGACCAATCCGCTTTAGGTGCCAATGGGATGTCAAGGATACCATCGCGGTAATCGATCGAACTGTCAATTCCGGCTTGTACATCTTTAACATTTACTTCATGGTAGTGCAATGCATGCAAAATTGCAGCTGTTGGTGATGGAACCCACGCAGTGCTAGCTCCAGCTTTTGGATGAGCAATTTTCTGTTCAAGCATTGCAGCCATTAAGTCAGGCATTGCCCACATTCCTTTTCCAATTTGTGCGTGGCCAGGTAGACCCGCTCCAATTCCTACTGCTACGTTTGCAGATTCATAAGAAGATAGCCATTCAGACGTCTTCATATCCGCTTTGCGAATAACTGGACCTGCTTCCATAGACGTATGAATTTCGTCACCTGTACGGTCAAGGAATCCAGTGTTGATAAATGCAATACGCTCTTTCACTTCATTGATTGCCGATTTCAGATTCAGTGACATTCTACGCTCTTCGTCCATAACTCCGATTTTAATTGTGTTGCGCTCAACACCTAGTAGATCTTCAATACGATCAAATAGTTTATTCGCAAATGCCGCTTCAGCTGGACTATGCATTTTCGGCTTTACAATGTAAATGGAATTGTGAAGGGAGTTTTTAAACTCTGTGTTTTCTTTAAAGTTATGTGTAGCAATCAGTGATGTAAGAACACCATCCAAAATCCCTTCAGGTACCTCATTGCCATTTTCGTCTAGGATAGCATTATTAGTCATTAAGTGACCTACGTTACGTACGAACATCAATGAACGACCACGCAGAGTCAACTCCTTGCCATCTCCGCCTGTATACGTACGATCTGGATTCAATTTTCTTGTAACTGTGTTACTACCGCGCTTGAATGTTGATTCCAAGTCGCCCTTCATTAGACCAAGCCAATTACGGTATACACCAACTTTATCTTCAGCATCTACTGCAGCAATAGAGTCTTCACAGTCCATCAATGTAGAGAGTGCCGCTTCAAGTACAAGATCTTTCACACCTGCTTTATCACTTTTACCAATTGGATTATTCTTATCGATAGCGATTTCGATATGCAATCCATTATTCACTAACAATACAGCAGTCGGTGCGTCTTCAGAGCCATTATATCCAACGAACTTGGACTCATCTTGCAATGGAGTTGTGTTACCACTTTCAAGCGTTACTTGAAGTTTACCTTCTGCAATTTTATAAGCTGTTACTTCTGCATGAGATCCTTCAGCTAAAGGCGCTGCTTGATCTAACAAGTTTTTCGCAAAATCGATTACTTTTTGTCCACGAATCGGATTGTATTGAACGCCAGCTTCAGCACCCGCTTCATTACTAATTACATCCGATCCATAAAGCGCGTCGTATAGACTTCCCCACCTTGCATTCGCTGCATTTAATGCATAACGAGCATTATCGATGGGAACTACCAATTGTGAACCTGCTTGGTTTGCGACTTCATTGTCAACGTTTGCTGTTGTTACTTTGAAATCTTCAGGAACTGGCTCTAAGTAGCCAATTTCTTGTAAAAACTCTTTATATTTAGCGAAATCAATTTCGCCTTTATTATTTTGGTGCCATTCGCTAATGGTCTTTTGCAATTCATCACGTTTTTCTAATAGCGCTTTGTTTTCAGGAGCAAGTTCATGAATGAGCGAATCAAAGTTTGTCCAAAATTGATCACGTTGGACTTCTAAGTCCGGAAGAACTTCTTCGTTTACGAAGTTATATAGTTCTGTTGCGACTTGCAATTTACCTACTTTTTCATAGTTTGTCATGGATAAAGCCACCCCTTAATGTTTTTTGCGCTATTCTGTTGTATAACATATAGCGATGAACACCTATCATCGTCCATTATTCGGCAACACCCCATAGCCTGTCGATCAAAAATCGACACATAACAAACGAATGACTTCTTCACTTGAAGACGTGTTAGTACATATCATACCTAAAGTCTAGTTGACTTTCAACTGAATTGTGTAAATTTTCACATCATGGTTAATTACGTCTGAGTCTAGCTATTGACATCAGTTATATAACAGTAGAGGAAATATACTGTTTCATTATTTCACTACGCCATTTGTTCTTTAGGTACCCGCCACTAAATTCAGATAGCAAGTTGACACACTATTTTGCATGTGATAGTTTTAGAGACAATCATCTGAATTGAATAGTTTGAAAAGTAGGTGGAATGAAAATATTTTCATTTCTTAAAAGGGAATCCTTTTCTTGGAGCGGTCCCGCCACTGTGAAGACGCCCATGCGTCCAGCCAGACACCTGCCTATTTTTCATGACGCTTAATCCTACGATGAATAGGGAAGTGTTAGACAGACGCAGTCTATAAACGCATGCTATTTTTAGCATGTTATTTTATATGTACTCGCATTTCTAACATCTCCCCTAGAGATGTTTTTTTATTATAAAAAATCAAGGGGGAATTTATCCATGGTAAAAAGTAGTATAGCGGGCTATCCGGTCATAGGTGAAAATCGTGAGTGGAAACGCGCACTTGAGGCATTTTGGTCAAAGAAGATTTCAGAGGATGATCTTCTTCAAACAACGAAAGAGATTCGCTTGGCGAACTTAAAAAAACAGCAAGATGCCGGAATTGATTTCATTGCTGTAGGTGACTTCACATTGTATGATCGTGTACTCGATACGTCTGTAATGTTTGGAATCATCCCTTCACGCTATAACTGGAAAGGCGGACAAGTTTCCACTTCCACATACTTTTCGATGGCTCGCGGTAATGATGAGGCAGTCGCTTCCGAAATGACAAAATGGTTCAATACGAACTATCACTATATCGTGCCCGAATACGAAGGTCAGCGTTTTGAACTAACTGAAAATAAACCGCTAGCTGCTTATCGTGAAGCAAAGAAAGAACTAGGTATTGAAGGTAAACCCGTTCTACTTGGCCCCTATACATTATTGAAATTATCTAAAGGGTTTGAGGATAATGATGTACCATCTATCATCCTGCAATTGATCCCACTTTATCAAAGAGTACTCCAGGAATTACAGGATGAAGGAGTACAATGGGTTCAAATCGATGAGCCGATTTTATGTACATCAATCAGCTCAGATGAAATGAAAACTGTAACAGAAATTTATTCACAACTGACAAATAATCTAAGCGGACTGAATATTCTTCTACAGACATACTTTGATTCAGTTGAACATTATACAGAAACGATTGCGTTACCTGTTGCAGCGATCGGACTCGATTTCGTCCACGGACGCGAGAAAAACTTAGATAATCTGAAACAACATGGCTTCCCAAAAGACAAAGTACTTGCGGCAGGGATTGTAGATGGACGCAACGTATGGCGTTCTAATTTACAGAAAAAGCTTACATTGACTGAAACAATCCAACAGCAAGTTTCACCTGATAAATTGTGGATTCAACCTTCATGTAGCTTGCTCCACTCACCTGTCACGACTCGCTCGGAACAGAAACTAGATCAAACCATCTTGAACGCATTAGCATTCGCTGATGAGAAGATAGAAGAAATCAAAGCTATTCAAACAGCTTTACAATATGGAAAAGAAAAATTCACTAAAGTATTTGAAGACAGTGAAGCAGCACTGACTGCATTTAATGCCCTTCCTGCTCGCAATAATAAAGAAGTACGCCAAGCGACTTCCGGAAGTCTACTTTCTGACAGTAAGCGAAATCTTCCATTTGCAGAACGTAAAGTGAAGCAACAGGAAAAATTCCAATTGCCACTACTTCCTACTACAACAATCGGTAGTTTCCCACAAACGCCAGAAGTACGGGCTACACGGAATAAATGGAGAAAAGGTGAAATTACGAATCAGCAATACAAAGATTTTGTTAATGCTGAAATTAAAGAATGGATCGATATTCAAGAGGACTTGGGACTTGATGTCTTGGTACATGGCGAATTCGAACGTACGGACATGGTGGAATATTTCGGTGAAAAGCTGGACGGTTTTGTCTTTACTGAGAAAGCATGGGTACAATCCTACGGTTCACGTTGTGTTAAGCCTCCAATCATCTTCGGAGACGTTGCGTTCACTAAACCCATGACTGTGGAAGAATCCGTTTATGCAAAATCCCTTACAGATCATGAAGTAAAAGGAATGCTTACGGGTCCTGTCACTATTTTAAACTGGTCATTCGTTCGTGACGACTTGTCGAGAGAAGAAGTGACAAACCAAATTGCACTCGCTTTGCGTAAGGAAATTGAAGCGCTTGAAGCAGCCGGCATTCATATGATCCAAGTTGACGAGCCAGCACTTCGAGAAGGTCTTCCATTAAAGAAAGCTGAGTGGAAACATTATCTGGACTGGGCTGTTAATGCTTTCCGCGTATCCACAGCATCAGTCGAAGATACGACGCAAATTCATACACATATGTGCTATTGTGATTTCAATGACTTTATCGAAGCGATCAGCGCACTGGATGCAGACGTCATCTCTATTGAAACTTCACGTAGTCACGGCGACTTGGTCGAGGCTTTCAATGAGTATCATTACGACAAAGGAATCGGTCTAGGTGTCTATGACATCCATAGCCCACGCGTCCCTGCAGTCGAAGAGATGACAGAGATTATCAACAAAGGTCTTGAAGTGCTAGAGCCTAACCAGTTCTGGATCAACCCGGATTGTGGTTTGAAGACAAGAAAGCGTGAAGAAACAGTTGCAGCATTGAAGAATATGGTAATTGCCACTGTTCAGGCACGAGAAAAGTTAGGCGTAGTAGCGGTAAAATAACGAATTTAGTACTGTCTAAGAAACCAATATGGTTTCTTAGACAGTTTTTTTGTTCATAGAGTTTGTAATAGAGCAGCTTGCATGGGTGTTGGGGATGTTACATTCATTCGCTAACCCTTTCAATCTTGCACTTGAATTTGAATTTGAATTTGAATTTGAATTACACATTATAAAAGAGGACATCCCATGAAGTATAGTAACTTCCGGGACATCCTCTTTTTACTCTATTATTAATCAATCAAACTGCTTCGTTAGGTTCGCCATCTCAATAGCAGACACCGCTGCGTCCCAGCCTTTGTTCCCCGCCTTAGTGCCTGCACGCTCGATTGATTGCTCAATTGTATCCGTTGTGAGCACTCCAAAAATTACAGGGATACCTGATTGCATACCAGCTTGCGAAACACCTTTTGCCACTTCATTACAAACAAAGTCAAAATGAGGAGTCGCACCACGGATGACCGTGCCTAGTGTAATGACTGCGTCATATTTTTTAGAATCTGCCATTTTCTTTGCGATTAACGAGATTTCAAACGCACCTGGCACCCACGCTATGTCTACATCCGCTTCATCTACACCATGACGTTTAAACGCGTCTTGTGCACCAGAAAGTAACTTCCCTGTGATGAACTCGTTAAACCGCCCTACGACGATACCTACTTTTAAACCAGTACCTACTAAATGTCCTTCGAATAAATTACCCATTTTTCATCTCTCCTCATAAAGTTAATAAATGACCTAGTTTTTCCGCTTTTGTGTGTAAATACTTTTCGTTTGCTTCATTAAATGGTAGCTGGATCGAGACGCGTTCCACCACTTCTAATTCATATCCTTTTAAACCAGCGATTTTCTTCGGATTATTCGTCAGCAAACGCATTTGCGTAATACCGAGTTCACGAAGAATTTGTGCGCCGATACCGTAATCACGTAAATCAGCCGCAAATCCAAGTTTTTCATTCGCTTCTACCGTATCATAGCCTTGTTCTTGCAGTGCATAGGCTTTCAGTTTATTCATCAATCCTATGCCTCTGCCCTCTTGACGCATATACAACAATACACCGCGCCCTTCTTCTTCAATTTGAGAGAGAGCCGCTTGCAGTTGTGGACCACAGTCACAACGGCATGATCCAAAGACATCGCCTGTTAAGCATTCTGAATGAACTCTCACTAAGACCGGCTCTTCTGTCGTAACGTCGCCCTTTACCAACGCAACATGTTCTTTGCCTGTCATAGTCTCGGTATAGCCGACCATGCAGAATTCTCCATAGTCCGTTGGCAGCTTGATCTCTGCTTCACGTATAACTAAATGCTCTCGCTGTAGACGGTAATGAATGAGGTCTTGAATGGTGATTAGTTTCAAATCTAATTCTTCAGCCATCTGACGTAACTCCGGCACACGCGCCATCGTTCCGTCTTCACTCATAATTTCACAAATTACACCTGCAGAAGCACTGCCTGCCAGTCGCGCCAAATCTATCGCAGCTTCAGTATGTCCCGTACGTTCCAGTACACCGCCTGATTTCGCTACGAGTGGAAATATATGTCCAGGACGTTTGAATTCACCTGCTGTTGCATTCGGTCCCATCATTTTAACGATTGTATCTGCACGTTCAAATGCACTGATCCCGGTATGGGTGGAGTTGTGATCGATACTGATTGTAAACGCCGTACCATGTGAATCCGTATTATTATCGGTCATCATCTGCAAGCCTAGTTGGGCTGCTTTCTGTTCTGTTATCGGTACACAAATCAAGCCTCGACCTTTCGTTGCCATGAAGTTGATGATTTCAGGCGTAATCTGGTCGGCCAATGCTACAAAATCCCCTTCATTCTCTCGATCTTCATCATCCACTACGATTACAACTTTACCTTGTCGTAAATCTTCTAACGCTTCTTCAATTGTATGAAACATCCTCATTCACTCCTTCACATAAATCCGTGCTGTTGTAAAAAATCTTTCGACATTGTTTGATCCGTATCTTGTCTTTTTTGCAACATATTCTCAACATATTTTGCGAGCATATCGCATTCAAAGTTGACTACATCCCCTACCGGCTTTTTCGAAATGACTGTCATTTCCTGCGAATGTGGAATCAACGAAATCGTAATATCCGTATCTTTCACTTCGAAGATCGTCAATGAAGTACCATCCAATGCGATAGAGCCTTTATGTAACAAATAGGGATCATATCCTTGCGGTAATGACAAGCGTATATATAATGCATTATCAACTGTTCGCTTATCACGGATCGTGGCTATTCCGTCTACATGTCCCGTGACAAAATGTCCACCTAACCTGCCATTTGCCGCGAGTGCCCGCTCTAAATTCACAGGACTTCCCATCGCTAATTGTCGTAGCGAAGTAGAGGATACGGTTTCAGGCATGACGTCCGCTGCAAATCGATCTTTCGAGAAACTCTTTACCGTCAAACAGACACCGTTGACCGCGATGCTGTCTCCAACCTTAACATCTGTCAATACAAGAGATGCTGCTATCGTTAGTGTCATAGACTGAGCACCAGGTTGTATTTGCTGAACTGAACCAATCTCTTCAATTATTCCTGTAAACACTGTTTAATCACTCTCTTTCGGTACAGCTATGATTTTAATGTCTGGACCGATCATTTCCACACTTTCAAATGTTAGCGGAAGTGCCTCATTCATCATTAGAGGATCCAGCCCGCTAATTGGCGTCAAAGACCCAATTCCACCAAGTAATTTTGGCGCCACATAGCAAATGACTTTCTGTACAGCTCGCGCTTTTACAAATGAAGCATTAATAGCGGCGCCACCTTCTACAAGCAATGTCATGACACCACGTCTTCCTAGCTCTAGTAGAATATCTTCTACAATTAGCTGAGGTTTCTGCATTCGGATGATCTGGACATGCGGCTTCTTCAGTAACTTTTCACGTGATAATTCCGCATATTTTCCGCAAAAAATCCACGTCGGTGCTTCTGTGTTTTGAATGATCTGGCTAGATTCCGGTGTTCGTAAAGATGTATCTAAAATAACTCGAATAGGATGTTGTCCACCTAGGGGCAGTCTGGTGGTGAGAAGAGGATTATCATGAAGAAGCGTTTGCACACCTACTAAAATTGCATCTTGCGTATGGCGAAGCTGATGGACATCGAGTCGCGCTTGCTCACTCGTCACCCATTTGCTATCTCCTTTTGAAGTCGCAATTTTACCGTCTATCGTCATAGCTGTTTTCATTGTCACATGAGGTGTTTTATTTTTAATAAAATGAAAAAATGGTGCATATAGGTTTTTAGCAAGTTCAACGGAAACCGATTCGGTTACTTCTACTCCTGCCTCACGAAGTTTTGCAATGCCTTTACCTGCTACAAGCGGATTCGGATCCGCTGTTGCGACGAAGACACGTTTGATACCCGCTTGAATAACGGCATCTGCACAAGGTGAAGTTTTACCGGTGTGTGAACACGGTTCAAGTGTTACATACAAATCAGCATCCGTTGCTTTGGCTCCAGCCATATCTAGCGCCACTCGTTCGGCATGGCGCTCTCCCGCTTGTAAATGTGCGCCCATTCCAATGATCCGGCCCGCTTTTACGACAACCGCACCTACAGGTGGATTAGGAGAGGTTTGACCTGCCACATTTTCCGCGAGTTGCAAAGCCATTTCCATATAATTTTGATTCATTGAGCAACACTCCAACTTACGGTATTCCTCTAGTGACAATTCTACATACAAAAGCCCCGCAAAAGAGTATGCGGGGCTTGTAACCATGACTAAATAAACGTTATAAACAGTAATGAAAAATCATTACATGTAGTATATACGCACTGTTCCTTCTCTCATCCAGACTTTAACTGTCGGCTTTGGAGTTTCACCAAATCCACCTTCTGCTTTATATAAAGCATCCGGGTCACGGACTAAGAGCTTGTAAGCTCATCACCGTCGGTAGGGAATTACGCCCTGCCCCGAAGGAAACTTATTCGATTAATTAAGAGTCTAGCACATGTGATGACTAAATAACAACAACTGAATAATTATTCAGATAAAAATACCCATTTGTCTACTGTAAATCGTTCCACTGCTTCCATGTTTGGAATGTATCCGATTCCATCTCCTGTCGGAACCGTAATATAACCTTCATTAGCCACTACTTCTGGTGTAATAATATCTTGTTCCCAGTAACGTGAAGACCCCGCTGTGTCACCAGGGAGCGTGAAATTAGGTAATGTTGTCAATGCTATGTTTTGCGCTCGGCCAATACCCGATTCCAGCATGCCGCCACACCATACATCGATCCCTTTTGTAGCACAATAATCATGAATTTTCTTCGCTTCTGACAAGCCACCCACTCTACCAGTTTTCACGTTAATAATTTTACAACTACCCAGTTCGATAGCTTTACGCGTATCTTCCAACGAATGAATACTTTCATCTAGACAAATTGGTGTCTTAATTTGTTTTTGTAGTGTTGCGTGATCGATAATATCGTCGGAAGCAAGTGGCTGCTCAATCATCATTAAATTAAACTGGTCCAGTTCTTTCAACAACTCTACATCGTCTAGTGTATAAGCAGAGTTCGCATCTGCCATTAACGGTACATCAGGATAGGCTTCTCGAATGGCACGAATCACTTCCACGTCATATCCAGGTTTGATTTTCACTTTAATGCGCTTATATCCCTCTTCTATAAATCCATTAATATTGGCCAATAAATCTTCAACATGTTCCTCAATTCCAATGCTGATACCTACTTCAATACGTTGCCGTTTCCCTCCGAGTGCTGCGGCAAGCGTCATATGGTGATGTTTCGCATATACATCCCATATCGCCCCTTCAATTGTCGCTTTAGCCATATTATTTTTGCGGATATGCCCAAATAAATCACTTACTTCATCGGGATGTGAAATAGTCTTGCCAAGCACTGCAGGAATCAGGAAATCACGCAGCATGTGAATCGTCGTTTCGGTCGTTTCTTCACTATACCAAGGTGCCGTAAACGCAACCGACTCTCCCCATCCCTCATGCCCGTCCGCGTCTGTGACAGTTGCCAAAAGGAAATCTTTCTGCTGTATCGTTCCGAAACTTGTTGTAAATGGATGTTTCATCGTCATATTCATTCTACGAATTGTAATCGAGTTAATTTTCATTGGATAAGCTCCTTTCATTTTGCAACGGAATGATGGATCGTTTACAGAAACGATAGTACTGGACAGGTTCTTCTGTTCTGCATACATCGACCAAAGCGAACCCTTCATTACACAGTTGTTGAAATATATTTCTCGTTTCCATTCGCCATTCATAGGCCAATTGCGGATTTTCTTTCTTCAACAATTGAATTTGTTTGGGTACTGGCACTTCTATCGCTTCTGCCTCCAGCCAATCATTCGTTTCGAGCAAAAGTACGACAGGGTGTGAATCTTCACTCAAGTGAATTTGAAAAGGACGACTATATGTGAGATCAGGTTGCCATTTCTCCAACACACGCGGACTATCAATCCACCAGGCCACTTGAAAACGATCAGTCGGTAAGCCTTTGTTTAACCCATCGTCCATACTCCCATAGCAATTAACTATATAGTCATAACACACACCGTATAACTTCGCAGTATTTAAGTAGGCGTTGCGACTTTCGAGTGGATCGAATGTCCAGACGATTAATCGATATCCCATTTCCCGCGCCAGACGAAGTTGTTCTTCTTTTAAAAGCTTACCAATGCCCATCATTTGAAATTCTTCATCTACCGCAAGCATGTGAGAGCATAGATATACTTCCCCTTTTGAATATCCTGCAAAGCTATAGGAATAGCCAATCAAACGATTTTCTAGAAATGCTCCGACAATTAAGCCACCATTTTTGACTGCAGTGATGGTTTGATGGACAGGAATAGGTTCCATTCCCCAAATCCGCTTCTCAAGTTTTTGTACGGAATAAATGTCTTCGATAGCTGTCACTTTTCTAACTTTTATATCCTTCCTCATACTGTCACCTTCTATTTTTTAGATTGGAATGTTAATTCGATGGCAGTTGTCAAAATTTCGACTCCTGTTGCCAATGCATCTTGATTAAACGTCATATATGGATGGTGAAGTCCTGGTGTTAAGCCACATCCCAATCCAAGCATTGTACTTTTGACACTCGGTCGGCGGACAGAATAAAAGTGAAAATCTTCTCCTCCGGGTGTGACGACAGTACGTGTAGCCTTCTCTTCGCCAATTACTTTAACAATCGCCTGATACATAAGATCTTCCGCTTCGGCATCTACTTCCGCTGCGACCATTTCCGCCATTATTTTATAGTTAATTTCTACATCGTATTGTCTTTCAACCGCTTGAATTACACGTTCCACTTGTTCATATAATTCGTCCATGACACCATTTTCTTGGGCACGTAAATCCAAACTGAATTTCGCGTTTCCTGGAATAATATTTGCGGATTCGCCTCCCGCTTGGAACATCGTCATCTTTGCTGTATGGGAAACCATCGGATTACAATGTATGGACTGCAAGCCTCCCACTAACGAAGCACCAATCTCGATAGCATTCTTTCCTTGATGTGGCCTTGCGCCATGTGCTTCCGTCCCCTTTATCGTTCCACTAATCATCTTCGCCGCCCCGTGACGCAGTGAAGCAGCGGAGTAACCGTCCGCCATTTCATCTGCAGCCCGTACATGAACGCCAAATAAGTAATCGATATCATCGATCAATCCCTGCTCAAGAACAGCTAAAGCACCTTCGCCCTTCTCTTCTGCTGGCTGGAAGAATACTTTCAATGTTCCTTTTTGAGGAATACCACGCTCTTTTGCCATAAGCAAGGCGCCAATTCCCATGGTCATATGTCCATCATGTCCGCATGAGTGATTCGCTTGATAAACACCATCTACTTCTTGCCACAATGCATCTATATCCACGCGTAATCCGACTACTGGCTTACCTTCACCAATCGTCACGGATAAACCTGTTATTCCATCAAATACATTCACATGAAATCCTTCACTCTCAAGAAATTCTTTCAAGTAAGTTGTTGTTTCCGTTTCCTTCCAACTGACTTCCGGATGACTGTGTAAATGCGCAAACACTTCATCTAGTTTCGGCTTCAGTAACTGTACTTGCTCATTCATTAAGACGCCTCCTAATATCTGTCGTTCATTGTTATCTATCGCATGATTTAATCCTGACTTTTCAAACTTCTCAATAATTCTAACATAAAAAAGACTTCTCTTTCACATCGTGTGAAAGGAAGTCTTTTTTGTATTCACTAAAAAGTCCAAAGAATCATCATACCAAATAATAGCGTCATGTAATTGACTGAATATAAGAACATGAAGTTAGCCCACTTATAATCATCTTTTGCATAAAACCCGTAGATACTAGCCGCAATATATCCAAGGTTCATCAATGTCGCGATGATAATGAAAGTAGTACCGAACATCGTTAATAAAAACGGTAACGGCAATAAACATAATACATAAACCAACATTTGGCGCTTAGTGAAATTAAAACCATAAACAACAGGCAACATCGCTACGTTAGCCGCGCTATAATCTTTGTACTTTTTCATAGCAATTGCAAATGTATGAGGCATTTGCCAAATGAATAGTATAGCAACCAAAACAATAGGTACGATATGATCCGCCGACATAATAGCTGCCCATCCTATGAGGGGAGTTACTGCTCCCGACACACTACCAATGACTGTATTTAATGTATATTTACGTTTAGACCACATGGTATAGGGTATTACATACGTAAACCATCCGATAAATGCATAAATCGCCGCTTCTAAAGTAGTGAATAATAATAATAACATGCCAATCCCCGATAATATCAAACCGGTTTTTAATACGGTTTTCAAAGCAAAACTTCCTGTCACAGTCGGACGTTTTTTCGTTCTCTCCATCACCGTATCAATATCAGAATCAAACCAGTTATTCATTACAAGTGCACCTGCAACTAAAAAGGTGCTACCTATCATGGTTAGCAGAAACACACCCCAGTTACCTGTAAGTGTCATACCTGAAAAATATAGTGCCAACCAAAACCCCGTAAAAACCGGAAAGACATTCGCGATTAGTACAGGTCCTTTAACTAATGATTTAATATCCGAGAAGAAGGTAGACGCCGAGCGGCTTTGAGTCGTACTCGAAACAACATGGGCTTCTTTCGTCATATGGGTCCGTTCTCCTTTTACGTTACATTTAAATATTTTTCCATTCGTACATATAACTATATCATTTTCTTAAAAGTAAAATCAAAAAATCAAGACGATTCCTTTTAAACTGTTACAAATATTTGTCCAAAGTGCATAAATAAACATATTGCACGATAAAATTTCCTTTTATATACACAGTCAGCGTACTATATATTATCATTTCCCCTATGATTCGACAAAGCACGAACCTTTACCCCCTATAGGTTAGCACCTTAGTATACCCACCATAATCAATCGAATGTCATTGATTTTTTTATTATAAAAAGAAGCTGAATATCTCTTTAAAAGCGCTTGAAACCGATAGTTTTCTTAATAATTAAATTGATATTAATTTAATTATCCTGTAAACTCATGTAATAGTATCGCGAGAATAATGATGGTTTTTCCTTGATCTCTTGAACTATCTGCATATTATAACTTATGTCTGATTTTAAGAGATCCGAGCAAAAAACAGCATTTCGTGATGAAAAAATTATAAAAAGAAAGGGTTTGATTTTTTGAGAAAGTTTATGTTATTTTTATCTGTCTTTACATTACTACTATTAACTGCGTGTGGTAACAATGACAGCAAAGATTCCATTAGTACAATTAAACTAGCAGATGCAGGATGGGATAGTATTCGATTCCACAACGGCATTGCACAAATCATTTTAGAAGAAGGCTACGGCTATGATACGGAAATAGTAAACGGTACTTCTTCTGCAACATTGCAAGCGTTACAGCAAGGTGATCTACACGTTTATACAGAAGTTTGGTCTGATAACTTGGGTGACGCGTATACAAAAGCAATCGACAGTGGAGACATTGAATCCGTTTCAACAAACTTCGACGATAACTCACAAGGCCTGTATGTCCCTACATACGTTATTAAAGGCGATCCAGAGCGTAATATTGAGGCAGTAGCTCCGGATTTGAAAACAGTAAAAGACTTAGAAATGTATCCCGAACTATTCCAAGATCCTGAAAACAAGGATAAGGGACGGATCATCGGTGCACCATCTAGCTGGATAGTTAGTAAACACTTAGATGAAAAGTTAACTACTTATGGATTAAATGAAAAGTTTACGTATTTAGCTCCAGGTTCTGACTCATCTATCGTAGCGGACTTAGCTAGCGCATATAAAAAAGGTGAGCCTTGGGTTGGGTATTACTGGTCACCTACTTGGGTCACTGCAACATATGACTTAACACTTTTAGAAGACGAGCCATTTGATCAAGAGGCTTGGGATAAAGATAAGTCTGGTGAATTCCCTCCTAATGATGTCTACGTCAGTGTCCATAAAGACTTGAAAACACAAGCTCCTGAAGTAGTAGAGTTCTTCAGCCATTACGAAACTAGCAGTGCTTTAACAGAAGATGCATTAAAATATATGGGTGAAAATGAAGCTAGCCCAGAAGATACTGCAAAGTGGTTCATGAAAGAAAATGAAGAACTTTGGACTTCATGGGTGCCTGAAGATGTTGCTAAAAAAGTAAAAGCAGCACTGTAATACATTATAGATTTTCCGGGTGGACGCTTTCCGCTCCACCCTTTTTAATTTGCACGAATACTAAAAGTAGAGAAAGAGAGGGACAAGCTAGTACGTCCTAGCTTACTGCCTATGAATGAATTCCCTAACGTCAGAATACCTATAGGAGATTATGTAGAAAAGTTTATTGATTTTCTTGCAATGAACTTTGGCTGGCTATTTGATTTCATCTTCACTATTGCCTCCACTACAATCCGAACGATTGAAACAACTTTACTCGCTACACCTTGGTGGGCCATCATGATTGTGGTTTTCCTACTTGGTTGGTATTTTAATTCCGTTTTAAACGGTATTATGTTTGCCGCCTTTATCTTTTTGATTGGATCCTTCAATTTATGGGAAGATACGATGACAACAGTTGCTATTATCGTCATTTCAGTTGTACTATCCCTTGCGATCGGTATTCCAGTCGGCATCTTAATGGCATTTAGTAAAACATTTTCCGTCATCATGCGTCCTCTATTGGATGCCATGCAGACGATGCCTACATTCGTCTACTTGATACCCGTAATATTCTTTTTCCCTCTGGGGAACGTTCCCGCAATCATTGCGACCATCATTTATGCGTTACCTCCAGTGATCCGTTTAACAGAACTTGGTATTCGAAACGTTGATTCTGAAGTGATTGAGTCTGCAGAATCATTTGGCTCTTCTCGAAACCAAATGTTAATGAAAGTACAATTACCACAAGCATTGCCTACTATGATGGCAGGAATCAACCAAACGACGATGATGGCCTTATCCATGGCTGTTGTTGGTTCAATGGTTGGTGCTCACGGTTTGGGTGAACGTGTACTATTCTCTATTAACCAAATCAATATTTCACTAGGATTCGAAGCAGGTATCAGTATCGTGTTCTTAGCGATTATTATTGACCGTTTAACAAATGGAGTAGCAAACCGCCTACAAAATACAGGGAGGAGATCAGCATGACCGTTAAACTTAAAGTAGAAAATGTCACCAAGATCTTTGGTCCTCGCCCGAAGAAAGTCATTCCTATGATCGAAAAAGGAACTACTAAGCGGGAAATCCTTGAAAAGACTGGACATACAGTAGGTGTCTATAATGCCAACATGGAAATCATGGAAGGTGAAACTTTTGTAATTATGGGGCTATCTGGAAGTGGTAAATCAACACTGATCCGTTGCTTCAACTTGTTGAACAAGCCTACGTCAGGTGCAATTTATGTAGATGGTGAGAATATTGTCAAGTACAATAAAGAACAATTGAAATTTTACCGTCAGAAGAAAATCGCAATGGTCTTCCAGCATTTTGGTTTATTCAGCCATAGGACCGTTATAGAAAACATTGAATACGGTCTAGAAATTCGCGGACTATCGAAGAGTGAGCGTCGCAATATCGCACAAAAACATATTGAGACGGTCGGTCTGAAAGGGTATGAAAATCAATATCCTGATGAATTGTCAGGCGGTATGCGGCAGCGTGTCGGTATTGCACGTGCTTTGACAAATGATCCCGATATTCTATTAATGGACGAGCCATTCAGTGCGCTCGATCCGCTTATTCGCAGAGAGATGCAAATGGAACTTTTGGATATTCAAACACGTCTTCAAAAAACGATCATCTTCATCACACATGATGTCAACGAAGCATTCCGTATTGGTGACCGCGTGGCGGTTATGAAAGATGGTCACGTAGAGCAAATCGGTACCCCGGAAGAGTTATTAGAAACACCTGCAAACGATTATATTATGGACTTCACTCGTGAAATCGACCGTTCGAAAGTGTTACAAGCTATGAATATCATGTCAAAACCGTTAAGTGTTATGAACGGTAAAGATGGTTTGCATGTCGCAATCAAAAATATGAAGGAAAACGGTATTTCTAGTGTCTTCATTACGAATCGTGAACGACAGTTGCTTGGCTTAGTAACAATCGACTGTGCGATTGAAGGCGTGAAAAACAAAAAAACATTAGATGAAGTGATGACAACTGATGTATTGACCGCTACTCCTGAGGAATATGTACAAGACATAATTCCCCGTGTACTAGATTCGAAATACCCACTTGTTGTTATAGATGAAACGAACCGAATTGAAGGTATTATTTTACGGGTTCATGTACTTTCAAGCATAATTAGCAACTCCGCTGATGATGAAGAAGAGGAGACACTAATTAATCCAGTCGAAACAGTTAAAGTAGCTGAATAACAAAAAAGGGAAGAATGGGCATCGTGCCCATGGGCTAACCTAAATTTTTGAGACAATATAAAACACCTTCGAAGTGGTACACTTGTAAAAAGTACTTACAACGGAGGTGTTTTTGCGTGGGCAAAAAATGTATATTCAAGCGAAGTAAAATGGGCAGTTGTCAAAGATAAATTGAGTGGGGAATTAACAACTAAAGAAATTATGGAGAAGCACGGAGTCAAAAATAAATCCCAGATTGAAACCTGGATGAGATGGTATCGTGCAAATGAAATATATCGTTTTGATCAACCGATAGGTAAACAATATACCTTCGGTCATGGGCCAGAACTTTCGAGT
>NZ_AUDQ01000001.1 GCF_000425545.1 Sporosarcina ureae DSM 2281 | reverse complement strand
CCTCATTGAACAACGGTAATTCAAACTGGTCCTTGTTCGTCTTCTCACTAGAAGTTCCGAAGCGTTTCTGTTGGAGTAGAGTGAACTGTTGCTTGTACCATTCCATCTGAGCCTCAAGCTTTTTCTTCTCTTGCTCGAGTTGTTCGTTCTTTTTCTCGAGCTCTTCAATTGTAAGTTGGGTTTTCTTGTCTGGTTTTCTCATAGGAATAATAATAGCATAAAATTATTCTAAGAAGTAGACTCAAATTACTTTTTTCGCAGTGACTGAAGGGTGCGCGTCACGTTGGTTCAACGGTAACCCATCTAGGAGCCAGTTCAATTGCCGGCTCGAAATGGAAAGTGGTTGAACAGACTCAAGATCCGGCCAATCAAATAGCCCTTTCTCAAGTCTTCGGTAATAGAGCCAGAATCCATTGTGATCCCAGAATAGGATCTTGAGTTTATCTCTCTTTCGATTACAGAAGACAAAAAGTGCTTTGGAGAAAGGATCAAGTTGGAACAGCTCTTGTACAATGACAGCTAATCCGTCAATCGACTTCCGAAGATCTGTCGGACCAGCAGCTAGATAGACGCGCCCAACGGCGCGGCCATTCATCATACCTGACGTAGCGTTCGGATCACTTGAAGTAAGAGAGTTTCATCATAGCCACTCGTCACCTCGATATCCACGTGATTTACCTTCAACGAAATCGAATCTTCTATCGACTCTTCCACCACACAGGAGACCCAACTGGTCTCCTGATGTGCGGCAGGATTAACTGGCGACTGCTTGCGTAGCCAATACTTCATATTATGGACGGCGACCTCTGCCGTATCGCACCATTCAGAAAGTGCTAGTCCGCTGCTTTGATATTCATCGATCTTCGCAGACCAGTATGCTTCTTTCTCTTTTCTTTTCATAGAAATCCCTCCCAAAACATGTTCTATGGGAGGAGTATCTCACGAATCTTCTTCTATTAATATGTGTTCACTATTTGACGCTTACGAATTATCAGAGCACTCGACTAAAAAGGAGTTCTTGCAAGAAACCAAAACGTATGAAGAAATTCCAGCTTCGGCTGCTCGGAAAACGGTAAGGTCCGTTATACCTGATCGCACATTATGGAGTCTGCTTCCTAATCTGAAATTAGCGACACAGTGGAAGCCCATTGAAACCATTACGGATCCAGTAAAGCCATGGCGTATTACGTTCAATCAACCGATCAGTCTTTCTGAAGAAAACTGGTATAACGGAAAAATCTTAGATGAAGTTGGCAATGAATTCGCTGTCGAAATCAAGATGACTGCAGATCAACTGTTGTTGACACCGATTGCACCTTATGAGTCAGGTAAGACGTATACAGTAGTCCTGAGTAAGGAGTTGTATAGCGCGCGTGGTATCTCTCTAGGCAAAGATATTTATCAACAGTTCGTCTATCAATCACCAAAGCCACCACAAAAACCTGAGATTACAGAAGTCACCGATCTCTATTCAGCACTTTATCTCGGATTGAAAAATATTGACAGTACGATTTATGTAGATAAGTATACAAAAGATAGTAAAGTGGCATTCGCAGAACTTGAAAAAGTGCTGCGAGATCATCCTGAAATTTTTTATTATCAGTATCGAGGAAGCCTATTTTGGTCGGATGGTAGATTAGAGGCGAAGTATGCCTATTCGAAAGATCTCATCAAGCAAAAGAAAGCCGAATTGCAATGGGCGATTGATACTCTGTATGCTTCTGTCATCAAACCAGGTATGACGGAGTATGAGAAAGTGAAAGCTGTGCATGATTATGTAGTACTTAACACTGCTTATGACTACGACAACTATCTCAACAATACGATACCGAATGCATCCTATACTATGTACGGGGTGTTGGTAAATAAAACCGCTGTCTGTAACGGGTACGGCCTTGCGATGGTATACTTACTCAATCAACTAGGAATTGACACAATATATGTAATCAGTAATCCATCGATGAACCACGGATGGAACAAAGTCAAAATTGATAATGTCTGGTACAACCTAGATTCCACGTGGGATGATCCGGTACCTGATAGAAAAGGGAAGGTGGGCTACGGCTACTTCCTCGTATCGGACAAACAGTTAGCTAGAACACATTCATGGGATAATACCGGCCTTCCAAAAGCAGTAGATACGCGCTATGAATATATGAGCAAAATACATGCGTCTGACAGTGAAAATGGCTGGATTTATTATGCGAATAAAAATGACAATAGTAAACTGTATAAAATTAAATCAGATGGATCAGCAGATCAAAAACTAGCAAATGTACGTGCGAACGAAATAGCTGTTTATAATAACTGGATTTACTTCAGTAACTATTCCAATGGCGGTTATTTATATAAGATGAGAACGGACGGTAGCTACCTGACTGAGATGACGGACTTTTTAACGTCTGATCTACGTATAGAGAACGAAACGTTATACTTTACTGATACTAAGGCGAAGCAACCGTATCGGATGGATATTGAGTGAGGAATAGGTTTCTGTTATTCATCCTATAGGATAGTAGGTAGAGTTATCCATATATCCTATAGACAGAGAGAAGGTATCCCCCCATGTCCATTAATCAACAGTTATCTCAGCTATATACGAATTGGAAAGATGAAAATACGGGTCACTTTGTAAGTGGTGGGGTTGTCGATGAGGCGCGCTATGCGCAATGTGAAACGAAGGTTCTGTATTTGCTGAAGGAAGTGAATGATCCGGATCAAGAAAGTGACTGGTCACTTGTGGATTTTATTCGTTCGCAGATACAGACATCAACGTTTTATCGATCGACTGGCATTCTTGGTATATGGAATTTCGGTCTGCAGCATGGACTTCCTTCACATCAGTCAATCATTGCGGAACAAAAGAAGAATATGGCAGACGGCTTGTCGAGTATTGCGATTACCAATCTAAAGAAGAGTGGTGGCGGTGGAAGTAGCAATATGGACGAAATTTTACTACAAGCTGAGTATGCAAAAGAATTGTGGATGGAAGAAATTGAATTGATTCACCCCGATATAGGTGTGTGCTGTGGCACGTTCTCGGTCGTTAAATCAGTAGTAGGTTTTCAGACAGAAGTCTGTGATTCGGGTGCGCTGTATGGAGATGCTCTTGGCACTCGCTTTGTTGAATTCGTGCATCCGATGTATCGTATCAGTCCGAAGATTATGTATGCTCATTTCAAAGAAACGATGCAGTCATGCCGATCCACTACGTAAAATAGACAACGTAACAGATCCACAGTAAAAAGCTCCCCGGTTGAGAAATCAGCCGAGGATTTTTTTCGTTGTCGTTATATAGTTCATAAACAGAATGAATCCAGATATTTCAGTTACTCGTCTCATTGGAATGGTATAATATAACTGAAATGTAAGTGTTGCTTAAGTATTTGAAGAGCATTGCGAACGATTGTTATCCAGAAACTAACGAATGGTTAATAGAAAAGTGTATTTTAAAAACTATGTCAGGAAGGGAAGAAGATAGTTGATGAAAAAGATAAGTATTGTGTTTTTACTAGTTTTTCTATTGACTGGCTGTTCAAATGGAACGTTCAATCAAGCGATGGAGCAAGGTAAGCTTGCGCTAGCGAATGGTGAATATGAGAAGGCGTTGTCGTCAGTCGAGTTGGCATTAGACGAGAAGCCGAATGACCAAGAGGCACTTGCGATGGAACAGGATTTGAATGGATTTCATTCAGTGAAGAAGGAAATGAAAGACGGGGACTGGGAAAGTGCTTTAGATACGGCTGAAAGCATGCTTAGGCAAGAAAAGTTAGCAATTGGACTTCGTGAACCGTTGGAAGAAATGATCGAGACGGTGAAGAGGAATCAAGAAGTGTCAGCAAAAGTGGCAGCGCATGTAGAAGATATTGAGACTTCCGTGGAAGCGGGTGAACTTGAAGAAGCGCAGCAGACGATAGAAGAACTTCGCAAAGATCAAGCTTCATTGGAACAGTTCAGTGAAAAGTTAGCGAGTTTGGAGAAACGTGTGGAGGAGGAATTGAAAAAGCAGCAAGCTCCACCCGTACCGCAAGATAAACGTGCTGCATTGCAACTAGATGTTATTCCGAAAAATGCAGGGCAGCAACAGCAGTATCTTACTAAGCTGGATGCGATTGAAGCGGGCTTGGCTGATTTGAACTATTTATATGTGAATGGGATTACCGCCAATATGTCCAAAGCAGAAAGCGAGCGGTATACAAGATGGGATGATGCGCTCAATGAAATCTACGGTGTGTTGAAGAAGCAGCTGTCTGCACGGGATATGGATCAATTGCGTGTGAAGCAAAGAGAATGGATAAAATACCGAGACCACACCGCCAGCACGAATGCTGCGGAATTCGCTGGAGGAAGTTTTGAACCTCTCACGTATACGGGTACATCGGCAGATCTTACTAAAGAGCGTTGTTATGCACTCGTGAATCTCTATATGAACTGACAGGGGTGAAGCGTAATGGGGAAAGTCTATGGGATGAAACATTTAGATCGATTGATTGAGAGTGCAACTAGTGCGGTTGTCAAAAAAGGACTCGAAGGTGAAAAAGAGATTCTGCTTATGCTGGAAGCGCACTTACCAAGACATGTATTTATTATTCATAATCCGACGTTGTTACAGTATGAAGCCGATATTTTAGTTATGGAAGAAACGATCGGCTTTATGTTTTTGGAAGTGAAAACCTGGAGTGAGAATTATATAGAACGGTTTTATCCTAACGGCAGTATTCAGACGATTAAGGGTATGCAGAAGCCGTTGAAGCAGGCTGAAAACTATCGTGATGAACTTAAAAAGATATTGTCATCAGATAGAGGAGATGTCGCTACACAAGATCCCCATCAGTTGATTTCATCTGTCGTCGTATTTAATGGAATTTCGAAAGAACAGTTTTTACATCGTCAAGAAGTTCTCGATTGGGAAGAAGAGTTGAAGAATACATTCTTAACCAAACATTACTTCTATGCAGAGGAGTCACGTGGATTCTATAGTTGGATGCTGGACGCCAAAAAGTTCACGCGTAGCAGCGTGTCGAATTACTTTTCAAAAGAGAGCTTTGACCGACTTATTGAGGTGTTGGTCCATGATCATGACGTCAATAAAAATGTAATAGAAAATAAGGCACCTACGATAGTGCGAAAAAGTCAGCAGCAGACTTTGGCGAATATCAATGCCTTGGTAAGCGAACATCAGCGAATGATATTGCAAGAAAGTCCAGCACTTAAAGTGAAAAAGAAGAGGAAGCTAGGCATACTCTTTGGGGTGTTGGCAATCGGTATAGGGGCAGTAGGATATATTCTGAACGACTGGAGATCTGGTGAAGAAAGTTATGTATGGCAAGAAGATAGTGCACCTGGTAGTCAGGTGTTTATGGATGTGAATGATGACGGATCACCCCAAGTGACTCAAGGTGCATACGACTATTATATTCTGGCAGACAGTGAATTCAGTGAGCTATCTGAAACGCAGCTTTATGGTCTTTCGAAGTCGGATTTGCGACTGGCACGGAATGAAGTGTATGCACGACATGGATATGTTTTCGAATCAGCAGATCTACAGGCTTATTTTGATTCACAGATGTGGTATGTTGCGGATGAAACATACGATGGCGAACTGACAGATGTGGAGCGGAATAATGTTACGTTGATTCATTCCTTAGAATGAGATTGTATAGTTTAATATGTACGTCCAGCCGCCACTACTAACGTGGCGGCTATATGTGTTTTTCGGCGTTTACGATAATGAAACGCGCGGAAAAATGCTTTTGGAAATAGTGGTTAGGACTTATTTCATTAAATTCGTGATTTTACTCATGAAATTTAAGCAACTCCTACATTTGTATTGCGAATTTAATATATTTGGGAAGTGTTTGTCCAGTCAAATGGTTTATTCGACTAGCATGATTCATTAAACTAAACATTTATAGTCTAAAGTAAGAGGTTTTTAGTAACTAAATGAATTCCACTCTGACTGAGGATTATAGGTTTGAAATCAAGTAAAGCGCTAAATAATTATAAAAACAGTCCGATAGTAAGAAAAGAGGGGAATCGCTAATAGGCGTAAAGTACATATTGAATGAAAATTACAGTAATGGAGGGTTTACTATTGAATAGGCCAAAAACCACATGGAGATTTAGCGCTTTTCTAACTTTGATTTTATTGATCGGCATGTTATCAGTCTTGAAAGCCGACGCTGCAATTATATCAGCTACACCAAGCTCGGTTGAGAAAAAGCCTTATGAGTATGATTTTGTCGTGAATAACTCACTATATAATGGGTTTACAGGTGCTAAAAATTTAGTAATTACGTTTGATAAAGAAATCGAAGAAATTGACAAAAACGAAATAGAGATCTATCAAATGGGTAAGCTGAGTCAAAATCTAAAGATCATCGATTCAGTACAATCAGACGGAAGAAAGCTGACGATCAACTTTAAAAACCTAGAATATGTAGAACAATCGAAAGGCATTCAATTTAAATTGGTCATACCTGCTGGGAAACTTTATTATGATCAGTTGACAGCGTATGAATTCCCTTTCGAATTTTATGAATTATTGCCGGGGTTCGGAACTATTTTTGCAAATAACTCGAACGCTGAGTTAATAAATAATAAAATCTTTGTCAACAATGCGCCCCGCGATGTTGCGGTGTATCTCCCGAAGATGTACATATCTAAAATTGAAACCATTCATCGCAGTAATGGTGTGCTGCCAGATCGACAACATGCATCCTTAACTAATATTGATATATTAACAGACCAAGATGCGAAGAGAATGAAGGTTCAATTTAATGGCGCAGATAGTAAAGGAAATAGAAATCGTGATTTGGAGAGAAGAACGGATCTTCAAGGGTTTTCCATGGGCCAAGCAGGTATTGAAGCATTAAATTGCGCGGATGGAATTTGCAATAATGCGGATGACTTTCAATTGATTGCGTATGATGAATTTGGAAAAAAACTCACTACACGAGCTTTCAAGATTAAAGTGAAACAGTCTAAAGAAGGATCAACACCTACTAAGAATGATTTCACAATAAATGACTATATTAAAACCCCTGACAAAGCATTTGGTCAAAAGAAAAATCTGTATGATTTAATGACTGACTACAAGTTATCAAAGCCAGTTTTTGAACAATTACCAGTAAATGAATACGATAAAATAGGGATTTTGTATTCATTGGGTGATACGATTTCAGTCACGAATGAGGAGCAATTACTCATGGCACTGAATAACGAAAGCTTCAAAACAATTAAGATCCTGGCAGATTTGGACTTTACTAATATAGCAACTTTTCCCGAAAAGACTCTGAATATTAATCGCAGCGTGACAGTAAAAGGTGAAAAGCATACTGTGACTGGTCAAGTTACACTTGGTGACGGAAAAAGTGATATTTTAGTTCGCCTAGAGGATCTATCAATTGAAGGTCAATTGAAGGTAGACACAGGAGGTAATGGAATTGCAGTCCTGCAAAATATTAAACATCAAGATGAAATAGAAAAAGTAAGCGGGACTGTCTACGAAGGTAATGGCGGAACAATGAATCCAGATCTGCCTCCTCTCGACGAAATAAAACAATATAACGGTACAAAATTAGTATATTATTTAGAAGCTTGGGATCAAGGGGTGAACTTTGATTTTAGTCAAATGGGGGATTTGTCGGAATTAACGGATCTAAAAGTTTTCTTTAATCCATTTTCTCCGCTAGATCTAAACCTCAGTAAAAGTGAGAAGACATATACTTTAAAATTGAGTGGAAAACCTGATATCCAAGAAGAGACGACAAAAGAAATTTATATTAGCGGAGAGCACAATGGAAAAACCTATCTAGTAAACATCCCAATTACAGTAATGAAATAAATGGAGGCGAATATGTTGTATAAAAGAAAACAAGTGACGTCTCTACTGTTTACTGTCTTGTTACTAGTTTCTGTCTTCTTGTACTCGCCTAATCAGGCAAATGCCAATAGTCCCAATAACCAAAAGAACGTGGTGGATATTGGTAAGGATCACTTTCTGATTTTAAAAGGTGATGGTAGCGTATGGAGCTGGGGAAATAATACGTACGGACAACTAGGTGCCAAGGTCACTGGAGATTCCACTACCCCGGTTGTCATTCAAAGGAGAAATGGTAGCCGTCTCGCGAATATAGTGAGCATTTCAGCTGGAGGCAATCATTCAGCGGCACTGGATACTTCGGGGAAGGTATGGACTTGGGGAAGTAATGGCTATGGCCAACTAGGATACGCAACGGTAGGTAATAAAAACGATGATCCCATGATGGTGGCCGACCTTCCTCCTATAGTGGCCATTTCCACAGGCGACTCACATACTTTGGCGGTAGATGAGAATGGGGCGGTGTGGGCTTGGGGCCGTAATGCTTTTGGACAACTTGGAAGAGTAACGCCATTAATTTCTTCTACAGAACCTCTTAGAATTAATGGAGGAAGTGACTTCTCGAACATTGTAGCCGTAACAGCGGGATCGGAGCATTCAGTTGCTTTAAAAACGGATGGTACGGTCTTTACTTGGGGTAGAAATAGTTTTGGACAACTGGGTAATGGAGAGACTGGTGACGAGAATGTAGTGCCTCAAAAAGTACCTGGCTTAACAAATATTATAGAAATCACAGCTGGTAACAATCATACTCTGGCTTTAAAACAAGACCGCACTACCATTTGGGCATGGGGTTCTAACAGTTATGGCCAGTTAGGTGATGGCGGCCGAGAATCCAAACTACAGCCTGTTCAGGTTGAAGGTATTCAAAATGTGTCTGGAATCGCTGCTGGTGACAATCATACGGTTGCTATCAAGACGAATGGAACAGTCTGGACGTGGGGCAGGAATACGTCAGGTACTGCATCTGCTAGGACGACACCTATTCAAATATCCGGCCTCACTAACGCAGTTGCAATCGGTGGAGGCGGGGAAATAAATAGTTATACGGTGGCGGCTGGTTTAGATGGTACTGTATGGAAGTGGGATAAATTGTCATCGGACAGCACGACGAAACTCCCTATTTTTCAAAAAGTTTCTGGCATAGAAGATGTTATGAAACTGGATGAATTTCCTTTTATCCAAGGAGGGCAAGTTCTATTTCGCTATGTCGGTAACAATAACATTGGTGAAGTGAAACTGAACGGGTCCTTTAACGATAATATTGACCTGCCGATGGTTCAAAAGGAAGCCAATGTATGGGAACTACAAGTTGAACTACAGCCGGGTGAATACAATTACGGCTTTAAAGTGAATGGTAACTGGACGGTCGATCCTTTGAATCGAGATAAAACCGTAGATAACTTCGGCAGGCCTTTCAGTGTTCTTCGCGTCGCTCCATATGCTCCAGTAGGCCCGATTATCGATAACAAAGAAGTGACGTTTACTTATAACAGTTACGACTCGCAACGTTTACTTGAACTGGATGCAAAAACTGTTTCAGCTTCTGTTATAGGGAATTTCGGAGAGAACTATCACTGGATTGAAATACCTCTTGTAAAGCAGAAAAATAATATTTGGAAGTTGACACGGACTATGGAGCCGGGTGAGTATTATTATTCATTCATCGTACGAGATTCGGTGAGTGGTGTGGTGCCTGAGAAGCGGAATGATCCATTAAATAGTTCACTGCAGACTGACTCTTTGACAGGTATCTCGAGAAACCCGTTTACTGTTGCAGAAAATGTGTTAACTAAGATTCCGGTTTCTGGCATTAGTCTAAGTAAGGGACCGGAGCTAGACTTGACAGTAGGGGAGCAGGAGTTTGTAGCTGCTCGTATTAGTCCATCAAATGCTACGAATAAGAATGTTAATTGGGAGACTAGCAAATCCTCTGTCGTCAGCGTAGTTGGCGGTGTGTTGACTGCGCACTCAAAGGGTACCGCAGTAATCACAGCATCCTCCGTTGATGGAGGGAAAATGGCTATGTTAACGGTTCATGTTCATCAGCAGGATAATGCTGTATCTTTCCCTCGTGTAGGTTATAAAGAGTTCTTCTCTCCTAGGCAAGGTGTAAGTCCGACCAAGCCATGGAAAATATCATTCGGTCAAGAGCCTGATATGACGACTGTCAATAGGGATACAGTGTATGTGATGAATGAATCGGGTGTGAAAGTGCCGATTGGCTATCAATTGCTAGCAGACACTCAAACTATAGAAGTTCGACTATTAGAGGGTTTCAAATATGAACGTGGGGCGACATACTATCTATTCGTTGAACCCACTGTTAAATCTAGATACTCTAAAGCAGCCTTGAAAGATCCGGTTCAAATGAAGTTTCAAATACAATTGTGATATGAAAAAGCAGCTCGCTTGGATATTCTCCGAGCGAGCTGCTTTTTGTTATTTTACCTTAAAAGAAAGTTTTGTAGGATATTTTAGAAATTCTTTGTTTTTGGTATTTCCTTTTAATGTCTTGTCGATCCACAGTGTATATTGTTTTCCACGTTCATATAAGACATCTGGTACGATCAATACTGTTTTTCCATCCGTACTTGTCGAAAGGGAAATATTCACTTGTTTGCCTGTGGTGTCATCGGTCACTCTGATTGAGTTGGAATACAAAGTATTTATATCGATTCTTGCATTGAATGATACTTTCCAAATCTTATGATTTTCAACGGATTGTATACCTTTATTCAGCCAAGTCGTAGTTTTTGGGGTAACGAAAGCGGACACAGGGCTGACTACTTGATTGAAAACTCTAAAGGCATATAACTCATCGTTTGCTTCAATTGGTTCATTAGAGTTTGAAGACCAATTTGTCATATCAGTTACTGACCCATCGAAGAAGAAGCCATTCTGATTCAAGTCTTTGCTACTTTGATCAAAGCGTACTTGCCGACTGCTTGTTGAGTAATAGGTTATTCCTGGTGTATGTTCGATGGTGAATCTCTTAGGATTTTCTGTACTGCTCTGCTTGATTGTCGGAGCTTCTAACGTATCAATCAAACCATACATACCTGGTTCAGAGATGAGGCCAACGACATTCTTTCCGTACCTTTTAGTAGGTTGCAAGAAGGCATATAGTTTACCGTTTTGTCTCACTAGTTTTGCAAAACTTTTGTTTTCGGTACTGCGCAGTTCTAACTCGATAGGCTGTGTAAACCGATAAGATTCTCTGCCCCATCCTATATCATACACGTTGGAAAGACTAGAAATCCAAGAAGGGTCTCCTGATT
This sequence comes from Sporosarcina ureae DSM 2281, assembly GCF_000425545.1. Classification (GTDB taxonomy): domain Bacteria; phylum Bacillota; class Bacilli; order Bacillales_A; family Planococcaceae; genus Sporosarcina; species Sporosarcina ureae. Next base: position 496,154 of record NZ_AUDQ01000001.1, on the reverse strand, counting down.
GCTTGATAGAAGAAAGTGATACCTTTTGAACAGATAAATTACTTACAGTACTTTCTTTGAGAGTTGTTGGTGAGACATGAATCATTGCTTCAGGTGACATATAACTGACGCCATTTTGAATGGCTAGAGCTTGTTCCCCAGATGTTAGCCAGAACTCTTGGGGGGACGAAGAAGGTAGTATATTCTTCAGAAAAGCATTTTTCCATTTTAAGGAACTGTTACTCGCTTTAAAAACAGTCACAGTATAAGTTTTCTTTACGTCCATTACCGTCAAGACATATTGTACTGGCTTCGTAAAGTCTTGAATTGTTATTCCGCTTACTTGCTCGGAGCTTTTGACTTTAATAGAGGGTGCTTTTGGGTTTGTATTATCATTTGGCACACTGTTTTCGGTAGTAAAAGTTGCAGCCAATTTCGTAACATCAGTGTCGGCTGGAACGGTTAATGTAATGGTTCCCGCATTGTGGTCAATCACTCCGTTAGTTTGACTAGCAGGAAAATCGAATGAAGATAATCGAGTCCGCTCTTCAGCATCACTATGTAAATTCACATTCACTGTTGCAGAAGGTCCACCTTCAATATCGTTAACCGTTTGCGTAACATAATAGCTCAGACCAGCAGCTACATCCTTGAAAGAAATGTCAGTTTTATCTTCTGCGTTCTTAGATTTGACTAACGTTCCATACGCATCATACAAGCTGACGATTGTGCTGGGATCTTGGAATATACCGCTGACTTCGATTTGACTTGATCCAATTTTGCTAGTAACCGAATGGATTGCTGGTGGAGCTATTGTCACCGTACGTGTTTTCTCATCAGCGGATACTCCGCGCTTAGCATTTACATTATACCTAATCTTATAAACGCCTGGGGTAGGGTTCGCATCTAACGTAGATTGCTTTGTAATAAATTGTGTTAAATCACCTTCTAAATAATCGTTTGCATTTGCTCCCGGATCATTATAATTTCCACCAAGGTAATAGGGAGGAGAATCTTTTCCCCACGTGAAATGCAGTTGATCGGGTCCCGTTAGAGTAATATATGGACGATCGGTATCAATGACTTCAACAATATTAGAAGGTGCACTTTGATAAGTACCGACTGTTTGCGTGACGTAGTATCTACCTGGTTTGACACCTGTAAAAACAGAAGTTGTCTCTGAAGGCAGAACGTACTCTGATTTCAACTCTATGTTACTGTCTTTTCCATCTACATTGGAAGAAAGTTGATGGAGAGTAACTTTTGTCAGCGAATTAGCTGTCCCAGGATAAATAAACTTGACGCCAATTTCCCCCATATCTGCTGTGCTACCGATTGCCACTACACTTTTAGGTGAAACAATAATCGTTCGTTTATATTTTTCTTTGATAGAATCAGAATCGTTCTCAGTCCATGCAAAATTACCTGCTTTGTCACGCGTATTGTAAGTAATAGTATATTTTCCTGGTTTGGATGTATCGACAGATCCTGTAATCATTATTTCAAGAGCGGTATCAACATTGTCGGTTGCTGTAGCACTATACTCTTCATATTTGTCACCGACGACTAATGGAATGGTCTGTTTACCATGTAATTTCAACTGTGGAGGAGTTGTATCCTTCACTTCATAGCGCTCCGAAGGTTTGCTTCGAACACCATTTACTTCTTGGATAATAAAATAGTTCTTACCAACAGGTAATGAGATGGTATAGGTGTCTTGGTTTGCGAGAACAAATTCTTTTATTTGCTGATCGGGATCTTGATATACATAAATAGTTGCTTTTGCAATTGCGTTTGTGATGTTAATATCGCCGTTAGACCTCTGTTCGGGCAGGCCTTCATTAGTATGAACAATAGCCGCATTTATAGTATTAGGAAAAATTGTGACATTCCGTATTGCTATAGCTGTATTGCCATAATCGTCCGTCGCGGTGTAGGTGATAGTATATTTCCCTGGTGGCGATGTATTAGGTATAGTACTGACTACCTTGATGTTTTCTTTTTTTATATGCTGTCCTTCACTATCAATTGCTGAGTATCCAGGTTCAACGTAAGAATAAGGATATTCAATTTCGTGGTGAATAGCATCCTCTAAAGTAATGATTGGGGCAGTTGATTTGTCGAGAATTTCGATTTCGGCAGGATCACTTTCTATTTCATTAACTTTTCTTATAACACGATATACACCAGCAGCTAAATTGTTGAAGTTTTTAGTGCTTAAGTTTTCAAGCACTATTTCCGATTCTAAGGTGCTACCTTTGTAAAGTAGTAGTGTGTCTCCTATTTCAATACCAGTGACTGCGATTTCCCCGGTACTTATTTTGGAGCCGGAATGCTTTACCACTTTCAACTTAGCAGGCGATGGAAAGATCGTGACTTTATTTGATAATGTACTCTCTAGGCCATTACTCATTTGTTTGGCTTCGTACCCATTTCTAACACTTAAATCTTGGAATTCCGCTATTCCATCTTTATTAAAGGTACTTTCTTTTAAGTAATCTTTATTCGTAGACTCAACCGTTAGATTCAACAAATGAACAGACGCTCCCGGTATTCCGCCTTCTGCGATAATTTTAGAAGTTCCTTTAACAGATGTTACTGTTGGTGCGGGTGGAAGAATTTTAATCTCGTTTGAATAAACAGATGTACCACCATCTAAAACTTTAATGTAATAAATACCTGCTTGCGTAACGGGAAATGCAACTTTCTGATTAACAGATGTAGTCACAACTATCCCTCCCACTTGATACTCATACCCAGAAGTGGTTTTCTGAACTACACTTACACTCATATTTTCTTTATTAGATGAGAAAGTAATGATTGCTTCAAATGAATTACTGCCAGGCTTTTTAGTTAACTCTTTTGTAATAGCAAAACTTCCCGGTAATGAGCCGCTTTCTATTGAATTACCTTTATCATCAAGAGCAAGTGAAGTGACTGGGAAGTTGGTACTTTGTTTAGTGGTTCCTAGTTGAGTCAAAATACCTTCCGCAGCAAATGTTGGCATAGATGGTTGTAGTGAATAGATCGTTAGCAAAAAAATCATCGTAATAGAAATAAATTTTTTCATGATGAACCCCCTTTTACTTTCGTATTTCGTAGAACTGTTCTTCTAGTAGTGAACTGTTTCTATCGTAGACTCTAATTGTTAAGCGATCACCTATAGCTAAACCTCGCATACCTTTAGAGAAAGTGTGAATTGCTGGATGCAACATGTCCTGTTCTGCGCCTTCATTAAGTGAAATGGTTGCAGTCGAAACTAATTTAGAGGTCTTAACTTTAACGTTTGTGACTAAAGGATTTAATGGAGCAGTGATGGCTGTAATATGCGTTCCAGAATATGTGAAAATCATCTCGGAGTCCTCTTGCAGCATTTTATCATTCTTTGATTCAATTCGTTTGGAAACCACGATACGGTATTCCGTTCCAATTTCATACCTTTTATCGGGTTGAACTGTAATCCTTTCCGAATCATCCGATATAGAGAGAGTGGAAGGGTGTTTGGCGCCAGAAGTGGTTTCTATGTATACATTCGAGCTAACGGCTGATTTATCGGCCACTGGATGGCTAAAGGTAATGGTCCAAGGCTTCAATGGATTCGTCGTATCAGATGTGAGCATGATCGCCCGGGTATCAGATGGAGAGAGCGTAAGAGCAATCAGTAACAAAGACATACATAAGATGCTGAATTTTTTCATTGTATTCGTTAAACTCCTTTTTACGATACAGCTCACTTTAACTATCAAATCCAGAAGGAGGAAAGAATGATGAGAAAGAAAAAGGGACTGTTTATTTTTGTGATTAGTACACTGTTATTGATATCGGCAATTTTCCTGCCGGGTTTAGGGCGAATCCATGCGCAAGGTGATTCTATTGCAGCATGTAGTGTAGATCGAGGGCTTGATATTGTGTTTGTCATGGACAGTTCAGGAAGTATGATGAAGAACGATCTAACGAATGTGCGTATTCAGGCGGCTAAGCGTATAATGTCTGATTTACATGAGTATGACCGAGCAGCCGTAATACAGTTTAATGAGAATGCGTCTAATCTGCAATCACTTACAAATAACCGATACGCTGTGAATGCTGCGCTTGATCAAGTTGTGGCGAGCGGTGGGACGGACATGAGCGCAGGTTTGAAAGAAGCAATACACGAGTTTTCGGTGAACGGAGGAAATAACCATCAAATTATGATTATATTGACTGATGGTTTTTCTATTAACAACACTGAGTCATTACGTCTCGCAGAAGAAGCGCGTTCACGAAATATTAGAACTTATACAATTGGTTTGGGTGAATCAAGTAGCTTGCCTATTCCATTTCTTACAAATATCGCTAACAAGACAGGCGGTCAGTATTTTCAAGCGGTCAACGCTGTTCAATTGACTAGTATTTTCGATCGTATCCGTCAAATTGTCGATGAATTGCGGGACCCTAAAGTCCCGAGCAATTGGGTGTTGACGAAAGACCTTCATGTAACGGGCGATTTGGTACTGCAAGAAAATATGAAACTTGATGCCAATGGCTATAATGTCACAGTGGATGGAGATTTGGTATTATTGTCTTGCTCTGAACTACGTTCGGTGAGCGGAATAGTTCAAGCTACAAATATCGAGCAATCACCAGGATCCATTATTAATTTGAATAATAGTCAACTTGAAACAGCCCATATGTATAAGCAAAATGGGTTTTTACGAGTTAATGGAGGTTACGAAGGAAAAGAAGATCCTGAAATACGGATTCGCGGTCCCTTTGAGCAGGGGCCAAGCGGACATTTAGTATTAGGCGGCAATGTACTTTTAGCGAATGAAAATATCGTGCAAGAGGGCCGGATTGAAGTGGGGAAAGGCTTAATTCACGCTAAAGAAGATGTGGAGCAAAAAGGATCTTTTGATTTACAGCAAGGGATACTGCAGGTGGATGGGAATCTTACATTAGCGGGTGGACCACTCATTGATGAGGAGTTTAAGACGAACCGGTCATTAAACGTCAATGGTGGAGTCGTACTAGTCGGGTCCGAAAATCAATTGAAGCAAAGTACGAAACGCGGTAATATCACCCAGAAAAGCGGACAACTCTACGTGAATCATGGCACAGTTGAAGTTTTTGGAAACTATACCATTAAAGATGGTTGGTTAACGATGATAAAAGGATCGATGGATACTATAGTCTCTGATTATCAAAAGGGAGATGGTGACTATGTACATGTGTACCGTGATTTTAGCATGGAAAGTCCTAGAAACCATGCGTCTAGACCGTATAAGTATCTTGGCAAGAACATGGATGATCAAGGGCATTTGACAGATGGAGTTTTGCGCGTAGACGGGAAATTCAAGCAGATTGGCGATGTTCAGTTTCATTCACAGTACAGTGACAGATCTCAAGATTATAAGCAGAATTTTAGTAAGACGAACTTCAACGCTGCTGGCCGCCATAAAGTACTACTGACAGGAAAAACACCTATTAGTGTTCAGGGCTCTGAATTTGTATTCAATATCCTCGAAGTGGAGGGGCGAATCGTTGATTATCTCCCATGGGGGAATACGCTCAAGTGGAACCGGCTGATTGAACGTGATGTATCGGCAAATGCCGATTTGAAGTCACTTTCAATTAACGATATACCTGTTCACAACTTTTCTGCTTCGACATTAACATACTATAATCATGTTATTCAAGCTTCGTCTATTCAAGGACCGCTTAGAGAAATTAAAGTAGATGCACGCGCGGATGACCATCTGAATGCGAAGGTAACCTATATGGGCAATTACTTATCCGATGATGGCACAGCACAAATCAAAGTATTAGTGACTGCGAAAGACGGAAAGACCACTAAACTTTACACTATAAATGTGTCTGCAGGTGGTGTTTCCCCTGATACTGTTTCTTCGCTCGAGCTGAATCGAGAATCCCTAGTATTCATGCGAGCAGGAAATTCATTTACACCTGAACGTGAAACGATAGGATATCGAGTGTTGCCAACAACTGCTACAAACCAGCAAGTAACTTGGAGCACACTCAATCCATCGGTTGCAGTAGTGACGAATGGAATTGTTATACCTGTAGACGTTGGAACCACGACAATTATCGCGAAAACAGTGGAAGGAAATTTTGTGAAAACTGTTAATGTGGAAGTAAGAAGTGATCATCAAGTTGTTCAAGGAGTTAGAACACTTGCAGATTTCGTGGAAAATACAGATCGATATAATCAAATTATGTCTTTATACGATGCTAGCCAAATTGGGATTGTAGTTCCGGGAAGATATGTGCAGGGAGTCACTTTCCTTACATCGGGAAATATGATGAATGGTAGGATTACAACAGATTCTACAGTCAGCCGAGTTGTGGCAAAAGTAAACGGAATATCATTGCCGGCGACTTCATTAGGGATAGGTTCTAATGCTTTTCTAATGAGTCGCGGGGGTATTCAAACAGGAGATTATGTGGAAGTGATCGTCTATAATTCAACGGGCGACGAATTGGAGTCTATTCAAACGACGTATCCATTAAATTATTCGCCACAGAATAATATACCTCATGGATTCTATTCTATTAAGCGTTTACTTGATAATCCATCCTTATTTGACGATATCCTAGATACATTTGCTCCTGAACAGCTTCGATTCGAGGCTCATTAATAACAGATTGGAGGAAGAGGGGAGGCTGAGATGTACCTCCCTTCCAATTAGTATATATGAAAAAATTAGTTAAGATATTATTAGTGTTGAGTCTGTTGTTTTACTTTGCTCCTACTGTTCCAGTAAATGCGCAAACAAAGACAGTAATTGGCGTGTCTACGGTATATGAACAGCGCGCTACTACAGTTGAATTTTCTATATTTATCGATAGCATGGAAGAAGTCGCAGCTGGATCATTTGATTTGGAATATGATCCTGAACTATTGACAGTAAATGAGAGAAATGTATCAGTGGGAGAGTCTGTCGGCAATTATTTAACTTCTGTCAATGCAGCTTCGGCTGGTAATATATCTTTTGCGTTCGCTAAGTCTGAAGGACAAAAGTTTGAAGGGGACACTTTGCTGACGATCAAAGCAACTGTCAGAAAATCAAATATGCAGAACAACCTAAAATTGAATAATGTTCACATTCTTACAAAAGACGGAAAGGACGTAAGTAAACAAATTATAGATGGCGCAATTAAACCCTTCGACGGAGAAACTAAAAACTATAGCAAAAAAGAAAAAGCCGGCAAAGAATGGCACATCAAGCTAAGCAAACCCTATGACCCTGCTACATTAAATCATTATGCAGTTACTGTAAGAACGAGTACAAAAATAATGGAAATAAAAATCACACCAGTTACTGAAGATACTTTCAAAGTGACACCGATTACGCCGTATGCTAGAGGCAACTATACAATTGAAGTGACTGAACAGCTTCATTCAGCTAATGGCACAAAATTGAACAAGCCGATTCGGCAGACGTTCACAGTGGAATAACGAGGGGGATTATTAATGAAGAAAAAAAAATATTTGCCAAAATTGGTCGTCTCCCTTTTGTTTGTTGGGGCGTTTTTTGTTAGTATGGCACATGGCGCTTTTGCTGAGAAATTGGAAGTGGCAGAAGTTCGTTCTCTCGGAAATATGGTGAAAGTACCAGTAACACTTTATGAATTCTCCTATCTACAAAACTTGACTTTTGAAGTCAATGTTGGGCTGGAATCACAAGGAATTGAATTGGTGGGGTTTGAACCGATTAGCATCTTTAAAGAAGGTGACTTCCGAACATTATCAACTATAGTAAATAATCGGTTGAAAATTGACATCATTTCATACTCAGGTAAAGAGGTCAGAATTACTGACAAACGTTTACTTGTAGGGTATATCACCTATCGTCTTCCATCTTCGTTTCAAGAGGGGGCTGGGGTCAACCTCCCTATTGGAAAAGTTGTAGCAAATGGACGCGCAGGTGCAGATATGCTAGTGGAAACATTGGATGGAAAAATAGAAAGAAGAATCCCTTTCGGTGATGTTAACGGAACTAATGAACCTAGTGCGTCATCTGCTATGCGGATTTTGCAACATGTGAATGGTGACCATATTACAGGTAAGGAACAGTTATTGGCAGCGGATGTAGACGGTGACAATGTCATCACGCAATTAGATGCTCAGCAAATACTGAATTATGTAACTGGGAAGCGTACATCCTTTCTTGCAATCCGTTCTAAGGAACTTGACCCTGCCGTAATGAAAAGTGAGTATCAAGAACAGATAACAGCCATACACGGACGCGCCCCTTATACATATGGTAAGGTTGGAACACTTCCGTCAGGTATTAAATTAGATGCAGAGACTGGAATGCTATCAGGAACACCTACAGGAACACGGGAAAGTGAGTATAAATTTACTATTAAAGTGACTGATGCAACTGGTAACACGGCAGATCGTCAATTCGTAATACCACTAATAGATTCCAATGTCATTGCAACTGAAAAACTGTTGCCTATTAACGTAAAACAAAACGAACAGCCTATATTGCCATCTGAAGTGAACGTAACATACAGAGACAAGACAACTGGAATAGAAAAAGTTGTTTGGGAGGCGGTTGACACTTCTACAATTGGTATGGTTACGGCAAAAGGAAAGACGAATTCTGGCTTCACTGTAAGTGTTCAAATTAACGTAGTTGACACTCAGTATCTTCAAGATATTCAAATTCATTATATGAATTTGTTTAATCTTCACACGATTAAAGTAACTGCTTCAGCAGAAGTATACAGTGCTACAGTAAATGACATTTCTATGCATTTTGAAGGGAATAACTTGTTCTCGCTTGGTACTACGGATTTAAAACACAATTCTAATGTGACCATTGTTTTACTAGATAAGTTTGGCAATATTTTAGAGCAAAAACAGATTACTTTAAATTAAATTATTAGAACAGATACTAGAACTCCACATAATTGATATGCAGATTCGTATTGTTCTCGGTTCAATCAACCGAAGAGTTAGGATCAAAGTTTATGAATTGTAGACATATAACTAAAGTATGTCTTAGTGGCATTACGATGAATGCTACATATAATAGTTACATTGATCACCTAGTTTAGATTTCAATCCTTTAGACATATTTTGACTCACAGACGTGGTATGTTTCGGATGCCTCGTACGATGGCGAACTAACAGACGTGGAGCAGCATAATGTTACGTTGATTCGGACTGTGGAGTGAGGTTGTATAGTTTAACATGTAGTAAAAAGCCGCACCTGTGCATTACAAAACTCAGACACTAGTCTGACAATTTAAAGATGTACAAATTGAGAAGCCATCCAATCGCAAAATGATTGGATGGCTTCTCTCTGTTTACTTCAATAGGGTACCAGGTCCCCACACAATTCCCACACAATTCGGGTAGTGGAATATTTTTAATTGGTGCCAGGTCCCCACACAATTATAAAAACGCAGGGCGGCAAGGCTGAATTGACTTTTGACATTCCGGCCGATTGGAAACCTGCAGAATTTGCAGCAAGCGCAATGTTCAGATTCAATTTAGATGACCACCCGCAGCCGGATACCATTAAGAGTATCTATGGCGAGTTTGGTGAAAAAATGACTGGAGATTTAGCGAGGGATAATCAATTAGGCGGTAAAAACGCTACGTTTGAAACGGTCACAGTTGCGTATCCATCAGCTGAAGCTGTGAAAAATCAGCAAAGTAATACATTTGATGAAGCGATTTCTGAATTGAAGACGATGCGCGACGGCATTATTCTTGATGTTCGTCCTCGTTACGACGATTGGGGATCGGTAAATGTGGTGGTAAGCGAAAGCTGGTATTATTCTCCTGAACATGAGAAAGAAAGGTTTGTAGATCAATTAGGAGAACTGGTCGGCAATATGGTTAAGAATACCGGAAAATATGAAGATCATGTTTCTGTATACTTTGTAGACAGTTATGGAGCGGATCTTACGACGCCAAAGGTTTGGGGCGGGTGGAAGATTAAGAAGTGAGAGCATGGTGTAAGAGACTTGGAGTAAGGACGCTGAAAATTTATAAAAATCCTCTGATTGAAATGAAAATCAGAGGACTTTTTATTGGTTTTACAGGAATGTAATTGAAGAAATAAGGCAGTTGCGCTGTTTTGAGATACGCAATAAGATCGTGGACTGACGGACTTCTCCGCTGGATGACTATCTGTAATGGTCCCTACAAATTCAGCTTGATTGTAGAGGAAGTTTGCCCGGTTGCTCCAAAAGTGAAGCAATCAGGCTAGTTGTGTGGCGTAGCGAAAAGAAGCTTTTTTTATTACAAGTTTACATTTGTTCCTCTTTCACTCTCTGCCTATATTCATCATTAATGATATCTCATAAATTTATGTGGCTTCTACTATTTCTTTTTTATTCTTCAAAAACATATAAAACGATGCGCCAAAAATAATGAAATAACCGATTATACTGTATAGATCAGGCACTTGCCCAAGGAAAGCGAGCCCGAGCAATGCCGTAAACACGACCGTGAAATAGTTGAAGACGGAGATTTCCTTGGCGGGGGCAAATTTATAGGCGAGCGTGATGCCGAATTGACCGATTGTCGCAAATACTCCGCCAAGCAGCAAATAGATGGTCTGCTGCAAAGTCATCGGCTGATAATCGTAAATGACGAACGGAAGAAGCACGACAGTCGTAAAGCCCGAGAAATAAAACACGACCGTGTAAAACTGCTCCCGGTTGCCGAGTGCGCGAAGCGCAGTGTAGGCAGCTCCGGCAAAAACAGCAGACAAGATTCCCGCGGCATACGGAATGAGATCGAGCGAGAACGACGGCTTGATGATAAATAACGTGCCCAGGAAAGCAGCGATGATGCTGTAAATTTGATACGGTTTAACGAATTCCTTCAAAAAAATAGCCGCAAAGATGATCGTGAAAAACGGACTCATTTTATTCAGCATGTCCGCATCTGCAATGACGAGGTGGTCGATTGCATAAAACAGCAGGATAATTCCGATCATGCCGAGTGCCGACCGCAATAGCAGAAGAGGCTGGTTTTCCCGTTTGCCGAAAAGGCGCTCTTTGAAGCGGAGAACGAAGAAGAATGAAATGACCATCGATACCCCGTTGCGGAATATCGTTTTCTGCAGCGTCGGCACGTCGCCCGATAATTTGACGAACAAGGTCATGATCGAGAAGCCGAATGCAGAGAGTAATATGAGTACAATGCCTTTGTTGCGATTAGTCATAGATGTCACCGGTCCTTTTTGTGTTCGGTATGTATGATAGCATAATATTGCAGAATCTACTTTTAAAAAGTTTGGGCATATAAAATACTTTAGACGTATTAAATATTTCTCGGATTTAAACATACTAGACACTGTCACATAAAAAACATCATGTAATCTATCAACTTTTCAGAATAATTTAAAGTTAAATCGAATATGCACCCTCTGAAGTGATAGTATATAAGTAATACTATAATACAAGCAGGAGGAGATTTTATTGCAGCGATTCGTAAAGCGAAGTTCCTTAGCTGCCGTTGTTATACTTCTATTCACTGGCATTTTTATAAAAGCCATCCTGGGGGCGCCGCTTTACGTACAGGCAGAGACAGACTGGGAGTCCATGCCAATGAAAAAGAATGTTCCATTAAACAAGGAGTGGACGATTACGTTCAGTGGAGATGTGGAAGTGTCATCCATTACAAACAAGCAACTATACATAACAGACGAAGCAGGGCAAGTGATCCCTACGACTGCAGTGCTGGTAGATCAAGGTAATACAGTTGTCGTGCAGCCGCCTAAGGGAGGGTACTTGCCAAATACTGCTTATACGCTGTTTGTCGCGGATGAAGTTTCGTCGGCAAAGCGCAAATTGCTGCGCACGCCTGTGAAGATGCCGTTTCAAACAGGTGAACAGCGAGATGAGTCAAATGCGTTTTCACCGCGTAAAGATAGTACAAACACTGTTACATACCAAGAAGATGTGACCAGTCTGCCTGACGATATTGTACAATCAGCAGCAGACTTAAATTATGAGAACAATACATTTGTTTTCGATAGGATGCCGGATGTATTGAAGCAGCTGTCGGCTAGAGATATCATTATTTTTCCAGAGACCGCCCAGCATACTTTTGGCTGGGCTAAGGAAATTGTTGATATCCAATACGACGGGCATAAAACAGTGTTAACGACAAGAGAGCCCAAAGCGGAAGATGTCGTGAAAGATCTGGATATTTCGAAAACGGTACCCATTACGGCAGATGATTTTATGCTGGAACCTGACGTGTACTCACGTGTGATCAGTGAAACTGAGAACGGAGACAGGCGTACCTTCGAAGTGGAGAACCCGGTTGGTAAATCCATAGGCAAGATTGAAATTGGAGAAGAAAATGGTAACCCTTATGTAGAATTCAGTGATGTTCAATTATTCCCTAACGGAGAGAAGAAGGGAGCAGCAACTATTGGCGGTAAGATTCAGCTCATTCAGCCCATTGTGAATTACGATTTTAAAGGACTTAACGTGAATTGGCTGGAATTAGACAGCGGATTGAAAAATGAGTTGAACGTAAAAGTAAAGTTGTCGGGTTTTGAGCCGGAGCCGCTGAGAATTCCGCTTACCGCTCCAATTCCGGTCAAGGCGTACGGGGTGGCAGGAGCTGCAATCCAATTATTTATACAATGCGAGACAAGCGGGAAAGTGTTTGTTGAATTAGAAATTGTCGAAGAAAAAAATTATAATCTTGGTCTGAAGAAAGAGGGAGCCGGCTACAAGCCTTTCAATTATTCTACAAGCGACCTGTCTGCTGAATTTTTATCGCTGAAAGGTGAAATAGAAGGGAAGGTTGGCGGAGGCATAAATATAAATGCCGATGTATTACAGTTTACACTTGGAGGTATAGACACTGCAGGCGGCTATAAAATGAAAGTGGCCGGTGAAATCGACAAAGATATAGCATGTTTTAGTGAAAAAGGTGAAATCTACTTTGAATCGACGGCACGAATAGGATCAGAAAAAAATACTTATTGGGACGTAACCTATCCATTTCTCAGTATCCCTCTTGTTCAGAGATCTACATGCGGTTATCAAGAGCTGACTGGCGATGCTATTGTGCTGGCTCCGGGCGAGACAAAAGAATTAAAAGTCAGCGGAACTGATCAGAAGGGAAATGTGCAGCCGCTGACACTGCCAGACAGCAATGTAACGTTAGAAGTGAAAGACCGAAACATAGCGACTGCAAACTATCTCGGCGAAGTGCGGGTAAAAACAACTGCGAAAGATGGTGACCAGACCTTCATCACCATTCGATACAATAATGGCCGGGATGCCATCGTAAAAGCGGATATTCCCGTTTACATTGCTAGTCAGGATTTACGGAACGAACTGAGAAAAATGATCAGTACAATTGGTCCGGACATCCGCAATGTATTGGAAACAGCAGAAATTGTTAACGGCGCTTACAGGGATTTTTCTTATATTGAAAATGACCTGAGAAAGCTCGCAACTCCTCAGTATGTAGAAGAGGTAAGAGAGTATTATAAAAATTTTATGCATCCGACGATCGATATATCGTTGTTTGCTGAGCCTGTATCCACCGAATTAAAATTTGAAATAATCGAAAACAGTCCTTCGAAGCGCATTTTAAAAACCGTAATACCGAACCGGGGGCTAAGCTCAGGTGCCAATCAAATTTACACATTTGTGAAGGAAGGCGGAAAGTGGCTGCTGGATGGGGTAGACGGGGAATCCTTTGAGGAGTCACCGATCAATCCGACGGTAGACCAGGTACAGGACTATTTGCAAAAAAGTTATTATCAAGATTTCGGAGACGTCAGGACAGAATTTATTTCATCAGGCACAGAAAAAATATATTATCAGCCCGAAAATAAATACTACGATCGAGAATATTATACTTTTCACGTGAAAACTGTCTGGGATCAGTACAGAATTAAGTTTTCTGCGCATGACGGTTCTATCATGACTATGCAAGACGAGTAAAGCATTGAAAAAGCCTTCTAGTCGTAGTCGATACAGGTACCAGGTCCCCACACAATTCCCACACAATTCGAATGAATGAATATAGAAAGATCACTCTGCCTTTGAAAAAAGCATCAACTCCAACATCTCAGAGTTGATGCTTTTTGATAGCTAACATTTATTAAAACAATAGCTGTGTAGAAATGACACACTTAATTGATACCAGGTCCTCGCACAATTATCTCTTGGTGGCGGTGCCCAGACGAGTGCCGCGGCAAGTAGCTCGGGAAAACCTAGGTCCCTGAGTACGATATACAGCAGGCCATTAGAAAAAGAGGAGCAATCCAAAAAACTATTCCACACTCCTAGCAACCCGAACAGCAATCTCACAAAAAGCTTGGACAAGGACGGATTGATCACTGCGTCGATACGTAACGCCCATCGAAGCAAGCGGTAATTGTTGAATTGAATCAATGTAGACGACTTCTTGTGTCTAGCCTTTATTGTTGAAAGAAGAAAGGGTACAGACCTTGACGCAAGTTAGAAATGGAGTGGATGAACGAACATTTAACCCATCATATAATGTAATTTAAAAATGCTTGTGCCAAAAACAATCAAGATAGTTTCTGGCACAAGCATGCTTATAAAATTTACGCTTCTTGCGCCAGTCTAGTCAAGAAGCGCTCGAGACCATCCATGCCTTTTACTAATTCCTCCATAGATTGTGCGTAGGAGATTCGTAAATATCCTTCTCCATATGAAGAGAATGCACTGCCGGGAATGACGGCTACATTCGCTTCTTCAAGTAGGCGAGTGGAAAATTCTTCAGAAGTTAGCCCCGTATTCTTGATGGAAGGGAAAATATAAAAAGCACCTTCAGGTTTAGTCACGTTCAGACCCATTTCTTTTATCCGCGAGTAGACGAAGTCTCTTCTTCTTTTATAATCCTCTTTCATCGCCACAATCTCTTCATGATCTGCGCCTTGTCTTAACGCTTCAATGGCTGCATATTGGCTAATGGAAGGTGCGCAAATAGCGTTAAACGAGTGAACGGCATAAAACTGATCTACTAGATAAGCTGGCGCAAAGGCGAAACCAATTCTCCATCCTGTCATCGCATGGGACTTGGAGAGACCGTTAATGATAATGGTCTGATCTTTTAATCCTGGTACTGCACCGATAGAAAAATGCTTACTTTCATATACTAGTTCACTATAAATTTCATCTGAAATAATAAAGATCTCTCTTCCACGAAGTAATTCACCAATCTCCATGACCTCTTCTTTTGTCAAGACGGTTCCAGTTGGATTACTTGGATAAGGCAGTAGGACACAACGGGTTTTGTCTGTTAGTTTCTCTTCGATCATAGAGGCGGTCATTTTGAAATCAGTTTCAGTTGTGTCTACATAGACGGCTTTTGCGTTACACATTTTAATCAAAGGTTCGTAGCCAACAAACACTGGAGCAGGCATAATGACTTCTGAACCCTCATCGAGTATCGTCCGGAGTGTAATATCCAAAGCCTCACTTGCGCCTACTGTGACAATGATTTCGTTTTCTGGGTTGTATTTCAATCCATACAGCTTTTCTACATAATCACAAGCGGCCTGGCGGAGTTCGTATACTCCGGCTGTCTCTGTGTAGTCTGTATGATTATCCTCCAACGCTTTAATCGCAGCATCTTTAATGTAATCAGGTGTAGGGAAATTAGGTTGTCCGAAAGTCATATTGACGGTGTCAGATGATTTATCTATCAAGTTGGAGATCTTGCGAATACCTGAGATTTCGATATTTTTCACGTTTTTATTCAGTAAATGTTTCATAATTGTATCTTCCCCTCTATGCTTTTAATTTTGATAGCCCATTTTCCATGAGATTTTGTTGACTGTATTCGTGACTTCGTGAATGACCTGTTCTTTTTTTTCGGCGGTCATTGTGGAACTTTTAATCTTCACATTCACTGCTCCGATAATATCCCCATAATGGTTCAATACAGGTGCTGCAACCGTAGTGATCTGGTTGTCATGGTCCTCGCCAATAGCATAGCCATCTCGCTTGATGTGGTTTAACTGAAGAAAAAATTCTTCTTTTTCGTTTTCTGGAATCAACTCTTGAATGATTTCTTCTACTTTTTCTCTTTTCATATGGGCTAACATAGCCAAATTAGCCTCACCTTCGTGCAAAGAAGAGCGCAATCCTAGTTTTTCATGAGCCAGAATGGTTTGGTTTGTACAATCAATTCGTTCAATGATGATTGATTCCGAACCTATGGGCTTTCGTAAATAAACGCTAGCTTCTGCTTGCTTCATTAAATATTCTAAATCAGGTCGGACCACACTGACGTAATCCATCGTGTCATACATTTTCAAGCCATATTCTAACCAAGTGATGCCGAGTCCGTATAATTTACGCTCTTGGTCTTGTTGTATTAATTCATGCTTAATCATTGCGTTAAGTAAGCGATGAATGGAACTAACAGGTAAATCACATTGTTTGGAGAGCTCGGTAATCGATAAGAATCGATTGGGTTCACTCGAGATAAAACAATCAATTATTTTCATCGCCCGAGTTATCGTCTGCATTCGCAACCCGCCTTTCTTTACAATCAAGTTATTAGAGAAAAGAATATTCAAGGTCCTTAGAAGAAAAAATATATAAAATAAATATGTACACATAACTGAAAATTTCGTATTGACATTCAATTCTGTTTCATTATAATGAAAATATATCCCGTTTACAACAAAAACTTTCCGTACAGTGGAAAACAATTTTGTTAATGAACTTGTTTATAATTGAAACCGTTTACATTATATCTTTTTATAAAAAAAATTAGGGGGAACAGAACATGTTATTTAAACAGACAATTGTCAAGAAACCTGGAAAAAGTTATTTGAATGGATTGACGACTTCGGACTTAGGGGAACCAAACTTTGAAGAGCTTCTTCAACAACATGAAGAGTATGTGAAAGCACTTAAAAGTTGTGGAGTTGCAGTTCACGAACTAGATCCGAGTGAAGAGTTTCCGGATTCTTGCTTTGTGGAAGATGCGGCGGTAGTCGTACCGGAGTTTGCGGTGATCACGAATCCTGGAGCAGATTCTCGTAACAAAGAAATTATTGAGATAGAACAAGTGTTAAAGAATTATTACGATGAATTCCGCTATATACAGGGACCGGGCACATTGGATGGCGGAGACGTTATGCAAATTGATAAAAACTTCTATATCGGTATTTCCGATCGGACCAATCAAGAGGGGGCGGATCAGCTCAAGAAAATTCTTGAAGATGCAGGATATCATGTAACGATTACGACACTAGAAGAGTTTTTCCATTTGAAAACGGGGATTACATTCCTTGGAGATCAAACAGTAGTGGCAGCGGGGGAATTCATCAATCATCCGGCATTTGCTGAATATAAAAAAATAGTTGTGCCGGCTGAAGAAGAATATACAGCAAATACTATTCGTGTGAATGACAAAGTTATTGTTCCTAGCGGTTTTCCTGAAACAAAACAAAAAATAGAAGAAGCAGGCTTTAATGTAGTTGAAGTAGAGATGACAGAGTTTCAGAAACATGATGGTGGTCTGAGTTGCTTGTCACTGCGCTTTTAACTAAGTACACATTCGCATCTTTGTTCCATACTTACGAAAAAAATAGGGGGTAATTGTATGAAGAACAAATGGTTATTGATAGCAATGTCAGCAGTATTCGCGGTTTTCCTGTCTGCTTGTTCCGATGATAACGTCAAACCTGTTTCAGGCGAAGAAGTGAAGGGTGGAGACGCTACGTATACATTGAAGTTTCCACATATTGTACCAACTGATCATCCAGCCCATAAAGCAGCTCTTGTTTTTAAAGATGAAGTAGAAAAGAACTCTGACGGCAAGGTAAAAGTAGAAGTGTTTGCGAATGGTGAGTTGTATGGCTCAGATCGTGAAATTATTGAAGCTATACAGCTTGGAAATGCGGATATAAGTATGGTTGGATCACCATCAATAGGAAACTTCGATGAACGTTTCTATGTACTAGATCTTCCTTTCTTATTCGCCAGTAAAGAAGCGCCTAGAGAGGCTTTAGCGGGTGATTTAGGAAAAGAACTTTCCGATGGTTTAGGAGATATCAATCTAAAAGCTCTTGGTTACGGCTACGATGGATTTAGACATGTCTTAAATAATAAAAAGCCTATCACAACGCCAGAAGATATGAAGGGCTCAAAAATTCGAGTACAAGAGTCTGAAATTCAACAGGATATTTTCAATACTCTTGGCGCAAATGCATCTCCGTTAGCATTTGGCGAGCTATACAGCGCATTGCAACAGAAGACGTATGATGGTATGGATAGCACGTTATCACTTATCGATTCAAGTAAGTTTTACGAAGTGCAAAAATACTTAACATTAACAAGCCATCAGTATTCAGGTTTAGCCATTTTGTTCAATAACAAGTTATTTGATGAGATGCCTGCTGATATTCAAGATATTATTACTGAAGCTGGTAAAAAAACAGAAGCAGACTACTATCAATTTGTTGATGAAGATGAAGAATCCATGTCTACTAAATTCAAAGATGAGAATTTAATTGAAGTTACTGAACTGACAGCGGATGAAAGAGAGAAATTTATCGAAGCGGTTCAACCGGTTTATAAAAAGTATGAGGAGATCATCGGGAAAGATTTAATAGATTTAGCTAAAAGCTATAGCGAATAATAAAAAATAGGAGGCGGCCCGCCTCCTATTTTTTCATAAATCCTAAAGTTTCCTTTAAGGAGGGGATCCGCTGTGAAATGGAAAGAGCTCATAGATATTAAAATGGAAGAATGGTTACTTATCATTTCAACGCTCTTTATTGTAGCGCTGGTATTTCTTCAAGTTCTGTCTCGTTATGTTTTCAATATATCGGTCGGTTGGAGCGCTGAACTGGCACGTTATTTGCTTATCTGGATTACGTGGATCAGTATGAGTTATACAATTCGTAAAAATGATCATATTAAAATCACCTTACTGGTCGATAGACTTCCAATGAATGTACAAAAAGTAGTACAAGTCATTGTAGTTTTATTGTGGTCTGTATTTGCATTTGTGATGGCTATAGTCGGAACACAGGTTGTGCAAACTCTTAAATTAATGGGACAAAAAACTTCCACGCTTGGATTACCTATGTGGGTAGTATACTTAATCATTCCAATCGGTGGAGTGTTAATGCTTATTCGTTTAGTTCAACGACTGTACTTTATTTTCAAGCCTGAGAAAATTGTCGTAAGTGGGGATTGATGCATATGACTATGTTGATCTTATTTGGGAGTCTTTTTGTTTTTATTCTATTAAGTGTACCTATTGGTGTGGCAATTGGTCTATCTTCGATGCTAGTTATTTTTTTCTTGGACTCAGTCAGTCTGCCCATGCTCATTCAGAAACTTTTTACTTCTCTTGATTCCTTTCCGCTCATGGCTATACCTTTCTTTATGCTAGGTGGTCTGTTGATGGGGAAGGGTGGTATTTCGGAGAGGATATTGAATCTGGCCAAACAGCTTGTCGGTTGGATGGTTGGGGGTCTAGCAATGGTCACGGTTGTGGCATGCGCATTTTTTGCTGCGTTGTCAGGATCCGGACCTGCTACTGTCGGGGCAATTGGGTCATTCATGATTCCTTCTATGAAAGAAAAAAATTACAGCCCTGCTTTTGCTTCAGCGATTACAGCGGCAGCTGGTTGTATTGGCGTTATTATTCCTCCAAGTATTCCGTTAATCCTTTATGGTGTCATCAGTGGAACATCCATTGGTGAGTTATTTAAAGCAGGTATTTTGCCAGGACTATTAATAGCAGTGATTTTGATGTTCGTCTCTTACAGGACAATTAAGAAACAAGGCGATGAGATTGTCAAAGAAGATATTGATATTAGTTTCTCTGCATTAATGAGATCCATTTGGGATGCAAAATGGGCACTGCTTGCTCCTATTATTATTTTAGGTGGAATCTACGGGTCAATTTTTACTCCTACCGAAGCATCCGTCGTGGCAATCATTTATTCATATATCATTGGCGCATTTGTTCATAAGGAATTAAAGTGGAAAGAAATCAAGGAGAGCTTGCTTGAAACGATCAACCTAACAGGCGCTACCATGTATATGATTGGGACTTCTATCGCTTTTGCCTATCTACTATCAGTTGAACGAATTCCCGCGATTATAGCCGAATCCATCGCTTCATTTTCGTCTAATCCAATCGTCATCCTTCTTTTAATTAACTTGTTTTTACTTGTAGTAGGTGCATTTGTTGATACAATTCCTGCCCTCGCCATGTTAACACCCATTCTATTGCCGATTGTACAGCAAGCGGGCGTAGATCCGGTTCATTTCGGAATCATTATGGTAGTTAACCTCGCAATCGGTTTTATCACTCCTCCTTTTGGTGTGAATTTGTTCATAGCTTCCAATGTCGGAAAAACTCCATTGGAAGACATTATCAAGAAAATGATTCCGATTATCATGTACGTGATAGTGGGGCTTATGATTATCACTTACTTCCCAGCTCTTTCCCTCGTATTTGCAAAGTAAATGGATAGCAGAGTATTTATGAGCTTTCTTTGAAGGAAGACGAACATCATGAATTTTAAATATCAGCGGATTCTTTAAAAGAGATACGGGTCCTGCTACTGAAAATATTCAATCAAGACGTAGTTTGAAGGAGACGATTGTAATTGTTTAAAGTTGTGCGTACCTTTACATTTCCAGGTGCATTGGAGATAGAAAAAGAGATTTTCGGTAATCAGTTGGAGATAGTTGTGATCCCCTCTGCAACGGAAGATGAACTCATTGAAAACTGCCGTGATGCAGATGCTGTCATTTGTGCTTATGAACCATTTACTAAACGAGTAATGGATGCGCTTCCTACATTAAAATTGATTGCTTTTGGAACGATTGGTTTTAATTATGCAGATATTGACTATGCCAGAAAGAAAAATATCGCTGTGACGCATGTCTCACAATACTGTGTCAAAGAGGTTGCCGATTATACGGCAGGTATGCTGATCATGTTGAATCGCATGATCCTACCTTTCAATAAAAGTGTGAAAGAAGATCTTGTTTGGGATTATAACTTGTTTCCGGCTATGCGTAGACTGGAGAATCAAACTGTAGGACTACTAGGGTTTGGGAATATTTCTAGGCTCGTTACACAACGTTTAAAACCATTCAATTGTAACGTAATAGCTTATGATCCGTTTGTGAGTCCTGAAAAAGCGGCGGAATATGGTGTGGAACTTCTTTCTTTTGACGATGTTCTTCAGCAGTCTGATTTAATCAGTCTTCATTTACCAGCCAATCAGCAGACGAAGGAGATTATCAATCGTTCTAGTATTGCCAAGATGAAAGACGGGGTCATCCTAGTGAATGCAGCAAGGGGTCAAGTGATCAATGAGGATGCTATTGTACAGGCGATTGATTCGGGGAAGATGGCATATTATGCAGCGGATGTTTTACAGGAAGAAGACCCGAATCTGCACACACATCCATTTGTCCAAAGGGAAAATATTATACTGACTCCACATATCGCCTATTACTCGCAGGAGTCATTACGAGAGGCGACGGTGGAATGCGCAATGAATGTAAAACACTTTGCAGAAGGCGACTACAGCAAATGTCAAATTGTCAATGGCGTGAAGTTATGAAGTTCATTGTGTAGGTACTGCATGTCTAGATGCGATCCAGTACAAAAGAAGAGTCTTCATCCTCGATAAATTAGGGGATGCAGGCTCTTTTTGCATTGAATCATGACGTAAAGCGGCCTACTGTCCATTTAAGGATTTGTAGGCCGCTGTTAGTTGAATTACTTGCTCAACCGATTTTCGGAATATGCATACTCGTTTGTTGCTCAAGCATTCTGACTGTAGTTTTTCTAATCAAATCAGGCAATAAACCAAATGAATAAGGCTTGTATACACGTTCAGTCCACTTATGTCCGTCTTTACCGTATACACCCATATTAATAGATGGGATATTTAGCTTTTTAATGGTGTCAAAAGGTATTTCATACACATTGCCCCATTCTGGGAGGTTTTGTGTGAGTGGATCCAGTTCATCCTTTTTTTCATGCAGCGATAAGAAGCTACCATCTGCAAGATAGGGGAAGAACTTTTTTAATTCAAAGCTTTCACCAGTCGTGTCACCGACCTCTTTTAGTACACTGGAAATGACAGACTGAATATGTGTATCGTAATCATCTTCCGCTCTCAAATAGTTATGCGGAAGAAATGGCGGAGCGAAGAATAAAATTACCCGTGCCTTTTTTTCAGGATCTGCTGCTTGAAGTGCGCTGACAATTTCAAAGCAGAGGTCGCGTAAGTCACCCAGTTGCTTTTCCGCAAGAATACCATCAATGATTGCACGAACATCAATGTCTCGGCTTGTTAAGTAAGCGACATAATCCTCATACGTGGTAACATCAATTTTCCATGATAAATCACGAGTCGGTAGGCCCGTTACTTGAGTATATTCTTCGAATTGCGCTTTCAGATACGTTTCTGCTTCCAGACAAGCTTCCTTCGCTTCTCGCATAAATTTCTCCAAAATAGTACCAACGGAATCTTCATATACGAAGCAATTAAAGTACAAATGGCTCGAAATAGCCGTTTGAACAGTATACAGTTCTTTCATATCACGCTGCTTCAATACAGTCGGTGGCAAGACCATCTCACCAGGAATATTTTCGGCAAGCTTGTAGCGATTATGAATGCGTTCAGTAAGTTTAGCTGAAATAAAGTTTGGATCAATGCCAGAAAGAGTATCCCCAACGTGTACTTCACGGCCATAGATATGGAAGCAAGGTAGAATTTTTCCGGCAGCGCCTGTATATATATAGCGATTCGTATCATTGTCATATAATGGCGTGATGAAATCCGTATTGATCGCCGTGATGAAATGAATCCCGAGTTCAAGTTGTATGCGGTTAAGTTCGTTTAGAGCCCCGACCATTCCACGATGTTCGCTTTCTTCGTCTCCGTTACAAAGCAAAAGCACATTACCTTCCAGTTCGTCAAGATGTTCTGAAAAGTAAAGAATATTTGAGATATGAACAGCAGCACCACTTTTCATATCCACTGAACCGCGGCCAAACATCCAGTCACCCGAGCGTGCTTCGGCTTGTAGTTCTGGGTCACTGTCATAGTTGCGGAAGAAAGTTTCCAACTCATTTGGTGAAAATGCGTGTTCTTTTAAAGGCCCGAAGTCCTCAACCGCCACTGTGTCAATGTGAGAATGATATAACACAGTCTGAGGAGAATGATGGGCACCTTCAACAAACGCAAAGACATTTTGACGTCCGATCGGATCATGTGGGATTTTCTGCAACCACAGATTTTCCGGATGTTCCTGGAAGTATGGGAATGTGGATAGAATTCTATAAATCTCTTGGACAATACGTACTTCTCCAAGAGTGCCGTTAATGCTATTTAATCCAACAAGGTATTGGGTAATCCATTCAATTTGTTCTTGTGTCTTCATATTCTTTAGCTGTTCATACATAATGTATTCCTCCCTTTTCCATTTCAATTAAGTGGGTGTAAGAATTTATTATAGATAAGTCATTTTACTCCGCATAGTGGAATTAATTCCACAATTCGGAATAATACTTTTATTTTAGCTCTTTAGAGGGGTTCATGTCAACATCATTTACACATTTTAGACGACTATGAACTTACTGCGGACGAAATGGGAGATATTTGATACACTATTTAAAAGACAGGAGGAGAAATGGCTATGATTCAATCGATTGATCGAGCAATGGCAATTATAAATGTGCTGTCAGACGCACAAAAGACTAAATGGTTGCCAGCAGAGTTGGCCGAGTCCACCAGTTTACCAATCAGTACAGTCTATCGGCTTTTACAA
The DNA here is from genome assembly GCF_000425545.1 of Sporosarcina ureae DSM 2281. Classification (GTDB taxonomy): domain Bacteria; phylum Bacillota; class Bacilli; order Bacillales_A; family Planococcaceae; genus Sporosarcina; species Sporosarcina ureae. Next base: position 472,370 of record NZ_AUDQ01000001.1, on the reverse strand, counting down.
TCGTTGGAGTCGCATGCCCTCGTTTCTCTTGACTCAGAGACGAAACAATATGAACTAGGCTATAAATGGGTAGAAATCGGATTGCAAAAATATGAGAAGCTAGATGTCCGTACCGTTGCACGGCCGATCTTGGAGAAACTGGCCTCCGATGTGCGAGAGACAGTGTATTTGAATGTTCCGAACGAATTTGATTCCATTATTATTGACCGCATCGATAGCCCGCGCAGTATTCGAATTATAGACGGTATCGGAGAGCGGATACCGATGCATCTTGGAGCGGCCAATAAGGTGATGCTTGCCAATCTACCTCAAAACGAGTCAGAAAAGATCCTTTGTCAGCTGGTCGGAACGATGGAAGAGCAGGAGGAACTGAAGAAACAATTAAGAAAGATTAAAAGAAAAGGGTTTTCAATCAGTCAAGGAGAGAAAACAGCAGGTACTGTTGCGGTCGCTGCTCCTATATTTGACTTCGAAGGACGCGTGCTCGCAGCAGTAAGCGTAGAGGCGATTGAGAGCCAGGTGACAGTTGAGCAAGAAGATTTGTTTATCGAAAAAGTGGTCGAGGTCGCCGAAAAGATCTCTGGGGAGATGGGAAAGCATTGAAACGGGTACCATGAAACGGGTACCAGGTCCCCGCACAACTTCCACACAATTCGGGTTATTGAATATGAGAATGATAACACCCACTATAAAGAAAAAGCGTCTACTCCGAAACTTCGGAGTAGACGCTTTTTGATGATTAACGTATATACATACAGTGCTTGTTTGGAAAACTCCATACATCTTTACCTATTTGATAAAAGGATACATCATGCTATTCATGCAGCTTAAACGTGATAAATAGTTGCATTCACTGGCTCAAGCTGACTGCAATAGAAGTAGTGATTAATCAATCTGTATCTTTATCAACAAACTTACCATAATCCGGAATCGCGATATGTTCAAATTCATTGACTAATTTCTTTAGACTGTTGGCAAGTAGCTCTCTTTCCATAGGTAATCCATGGCCTGTTATGGCGACAGTTGGTTGTAAGGCTTCAAGTTTAATCACGGATTCTAAAGCGGCGTCCCAATCGGTTGTTAAATAGCGTGGCGGACCACTTATTTCTTGTTCTTGCGTGAATACCTTATAGAGATACTCCTGCTTGACAGTCACAAATGCATCTCCCGCAATTAAAGCCCCGTCCTTCTCCCTAAAGAACGATACATGACCTGGCGAATGACCGGGAGTGTGAATCCATTTAAACTCGGGCAGAAAAGGAACACTGCCGTCAGACGGTAAGCTTTTGATATGACTTCCCAATTGAACAGGATCCGTTGGGAATATAGACGACATCTTGGCAATCATTCCTCCTTCTACACTTGTATCCGGGTCTGGATAACTGGATACTCCAGTTAAAAACGGCAGCTCTAGTTCATGGGCATACACCGGCACATCCCAATGCTTCACTAGCTCAATGACTGCTCCTACATGATCAAAATGTCCATGCGTCAATATAATGGCTTTTGGACGACTATCCACACCGAAACGCTCTTCTACAACCGCTAGTATTTTCTCCGCTGAGTAAGGCATGCCGGTATCAATTAACACGAAGTCCTTTGAATTTGGATGGCCTACTAAAACAATATTGACAATTTGTATAGTATGGCAATATAGGTCCGGCAATACTTCTATTCCTTTTCCACTACCAATAGACGTTGCCATTATATACTTATAATCTTCTCCATTAGACAGTTGTGAATCCATGAAGACACCTCTTTCCTCGTTTATACGACACTTTACCTAATTTCAGTATTCACAAAACGTTAACTATTATTCCATTCATTTAGGGTGGGTACCAGGTCCCCACACAATTCTCACACAATTCGGGTAGTTACTATGGAAAAGCTAAGAGAGTCTTCTGATCGCGAAAACGATTGGGAGGCTTTTTTGTTTATGTACCAGGTACCAAGACAATTATAGCTATACAGTATTAGTGGGGTAGGAAGTAGAATGGGGTAGTCGGGAGAACGTTATGTGACTACCACCATAGCTAATTATTCTGGAGAAGTGGAAGAGACTTCGAGACCTTTTTTAGGTATTGTTTTTCTTCTTCTTTTCATGGCTTTTAGCAAATAACCGCCTTTAAACTTTCTAGGTTCATACGTAATAATAAATGCATTTGGCTGATATTCACCGATCATTTCATATAATCCTTCTTCTTGATTTCGCTTCGTCAGGATTTCAAGTTTGTACCTGATGCTGTCTCGTCCGGTACCTTCGAATACAGTTACGCCATAACCTTCTTCCCGAAGTTTGTCGATGAGAGGCTGGTTCAATGTAGGAATATTTACTTGAATGCATGTGTAGCCAATTGCAAGCTTTTCTTCTATCATAGTTCCGATATAGATGCCGATACTGAACCCAAGCGCATAAACGAGCATGCTCCAGAAACTTTGTTCTCCGTCAAATACTAACGACAAACCAAAGATATAGATCAATGATTCCACCGCACCAAGGAGTGTAGCTTGCGTTCTAAGCTGTTTAACTATGAAAATCGTGCGCAAAGTAAAGCAGGGAACGTACAACAACTGCAAAATCAAAATCATGAGGATATTATTCATTACACATCTCCCTTCAGGTATGTAGAGGAGCTATTATTATTATTATTGTATTCTACTCGTCTTCCATATAATCAAAACAGTCTGCGGAGAAGGATCACGATTTTCTCTGCAGACTGTTTTGGTAGTACTAAAAGTAGTGTTGTTATTTGTCAGAAGTGATATTTTGCGTGATAGGAATTTGCTGTGGCTCCATTGAAACGCCTAATGTTGTTCCTTCTTTTTGTTCCACCGAAATCGGAGAACGAGAGCCTCCCTAGTAGTGACGGGGCAAGCAAAACTCCGGCAATAAAGCCACGAATCGTCCGACCGCGAGAAATACGTACGACAAATATGCCGACCGCAGGAGCTCAAGAAACCCACCAAGCTAAATAGAACACCGTGTATTCACCAAGCCATTTGTTATCTTTAAATGGTTGGATTCCTAAACTCATAGAAACAAAGTTGCTCATATATGCGCCAAGTGAGCTGACGAACACTTGGATAATCTGAAGCGCTGATCCAAGGAAGAAGACGAAGAGTAACAGGAATGCAGCCAATGTAATATTAAGATTGTACACGAACTTAATTCCTTTTTCAATCCCAGAGACGGCAGCGGTGATATAGTCAACGACATAACGCCGATGATGATAAATTGAGTCGTCATGGTATTGGATTGTCAAATACGAATAGTAAAGAATCAAAAAGGCGTATTTTGAGTTGGCTAACAAGAAGTATATGATTCATTTATCACCGGTTAAAAAAGATTCAAGTCCCCACACAAAATACTACTTCTATGACAGATTCTACAAATTAAAATATTTCTTCAGAATACCCTCTTCCAAGTCCTATCAGTCATTAATTGTGAATAAAATGGCAGGACAACATACTATAGGGGGGATTTTGTGAATTCAATTTTTCTATATATATTCTTGGGAGCATCCTTAGCCGCGCCAATTGGTCCTGTTAAAACTGTTCTGCTAAATACGGGAATTAAAAGAGGTTTTTTTCATGCTTGGGCTTTTAGTTTTGGTTCCGTGACCACGGATATTATGTATATGTTCCTTGTGTACTTTGGAGTCGGACAATTTATTGATTCACCGTTAATTAAAATCATTCTTTGGTCGTTTGGGTGTTTTGTGCTGATGTATACAGGTATAGAAAACTTACTGACGTTGAACAAAGTTGAAATGAGTGTAAGGTTGGGCAAACGAGTCAGACTGAGAACATCTATGATGACCGGCTTTTTGATGTCATTGTTGAATCCGCTCACTATTATTTTTTGGCTCGGTATATACGGTTCTATACTTGCCAAAACAGCTAGTGGAACAACGGGATATCAAATCATTATCAACAGTCTTGCGATATTATTGGGTATCATGATCGTGGACTTGATCATGGCCTTTTTATCCAGTGGAGCACGCAAGTTTTTATCCTCAAGACTTTTGCTAATCGTTTCCATTATATCTTCTATATCTATGATCGGTTTTGGGATTTACTTCGGTATTCAGGCTTATCAAGCGTTATTTTAACAAATCTTTATTAGGCTGTGTTTACTTGATTTTTTACATAATCTCATGATTGTGCCAATAAAAAATATTAAAGTATAAAAAAATCCCGTTAGGAAACCATACCTCTAATTAGTAGAACTAAATAAGATGAGGTGTGGTAATGGATAAAAGTGCGGACAAGGTTAGTGTATGGTGCATTGTTAGTCTGGCTTCAATTCCTCTTATTATGACGCTGGGGAATTCAATGCTCATACCCGTGCTTCCTTTATTGGAAGATAAAGTGGGAATTACATCGTTTCAATCGAGTATGATCATTACCAGTTACTCGGTGGCGGCTATTTTTCTTATCCCAGTAGCCGGATATTTATCAGACCGTTTCGGACGGAAAATGGTGATATTGCCAAGTTTAGTCTTTGCATTGATCGGGGGTCTGATTGCGGGATTTGCTTCGTGGAAGATGGATGACCCGTATACGATGATTATTATTGGTCGGGTATTACAAGGAATAGGAGCAGCCGGTGCCATGCCAATCGTGCTACCGCTTGTGGGTGACTTATATAAAGATGATGGCGAAAAAAGCAGTAAGTGTTTAGGGATTATTGAAACGTCAAACACGTTTGGAAAAGTATTAGCACCTATCTTAGGCTCAGCATTTGCTGCTATATTATGGTTCCTGCCATTCTTCTCTATTTCTGCACTCAGTGTCATTTCTTTTGTACTGATCTTCTTCTTTGTTAAAGTCCCGAAAGAAAAAGATGAACCCGTAAAGTTTAAGGTGTTTATCAAGAATACTAAAAAGATATTTGCGTCAGAAGGTAAATGGTTGTATACCGTATTTTTAAATGGAGTTCTGGTCATGCTGGTTCTATTCAGTATGTTGTTTTTTTTATCGGAAAACCTGGAGAAAACACATGATATTGAGGGGATTAAGAAAGGATTCGTTTTGGCCATTCCGTTATTATTCCTTTGTATTGCTTCCTTTTTATCGGGCCGAAAAATTAAAGGGGAACTGAAAACGATAAAAAGGGTCATGGTCATTTGCTTAATCGCCATGTCTGCCAGTGTCATTTTTGTTGGATTTACAAGCAAGAACTTGATCCTCTTGTTGATTGTGACGAGTATAGTCGGAATAGCCATTGGCGCATTATTGCCTGCATTGGATGCGATTATTACAGAAAATATTGAAAAAGAGCTACGAGGCACGGTGTCTTCTTTTTACAGTTCAGCCAGATTTATCGGTGTAGCCGCAGGCCCTCCGTTGATGTCAATTGCCATGAAAGATTTTCTAAACGGCAGTTATATCATTGCCACTGTACTAGGAGTCATTTTGACTTTTATGGTGTTTAAGTTCATTAATGTCGAAGAAATTGAAGAATCCAATCAAAGAAACTGAAAAAGAACCCGACAGTAAAAAACTGTCAGGTTCTTTTGTATTTATAGATATGTATGGAATGAAGTATTTATTTAGATTTTAAACTAAAGAGGATGAGAAAAATTCCTGTGAATAGGCAAATCATTCTTACTAAAGATACTTTTTCAGTGAGGCCGTGTAATGCGATTCCTGTCGTTACAATTAATATAAATGGACCTACTAATGCAAGTAAAGAGTTAATATAAAACGCCTTTTCCAAGTCATTGAATTTAAACATGAGTGCAGCAGCTGTTATTTCTATACTACCTGAAATAACTCGTAATAGAATAATGAAAAGCAGCGCCCTTTCTATCATAAAGACCACTTCCTTTGATTGTATTTATGCTCACTATATGCAGCACGTCCATCAGTTATTTAACTCTCCTTATATATACTCGTTGCGTGTGAAATTCTATGTTTGACTAGAATGATTGAAGGTGTATCTCCACCGTGAATACATACATAAAAACAGCGGCTACACATAGTATGAATAGGGAAGAAGGCTACTGAAAATGGAAGTCTCTTTACACTATATTGACGTGTGAAGAGAATATCTACTATTAGAGACCTCAATGAATAGGGAGGGAATGTATTGAAGAGTTTACAGGAAGAGATGTCATTTGAACTGCGTTTTTGGTTACAGATATTAGGTGATCATGCACGCTTCATTCACGATTCTTTAGCGCCGGATGAAGTGGCAAATATTGAGACAGCAAGTTATTATATACAGTTATTTGATGGTCTTCTTGCTAAAGCAAAGGGAGATCTCGATACACAATCTCTACGGACAATAGCGCAAGAAACTCTAAAAGCGAGTGAAGATATTCGCAAGTTTAAATTATTATTAATACAGCAGCATTTAGTCGGCAATATCAAAATTTCTCTGCCACCTTCATTTATTAATCACATGGTGAATGAAGTAGAAGAGGCTATACGCATATTTAGATGCTTTGCAAAAGGAGAGAAACCACCGACTGTACATCCTCTTCACCATGACTTGCTGTGGTTACTCGATGCGGCAGGGCATGCAGGCGCTCTTGATGCAAATTTAGACCGTGTGGAAACCAAGCTCAAAAAGAAAAGTGAACGATTTACTAAAGAGTGGGAAGCATTTTATCTAAAAGCAATTGAGATGGCTGGTTATTTACGTACGAATATTATGAAATTCCCAGCGTTAACTAAATTCCATCAGGACATTAACTTAGAGATGACTATTTTTAAAGCATTTTTAAGAGAGTTGGAAGAGATGGATTTGAAGAAAGAAACGCTAGGAACACTAACCCCCTTAATGGCAGATCACATGGCGCGTGAAGAAATATATTATTTAATGAAATTAGCTGAATCCACTGATATTCCATCACCAAAGGGAGATCCGACGAAATCACGTGTTGAGTCTTGAATGGGAGGATGAGGTACCAGGTCCCCACACAATTACAATGGAGTATTAGTGATGAGGCAGATATAGATACCGTTCAGCGGCAATTACTCGAACATCCTAGTATTTCACATGTCGAGCCAAACTATGAATATCGTCATCGGAGTAATTGACTCAGGACTGGGCATTCGTCACGAAGATTTGCAAGGACGTATTCAATCAGGCGGGTATAATGTTAATGATAATAATACAAACATCATGGATCTAGATGGGCACGGCACGCAGGTAGCAAGAGTAATCGCTGCCACAACTGGGAACAATATAAGTATTGCAGGAGTTACTGATCCGTATACTATGAAGATCCTTCCGATAAGAAAGCACTGTTCATCAGTCAAAGTGTTGAATCTTCCTACACAATAATAGAAGGTTATTTAATAAGTACATGGATTAAGAAAGTTCTACCAACACTTTTGGATTGCAATAGTGCTGTATTTACAGTCCAACTTACGTTTCTAGTAAAAAGTGAGTTGAGAATATTTTAGTGTCGGAATACGCTGTGTACGACACAATTCAGTCAATACACTACAATTGCATACAAAAAGAACCTAGTAGCCAATCACCTGGTCGGATGAATGGCTTGCCGTTGTATGATTATTCTCTTTGATGTCTTGTCATAAAATCACCTTGCATAGGCACCGAACCATAACTAATTTCAAATGACAAATTTCGGCTTGTATGTTATTCTGAAAAAAATGAATATTTCATCCACTGGAGGTGCCTTTAAAAAAGGCTGAGATCAAAGTGATTGACTTTGGGACTCTTGGAACCTGATCCAGCTCGTACTGGCGGAGGGAAGTGGCACTGCTTACATCACTTGTATGTTATGGACTGTATACATGAGGCGCTGCTTTCTTCTATGAAAGTGGCGTTTTTCATTTTCTAACAGGCCGGTATAGATGTTCAATGGCATCAGTATTTAGGTCATCTATGAGGAGTGGAAACAATGAAGACATATGATCATGTTGTTATTGGCGGAGGAGTAATAGGTTGTTCCATTGCCTATCGACTGGCCAAAGAAGGCTTAAGCGTAGCTGTATTTGATGCAGGCAAAGCCGGACAGGCCTCTATGGCAGCAGGAGGGATGCTTGGGGCGCAAAATGAGTTTGTGCAGGACAATCCGTTGTTGGGAATCGCACTGGAAAGCCGAGCGATGTTCCCTCAACTACGTGATGAATTGCTGTCCGAAACGGGTATAGACATTGATTTACGAACAGCTGGCCTGATCAAAACGGCCGCGACAGAACAGGATCGTGACGAGCTGCACCGGCAGTATCACTTTTTATCCGAAAAGGACTCATCCATTCAGTGGCTTGAGCCGGAAGAAGTGCCGGAGATCGAACCTTGTATGATGTCCCAAACTGCCGGTGCTATTTTTCTGGAAAAAGACCATCAAGTGAAAGCCCCCTTGCTCGCTCAGGCCTTTTTGAAAGCAGCAATGAATGCCGGTGTCCATGTATATGAAGAAACAAAGGCTCTTCGTCTGCTGATTCAGCACAACCGGATAGTGGGGGTTGATACTTCAATCGGCTCGCTTTATGCAACTCAAGTGACGATTGCAGCCGGTGCCTGGAGCAGCCATCTCTTAGAAGACACTAATTTTTCCTTGCCCGTCATTCCTGTGAAAGGTGAATGCTTGTCAATCCGGCTGGCTGGCCCTGCACCGGTCAAAACGATTTTTGCGGTAGACGGCTGTTATATTGTGCCGAAACGAAATAAGGAAATGCTCATCGGTGCAACGTCTATTCCCGGTTCCTTTGATACATCCGTAACGGCTCATGGCATTCTTTCACTATTACAACGGGCTTCCCGCCTATTGCCTGTGCTTAGTGATGGAGTGATCCACCGAACATGGGTCGGTGTACGTCCCCAAGCCGCAGACCATCTGCCGATCATGGGGTCTCATCCGTTCATCGACGGGCTGCATATATGTACCGGTCATTACCGAAATGGCATTTTGCTTAGCCCGATTACAGGTATACTGATGAAGGATTACATAAACGGCTGTCAGAAGACGCATGAGTTGCTTACTCCTTTTGCTTTAAGTGGCGCCAGGTTGAGTTACCAAGCCTAGGTCGCAGCATATAGTGGGTGGAAGTCCTGCCGAGAATGAATTAGCCATTCACCCGTAGCGAGTCTTGGAGGATGTGAGGAACAAACTGTGCTTGTGTTAAATGGGCGAAGCGAATGCTATCATTGCTGTTGATTTTGGATCGTTATCGCGGTGATTATGTTGTCGTTTGCCGTCCAGTGTAATTTTTAGTAATCATTACACTACGTAAAGTATGTGCTACTTAAATATTTTTTTAATTCACGCAGTTCAATATATTTAAAAATACAGCCGCCACTATTAAAGTGGCGGCTGCATTTATTCATCAGTGTTTACGATGATGAAACAGACGGGACAGGCCTTTCAGAATGATCGCCAAGGCGAACAACACGATGATGATCACAATGATCACTGCAACGGCTAACAGCAGCGCGTTTCCAGGGAAGGCCATCAATATAGCGGGCACAATTAAAAACAAGCCGAGCAAAGCATATCCGGCTATAATCCCGAAGAAGAAAAGCTGTTCTTTGCTTACTTTTTCACATTTCGACATAAACTTCACCTCCTTGCTGTACTATATGTAACCTCCAGCAAGGCGAACTAATGCAATACACACGGTTGTTGTAAAAAAAGTAGAAACGGTACCAGGTCCCCACACAATTCGAAACTATTCAGACAATTACAATTCGATAATACGTAAAACACCTTCTCTCTGTTTAAAACAAAGAGAAGGTGTTTTCGTATGGTATAGTGATTACTCCCACCGACCAGTAAGTACTTTCTGACGTGTATAGAAGTTCAGTCCATCTTTTCCATTGGCGTGAAGATCACCATAGAAGGAATCTTTCCAACCGGAGAACGGGAAGAAGGCCATAGGTGCAGGTACGCCGATATTTAATCCGAGCATTCCTGCATCGATGTTTTCACGGAAGTTCCGTACATTTCCGCCGTCTCTTGTGAAAATACAAGCACCGTTAGCGAACTTGGATTGATTCGATAATTCGATTGCTTCATCTAAGTTTTTCACACGGCTGATGGATAAAACAGGAGCGAAAATTTCGTCTTGCCAAATTTTCATCTCACTTGTTACATGATCAAAGATGGTAGGTCCGACAAAGTATCCTTTTTCTTTAGCTGCGCTGTCTTGGCGGCCGTCGCGAACGAGTGTTGCGCCTTCTTTTTCACCTGTCGCGATGTATTGTTCTGTTCGTTCTTTATGAGTATCACGAATGACAGGTCCTAGGAAGATTCCTTCGTCCAAACCGTTTCCGATGGTGAGTTCATTCGCACGATTAAGTAAAGTTTCAACAAACTCATCTGCAATATCGTCTTCAACAGCGACGACTGAACAAGCCATGCAACGTTCTCCGGCTGAACCGAATGCTGCGTTGATAATTTGAGTAGCGGCATTGTCCAAGTTCGCATCTTTTAATACGATGGAGTGATTTTTTGCTCCAGCTAGTGCTTGAACGCGTTTTAGATTATCCGTACCGCGTTTGTAGACGTACTCTGCGACTGGCTGAGATCCTACGAAAGAAATGGCAGCAATTTTTTCGTGATCCAGAATACTATTTACTACGTCATGTGCTCCGTGCACAATATTGAAGACGCCTTTTGGTAAGCCGGCTTCTTCGAGTAGTTCAGCTAAGCGGTTTGCTAGCATCGGCGTACGCTCGGATGGCTTGAGTACAAATGTATTTCCTGTTGCGATCGCCATCGGGAACATCCAGCATGGCACCATCATCGGGAAGTTGAATGGTGTGATTCCACCGATGACGCCAATCGGGTAACGGTATGTTCCAGATTCCAAACCTGATGAGACGGATGGCAAGTTATCTCCCATCATCAAAGTAGGCGCTCCTGTGGCAAATTCCACACATTCAATTCCGCGTAGCACTTCACCGTGCGCTTCGGTAAAGTTTTTTCCGTTTTCGACTGTTATAATTCTAGCGAGTTCATCCCAGTGATCTACTAATAGCTGCTGATATTTGAATAGAATACGTGCGCGACGTGGAACGGGTACTTCTTTCCAAGTAATGAATGCTTCGCTTGCAGCTTGTACTGCCCGATCCAAATCTTCAGTAGTTGAGATCGGAACGTGTGCAACGACTTCTCCAGTGGCGGGATTATATACAGGCTCTGTTTGGTCTGTCGTAGCGGATACCCATTCACCGTTAATATAGTTTTGTACTGTCAATGTAGAATTTGTTGTCATATAGATGACCTCCTATTGTAATTACATATCCTATTAAAATTGGTATTCATAGCATATTTGATATAGCTCTGCGATTTCCTCTTTTGAAGGCGTTTTAGGATTATTGCTTGGACTTCCGCTATCAATCGCGTCTGTAGACATCTTGCTGAGAGCGCTTACAAATTCTTTGCGTTGGATTCCCCATTGTTCAAGATTCGGGATATCTAATGATTTACATAAGTCCTTCACTGATTGTACAGCAACTTCTGCGGCGTCTTCTTCTGATAATTGTTCTGCTTGGGAAGAAAAAATTCGACCGATGTCTGCCAGTCTATTAATACATGCGTCTTTGCTATATTCCAGTATAGCAGGTAAAAGCATCGCATTCGAGAAACCGTGCGGCACATCAAATAGGGCACCGATTGGTCGGGACATACCATGGATTAAACAAACAGACGCATTGGAGAACGCACTTCCAGCTTGAAGGGCAGCGAGTGACATGCCTTCTCTAGCTTCAATGTTTTGACCGTCCGTGTATGCTTTATGCAAATTCTTAGAGATTAACTTGATTGCGGATAAGGCCATCATATCTGTCATCGGATGAGATTTTTTAGATATGTATGCTTCAATCGCGTGACTCAGTGCATCTACGCCGGTCGCAGCTGTTACTTTTTGAGGAGAAGAGAGCGTCAGCAATGGATCGACGATCGCTACATTCGGCATGAAAGCGGGCTGTTTAATCATCATTTTTACTTTAGTTGCTGAGTTCGTGATGACGGTTACGTCTGTTGCTTCTGAACCGGTTCCTGCAGTAGTTGGAATGGCGATATGAGGTACAGATGCTATTTGCGCAATTTTCTTCATGCCAACATAATCTTCAATGTTTCCGCCATTAGTCGCAACTACTGCAACCGCTTTCGCAGTATCGATACAGCTTCCGCCACCTAATGAAATAATTAGGTCGCATGTTTCATCTTGAAATAATTGAAGTGCATCCTCTACATATTGATCATTAGGTTCTGAAGCTACACCGAGGAATACTACGCTGTCGACAGAATAATCCGATAATTTATGCTGGCAATTTTCTACGTAACCGTGCTTCTGCATAATTTGGTCGCTGATGATCAGTGCTTTTTTACCGAGAAGTTTGGCTTTTTCACCGATCTGAGCAAAAGAATTTTGCTGATACAGTATCGTCGGCGGCATTTGAAACGTTTTGCAAGTTTCCATTCGGTCAGCTCCTTAAATTATAATACTTGTAATAGAGTAGTACGTTTAAAGCAGGAGTGAAAAAAGTGTAGCGTCTAGGCTACACTTTTATTTATAAAGCGAGTGTAGCATTACGGCTACATTCAAGTCAAATATTAAATTTTCTCATTTTTTTGTATAATGTAGTTCTATGAATTCCGAGTAGCTCGGCAGTCTTTGATTTATTCCCGTCTGTCTTATCTAGTAAATCGATAATCATCTTTTTTTCTTCCGCGTCTTGTTTTTCTCGTATATTCTCTAACGTATGGATACTTTGTCCATCTACGATCAGTTTAGGTAAGTCTGTTACGTCAATATGATCGGAATTAACTGTGCTTACTAAGTGTTCTAGCACATCAATCAACTCCTCGATATTGCCTCTCCATTCGTAATTCATCAAGTACGTAACTGCCGAAGTGGTGAAAGACTTCTCGGGTATTTTATGTGTGTAGCATATTTCCTGCATATAATGTGACAGTAAATAGGGAATGTCTTCCTTCCTGTTACGAAGTGCCGGAATGTTCAGTTGCAACGGATTTAATTGCGCATATAACTCGGAGCTGAATGCATCACTCTCGGCTAATTCAAATAAATCCTGTGTAGAAGAAATAATTAGTTGGATAGGGAAGCCTTCTGGAGCATGTCTTAAAAAGTCCAGTAGTTTCATTTGTATAGTCATGGATAAAGCTTCTATATCCTGTAAGTAAAGTGTGCATTCGTTTCCGGAAGTGAGAATTCCGTGCTGACCGAAAAGTTGTTCTTCCACGTTTTTCGAGCCCTCTACCGTACAGTGTATAATCGTGAATGATTTTGATGCGATCGGGCTCAATAAGTGAATACTTTCTGCGAATGCATTTTTCCCCGTGCCTCTTTCGCCTGATAGTAGAACGACAGCTTGTGTCCGTGCAGCAGTCCGCGCTATTCTTTTTAAGTCGGATATCGCTTCACTCGTTCCGATCATTTGATTGAGACTTGAAAAGCCTTCGGATGATAGGGGAGGGAGTTCTGTATCGGCCAAGCCTTTCTGCAACTGTAGTCGTTCATAAATTCGATAAATCTCTGAAACCCCTTCAAAAATGAGCATTCCAATTGCGGCGACAACTTTACCATTTTTCCAGATAGGAATTCGATGAACAACCATATCTTGTCCTTGTATATTTTGTAGAACACCTCTTTCCGGAATGCCTTTTTGGACCGTTTCATGTAAATTCGTGTTTTCAATTACGTCTGTTACATGCCTTCCCATTGCCTCGGATCGAGGTACGCCTGTGAATTTACTATAGGCATCATTGAATTCGATGATCATACCATCTTCATCAACTACAGCAATTCCTTCATATGCTTTTTCAAGAATGACAGATAAAATATCAGTAACTTTTTCATTTTGTATATAACTTTCCATCAATGCGGTTAGCCCTTTGAAGATTTCTCTTTGCGTTAGTAGGCCAGTGAGCACGCCTTGTTGATTTTTCACCATAAAGACAGTCGTATTATTGGAACCCAAAGGAAGTCCACTCAATAATGTCCGTTCATCTATTTCAGCTACTTGCATGGGCAACATAGTCTCGAGCAATGTGTGCTGATCACGACCATTGACGAATGCTTCGAGTATATGATGGGGAGTCATCATGCCAATCGGTCTCTGTTGTTGATCGACAATAGGAAGATGCTCGATGTTCCATTCCTTCAAAATCTTAGCTGCTTCAAGCAATGTTCTATCTGATTGGATGACCGAAAAGTTTTCATTCATCCAATTCGCTACAGACATCCACTTTTTATCATTTTCAAACTGTATGAGTGTATTAATAAATGAATCTTTAAACATAAAAGCCTCCATAGGATATCTATTTTACTAAGTGTTATTCGATTATAGCGTGAAAATCATACATGTGCACGAGACTGAATAAGGTGTTAGGTTCCGGATATTTGGCGGGAGGTGCGGTTTTTGGTTGGGTGTATTTCGTTCCTGCAGTAAAAACACCTTCCTAAAAAAACAGGTAGAAGGTGTTTGGTGTTTACTATAGTTGAAACCGAGTGCTAGGGAGTCCGATATGTTATCACATTCTCTAAATAGATTTACATTCATTCACTATCACATTTCAATCCATCCAACACTACAGAAGTCATACTGTGGATTTCTACTACAGGATCTAAACGTTCTCTAAAAATGATCCAATCGTAGATCGTTCCGCGCATGCAACGTGTGACGAGCATTGAAATCTCGTCAACTGAAAGCTCTCGTTTAAACTCTTTTCGTTCTACTCCTTCTTCAACATAAGAGCGAATGATTTGATACAGTTGGCGATTTTGGTCAGTTAAATAGTGATCGTCATCTATCGTTAATGCTAGCGCACTTGTGTAAATCGTATGAATAAAATCTTTTCCTAAGACATCCCTCAAATACGTCATTTGGCCTTTATAAAAAAGAAGAATTTTTTCTGAAGCCTTGAGATCATCGGGAATGCTAGGAATGAATGATAGGTAAAATTCATCGATATCTTTAAACTTTTCCAAGAAGACATCATATTTCGAAGTGAAATGGACGTAGAATGCTCCTTTGGAAACATTACAAGCTTTTGCAATACTTTCTACCGTTACATTATCGAAACCTCTTTCATGGAAAAGCTCTAAGCCTTTTTCTAGGAGGTTTTTCTTGGTTTCTTGCGCTTTTAACTGTCTAGGTGTAAGTTCTGTCATGTTTGTTAACAGGATACCATGTTCACGAATTAATTTAAAATTTTTAGAAAACGGGTTGACTATTTGGATAATTATAGATATTATTGAGTGACTGTAGTATGTGACTACGATATGTCAGAGAAATTATTACTTAATTGAAAAGTAATTTAACGTTTACAAACTGTTAGGTATCTATATTTTTTTATTATTAATGATAACGCTTACATACATTAAGCGAATTAAAAAGGAGGAATATGTATGGCTAATGAAAAGAAGATTGGATTTATTGGGCTTGGGAATATGGGCTTCCCGATGGCGCGTAATTTATTGAAAAAAGGTTACTCGGTTTATGCTTTGGACATCAATAAAGAGTCTGAGCAGAGCTTCGGTGAATTGGGGGGGCATGTCGGTCTGACAACTGCTTCATTACTAAAGGAAGTGGATCTCGTTTTCACTAGTCTACCTACTCCTGCTATTGCGGAAAATGTGTATTTAGGCGAAGAGGGTATCGTGAATAGCGCTACGAAGCCATTAGTGTTAGTGGATTTAAGCACGATCTCACCAGAGTTGAACAGAAAGATTGAAAAAGAAGCTTTGGAGAAAAACCTTGAATATTTGGGAGCTCCAGTCAGCGGAAGTGTCAGTGGTGCGGTGAACGCTACGTTATCCATCATGGTAGGTGGCAAAAAAGAAACGTTTGAATCGGTACTGCTTTATCTACAGGCTATTGGATCGAATGTATTCCATGTAGGAAAAGATCCAGGTGTTGGTACTATCGTTAAGCTCATTAATAATATGATGGCAGGTATACACAATCAAGCCGTCGCTGAAGCACTTTCATTAGCAAAGCTCGCAGGTGTTGATCAGGATATCGTGTATGACATTGTCAACGTCAGCTCGGGTGCAAGTACAATTCTTACGCGTAATTATAAGACGTATATTTCACAAGATGAGTACACTAAAGGTGCATTCACGACTTCATTACTATTAAAAGATTTGAAGCTCGCAAAGCACGTATCGGATTCTCTTGACGGAGAGCTGCCGATTGCGTCGCAACTTATTGAATACTATGAAGCGGAAGTAGAAAAGGGTCACGCACATGAAGATATGTCTTCTTCCTACTTGATGATCCAAGACAAGTTAAATAAACAAAAGCAAAACGTATAAGAAAATCTACTATATATTAGGAGGAATGGACATATGCAAAAAACAGAAGTAAAGACATTGACTCATTTTATTAATGGTGTAGAGGTAGAAGGCAAGAGTGGACGATTTGGAGATGTCTTTAATCCATCCACTGGAGAGAAGATTGCGAAAGTACCATTGGCTTCAACAGAAGAAGTGAATGAGGTCGTGAAGCTAGCGAAAGAAGGATTTACTCACTGGTCTAAGGTTTCAGTAGGCAAGCGAGTGGAAGTCCTTCACAAGTTTCGTGCCTTACTTGTAGAAAACACGGATCGGTTGGCCTATGCGATAGGTGAGGAAAATGGAAAAACCATCTCTGATGCAACAGGTGAGATTACACGTGGTATCGAGTCAGTGGACTTTGCAATTGGCGCTCCACACTTGCTAAAAGGAGAGCACTCGGTGAATGTAGGGGGAGAGATCAATTCGTATTCCATGCATAAGCCACTAGGTGTTGTAACATGTATTGCACCATTTAACTTCCCGGTAATGGTACCAGTCGCGATGAGTACGATGGCAGTAGCAGTGGGTAATGCAATGATTCTGAAACCTTCAGAAAAGGTGCCTCATTCTGCATTAATTCTTGCGGAGCTATGGTCTGAAGCAGGACTGCCAGCCGGCGTTTGGAATGTTGTCAATGGCGATAAAGAGGCAGTGGATGCACTGCTTACGAATAAAGACGTTATGGCTGTTAGCTTTGTAGGCTCGACGAAAGTAGCTGAAGCAGTTTATGAAAAAGGAACGAAAAATCATAAGCGTGTACAGGCATTCGGTGGTGGAAAGAATAATATGGTCATCATGCCGGATGCGGATATCGATACAGCGGTCAATTCATTCCTCGGTGCAGCTTATGGTGCCGCATCACAAAGATGTATGGCGATTTCTACTGCGATTCCCGTAGGTGAGAAAACAGCTGACGCATTTGTTGCGAAGCTAACAGAGAAAGTGAACGAGCTCAAAGTCGGCAAGTTCGATGACCAAGAGGCGGATTTTGGACCTGTGATCAGTGCTGAGGCAAAAGCGAGTGTAATAAAATCCATAGATTTGGCTATAGAAGAGGGTGCCGTTCTGGCAGCGGACGGACGAAACCCTAAAGTAGCGGATGAAAATGGCTATTACTTAGCGCCAACATTGCTCGATCATGTAACAACCGATATGAATGTGTATAAGGAAGAAGTCTTCGGTCCTGCACGAATCGTTGTTAGGGTAAATACGTTGGAACAGGCGATTGATCTGATTAATGAGCATGAATATGGTAATGGCGTTACGCTCTATACCAATAGTGGAAGCGCTGCAAGAACGTTCACGGATCAAATTGAAGTAGGAATGGTAGGAGTGAATGTTCCGATTCCAATTCCGGTTGGTTACCATAACTTCGGTGGATGGAAACGCTCCAGATTTGGTGAAGGGCAAATGTTCGGTCCGGATACTGTTCGTTTCTTTACAAAAACTAAAACCGTTTCTGAGAGATGGTTTGATACTTCTTATAATGATGAAAGCAAAACAGATTTCGACTTCCCAAGTAGTTGATTGACCATAAGCAGGATCGTAGTGAATACATAACTTCGATCCTGCTTTATTTCTAACATAAAGTAGTTTGACGATTGAAAAGTATACAGCCTGATGGAGGAGGGATAGGATGTTAGGGATATTTATAGGCTTAGTGTTGCTTATGGTATTGGCTTATAGAGGTTGGTCGATTATCTGGATTGCACCGATTTGTGCAGGAATTGTTGCGTTATTTGGTGGATTAAACTTATTGGATGCGTATACGGATACATATATGACGGGTTTTGTTAACTTTGCTAAGCAATGGTTTCCGGTATTTATGTTGGGGGCGATTTTCGGAAAGTTGATGGAGTACAGCGGAATGGCCCATTCAGTAGCTATTGGAATTTCACGTGTTTTTGGTAAAGAGCGTGCGATCATTGGTGTCATTGTGGCAGCAAGTGTATTGGCTTACGGTGGCGTGAGTGTGTTCGTTGTAGTATTCGCAGTCTATCCATTGGCACTTAATATGTTCCGTGAAGCGAATATAAGCAGACGTCTTCTACCGGGAACGATTGTTGCGGGAATGATGACATTCGCCATGACGGCATTACCGGGCACACCGCAAATCCAGAATCTAATCCCGACACAGTACTTTCATACGACAGCGGCAGCGGCTCCGATTATAGGACTTGTTTCATCGGCGTTCATGATTGTCTCTTCCATATTGTATTTGAATCGTAGAGTGCGCGTGTTAAGAGAAGCAGGGGAAGTCTTCGAAGAACGTAAAGAGGATTTGAATGCAGAACCACGTACGAAGTATCCACATATCATTCTTTCATTACTACCTTTACTGGCTGTAATCATAACATTGAACTTTTTGAAATGGGATATTGTCATATCTCTTGCAACGGGAATTGTTCTTATATTAATCATTTCGATCAGAGAATTTAAAGGTTTCACAAAAGCGGTAAACAGTGGAGCGAGCGATTCCGTCATGGCGATGATTAACACTAGTGCTGCAGTAGGATTCGGAACGATTGTACGATCGGTTCCAGGCTTCGAGAAGTTAAGCGATGCGATTTTAGGGATCAATGCAAATCCCTTAATCTCTGAAGCCATTGCGGTAAACGTTTTAGCAGGAGCAACAGGGTCGGCTTCGGGTGGTCTTGGTATCACATTAGAAGCACTAGGCTCGCACTACTATGAAATTGCGACAACTACTGGTCCTGCGCCTGAAGCTTTTCACCGAATTGCATCGATTGCTTCGGGTGGATTGGATTCCCTACCTCATAACGGAGCGATCTTGACGATTTTAATTGTGACAGGGATGACGCATAAGGAATCGTATAGAGAGATGGGTGTGATTGCGATTGTATTCCCTATGCTTTCGTTGATTCCTGCGATTGCGCTTGGGATTATTGGGGTTTATTGATTGTGCTCGGGGTTGTCGGTGGTGGGGCGCGGTGGCGGTGCCAGGTGGCGGTGCCAGGTGGCGGTGCCAGGTCCCCACACAATTCGAAACTATTCTGACAATTTAGCGCGCAATGCAAAAAAAGGTTTCTATTCCAGTGGGGTAGAAGCCTTTTTGAGTTTCATTTTGTTGCAGTTAAGTAAGGACTTCTAAAATGTCAGCACTTTTATTGATGTTCAAAATATCCTCTATTTCCATCAAACAATAGTTCACGTAGGCTTCTGTAGTTTTCTCGAATGGTTGAGG
The DNA here is from genome assembly GCF_000425545.1 of Sporosarcina ureae DSM 2281. Classification (GTDB taxonomy): domain Bacteria; phylum Bacillota; class Bacilli; order Bacillales_A; family Planococcaceae; genus Sporosarcina; species Sporosarcina ureae. Next base: position 452,875 of record NZ_AUDQ01000001.1, on the reverse strand, counting down.
TAAGAATTGTGGGAGTTTTGATGTATCAAGATAAGGATAAGGTGACGAAGCAGATGAGTGGTAGTAGGGGAATGTACTAAATGGATAATCAGCCAAATGTTTGACCATAGGTGTTTTTGTTGCAATTGGATTTCGATGAATATAGCGGCTTACGGCAAGCATAGCGTAAGGAGATTTCACTTCCTTGCAATAATATCGGCCCTGGTAAAGCTGTCCGACATATCCGTAACGTTTAGAGTAATAATCACTATATTTCCTATTAATATGCCGCATGATGTTGGATAGATTGTCTTCAGATTGTAGTAGAATATGGTAGTGATTTGTCATGATACAGTACGCAAAAACTGTAAACTGATAATCGATTGAAGCATGACCCATGCATCGCATCAAATGCAGCATGTCTTCATCGGTGGAATAGATGTTTTGTCGGTTATTCCCACGCATGACGACATGGTAGTTTGCACCCGGCCTCCAATTCCGTTTACGTCTTGCCATTGACCTCTCCTCCAATTATTTTGTGAATATATTGAGTATAGAGGAAAAGTTTTATTTTGGTCAAAAGGGCGAAATTGAATTTTGGAAAGTGGGAAGTGCATATAGATCATGTTGTGGTTTTGAAGAATTGAGTTTTTGGTGCTATTCGGGTAGAAGATTTGAATTTCTGAGTGAATTGTGTCTGAATTGCACGGGGACCTGGTACCGTGTCGGACCGTGCCGCAAAGCAGAATTGTGTGCAAATTGTGTGGGGACCTGGCACCGTGTCAAAACCGTGCCACCCACCCCACCCCCACACCAAAAACCCCTTGCAACCCCACCCCATATCCCGTATAGTAAGTGTAATATTCAGAACATACCAACTGGTTAGTATAAACGAAAGGAAGTCAAAAACTATGAATTTTTCCTATTCCGAGAAAGTAGTGAAGTTGCAAGAGCAAGTGACGCAATTTATGGAGGAGTATATTTATCCGAATGAAACTGTGTTTCGCCAGCAGCAGGATGAGCAGGGGGATCGTTGGAATAAGATCCCGCCAATTATAGATGAATTGAAAGCAAAGGCGAAAGAGAAGGGGCTTTGGAATCTATTTCTTCCTGATGATAGCTATGGAGCAGGATTGACGAATCTAGAGTACGCGCCACTTTGTGAAATAATGGGGCGTTCATTCTTGGCGCCGGAAGTATTCAATTGTAATGCGCCAGATACTGGCAACATGGAAGTGTTGGCGCGTTATGGTACGGAGGAGCAGAAGAAGCAATGGCTCGAGCCTTTACTTGAAGGGGAAATCCGTTCTGCGTTTGCGATGACGGAAAAAGACGTGGCGTCGAGTGATGCGACGAATATTGAATCAAGTATTGTACGCGATGGCGATGAGTATGTGATAAACGGTAGGAAATGGTGGACTTCGGGTGCTGGGGATCCTCGTTGTAAAGTGATGATCTTTATGGGCAAGAGTGATCCGAACGCTGCGAAACATGAACAGCAATCGATGATCCTTCTGCCGATGGATGCGGAAGGCGTAACAGTGGAGCGCATGCTACCTGTTTTCGGCTATGATGATGCGCCGCATGGACACGCGGAAATTCTCTTTACCGATGTACGTGTGCCAGCAGAAAATATATTGTGGGGTGAAGGGAAAGGGTTTGCGATTGCGCAAGGTAGATTAGGGCCTGGCCGTATTCACCATTGCATGCGTTTAATCGGAGCGGCCGAACGTTCGCTTGAATTGATGTGTAAAAGAACGAGTGAAAGAGAGACGTTTGGTCAGAAAATTTCCAATCACGGTGTCGTGCAGCAATGGATTGCGGAATCACGTATGGATATTGAACAGGCGCGTCTGCTGACATTAAAAGCCGCATACATGATGGATACAGTCGGTAATAAAGTTGCGAAATCAGAAATTGCTATGATTAAAGTCGTAGCACCGAATATGGCGTTGCGTGTGATTGATCGGGCGATTCAAGCATTTGGCGGAGCGGGTGTTAGTGAAGACTTCCCGATTGCATATATGTATGCAGCAGCGCGGACGTTGCGTATTGCAGACGGTCCGGATGAAGTGCATTCGAGACAGATTGCTAGATTGGAATTGAAAAAGTACAGATAAATATTGGATACAATAGGTCTTCTATTTCGTTCGTTTTGCATGAGGATTCGATCCGCTGAAATGTGATATAGTATGAGGTAAATAACATGAAGAGGGTCGAGGAATGAGTATGAAAGCTAAAATTACACAAGCAAGTGTGTTGTTGTTTGAAGAAAAAGGATTTAGCGATACATCGATTCAAGATATAGTCGAAGCAATCGGTGTGACAAAAGGGACATTTTATTATTATTTCAATAGTAAAGAGCAATTATTGATGGAAATTCATCTCGAATATATTTCGGATTTGCTAAAACGCCAACAGACGATTTTAGAATCGGATCATTTATCAGGTCGTGAAAAGCTTGAAGCCATTATCGCGTTGCTCATCCATGATATTCAGTATAACGGGCCGAGTGGTCGTGTGTTTTTCCGTGAAATGCGCCATTTAGTTGAACAGAATGTCGATACCATTGAAAAACAACGAGATCTATTTCGTCTAAATATCGAGCAGCTGATCACGGATAGCATCGAAGCGGGTGAATTCCGCCAAGACTTGCGTGCAGATATTGTGGCTTTTGGCGTATTAGGCATTACGAATTACAGCTACAACTGGTTTAATCCAAAAGGGAATATGTCCGCTGATGAATTGGTTGAACTATTTTCGAGTCTATTGCTTGAAGGAATCATTCCACGCTAAGCTGAGAAATCAGCTTACGCATAACATACCTACTGGTTAGTATGAAGGGGGATTAACTATGGAGAATGCTACAACAATTGACGTACGGTCTGGGGAAGAACTGAATAAAGAGAAGCTACAACACTTTATTCGAGAACATATTCCAGAAGCACCAGAAGGAGAATTGCGCATTCGTCAGTTCAGTGCAGGGCATTCCAATTTGACGTATCTTTTGCAAATTAATGAATGGGAAGCGGTATTACGCAGACCGCCGCTAGGGCCGGTTGCACCGAAAGCGCATGATATGGAGAGAGAATATCAAATTTTATCGAGTTTGCATCCGTATTTTAAACCGGCACCAAAACCATATGTCTTTTCTACAGATGAAGAGATTGTTGGAAGTCCGTTTTTCATTATGGAACGTCGGAATGGCATCGTGCTAGACACCGAATTCCCTGCTGACACGGTGTATACGCCTGAACTCGGCCGGAAGATTTCCGAATTACTAGTGGAGCAACTGGTTAGTTTGCATCAAGTAGATTATAAGAAAACGAAGTTAGTGGATATGGTGAAACCTGAAGGCTTTATGGAGCGACAAGTTGCGGGGTGGATCGGGCGTTATGAACGTGCGAAAACGGATGACGTGAAAGATTTGGACAAATTGATCGAGTACTTGAAGCGTAATGTGCCGGAGTCCGCAGAGCCTACGATTATTCATTATGATTATAAATTAAACAATGCGATGTTATCGGAAGACTATTCTGTAATGACAGGGTTATTTGACTGGGAAATGACGACAGTAGGTGATCCGCTCGCTGATGTAGGCGCTGCGATGAGCTATTGGATTCAAGCAGACGATCCTGAAATGCTTAAAAAAGGACTTGGCAAACCACCGGTCACAGTACTGGCAGGGTTTTTTACGAGAGATGAATTTATCGAACGCTATGCAGAGAAGAGCGGACGTGATGTGAGTTCAATTGATTATTATTTGACGTTTGCGTATTTTAAGTTGGCGGTTATTTGCCAGCAGATTTATTACCGCTATAAAAAGGGACAAACGCAAGATCGACGTTTTGCTCACTTCAATGTGTTTGTTGAAAATCTGATTCAGTACGCGTTAATTAGCGCTAGGAAGTAAGGGGTGACAGGGTGAGAATTCATTTGCTTTTTAAGAAAGAAGAGTTGAATGAGGCGAAGCTCGATGCGACCAAAACAGTTGTAGTCTTTGATGTGTTATTAGCGACTTCTACGATTTCTGCCTGCCTGTCGTTTGGCGCACGGACAGTGATTCCAGTAGCTGATGAAGAGGAAGCGCGTGAGGTTGCGGAAAATTTACCGACTGAAGAGTATTGTATGGCCGGTGAATGGAACGGTTTACCTATCGAAGGGTTTACCTATCCATTGCCGCTAGCCCTTCAAGGGAAAGTCGCGGGTAAAACGTTAATATTGCGAACGACTAACGGTACAGTAGCCATTCGAAAAGCTGCGGCTGCGCGTAAAGTATGGATTGCTTCATTACTAAATAGCCCGGCAGTTGCTAAAAAAGTATTTGACGAATATGAAGATGAAACGATTTTGCTCACTTGTGCAGGATCTGCCAATCAATTTTGCTTAGAAGACTTCTACGGTGCAGGGTACTTTTTGTCCGAGCTGATTCAGCTAGCAGGGGAGAATGCTGTTCAATTAACGGACAGTGCGCTCGGAGCCAAGTTGTTTTACGACAGTCGAAAAGATCAGAATGAAACGTTACTCGCACAAACGCAAGTAGGCAGAGCGATGCTGGAGATGGATGTAGGTGAAGATTTACATTTCGTCAGTCAAAAAGGGCAGCTGGAGGTCGCACCTTATTTGTCTGGACAGGAAGTCGTCTGTGATACGTGTATAAGCGTATACAATAATTGAGGAGTGAATCGAATGAAACATACAGCCCATTTTGAATTTTGGCCGCCACGCATTGCAAAATCCCTTACATTACCTGAAACGACGATTTATGATAATTTGGCGATCACCGCGAAGAAATATCCGAATAAAACTGCGTATGAATTTTATGGCGGATCCGCAACATACAGTCAATTACTGGACGAAACAGAGAAGATGGCTGGCTATCTGGAACAGGAGTGCCAGGTGAAGCAAGGTGATCGTGTCATGTTGCTTATGCAGAACTCGCCACAATTTCTTGTGAGTTTATTTGCGATATTGCGCGTGCGGGCAGTAGTGGTCGCGATCAATCCGATGAGTACGACTAAAGATTTGCAGTTTTTCCTAGAAGACGGCGACATTCGACTGGCGTTTATTGGACAGGAATTATATCCGAAACTAGAGCCGTTACTTGGTACGACGACACTTCAAACGGTGATTTCTGCCGCTTATTCGGATTATATTGATGTAGGGAAAGCATTGGCTGCAATTCCTGGAGAAGTAAAGGCGCCTGCAAAGGAATTAGCGAAGACTGTTTCGTGGAAATCTGCGTTGGATGCGGCTCAAACTCCGTCAGACTACGCAGGTGAGAGTGACGATATGGCGATGATTCCGTATACGTCAGGAACGACAGGAGCCCCTAAAGGATGTATTCATACGAATTGTACGGTGCAGGCCAATACGACAGGTTCCTATCACTGGATGACGATGAGTCCGGACACGGTCGTCTTGACAAGTTTACCTTTATTCCATGTGACGGGACTCACGCATAGTGCGCTGAATCCAATTTTGGCAGGGAGTAATATGGTCATCATGACGAGGTGGGATCGCGACTATGCGATGAAGGCGATCGAGCAGTTCCAAGTTAGTCACTGGATCAACATTAGTACGATGCTGATCGATTTCCTCGCGAATCCTCAACTCGCGGATTATGATATTTCATCTCTTGAGCTTGTCGGTGGCGGAGGAGCTACGCTTCCTATCGCAGTGGGTGAAAAACTGCGTCAACGAACGGGACTTGATTATGTAGAAGGGTACGGTCTATCCGAAACGATGTCGCATACTCATTTCAATCCGCCAAACCGTCCTAAGTTGCAATGTCTTGGTATTCCGGCATTCGGTGTAGATGCCCGCATTATTGATCCGATGACAGGAGAAGAGCTCGGAGTAGAAGAGGAAGGCGAGCTGGTGGTCCATGCGCCGCAGATGTTTAAGGGCTACTATAATCAGGAAGAAGAAACGAAATCGAGTCATATGATGCTAGACGGTATACAATTCTTCCGCACTGGCGATATCGTGCGAATGGATAACGAAGGCTATTTCTTTATCGTAGACCGCGTCAAGCGGATGATTAATGCGGCCGGATTTAAAGTGTGGCCGACGGAAGTGGAGTCAATCCTTTATAAACATCCGGCGGTTCAGCAAGCATGTGTCGTTCGGTCTCCTGATGAAGTGCGTGGTGAAACGGTAAAAGCACTCATTATTTTGGATCCAGAATATAAAGGAAGTGTAACGAGCGAAGAGATTATCGAGTGGTCGAAGGGGCAGATGGCTAGCTATAAATATCCGCGAATTGTCGAGTTCCGGGATAGTTTCCCGACTACGAGTAGTGGGAAAATCTTATGGCGTCAGTTGCAGGATGCGTAAGAGATAACTAGATGAAACACCATGACTATTATATAGAAGTGAATAAAAAAGCTGCACCGAATAGACCGAATCTTGCGGTCATCTCGGTGCAGCTTATAGTTGTTTCCTATCGATCAAAGTCCGACTGCGGATTGATTACGAAGAGCTAGAAGGTCTTTCAACGACTCTACTTGTTCGTCAGGCAACGCAATCATTGGTAAACGAACGCCACCCACCGGTACACCTGTCAAGTTCAATGCAGCCTTTGTAGGTGAAGGGTTCGGAGCAGCGAACATCGCTTTCATGATCGGCAATAGACCTCGGTAGATGGTAGCCGCTTGCTTTGTATTGCCTGTTTTGAAGTGACGTACCATTTCTTGCATTTCATTGCCTATAATATGAGCGGAAACTGATACGACGCCTGTGCCGCCAATAGCTAGTACAGGAAGTGTAGACGAGTCATCACCTGTATAAACAAAGAAGTCGTCTCCCGTATGCTCGATAATCGCTGCAACAGCATCTAGATCACCGCTTGCTTCTTTGACAGACGTAATATTCGAAACGTTGTTAGCTAATCGGATAATCGTATCTGGGAGCATATTTACAGCGCTACGTCCCGGGATATTATAGAGCATGATCGGTAATGTAGTCGTTTGTGCAATCGTATGGAAGTGCTGGTACAACCCTTCTTGACACGGCTTATTATAGTACGGCACGACAAGCATGATTCCGTCGACGCCAGCTTCTTCTGCTTGGATCGTCAAGTCAATGGACTCTCTTGTACTGTTCGTTCCTGTACCTGCAATAACCGGTGCACGACCTGCAACTGTTTGCACAGTGAACTTGAATAGTTCCACTTTCTCTTGCGCAGTAAGAGTAGGGGATTCTCCTGTCGTACCTGCGACAACTAGTGCGTCTGTTCCATTGGCTAGTAAGTGATTGATTAAGGTTTTTGTTGCTGGGTAATCGATGTCTCCTCTTTCATCAAACGGAGTTACCATCGCTGTCATAATTGATCCGAAATTCATTATTCTCCACATCCTATCATTTTATTAAAAAACATAGAGGTGGGGGCGATATAATTGAACGCAAAAAGCAACAACGAGGGCTCGCTGTTGCGTTGAAATAATGAATTATTTCTTTGCACGAGATAGCCCACCATACAGTTTCCCATATGACAATCCTGCACTTGTTCAGTCCAGAATCAGCTTGGAGGTCATGAGAGTCTCGCCGCTTCGGCAAATTCCCCTTTCCACAATCTTCACAGAACCTCATGATTCTCCGATTGTGTACTAATGGTTTTTGCGCCTCTATCCTTATTTCCGAATTATCGAAATAAGTGAAAGTTTAATTAACCTTACTGTACTTGGTATCTGAAGAAATAGCAACCCTAATTTTTTTAGATGTTTTATAGGTGTACCTTCTGTCTATCTATGACACATTGTGCAATTATACGTCAACCCGTGTATCGTAGTCGCCTCATTCCTTCGACAATTCGTGGCCCAGTATTGTGTTAGCCACCAAAAAGTGCTATCTTATCAGTATAATAGCCTAAGCTTAGACTGGGCTTTTCTTGCTTGATTTATGCATTATATGTTTTCTGAAAAGGGGAATTCGATGAGTACTATACATGAGTCCGCGAATAACAGGCCGGAAGAGTTACAGCGTTTATTGGATAAAGAATTATTACAACTGGAGAAAATTACGATTGAAGATTTCGAAGTAGATCCTATTGAGAAACCCGTCACGCAAGAGGACTTGAAGCAGTTTCAGCAGTTTACATCGACCAGTTTCCGCTCTCTAGAAGAGTTGCTCGAAAGCAATCAAGCTGTTTTGCCCGTTGATGAGGCCATTACACGTTTGCAAGATGAAGCATTGCAAGACCGTGTACAAATGGCGAAACGTGCAGTGCAGATCTTTACTTTATTTGAAGATGTACGTCAGACGGTTGACCCTGAATCTGTCGATTTACTTGCACAGTTAGATGCAGCGATGGATCAAGCACATCTTTTGCTTGAAGAAATTGGTATACAAGAGTTATCGGTGTATGATGAGTATTTCGATGAAAGTTATATGGAAGCGGTTGGAACTATACCCGTTGAAGAAGCGCAAGGAATCGAGCGTTTTAAAGTAGCGGCTGTATTCCGTAGAGCCTTTTCAATAGAAGGTCTAGTCATTCAAGATGCATTAGTGAAAACGGTTTCGTAAAAGAGGGGGACGTTTATGACGAGCATAACAAATGATCAACGGGTGAGTCGCTACGTACGCCCGTTTAGTAGGTGGAGGTGATTCGATGAGTTCATTCACTAACGTTCCTATGCTGATTCAGCAAATGCAACAAGCAATACGACAGAAGCGTTACACGCTGGCGCTTGATACGATACGCGAACTGGAAAAGCTGAATGTTAGCCGTAAGCAAATTCTGTGGCATAAAGCATTGCTTGAAAGTAAGGTCGGGAATTTGCATGTGGCCTTAGCCTACTTGAAGGAATTAGATAGCGACGAGCTACATGCTATCAAGTTACAGCAAACGATCGTCGACAATTGGGACACGTATACGCAGATCATCGCTAAATATAACGATGCCGTATCGGAAATTCAGTTAGGATTTGGCGAAAAAGCACTACATATTATCGATCACGCGATGGAACTTGCAGGAAAACTGCCTATTCCGATTGAATTATATCGCATGAAAACGGTGTTGTTGGCACGTTATGAAAGTGACCCTTTATCTCGCTATACGGCGGGGTTACCTATGTATGCGCTTGATGATCCGACAATCAAACGTGTCGTGGCGGCAGAACCTCCACGTCCAGATATCGCACGGCCGGTTCCGAAGCCGAAAGTTAAGCGCAAGCTAAAAAAAGAAGCGGCAGTACTACTTGCTAGTATAGCAACCGTCCTATTAGTATTCGTCGTCTGGTTAGTTGCCAATCTAATGGCACAGCCTGAAATCGCTACGGAGTCGCCAACTACAGCACCCGTGAAAAAGCCGGCTATAACGGAGACTGCGTCTAAGAAAGACGAGCCGGTTAAAGAAGTGGTCGCAACACCTAAAGAAGAAACTAAGCTTGAATTCGTTTCCGATGAAGCAGCGAAAACGTATTATAATGAAGGCTATAAGCAATTTATGAAAGAAGACTTCTCAGCGGCTGTGGTGTACTTGGAATATGCTATGCGTACGGAGGAAAGTGATTACTTCACGGACGATGCCTCGTACTTCCTAGCTTCGAGTTATTTGCGTGAGCAGAAGTATGAAGACGTGGTGAAAATCGCGAAAACATTCCGTAAAGAAAAAGATGTGAATTATAAGGAGTCACCTTATCGAGAAGGAATTCGTCTTCAAGAAAGCCGCGCTTTGTGGCAGCTTGGTAAGGAAACTCAAGCTATTTCGATTTTGGATGAGTTGATTAACAAGTCCGATGAAGATTGGGTGACGTATGAGGCGAGAGCTATGAAGAAGTTCGTAGTGGATGGTGAGAGTGGTAGTGAGGACGAGGAAGAGACTGGTTGAGTTAGCATGGGTTTGCGATTTTTTTGTCGACATCGCGCCCTTCACCAGTGCGCCCAAACCACACAAAGAAGGAGCAATCCGGGAAGTCAACATGACTTAACGGATTGCTCCTTCTTTTATTCCAGTGATTTAATCAATTCAACATTATGTTTCTCCCACTCGGTCATCTTGCCATCGAAGGATGGATCGGGGCTGTACCAAGACTGTGAGCCAAAGTAGTTTTGCATTTCTTTTGATTGGAATACATAGCCATGTCGTGCATAGATTTCATTGCGCGCTAAACGTAAGTCATCCTTTGATAGTCCTTTTAAATCGGATTCGTCGAGGAACACGTCACCGCTGTATGAGATGATGAAGTGGTCGTTTGAAGCGTCAGCTGGAACTTCTTTAATCACCTCTTTGACAATAACGGTTTCGACGGGTTCTTCTTCCACGACGTCGTTTTGCACGACTGGCAAATCATTGTCGGTTTCCACGTTCGTTGCAATGGCCAATTCTTTGATGGAATCAAAAGCGAGGTGAACTGATTGCTTCGCTCCAAATACGTTCGCCTGAATCTCTTCACGCACGCTTTCGTCATTCAAAGTCGTGGTCATTTTAATGGGATAAATTCCTGCCATATACGGGCCGAATTCTGCTTGTTCTTTACTCTTTTTAATATAGCCCATCTCGGTATCGTGAATGGATAGTACCGTTTCGTCTCCGATCGATTTCACTTTGAGGATATAGCCCGCTGGATTAATCGTATAGCGGGGAAAGAGGCCGAATCGCTTACCATCCGCACGTATGGAGAACATGCCGTCGTCGGTCGTTTCTCGTAAATTGTTTTCTATTACTTGTACGATGGAAGGGTTTTTCTCGACCAATGTAAGTAAGGCTTGTATGCTATCCCCGTTGGTCGAAATACGACTATCTTTCGGTACAATCAATTCGTGCAACTCGTCTTGATCCTGCTCGATCAGCGCTGAAATGAATTGCTCTGTTATTGCCTTCCGACCATATTTATTTTCAATAGTGTAATAACCTATAATCGCGACAAGCACAACAGTTATCAATAAAATGGGATACAGTGGTGTTTTCAATAACGAACGTTTTTTATTGGAATAGCGGGATGCAAGAAGCGCTTTACAGTGTGTACAGTACTCTTGCTGATTTGTATTCATTTCATTACATATCGGACATTTTTTCATATGAATTCTCCTACTTCATGCTATGGCTCTATCTTTTGAAAGCGAGTATAGATACCAATGTAGTCAAGATTATACTATGACTGACGGGATTATTCTAGATGTAAGGACGGTTGTTGTGTAAAGGAAATAGGGCGCAGGATATTCATTACAAGGGATTTTTCAAAATTCGCCATTTAAAGTAGTTCTATCATACGCCTAGGATGTATGAAGATGGTAAATAGTGAGTTATAATGGTTTAAAAGAATCCCATATTACTAAAGTGTGGCAGGGAGGAAAAGAGGGGCGAATGAAGAGACAGCTTCATATAGTTTTGATTGCCTGCATTGGATTGCTGGCGGTACTTGGATTTAAAGGGGTAGTCAGTGCGGAAGAAGTTTCAAATGAGTTATTGATAGAGTACGAAGAAAATCGTCATACATTTTCTGTAGACGAAAGCTTACCCAGTGTAGAAAGTCGCGAACCTATCACAGACAAAGTGGAGTTATGGAGTTTTACAGATTCAGCTGAGATGCTATTAATGAAGGAACAACTACTCGAAGATCCAAACGTCTTACATGTTGAACCGAATTATGAGCGCTATTCACATGTTGTATTCAATGATCCTATTCTAGTGAAGCAGTGGTGGATACCACAAATGAAGCCGCAGTGGATGTGGTCTAGGGTGCAAGAACAAAAGAAAATGACCGTCGTGGCAGTCATTGATTCCGGCATTGATCTACAACATGAAGATTTACAGGGGCGAATTCAGCCAGGTGGTTATAACTTTTACGCCGATAATTCGAATGTTCAGGATGTCAATGGCCATGGAACAGCTGTCGCAGGCGTAGTCGCGGCTAAGGCTGGGAATGATCTAGGCATAGTGGGTATTGCAGGAACATATGAAACCAAAATATTGCCGTTGAAAATCTCGCATCTGAACGGTCTCAGTAAAGTGTCGGATAGTATTAAGGCGATTGATTACGCCATCCAGAAACAAGTCGATGTGATCAATATGAGTTACGGAAGCAGCATGTCTTCTCAAATGGAAGAAAAAGCGATTCAGCGTGCAGTCGAATCGGGTATCACGGTCGTATCGTCTGCAGGGAATGATGCAACGAAAGGGAATTCGATTATGTTTCCTGCATCTTATCCTTCCGTCATTTCAGTTGGCGCAACGGAAAGAGATAATCAGCGCGCTTCCTTTTCAAACTATAACTCTCACGTGAGCTTAGTCGCTCCAGGTGCGGCAATCTATACGACAACCCTTGCTAATAGCTACAAGTCAGTCAGTGGAACATCTTTTTCGGGACCAATGGTAGCAGGTGCAGCGACTTTGGTAAAATCATTGAAGCCTGAAGCAACCCCAGCTGAAATCAGACAGTTACTAGAAATGACCGCGACAGACCTAGGTGCGCCAGGTAAAGATATTCATTTTGGTGCAGGGGTTGTAAATTTAGAGAAGCTGAGCCATGCGTTACCAGCTAGTTCTACACCTATTCCGCCAAAAGAATTTACAGGCGATTTTCCAGAACTGAAAGTACAAACGAATAAAGTATTTAGAATCAAATTTACTAATGAATTACTACTTGGAAAAGACTACTCAAAACATATTTACATTACCCGTTCGCCAAATAGCGCAGAACGTATCGAAAGCTTTACAGCGAAAGTGGATCCTACAAATAGCAAGCAATTATTAATTACACCAACTAAAGAGTGGCAACTAGGAGTTCATTATTTACGCGTGGAGAAAGGGTTGCAGAATAAAAAAGGTGTCGCAATGAAAAAGTCATTTGCTGTGAAGTTTACGGTACTTCCTCGCTAATTCTATAGAATAGAAAAAGGCTATTGCAGCCAGTCATAGAGACTTCCGCAATAGCCTTTTGTGTGTTACTTCGTTATTTTAGAAAACATTTCACCTGTGCTGACGTCTAAAATCATATCGTCCACTTCAGGTTTCGTCTTGATCAATTCCATCTCATGTAGCCAGTCACGCACTTCTTCCCAAGATGTTTCATCAAGCGTACCAAATGCTTCACCGTCTGTATCCATCTTCGGTAATAACACATTTAAACTTTCCGTTTCAATTGCTTTGTCTAACGGGAAGTTCGCTTGATCTTGGTTGCTTAGCAAGAGGTCGAGTGCTTCTTCGGGTTGTTCTACCATAAATTCATACCCTTTTTGTGCTGCCCGCCAGAAAGCCTGGATTGCGTCTTGTTCTTTGTCCCATGTATCATCACTCGTCAACAACACAATTTCACTATAATTTGGCACGCCATAGTCTACTGGATTAAAGTAGCGCGTTTTGAAGCCTTTTGAGTTCATGACAGGCACTTCGTGGTTAATAAATGTTCCTGTCACGGCATCAACACGTTTTGAAACGAGTGAAGATTCCAATTCGAATCCAACGTCGATCATATTCACTTTGTCATAATCGCCACCGTCATTCGTTACCATCGTTTTAATCAAAGATTCGTTTAGTGGAATCCCTGGATAACCAATTGTTTTACCTTCGAGATCTTTAGGTGATTGAATCGAACTTTCCTCTAGCATGACAGTATAATTTAGTGGCTCTCGCACAATCGAAGCGATTGCTTTAACTGGAATGTCTTCATTGGCTTGCGCTAAAATGACATCTGGTTGGTAATACAGGCCAAGAGTTACTTTTCCTGCTGCGGTCAAGTTCATTGGATCGGTCGGATTGGCAGGGAATTGTATATCCACTTCCACGTTCTCTTCATTAAAATACCCTTTTTCCTGGGCTACATAAATATAGCTATGTACTGCATTTGGATACCAGTCGAGCATGATGCTGACTTTTTTCTTTTCATTGTTCGGTGTCTCTTCGTTTTCTGCGGGAGTTTTATCATTATTGCACCCAGCTAGCAGTACAAGAAGAAAAATGATGCTAAGGAACAGACGTTTTCTCATTGGTGATTCCTCCATTGTAAAAAGTGTTTTTCCAATACGACGACGAGTAGAAAGAAGATAATGCCTACTGCAGAAAGCAAGACGATCGGTGCGAATACGGCGGCACTGTCAAATTGCGTCATCATTCTTCTGCTGAAGTATCCAAGTCCTGCCTGAGCACCTAGCCATTCCCCAATGGCCGCACCGATTACACTCAGTGTGACCGCCACTTTGAGTCCAGAGAAAAAAGATGGCAAAGCGGAAGGTAGGTCTAGTTTATAGAAGATATCTTTTGCGGACGCACCCATTGTTAGCATTAATTCACGTAAATTTCTATCAGAAGAGCGCAAGCCGTCGAAAACGCTGACGGTAATCGGGAAAAAAGTAATCAGTACCGTAACCGCGACTTTACTCCAAATGCTGTAGCCGAACCATAAGACGAAAATCGGTGCGAGCGCGATGACCGGAATCGTTTGCGATGCGATCAGGATAGGGTAAAACGCCTGCTCGATCGGTTTCTTACTATACATCGCAATTGCCAGTGTGGATCCGAGCATGATTGAAATCGATAAGCCGATTAAGATAGTTAAAGCAGTCGGAGGTAAGTGGTGGATAAACAGCTCCGTTTTTAACTCCCATAATCTGATCAGAATCGCTGAAGGGGATGGGAAGAGAAAGCTTTTGTCGTAAAGACGTGCGCTAATTTCCCATAGGCCCAGTAAGATCGTAACGAAAAGTATAGACCAACTATACGAAGTGATTTTCTTCATAGCCGCGCCTCCGAACGAAGCTCGCTAATAAGTTGCTCCTTCAGTTCCATCAGTTCAGGCCGTGCCAAGTCTCGCATAGTACGTGGTCGGCTGAGAGGCACGATGACTTCACGAATCGTCTGTACTGGTCTTTCAGCGAGTACAAAGATGCGATCGGATAGAAATAAAGCTTCGTCGATATCATGTGTGATGAAGACGATCGTTTTATCGAGCTTTTGCCATTGATCGATCAGCCACTCTTGCATCGTCAGCCGTGTGATTGCATCGAGTGCGCTGAATGGCTCGTCCAGCAATAAAACATTGGAGCCGGTCAGGATCGTTCGTAAAAAGGAAACCCGTTGTCGCATCCCGCCTGATAAATTTCCAGGATAGGCGTTTTCTTCGCCTGCCAGTCCGAAATCAGCGAGTAGCTGGATGATCTGATCGGCAGTAGGTTTACCACCTTGAAGTTCCACTGGTAATTGGACATTTTCAAGAATCGTTCGCCACGGCATGAGTAAGTCTTGCTGCGGCATATAGCCGACTTTGCCCAATCGCTTCGTTGTCACTTCTCCGTTCAATGAAATCTCACCACTGTCAGGATTCTCTAGACCGGTGACCAGTCGGAATAAAGTGCTTTTCCCGTAACCACTTGGTCCAATGATGCTGACAAATTCGCCTTCATGTACATGCCAATCGACTTGGTCAAAAATTGCAGTTGGTTTCGAAGCATTGGTTGCTTGATAATGAAAAGATACATTCGTAAACTCTAAAACCTTATTCGTCATCATTCGTACCACTTCTCATTTCTTCAAAAAATACACACAAAAAAACCACTTCTCTGTGCGAAGCGGTTGCATAGTACGGTCGAAATCCGTCATACGTCCACTTCCCTCCGCTAGTATTATCTAGAGCAGGTTCGAGGGTTAAGGCGAACGCCTCTCTCAGCAACAGCACCCCTAGTGTTTATCCATATCTTATCGTTACATAGTCTGAATAGATAGTCAAGATAGGACAGGAATAAATTGGTCATTTATAGGGGGTTGGAAAATATCCTACACGTCAAAAATCTCGCTATTGCAATTGTTTTGTCGACTCATTATGATTAAGGGTAGTTTATAGCGTATTTTGGTGTCTTGCTAATTTGCAAGACGTAAAAAGGAATCAGGTGAAAATCCTGAACGGTCCGGCCACTGTAATTGGAAAGTGACTTCAGACAACCACTGGTATTCATACTGGGAAGGTTGAAGTTGCGTTCGTATCCAAAAGTCAGGAGACTTACCATAATACAATGCTTACAGCCTTCCGGGAAAAGGTGTGTATGTTGTGTTGTATTATGTATTTCTAAACACGCATCCATCCATCCTTGTCTCTTTCCGGAGGCGGGATTTTTTTATTGAGAAAAATAGGGGGTAGGAGTCGTTGAGGAAAGGTAGTCGAGTAAGCAAGACATTATCTGTATTGCTAAGTTTGATGTTGGTGTTGTCGTTTGTAACTCCGACAGTACAAGCAGTTGATACAGGAGTAGAGAAAACCAAAGCAAAGGTTGCCGAGCAGGCAGATGTGGAAGAATTATTAGCTAAAACCGTTCAATTTTATAAAAATAAAGAAAAGAAATTGGATTCGTGGCAAACATTAGTAGGACTTTACGCAGCAGGTGAAGACCTGAATGATGGCGAGTGGATATTACCGGAATGGCAAAAAGAAGATCCAGATTATCTAGAACCTATACATTATGGTACAGATCATATTCGCTTTATCTTCGGATTGCTTGCAATGAACGAAGATCCAGCCGATGCATGGGAAACGAATCGTAATCTTTATGCGGAATTAGCATCGCAACAAAACGAAGAGACAGGCTCATTTGGCGGCATTAATAAACATATGTGGGCCTTGCTTGCGATGGATACAGGCGAACGTCTAGGAGCCGACTTAGGTGAGTGGAATACAGATAAGAAACAAAAAGCGCTACAATTCTTAATCGATAACCAAAATGAAGATGGTGGATATTCATTCTTTGGTCCAGTTTCCGATCCAGATATGACAGGTATGGGCATGATCGCGTTGTCTACTTATCAAGGGGAAGAAGCGGCAGATGCAGTTATTGAAAGAACGAAGGATTTATTACGAGCTAGACAACTAGACTTAACGACGGGTGGGTTTAATTCTCCAGGTAATTTTGGAATGGGCGATAATGCCAACTCCACAGCGACAGCGATTTGGGGTCTAGCTGCAGTAAATGAAGATATACTAGCAGAAAAGTGGCATGTAGGCGATCAGACAGTAGTAGATGCAATAAAAGGTTTTCAGTTTGAAGACGGGTCTTATAAGTGGAAAGTGACTGATAAGAGTGCTAATTTAATGGCAACAGAACAAGTTTTACTTGCGCTGGCGGATATTAAAGCAGGAAGTTCTGTTTGGAATCGAATTGCTTTAAAAGCAGAACAACCTACAGCCAACGTGAAAGTCGATGGGGTAGATGCACCGATTCTTGCAGATACTGCAGTGGCATTCGAAACAGGCGATACGATTGTACAAGTTGTTGAACAGTTGTTAAAAGAACAAAATATTCCTTACGAGCTGGATCAACTGAGAGAAAATTTTGTATCGATTAACAACGTTCAAAATGGAAGCTTACATGGCACTGATCAGTGGGTTGTTGATTTAAATGAAGAATCATCTACTTCATTTATCGATAAAGCAGTAAACGACAATGATAAGATTCATATTTTCTATAAACGTAATGCAGTTCTCAAATCCATGACAAAATTGAAAGTCGGCGACAAGGATCCGACTATTGAAATCAAATTAAGTGGGGATACGTTTACGGAAGCGGCTTCAGATGCTAGTAATTGGACTGTAGGTAACAGTGACCTAACAGTTGGCTCCGTTACAGTTGATAGTAACCAGAAAGTACTTCTACATGTGCAAGGCGAAGTACCAAATGTAACGTTATCAATAACTGGACTTGCTAAAGCAGTGCAGTCGAATGTAAACACTACTGCAAATAATACTCCGGCTATACCAGAAGTTATTCGTACGGTAGACGATATGCTTGCGGATACGTTACGTTTCTATGAAGTGGAGAGATATAATAAAGATAATTTTAGATGGGGTATGCCTGGAATTAGTTGGACAGAATTGGTTGCATTGGGTGCGTCTAGTTTACAATTAAGCGATGGTACAGCACAATTCCCAGATTGGCTCACTAAAGATCCAGGATTACAGAAAGATGAAGCAGATACGCATCATATTCGCTATATCTTCGGTTTGCTAGCAGTAGGAAAAGATCCATCTACTGCATGGGAAACTAAACGAAATCTTTATGCAGAGCTAGCAGCACAACAAAAAACAGACGGATCGATCGGTGCTATAAATAAACACGTCTGGGCGGTGCTCGCTTTAGATACAGGTGAGAAGCGTGGACAAGATGTAGGAACATGGGATAACACAACAAAAGAGAAAGCGTTACAACATATATTAAATCAAGAAAAAGATAAGGGTGGCTTTTCACTTTCATTAAAGGCGGCAGACATAGCAGATCCCGATATAACGGGAATGGTCTTGCTGGCACTAGCAAATTATCAAGATGATAGTGCAGCGAATGCAGCAATTGAACGTGCAAAACAAGCCTTGCGCAAACAACAACTTGATACAGCTGGCTGGGGCTCTTGGGGAACAGAAAACTCCAATAGTATTGCGACAGTCATTTCAGGTCTGGTAGCGGTAGGAGAAGACGTTACATCGGATAAGTGGCAAAAAGGTGAGGAATTACCCTTAGATGCTTTAAGCAAATTCCAAACGAAAAATGGAGCATTTGCTTATACTTTACCGGCCGATCAATGGGTCAATATGAAAGCAGTAGAACAATCCTTAATTGCCCTACAAGAAGTTAAAACGGGTAAATCCGTATGGCAACAATTTTCTGAAGTGGGAAATGTAGAGCCGCCAGTTGAACCGGAGTATATAACATTTTCTGTAGAAACACGGACAATGGGGACTGGGGATATTATCAGCCCGAAACAGTTGAAAATTGAATCTGGAGATACGGCATTCACGGCATTAAAACGTGAAGTAGAAAATCTCTCCATACCAATCAAATTTACTGGTGTAGGTCCAACTATTTACGTGAAGAGTATAAATAATTTAGGTGAATTTGATGGCGGACCGCTTAGCGGCTGGATGTATTCAGTCAATGGGGAGTTCCCGCAGTATGGTGCAGGAATTTATGAATTACAGAAGGATGATATTTTACGCTGGCAGTATACAACGAACTTGGGTGCAGATTTAGGGGATGATTGGAATCCTACACCTGAACACTCAGTCGAAGCACCTGAAAACGTAAAAGCAACCATTACGGATGGAAAGCTTCAAATTCAACTGAAAGATGAAAAGACAGGAGAATTCCAACCTGCCAAAGTAGAGAAAATAGAAGTGGTAGACGGAATTATGATCGTTCAAATTGGGGAGACGGGCGAAGTACTGGATGCGCTAAAAGGTCTTGAACTGCCTGCAGGAATAGTACAAGCGGTAGTGCTCAATAATGATCAACTGTATAATTATTTCGAAACGGTAAGTAAAATTGAAGCAACGAAAGAATGGAATATCAAATTTTCAGGTACATTACAGAATGATCGTGCGAACTTAGATAAAGTAGTCGTTCAAAATGCAGCGGGCGAAATCGTTCAGGTTTCTACAACGCTTGGAGAAGATGGAAAGTCGTTAAAGATCAAGCCGATTACTAGCTATACTAAAGGCGAGCTATACTATTTGACGATTACCGAAGTAAAGTCAGCAAATGGGAAAGTGATTAAAGAACCTATTCGAAAAGTATTTGTAATCAAATAAAATTGTAGACTATCATACAAGTCATAAAATATGACTTGTATGATAGTTTTTTTGTGCAATATCTTGCATTCATTCATCAATCTATGTAGTATAATGACTAGCAGACCGAAATGGTATTTCGGTCACTTTTAAAGGAAGTGTCATAATGGATCGCAGAGAAGAAATTATGTTGGCAGCTGAAAAATCATTTTCGATGTTCGGATATAAAGCGACAACGATGGACCGGGTCGCTAAGATTGCGAATGTGGGGAAGGGCACAATCTATACATTTTTCTCAAATAAGGAAGAGTTATTTCATTCGATTGTTTGGAAAATGGTTGAAGAAATGAAAAACGTCTCCGAACGAACTGCTAAAGAAGGAGCATCTTTTCAGGAAAATGCCCATGCACGTATTATGCAGTTGCTGAAGTTTCGCGAGACGCATCAGCTATTCATTAAATTGATTGAAGAAGAGAAAGAGTTGCGTACACCTGCTGTAGGAGATGCGTTAACTTCTATAGAGAAGGAAATATTGAAGTTCATTGCAGGAAAGATTGAGCGCGGTGTCGCAAAAGGTGAATTGAAGCCATGTGACAGCGAACTGATTGCTTTCCTTTTATTCAGATCATATTTAGCACTAGTTAATGATTGGTCAAAAACGCATGATGAACAGCTGACGGAGAAGCAAATAACAGACATTTTGAACGGTACGATCTTCTCCAGTTTGTTAGTTTGACGTGCGCATGACGGAATATAGAGTGAGGGTTTATACGAAATGAATAAAATATGGTTTATAGTCAGACGGGATCTCCGGAATATCTTCAAGAATAAAGCAGCACTCATTGTCATTGCGGCGATTGCTTTTCTGCCTTCCCTTTATGCTTGGATGAACATCCTCGCTTCGTGGGATCCGTATTCCAATACGGAAGGTGTGGAAGTCGCAATCGTCAGTGAAGACGTAGGGGCGAAGATTGAGGACAAAGAATTCAATGTCGGAGATGAAGTGATTGTCTCGCTGACCAATAACGATGATCTCGGCTGGCAGTTCGTAACGAAAGACGAAGCGTTAAAAGGCGTGAAGCACGGGGATTATTATGCTGCGATCATCATTCCAAAAGACTTTTCGGAGAATTTAAGCAGTGTCGTCACCGACGATATGAAGAAGCCGACATTAGATTATTATATCAATGAAAAAATTAATGCGATTTCCCCTAAAGTAGCGGGTAAAGGTGCATCTGCAATAGTAGAAAATATTGATAAAACATTCGTTGAACAAGCGAATGAAGCAGTCATCAAAGTATTCAATAATCTGGGAGTAGAACTTGAAGACAATCGTGGGAATATCGAAAAGCTACGTGATTTAATTTATCAATTAGAATATGACATTCCAGATATTTATTCGAAATTACAGATGGTAGATAAAGGCTTGGATTTTGCAGATACTTCTATTGATCGCGTAGATGTCGTGCTTGACGACGTCAATGTAGTGCATGCCAATGCGAAAAAGTTAAACGCACGGCTGATTAGTAAGTTGCAAGAGAATGAAAAGACCGTGGATCACACATTGCGTGTCATTACGTCTAACTTGGAGAGTGCACAAACAGCATTCCGCAAAGTACCCGATTTGACGAGTGAGCTGTCAGGTAAAGGAGAAGATGTCGATCGTATTGTCGACTCGCTACGGGATAAGCAAGACAAATTAGAAGATACGAATGCCCGATTAGATGATATTTACGATTATTTGAAAAAACAGGATCAGAATCTAAAAGACTCAACGAATATTAAAGATTTGCAGAGCGGTAAGAACCCAGCAACTGATTTGATAACGCAAACACAAGCGTTGTCCGATAAACTCGCTGAAGATATGGAAAAAATCAAAGGCAATTACGAAAATGTATTATCACCGCAAACTGAAAAGCTTATGAAGCAGTTGAATGAGCTTTCCGCTAATATCACGGGCTTATTGGATCGTGGGACCAAAGTGAATGGCAATGCGCAGGAAGTTGTTCAAGGCTTGATCAATAAGCGTGAATCCATTGATTTCAGCAAATACCAAGAACAACTCGACAGTATGTCCACTGCGATAGAAAGTCAAATTGGTAAAGTGGATTCGGTGATTTCCGTTTTAGAAGCTGCAGGTAATGTGACGGGCAGTGACCAAATTGTCGGTCTGCAACAGCGATTCGTCGCGTTACGTGATCAGTTATCGTCGACTAAACAAGCCATCGATAAAGTGCAAGCTGCCGTCAATAAAGGGGAGAAACCGAGCCTCGAGTTGTTGAATCAACTTCAAGGACAGCTACAGGCGAGTCAGCAAAAGATTGCGGATGCACGGAATCAATTTGATGCAAATAGCCAACAAGCGATTGGAGATGCGATTGAACAACTACAAACTTTCGATGAAGGACTGCGCGATCGGTTCAATGAACTCCAAGCATCGAAGACAGAAATTGATGAGAAGCTTGCAGGGTTGCTAGAGACAGCGGAAAATCCTGAGGTTACGATCGGTGCTCTTCAAAAAATGGTTGGCCGGATTGATAATGGACTAACGGCAATTAGCTCCATTAACAATGGATTAACAGATCTTGAGAAATTCATTAATTCGGATAAACTGTCTGCTGAAATTGAGCGAATCAAAACGGTTCAAGACAGCTTGTCATCTGCCCATTCATCCGTTGACGGCTTAGTTGGTCGAATCAATGAATCAAAAGCGAACGGTAAAAAGCATTTAGCTGAAGTCGATCGTGTATCCGGAGAATTGGATCGTTCGGTTGGGGAAGCTATCGATTTCGTCAATAGTGATTTGACGAGAAAGTATAAATCCGCGATGCGTGATGCAACCAATGCGTTGTATGATGTGTCCGATGTACTGGATGAAGTAAATGGACGGATTCCACGTCTGCGTTCTGCACTTGAAAAAGCGGAAGAAGGCGTGGCACTTGGCAAAAAAGATTTGGCGAAAGCTCAGGAACTCTTCCCAGAAGCTCGTGAAACGATTGAAACGATGGCAGAGAAAATCCGCAAGTTAGAAGACGAAGGAGACTTGGATAAATTATTGGATGTTCTCTCAACGGATCCAATAGGCGTCAGTAAGTTTCTCGCTGAACCGGTTGTCTTGAATGAACATGCGTTATATCCGATTCCAAACTACGGTTCAGCCATGAGCCCATTCTATACGACACTTTCATTGTGGGTGGGCGCATTGCTCATGGTATCCACGCTGAAAGTCGATATCCGAGAAAAGACACGATTCAAGAGTTATCAAACGTATCTTGGACGGTTGATTATCTTCGCGGGGATTGGCACGGTTCAATCATTGATCGTTACGCTAGGTGAATTATTCATCATGAATGTCTACGTCGTGAATAAACTACCGTTTGTATTATTCGGTGTACTGATCAGTGTCGTATTCGTTTCCATCGTGTACACACTCGTGTCCGTATTCGGTAACACTGGTAAAGTTATCGCGATCGTTTTGATGGTCATGCAGCTCGGTGCATCAGGAGGTACATTCCCTATCCAAATGGCACCAGAATTCTTCCAAAAGATTTCTGCATTTATGCCCTTCACACATGCGATCACGTTATTGCGTGAATCCATTGGCGGAATTATCTGGGCAGTAGCGTTAAAACAAATACTCTACCTGTCCATCTACTTCGCGTTAGCGCTCGTAGCAGGGCTTGGATTGAAGAAGTTCTTTAATAAATCGAGTGATAAGTTTATTGAGAAGGCGAAGGAAAGTAATATTGTGATGTGATGGAAAAAGACTGTACAGAAAGTGGTTTTACTAACTTATTGTACAGTCTTTTTATATGTAATTAGATTTAGAGCACTCAATTATATGATTTTTTTGAAGCTACTACATTAAAATAACTTCATTTGCTCCGAATTACTATTCTCACTTGTCCCATTAACATAGCCTAAATCCCTAAAGCCCTTGGAGCGCTTTTTAGACATATTTATAAGGGCAGGAACCTTTTGGTCAATATAATCATATACGCGTACTTCCTGTTTTTCAGAGTGATTACGGTGTAACCGTCCTACGTATTGAGTTAATAAACCCTTCCAAGAGATTGGCATAGTTAGAAACAGCGCATTTAATCGTGGAAAATCAAATCCTTCACCTATATATTTTCCTGTCGCTATAATTAAGAGTTCTTCTTCGCTCGGTAGATCCCGGATGAAGTTTAATGCCTTCTCTTGTTCTTTTTTTGAGAGTTCTCCGGAAAGAACGATAATATTTTTTGCGAATCCCTTAAACAAACTATGAAGTATATGTACATGATTTATTCGTTCGGTCAGAATTAATGGTGTCATACCTTCCTCTAATGCTAAAAGCGCGTCTTCGAAAATAAGTCCATTTCTCTTATTATCCTCAGCCATTTCATTGTACATTTGTTGAATGTTATCAGATGTATTTTTATAAGAGGTTTTTCTTTCAAAGATAAGATGATGAAAAGGGCGAACTAGGGCCTGTTCTTTAGCATCTGTTTTATATAAAATTGGACCACATTGCATCGTAATTATTGGGTGAAGTCCATCTTTACGAGCCGGCGTAGCTGTAAGACCATATACATGTTTCGCTCGAACCATCTTCATTAATTGTTCAGAAGTATAAGCAGATAGATGATGGCATTCATCTATAATAACTTGACCGTATTGGGTGATAATAGGATCAATTCCGTTAGAGGTCAATGTTTGTATGGTGGCTACATCAATTTTTCCTGTAGGCTTCCGTTTTCCACCGCCAAATTGGCCTATTTCCTTACGGGTTGAGTCTAGAAACAATGAGAGCTGATCAATCCATTGATTCATTAATTGTTTACGGTTCACTATGATAAGGGTATTTACTTTTTGCTCAGCGATAAGAGCAGCTGCTGTCACGGTTTTTCCGAATCCAGTGGCGGCTGCTAATACACCGCCATCATGGGCTTGCAACTGTCGAAGTGCGTCTACTTGTTGTGAAGATAGGGTTCCGTTGAAGTTTGTCTCAATTGGGCTTCCTGAAAAACGTTCATCTATCCAATCTAATTCAATTCCCTTAGAAGACATTAAGTCCTGGATAGCCTGCTCACATCCTCTTGGAAGGATTAAATGAGAAGTAGTTTTATCAAAACCTTCAATCGTTGAAGGTATGGTATATGTAGACAATCTCTTTGCTCTTGCTTTAAAATACTCAGGGTTTCCAAAAGAAGCTAAACTTTCGAGTTGTGATGTAAGTGAATCAGGAAGTTCTTCCAATCTGAAATGAATGCCGTTCTTTTTAATAGCTTGTAGAGTAGTTGGATAATCAGTGGCATTATTAGCGGGAACTTGCACATTAAGTAACTGAAGGTATTTGTAAATCATATTCTTATCCACTTTATTTAAACAAGATAAATAAAGCCACTGATCTTCAAATGGTTGAAAGGCTTCATTAACAAAAACGCTATTGCCAAGATCTCGGGCATAACGTTGTAGTGGTAGGGCGATTAGGTTTCCTAGGCTTCTAGTATTTGCAAGAGAATCCTGACTTGGAAATAAACGATCAAAAGAATCTAACTCAGCAGATGTTTTCTTATCCGCATGTGCAATCAGTGCTTTGCCGAGAGTGCGAGCTAAAGAGGAAGGTAAGGCTTCTGAAAAGAAGAACCATACATGTGTTCCATTACCAGAGCGGGATCTTTCAATACTAAAAGGAAGCTGAATACTTCTACAAACATTTACGAATGCAAGTACATCATCCTGCCAATTCTTTTTGTCAAAGTCTAAAACAAGAAACCAACAAGAGTTATCTATTAACAAGGGATATAGACCAACAATGTGCTTACCACTTAAATGATCATAAATTGTTTGATCTGTAAGAGGGGTATTGACCTTATTCCGACGAACTGGTGAATATCCGCTCTTACCATCCTCCAACTTCCATCTAGTTGCATATACATCGGTTCTACCCCGAAATACACTTTGAAATAATTGAACTTTCTGTTGTGCTGTTGAAGTATAGGTAACTAAACTAGCAGATTCTTTGATTTGAAATTCTGGCAAATAATTTTGTACTATCATTTTTAAGTACTTATTCTCAGTCTGAAGTTTTTCTAGTTCTAGATTCATTTCCTGTTCAGGTATCTTCATAAACATGCACCTCTTATAATTCAATTCAGTGATTCGCTATACTTAGTGTACTAATAAAGATAGAGCAAACACAAGAGGATTCCCAATATTCAATTTTGTGAAATTGTATTTGATTTACAAAACATTTAGAAACTCACTTCTCACATCAAATCCCAAACGGTCTTGATAATATCATCACATTTCACAAATAGTGAACTTTCTAAAACAAATGTATGCAGACTTCCATCTTTTAACTCGACCGTAATTCCATTCGGCACAATACCTAACACGTAGGAAGAATCGATATTATTGATGTCGGCAATATCGAACTCCAAAATATCTCGTTGAAAATGCATATTGTATGGCTGGAAGATGAAGCGCTGATTTGTAATAAATAAGTTGCCACTGACGTAATCAATACTCTTTCGCAAGTCCACAGGTAATTCATATTGGACTTTTTCGTTTTCTCGAGAATTCATCATGCAGATCTCTCCTCTATGGATTATATCTACGACTCTATTTTTATTTTACCTCTATAGATATGTATAAACAAGACATCTTGATTTATGCTCTATTGTTTCCGTTAGGATTTAGTTGTGTATCCGCTCAAAGGATGTCCGCGAGCGCTCTTTGTTTCGGCTAAAGCGCTCAATAGCCCGTGCTATCCGCTCAAAGCCTGTCCGCGAGCGCTCAATGTGTCGTCTCAAGCGCTCTATCGCTCACGCCATCCGCTCAAACCATATCCGCGAGCACTCAATGTGTCGTCTCAAGCGCTCTATCGCCCGCGCTATCCGCTCAATCCAAGTCCACGAGCGCTCTATGTGTTGGTCGAAGCGCTCTATCGCTCGCGCCATCCGCTCAAAGCCTGTCCGCGAGCGCTCAAAGTGTCGGCCTAAGCGCTCTATCGCCCGCGCTATCCGCTCAATCCAAGTCCACGAGCGCTCTATGCAGCAGTCATACCCGCTCAATGTATCACGCTATCCGCTCTAAACAGCTGTATAACCGCTCAATCCCGCCTAGTAAATCCTCACAACAACCCCACAATCTAACCCAATATTCACTCAATAAACCCTACTCCCACCTAAATCCACTTCGCTATTGACACTAAAAAACTCCGTCTGTTATCATTATGTGTAACCGGTACCACATAGAACAGAATGTAGGTGAAATAGTTGGCGAATATACGGGATGTGGCTAAAGCTGCTGGAGTTTCAGTTGCGACTGTTTCACGCTATTTAAATAATAAAGGATACATAAGTGAAGAGGCGAAACGGGTGATTGCTAAGGCGGTGGAGGAGTTGAACTATCAGCCTAGTATGATTGCGCGTTCTCTTAGTACGAAGCAATCTACTTTTATTGGCTTGATTGTTCCGGATATCGTCAATCCGTTTTTTCCGGAACTGGCGCGTGCGATTGAAGATGTTGCGCTGGCGTACGGATACACGTTGATTTTGTGTAACTCGGATGAGGATCTTGAAAAGGAAATTAATTATGTAAAGACTCTGCAACAGAAATATGTGGCGGGGTTTATTGTTGCGTCGAATCATGTAGAAGCGGAGCATTATATGGGGCTGGATATCCCCATTGTAGCAATCGATCGAAGAATTCATTCGTCGATACCGTATATTGCGACGGATAACCGCGAAGGCGCTCGTATAGGAACTGAGCATTTATTGGATAGCGGTTGCCGAAACATTCTTTGTATGCGCGGGCCTTCAGGATTAGGTCCTGCTGATGATCGATTTGCTGGATTCATGGATGCGGTAAAGGGGAAGAATATAGAAACACATATTATTGAATGTCCCTTCCATTTTGATATAGCGGAAACGATGGTGAAAAAGATTTTGCAAGAAGTGTCAATTGATGGGATTTTTGCGAGCAGCGACGTGACCGCAGCAGGTGCAATGAAAGCCGCGTATTCAGCGGGTATTCATGTACCGAATCAGCTTCAAATCGTTGGATATGATGGAACGATGCTTGCGAGCCAATTAACACCAGGCTTAACGACGGTAGCGCAGGACTTATATAGAATGGGTGCCATGGCAGCGAGGATGCTCATTGAATTAATTAAAGGGCAAGAGCTGACGGAACGTGAAGTACTGATTCCGGCAGAGTTGCTCATTCGCCAAACAACGAGGAGTGAAGCATGATGATAACGGTAATTGGCAGTGCCAATATGGATTTGGTAGTTGGCGCGGAAAACTTCCCGAACCAGGGAGAGACGGTTCTTGGAAATGTGTTCGACACAGTGCCAGGTGGAAAAGGTGCGAATCAGGCAATTGCTGCAGCACGACTGGGTAGTGAAACACATATGGTTGCGTGTGTGGGAAATGATTTATTCGGTACGAGTATTGTGAATAATCTGCAACAGAATACAGTCGGCGTCACCGGTGTAGCTACTGTGGACGGGGCTTCCGGCATTGCGAATATTTTGCTGTCCGAAGGCGATAATCGGATTATCGTCGTACCGGGTGCTAACTCTTTGTTGATGCCAGCACATATTGACGAAATAGAAGATCTCATCAAACGTAGCGACTTGGTAATGCTTCAATTGGAAATACCAATTCCTACTGTCGTTTATACATTAGCGAAGTGCCAAGCCATTGGCGTTCCGGTGATGTTGAATCCTGCTCCAGCGCGTGGATTCGAACTTGACATGATGCCCTCGATTACGTATTTAACGCCGAATGAAACGGAATGTGAACAAATCTTCGGCATGGACATGGTGAGTGCGTTAGAGAAGTACCCGAACCGTTTAATTATTACGCTAGGTAATGACGGCGCACGATTCTTTGATGGAGAAAAGCATGTCATAGTAGAAGGCTTTAAGACACATGCCGTGGATACGACAGGTGCGGGTGATACGTTTAACGGAGCGCTTGCACATGGAATAGTAGCGGGGATGGAACTGGAACGAGCAGTTCGTTTCGCGAATGCGGCCGCTTCACTTTCCGTAGAGAAGTTCGGCGCACAAGGCGGCATGCCTTCATTTGAAGAAGTGGCAGCACGTTTGGAGGAGAGTCGATGAAAAAGCACGGCATAATCAATCGCGATATTGCGGCTGTGCTGGCTAAAATGGGTCACACTGATCAATTGACGATTGCAGATTGCGGTCTGCCGATTCCTGAAGGTGTTCCGTGTATCGATCTTTCGTATACGATTGGAAAACCTGAATTCACGGAGATATTATTGGAATTACTGAAAGACTTTCAAGCAGAAAAAGTATATATTGCAAGTGAAATAAAAGAAGAGAATCCTACAGTCTATAGTGAAATTACACAACTAGAATGTCCGATAGATGAGCTGACACATGATCAATTAAAAGAACGATCAAGACAATCGAAAGTGATTATTCGTACAGGAGAGGCGACACCTTATGCCAATATTATCGTCCAGTCAGGCGTCATATTCTGAAAGTGGGTGTGCAGAGATGATTGCGATGAGCGGGATATCGAAAAGTTTCAATGGAAATAAAGTACTCGACAATGTGGAATTTAATGTAGTCAAAGGTGAAATCCATGCGCTCATGGGAGAGAACGGTGCAGGGAAATCTACGATGATGAAGATTTTGACAGGGATCTATACGCGTGATTCAGGAGAGATCTCGGTCAAAGGTAAGAAAGTGGAGTTTAAGAACGCCAAGGAAGCTGAAGCAGCGGGAATTGCGGTCATTCACCAAGAGCTCAATATTTTACCTGACTTGACCGTTGCAGAGAACTTCTTTTTAGGTAATGAAAAGACATTCGGGAAAAGCGGGATTTTGAAGACGAAAGAGATGAATCGTCAAGCAGAAGAAATTCTGTCGAAGTTAGGCTTGCATGTTGATGCGCGGACCATCACGCGTGATTTATCTGTTGGTAAACAGCAGATTATTGAGATTGCGAAGGCGGTTTCTTCTAATGCAGAATTAATTATTATGGATGAGCCGACTGCAGCATTGACGGATCGTGAAATCAAAACGTTATTTAAAACTGTTCGAGCATTGCAAGCGGAAGGCGTTTCATTCGTTTATATATCACATCGGATGGAAGAGATTTTCGCGATGTGCGATCGTATTACTATATTACGGGACGGTCAATACGTCGGTGTGCGGAATATAAAGGACACGACGTTTGAAGAAATTGTGCAGATGATGGTTGGACGTGAATTGGGTGAACGATTCCCAGCACGAGCGTGTGAAATTGGCGATGTGAAACTAAAAGTAGAAAGTCTCTCGCGCAATGACTATTTTGAAGATGTATCGTTTGAAGTGCGAAAAGGTGAA
This sequence comes from Sporosarcina ureae DSM 2281, assembly GCF_000425545.1. Taxonomy (GTDB): domain Bacteria; phylum Bacillota; class Bacilli; order Bacillales_A; family Planococcaceae; genus Sporosarcina; species Sporosarcina ureae. The sequence goes on along the minus strand of NZ_AUDQ01000001.1, from coordinate 423,055 downwards.
ATCGTCGGTATTGCCGGATTGATGGGTGCGGGGCGTACGGAAGTGATTCAATCGATTTTCGGCTTTAAGAAACCGACTGCGGGCAAGATTTTCATTGATGGGGAGCAAGTGATTATTTCAAATCCGTTGCAAGCGAAAAAGCTTGGGATCGGATATGTCACAGAAGACCGGAAAACTGAAGGGTTGATTCTCGATTTTTCGGTTCGGGAAAATATGTGCCTGACAAACTTCAACCGAATTTCAAATTCAGGTGTCATTCAACGAACGAAAGAAAGTCAGTTGTATGACATGATGTCTAAACGTCTCGGTGTTCGCACGTCTGGACCAGAACAAATCGTCAAGTCATTGAGTGGTGGTAATCAGCAAAAGGTCGTCATCGCAAAATGGCTTGGTATTGAGCCAGATATTCTGTTTTTGGATGAACCTACAAGAGGTGTCGACGTGGGTGCGAAGAAAGAAATTTACAGCATCATCAATGAATTGGCTGAGCGTGGAGTCGCGATTGTGATGATTTCATCCGAACTACCGGAAGTGATCGGGATGGCAGACCGCGTGCTCGTCATGCATGAAGGTCAATTGATGGCAGATATACCGAAAGAGGAAATGACACAAGAACGAATTATGCATTTTGCAACAGGAGGTGACAAAGTTGTCCAAGACTAATATGAAATCGTCATTACAGAAATTAGGACCGTTCATTGGTTTATTATTGATCGTGGTCATTATTTCCATTATGAGTCCAAGTTTTTTAACGCTGAACAACTTGTTCAACGTATTGCGTCAAGTGTCAATTAACGCATTGATTGCGTTCGGGATGACGTTTGTTATTTTGACAGGTGGAATTGATTTATCAGTTGGATCGATTCTCGCGTTAACCGGTGCCGTGACAGCAGGTATGATGTCAGGCGGTATGGATCCGATTTTAGCTATGCTACTCGGCGTATTACTAGGTGTGCTGCTCGGTGCAATCAACGGATTGATTATTGCGAAAGGGAAGGTCGCACCATTTATCGCAACACTCGCGACGATGACGATTTTCCGCGGATTGACTTTAGTCTATACTAAAGGACGCCCGATTTCAGGACTTGGCGATTCATTCACATTCCAAATGCTCGGAAAAGGATATATTTTCGGTATTCCGGTTCCGGTCATCACGATGGCGATCTCCTTTGCAGTGCTGTACTTTATATTGAAGAAAACGACATTTGGACGCCGTGTGTATGCGGTCGGTGGCAATGAAGAAGCGTCACGTCTTTCTGGAATTAATGTCGATCGAGTGAAGATTTATGTCTATTCATTGGCAGGTGGTCTAACGGCAATCGCGTCACTTATTTTGACGTCACGTCTAAACTCCGCACAGCCAACAGCGGGTAATATGTTTGAACTCGATGCGATTGCGGCCGTTGTACTTGGCGGGACAAGCTTGACTGGCGGTCGCGGTTGGATTGTCGGTACATTAATCGGTGCATTGATTATAGGTGTCTTGAATAATGGTTTGAATTTGATAGGCGTATCCTCTTTCTTCCAACAGGTAGTTAAGGGTGCAGTTATATTAATTGCAGTACTCTTAGATCGCAAAAAAACCGCATAAGGAGATGTGAATTGTATGAAAAATATCAAATGGTTACTACTTATGGCCATCGTGCTTGTTTTGGCTGCTTGTTCATTAGAGCAACCCGGTTCAAATTCTTCATCAGATGATCAAGGCGAGGCTGGAAATGATGGCGACAAAGTGTATAAAGTCGGTCTTTCCGTATCGACGCTTAACAATCCATTCTTCGTGACATTGAGTGAAGGTGTGAAGGAACAGGCGAAAGAGTCTGGATCTGAAGTGATCGTTGTCGATGCACAAGATGATGCGTCTAAACAAGCGAGTGACGTAGAAGATTTAATCCAACAAGGTGTAGATTTGTTAATCATTAACCCTACGGATTCTGAAGCGGTTGTATCTGCAGTGGAATCAGCAAACGGCTCGAACGTTCCAGTCATCACAGTAGACCGCAGAGCAGAAGGTGGAGAAGTCGTTTCTCATATTGCCTCGGATAATAAAGCAGGCGGTGTGTTAGCTGGAGAATACCTGCTCGAGTTACTTGGCGAAGATCAACCGCAAGTAGCAGAACTTGAAGGAATCTCAGGTTCATCCGCAGCGCGTGACCGTGGAGCCGGCTTTAACGAAGCGGTTGACGGCAAGGTGAATATCGTGGCGAAACAAACAGCAAACTTTAACCGTGCAGAAGGTTTGACAGTAATGGAGAATATTTTGCAAGCTAACCCAGACATCCAAGGCGTATTCGCGCATAATGATGAGATGGCGTTAGGTGCGTTAGAAGCCATTCAGTCAGCGGGCAAGGATATTCCGGTCATTGGATTTGACGCAACAGACGACGCTGTAGCATCTGTCAAAGATGGTAAGTTGTCCGCAACGATTGCTCAGAAGCCCGAGGAAATCGGGGTCAAGGCAATGGAAGCAGCGGTTGCTCTGTTGAACGGTGAAGATGTAGAGGCGGATATTCCAGTTGATTTGGAGTTAATTAAAGAGTAAGTGTGAGTTTTAGTTTGAGGGGAGCTCTCTGGCCAGTTTTTTTTGGCTGGGGGGCTTTTTTGTTTTATGGAGGGAGTGGGGCGGGGGGGGGGATTGAGCGGATATGGCGTGTGATTGAGCGGTTGCGGGCCATTATAGAGCGTATAGTCGGTGTGATAGAGCGCTTAGGGCCCGCAATAGAGCGGATAACTCACGCCATAGAGCGCTCACCACATATCATAGAGCGAATCACCAGTTAGATAGAGCGGGTGGACACTATAGAGCCGGAATTGCTTGTCATAGAGCGGATAGCCCGTGCTATAGAGCGATTGCCGGCCATTATAGAGCGTATAGCCGGTGTGATAGAGCGCTTAGGGCCCGCAGTAGAGCGGAAGCCGTGTGTGATAGAGCGGGTGACACTATAGAGCCGGAATCGCGTGTCATAGAGCGTATAGCCTGTGCTATAGAGCGATTGCGGGCCATTATAGAGCGTATAGTCGGTGTGATAGAGCGCTTAGGGCCCGCAATAGAGCGGATATCTCACGCCATAGAGCGCTCACCACATATCATAGAGCGAATCACTAGTTAGATAGAGCGCATAAATATTTTATTGAGCATTCCAAAAATAAACATCCAAACTAAAAGCACATTCTACCCATATCCCCGTGTAAAAAATGTCAATTACTCCGCTACAACACCGAATTCAAAACTATGTACCAATTTTTCCAAACTTCCTGTCAAATCTAGCAATAACCTGTATAATTGACACTAAAAGGAGGTTGCTAGATTTGAAATCTATGACGAAACTACTTACAACTACTGTCATCGTCTTTCTGCTCACTTTCGCGATGACGCTATCCACTAAAGCAGCTACTTGGGAGGACCATTCGCCTGACCAGAATCCGGACAAGCCGTGGACTGTCACGTTCAATAAACCAGTAAATAAAAATACGGTCAACAAAAAATCGATTTATATTACGGATTCTAAAGGAGTTACGCAGAACAATGAAATAACCTACTCAGACTCCGACCAGAAAGTACATATTGCACCGCCAGCAGGAAATTATCGTAGTGGTGAAACTTACACATTACATATTACGCAAGCCGTGCATAATACCGATGGCAAACCATTAAAAGCATCGGTTACTAAAACATTTTCCATTAAAGCGGGAATGACATATGACTTGGCGAATGTACAAGCCAATGGCACGACAACTATAGTGGAAAAGTTTCCAAGCTTTGAAGCAGCGGCAAGTCGTATGAATAGCAATCAAGTCGTGCTGTTCCAAAACAACATCATCCACATGCCGAGCGGGCTCATCTCGACCGTGGCATACGGTGGCAGCTCATTGACGATTTTGTATGCTAATGAAAATTTGACACGAGAAGAAACCTATGTCCCAGCAGACACGGAACTTGTGTACGTTGACTCAACTGAGACCTCTGTAAAAGTCGAATTGGCAGGAAGAAACTTTTACATCAAACCACAAAATGCGACGATGCTACCGAGCCAGACTGTAACGGATCGCACACACTATAAAGTGGTGAATGGTTCACTCCATCACTCGATTTACTCTCATAAGACAAAGACGTTTGCTTCATATGAAATGGGTGCTGCCCCAAACTTCATGCAAGAAGGAATTAGGTATTACAGCACGGATGGCAGTCATTTCCATAATGAAACGGGTGCTTTGATTGGCACGGCGCATCAATACTTCCAATACTTACCGATGCGTAGCATGACGCGCTATACGGCTGAAGAGTTGGATGCGTATATTATGAAGCAGTTACGAAGTCTAGAAGAATATTATCCTAACTACACAATTTATAAAGACGCTACGACAAGAAGTAAGTTGATTGGATTAGGAACCGAGCTAAAACGTATCGAACGAGAAAGTCATGTGAATGCGATGCATATTTTAGCATTGGCACAACATGAAAGTCAGTACGGTCTAAGTAAGCGCGCGTTGGACAATAATAACTTATTCGGTTTGTATGTGACAGATGATGATCCATCCAATCAAGTCTTTGCATCGGTGAGTGAAAACATCCAAGAGCTAGTCGATTCGTTCTTGAACAGAAACTATTTACCACCGAACGCTGCATATGCAAACGGTACGAATTTTGGAAATAAAGCGGTTGGCATGAACGTTAAATACGCTTCCGATCCGTACTGGGGTTCTAAGATCGGCGGACATCTATATCGAATGGATCGTTCGATGGGTGGGAAAGAAATGGCGAATCAGTTGAAGATTGGCTTAACAAATTACGTTGATTTAAAAGCACGAATTGAACCAATAAAAGAGTCGCTTCAGATTTATTTCTATCCAAAAGTGGGCATGCCGCTCATTATCCAGAATGATCAGTTACCAGAAAATCCATGGATTAAAATCCGTTCAGATAAAACACCGTATGGATCGCTATATGTACATGGTGGTTATGTAGATCGACTTGAATGGCAATGAACACTGAAACACCCCCTTACCTTAATTGTTGGTAAGGGGGTGTTCTTAATCTATTCGATTGAAAAACTCATTCGTCAAGTCGCCATTAATCCCTATAGCGGCAGCGCTTCCGGTTCCCGCTGCAACCAGTAGTTGCGAAGGGACGATATGTGAAACATCACCCGCTGCATAAACATTCCAAACGTTCGTGCGGCCATATTCGTCTGTTAGAATTCCACCATTTTTATTGCGTTCACACCCTAAGTCTTGAGCGAAATGATTGGGATGACTCCAGAGAGGAGAGGCGAATCCTCCTGCGCGGTCTATCAATGTACCATCTTCAAGCCGTACCTTGTGCAGGTGCCCATCCTCTCCTTCAAGCCCCGAAATAATATCATCGACAATTTGTATCCCTTTCGCATTCAACTTCTTTTGTTCCTCTGCCGTCAGCTGACCTTCTCCACCCGTAAATACAATTAGATCTCGGCTCCATGTATACACTTCTGCTGCTAATTTAAACACATTTTTATCCGCAAATACAGCCAATGAGCGATCTCTCAATTCCCAGCCATCGCAATAGGGACAACTGAAGATAGACGTGCCGTAAAAGCGCTCAATACCTGGCACGTTAGGCTGTTCATCACGCAAACCGACAGCAAGAAGTACTTTTTGTGTGCGGAACGTTCTACCGTCTGCTGTCATTAATTCATAATGCGATTTGTCCAAACGGTCCACTGCAACAACTTTTTGATGATGAAATATCACAGACGGATACTGTGTCAGTTCCTGCCGTCCGATCTGCCGTAACTCTGAAGGCTGTATACCGTCACGTGTTAAAAATCCGTGTGATGCACGGGAGACGCGATTTCTTGCATGATCATCATCGAATATAATAATATTCCGTCTTGCCCGTCCGAGTACTAAAGCGGCACTTAATCCAGCGGGTCCGCCACCAACGATTGCACATTCATAGATCATACCTAGTTTCATCCCTTTTACATTCCATTTTAGTTATATGACTTCCCATGAAGTGCATGAATTAAACTGTAGTGTGTAGTTTAATTTAATTCGTACAGAACGTACTGAACAATATTTTACTTGGACATTATCACAGTTAAGCTAATTCCGTGATACGATAGTAAGAAAACTTCTGAGGAGTTCGAATACATGAAGAATCAACAAGAAAAACATGTCCTAATATACGGAGACATTTTCGTAGACTACATCGCAACAGACGAGACGAACACCGAATTCTCAACATTCCTTGGTGGTGCAACAGTCAATGTAGCGGCGGGTGTCTCGCGCCTGGGTGCAAAGTCTTCATTAATCACCGTAATCGGGGAAGACGAGGATTCGATCTTTGCAGAAAATCAGCTGCGACAAGAAGGTGTCGATGTAACGTTTGCTGTCCGTTCACCGGAGAAGAAAGTAAACCGTGTTTATGTACATTTGACTCCGGAATACGATCGGATATTTGTAAAATATATAGACGACACGCCTGATCTTCAAGTCCAACCGAGTAATTTACAAGAGGAAACTTTCCAAAATGCTTCGATTTTACATATATGTTCCGGTACGATGTTCCAGCCTACTGCTTTGGAGACAACTAAAAGAGCTGTTGAATTAGCAAAAGAAAATGGATTATTCATCTCAGTAGATCCTAATATTCGTCCGTTACGTTGGGAAAGTGAAGAGAAATGTCGTAACACCATTCTTTCATTTTTAGATCAGACGGACTTGCTAAAACTTACGGAAGAAGAACTCACTTTTCTCATGCAAGAATCGAGTATAGAAAAAGCACTAGATCAACTGGCCACCTATAATATCCCTGTTATTATGATGACGATGGGTGAGGAGGGAACTCTGGCCGTCATTGAAGGAGCACAACATCATGTAGCAGTAGAGCCAATCGATCCCGTAGATACCACAGGAGCAGGAGATGCTTTCTTGGCGGGCGTACTTCGCGGTCTTCATTTGAATGGCAAGCCCAAATCGCTCGAAGAAATGCTTGCACATATTGAGTTCGGCAATCAAATGGGTGCGTTATGTGCAATGAAAGTCGGTGCGCTTTCCGCGATGCCTCGTGCGGATGAATTGGAGTGATGTCGCAACTTGGATTTTGAATGAGCGCTCTATGTATACGGTTATTCGCTCTATTGCGGCTTGTGAGCTCTCAATGTGACCGTTTAACCGCTCAATCGTGGCCTGCAAGCGCTCTATGCGAACGTCAATCCGCTCAATCGCAGCCCGCGAGCGCTCAATGTGATCATTCATCCGCTCAATCGCGGCCCTCGAGCGCTCAATGCGATCATTCATCCGCTCAAACCCAGCCCACAAGCGCTCTATCAATCCGTTCATCCGCTCAATCACTTACCAAATAGAATAAAAAAATGTACACAGTGCGCTGTGTACATTTTTTTATAATGGCTTTAAGAGCCATATCTAATAGTACAAATATCTTCTACATCAATCTCCTGGACGTCAGAATCTCCAAATGGTTGAAAGTGGATGGTACGACCTTTCCGATCAAACTGTAAGTAGTAACCGTTATATTGTACCTCTTTGGAATCCTTCAATGTAATTTCTACAGGCGCGCCCATAGTCAGATCGGCTAGTATATGAATAATTTTCTTTTCATCATAACATCGCGCTTTTCGTTTCGGAATATACGGCACGTCGTAATCATGGTGAGGTCTGAACTTTCTAGATGACATGATTTTATGCACCTCCTTCTCTCTTTAGCGTATGTGGAAATTTGCTAGAGAACTGTGTCACTTCATTGGATATATTCAATTAGAATGAATTGGTGTATGCATTGTGAATAAAAAATTTACTGGAAGTTGTATTTAGAGATGGAACGGTGCAGTTTTTAGAAAAGAACAAGTTGTACACGGTGGTTCATGATGAGTATGGGGATTATCAAATTAATCAGATTGCCAATCAATAATTAGTCGCTGCAGTGTCCATAACCAGTCACTGCAACGGCTTTTTTGAATCTATAAAAGTAGAGCTTTCCATGAAGTCTAAAGGCGCGAAATGGAATTGAAATATGCTATACTTTGCCTAGAATAGGGGCGATGTGTCATGGAGCATAAAAATTCAGAGCGTTTTCTCATTGCGTTTAACCGAATCGATAAATCGTTAATGAAGATTACAGGTTTGCCGAATCATTTTTCATTCTCAAAAAAAATCGATCGAGCTAAATCGCAACATGCGTTAGTTGCTCATTATGAAGATGATTTGCGAGAGTTTGGCAGTTTACGGAACGCGATTGTGCATAATCGGACAGGCTTTGACTATGCTATAGCGGAGCCTCATGATGACGTGGTAAAACTGATTGAGAATATAGATGAACGATTATCCAACCCGGTCACGGTCAAAGATTTATTCTCTGGAAAAGTACATATCGTGCAAGCAGATGAATCACTCGCCACAGGTCTGCGTTTAGTTAGAAAATGGAAAATCAATCAATTACCTATTTACAAAAAAGGTCAATTTATCGGATTAATTACCGCAGATGGCATCATGAATTGGTTAGCGGATCAGGAAACAGATTGCATTTCCCGGGAAATACCGACATTATTAGACGTATATAATCACGAGAAAAGAAAGAAAACCTATCGTTTTGTCAAAAGTTCGATGTCGGTTTATGAAGCAGAAGGATTTTTTAGAAAGTCCATTGTGTCGGGAAAACGTCTCCAGGCCTTGCTCATCACCGAGCAAGGTGGTAAAGATGAGAAACTGATCGGCATCATTACTCCATTGGATTTATTGAAAATAGATGAATGAAGAAGTGTGGAAAAGGTGAAATAAATGGATAGTGAACAGAATACAACCTTGTATGAGCCTGCGATTCATTTTCAAAATGTATCGTTTGAAGCGGAGGGCACGAAGATTCTCGATACGATAACCGGATCTTTTCCTACAAATGAGATTACGGTGTTGGTCGGGCCTTCGGGTGCAGGGAAAACAACTTTATTAAAAATGTGTAACGGTCTGCTGAGTCCTACTAGTGGGGATGGTGTTACAAAATTCACCAATGATCGCTGGAAGTGTCTATGATAATTTGGCACTGCCATTGCGTTTACAAGGCAAGACGTTGAGTAAAGAAAAAGCGTTGGATATTTTAGATCAGGTCGGTCTTGAAGGAGAGTATCTTGAACGTGACAGCCAGAACTTGTCGGGTGGTCAGCAGCAGAAAGTATCGATTGCCAGAACGTTATTGAATCAGTCGAAGATTTTGTTGATGGATGAAATTACGTCTGCGCTAGATCCATCTTCGTTGAATGAAGTAGAGGATTTGATTCGTAAACTGCATGTTCAGCATGCTATTACGGTCATCTGGATTACGCACAACTTGGAGCAGGCGAAGCGAATGGGGCAGTATGCATGGATTATGGTGGATGGGAAGTTAGTGGATGCCGGCGAAATATCTGTACTTGATCATTCAGATATCCCGTCAGTCCATCGCTTTTTGAAAGGGGACTTTTCATGAGTACGACTGCTTTATTCCTGACACTGATCTTTGTGCTGATCCCGCTAGTCCTGTCCAAAACACTCGGATTGCAGTTGGAGAAAGATACGATTGTCGCGACGATCCGTTCGACTGTGCAATTAGTGGCGGTAGGCTTCGTACTGAAGTTTGTCTTCGATTCGGAAAGTTATATGTTCATCTTCTTGATGGTCATCCTGATGATTGGAGCAGCCGTGCAAAATGCGCGTAAAAAAGGCCAAGGTATTAAAGGGATCACATGGAAGTTGATCGTGACGTTTGTATTACTGGAAGTGTTGACGCAAAGTATCTTACTAGGCTTCAAAATTGTCCCAGCTACTGCACAATATATTATTTCATTGACCGGTATGGTAATCGGAAATTCGATGGTCCTAGCAATTTTATTCCTCAATCGTTTCGTGTCGGAAGTTGAAGCGCATCGCTCGGAAAGTGAACTAATCTTGTCACTTGGCGGCACACCAAAACAGGCGATACATAAGCAATTGATGCGCTCTATTCAAGCAAGTATGATCCCGACAATTGAAAGCCAAAAGACGATAGGACTCGTGCAATTGCCAGGTATGATGAGCGGTCAAATCATTGCAGGGGCGGACCCGTTAGAGGCTGTCCAATTTCAAATCTTAGTCATATTTCTATTATTGACAACGGCTGCATTGACGAGTGTTTGTTTAGGGTTACTTTCCTATCCGACTCTGTTCAATGAACGCATGCAAATGAATCAACGACAACAAAAGCACTCGAAGTAATTACTTTTCGAGTGCTTTTGAAAGTGGATAAATACCAATACTTTGCACGACGAGGGACAACAAGACTACGGCGAATCCTAACGAAACGAGAGCATCCGCTGAACTGTCTGCGGCATCAGCCAAGCTTAGCAATAAGAAAATCGACATCGTTCCACGAATGCCTGCCCATGATAGGAGCAAGGCTTTTTTGATGTTTAATAACTTTCGATAACCTGAGAATAATTGCATCGTCCCGGTAATTACGATAAATCGTATGATAATCGAAACGATAAATATTCCGATTGCTAGCCACCCATTATGCAAAGGGAACAAGTAGTCAGCTGCCACAATTCCGATAGCTAAAAACAATATCGAAAGCAACGCAGGTTCCGCCACATCCCAAAACCCATCCAATGACTCTCGGTGCATTTCCTCCTCATCAGCACGTCCTAGTTCAGCAGATAACATAATACCCGCCGCAACTGTTGCCAATACACCTGAAAACCCGAATGCTTCGGCTAAATGAAACGCTCCGTACGCAATGATGATACTGAGTACTACTTGATTTTCCCGATGCTTTGAAAGGTGAATCGCTTTACTGACTATCCAACCTGCGACTAATCCTGTAGCCACACCACCAATCGATACGGAAAGAAACTCTCCTACAAATGACCAAAATTCAAACTTTTGCTGCGTCGTGAACATCGTCAACAGTACAGTGAATAACACGACACTAGTCCCGTCGTTAATCATAGATTCCCCGTCGACAATATCCGCAACCGAAGGATCATCCAACGACTTTTTTAATATGGACACAACAGAAACAGGATCAGTCGGCGTCAAAATAGAAGCGACCAATAATGCCCCTACTAATGAAATCTCTATACTCGCTCCCATCCAATATGTAGCGAGTCCTAAGAGGAGAGCGGTCACGAGTAAACCAGCAGTACTAAGCGTTCCGATAACTTTGGCATGCTTTCGTAATGATCTGGCCGAGTAGTGGTACGCAGATGTGAATAGCAGTCCTGGTAAGAAAATAGTATAGATGATTTCTTTAGATATATTGATGCTATCGAAGTAGGGGATGAATGACAGCCCAAAACCGATCGCGACTAGAAAGACAGGAAGTGGAAAGTTCTTCTGCTTTTTATCGATCGTCATCGCGACGTAGCCTATGGTTAATAAAATGAGGATTTGTACAGTACTCATCCCATTCACTCCTTTCTTAGGGGGTTGTGTTATAGCTAGCATTCCCTTGATGATGGAGGAGGAAACAGGTTTTAGCGGTTACATTCAAGATTTAGGCATGGTGATAGGTGGGGAAGAAGCGGCTTTGGGTTTTGGTTCTTGTACGTGCTTTCCTGTGCGGGTCTAGAAAGCAGACACTCACTAACTTCAGTACCCAACAACCAGTCGAGCAACGACCCCCTACAATAAGAGTTTCCTTGTTAGGTAACGTACAAATTACTCACCAGTTACAACACCTCAAATCTAGTACAAAGTAATCATTCTCACAAATCTATTTGACAATGATTCTCATTATCGACTATGATATTCCTCAATGAGAAACATTCTCATTATATTCGAGGGGGAATGAAGAGAGATGAAAAGGTTAGCAGGCGTGTTTAGCGTACTGATGTTACTGTTTGTACTCAGTGCGTGCGGTGCAGAGGAAGAAAAAGCGGAAGATAAAACAGACGCATCCGCAGTAAAAGCAGAAGAGATGGAGAAAACAACTGATACAAGCATCGAAGTGACAGACATGACAGGCCAAACCGTAACATTCGACGAAACACCAAAATCTGTCGCCACGCTAAGTTCAGGTGATCTCGACATGCTTCTAGCGCTTGGAATAGAAGTAGATGGACGACCGACAGTGCAAGGACCTCCGAATAAAGATTTAGAAGGCATCGCTGAAATAGGGAATCCGCATCAGCCGAATTTTGAGAAGATTGCGGAAGTACATCCTGAAGTCCTGATCGCTGCACCAAGCTTCAAGCAACATGAAGCGAATATGGAGCGCCAAGGAACGAAGACTGTCTACACAGCAGCTAACTCTGTGGAAGACATTCAACACACGATTGGACTATTCGGTCAGCTGTTTGATAAAGAGAAAGAAGCAAAAACCATACAAAACACTATCGCAGAACAAATTGAAAAAAGCACAGCGGACAAAGCAGATGCTGTGAAAACTTTATTAGTATACGGAGCACCGGGTACATACATGGTGGCGCTTCCGAATTCATTATCAGGTAATCTACTAGAACTGGCTGGTGGGGAAAATATTGCTAGTGATTTCCCGAATGAAGAAAAATATCCACAGTATGCAAGCTTAAGCGTCGAGAAAATCATCGAACGTAATCCTGAAATGGTGATGTTGATTACACACGGTGAGCCGGAAGCTGTCAAAGCGGCATTTGAAAGCGAAATGTTAAAGAATCCAGCGTGGAAAAACTTAGATGCAGTGAAAGCAGGAAACGTCATTGTCTTACCTTCCCACTTATTCGGTACGAACCCTGGAACAAAAGTAGTGGAAGCACTAGACGTGATGAAAGAAAGTTTAGGACAGGTTAAATAAGGTGATTGCAACAGGAGAACAGACGCAGAAAGAACGTCATCCACTTGCCAGAAAGCGGATCATCGTCCTCGTAACGAGTGGCAGCTTACTCATCATCGCAGCTGTCTTAAGCTTGATGATTGGCCCGGTTTCGTTCTCTATGCAGGAAATTTGGAACGGAATCTTTATAGCCAATGACACGATGGAACGGCGAATTGTATGGGAACTTCGCTTTCCACGTGTGTTGGTTGGCATGATTGTCGGGATCAGCCTTGCAGTCGCCGGTGCCATATTACAAGGAGTTATGCGGAACCCGTTAGCTGACCCAGGAATTATTGGCGTCTCATCGGGAGCAGGACTCGCCGCGACAGTCATTATGATTATTTATCCAGCCTACATCATGTTCTTACCGCTTGCCGCATTTCTTGGAGCGCTTGCAACTGCCGTTGTCATCTATGCATTGTCATGGAGAGGCGGGGCATCGCCTTTACGAATCATCTTAGTCGGTGTCGCAATTAACGCGGTAATCGGTGCGTGTATGAGTGCATTGATGCTACTATACAGCGACCGTGTGCAAGCGGTGTTACCTTGGCTTGCAGGAGGAATCGCAGGTGTCGGATGGGTACAGTTTGAAATGATCATCTATTATGCGATTGCTGCATTCGTGCTGGCTATCTTCTCGGTCAAGCATATCCGTATACTGCGTCTTGGCGACGAAGTGGCGAAGTTGCTCGGACATCATGTGGAGCGAAGTCGATTTTTCCTCATTGTGTTGAGTACGCTACTTGCGGGAATGGCAGTCAGTGTTTCGGGTTTGATCGGTTTCGTTGGTCTTGTCGTTCCACATATTATGCGCTCCATAGTAGGAGGAGATTACCGGTTTTTATTACCGGCATCTGCGCTCGGCGGAGGATTGCTAGTCGTAGTTGCCGACACGATTGCCCGTACAGTATTTAATCCAATCGAACTGCCGGTCGGAATTTTACTCTCATTCCTCGGCGGGCCATTCTTCTTGTATCTCATTCAAAAACGGAGGGATTCATTTGCTGATAACTGAGGAACTTACCTATCGTCATTCGGATTCATTCGAATTAACGTCCATTGATTTGCATATTAAGCAGGGGGAGATCGTTAGTTTGCTAGGCCCTAATGGTTCGGGTAAGTCGACATTTCTGCGCTTAATTTCTAGATTGATCACACCTGGAAGCGGCGAAGTTCTGCTAAACGGCGAACGATTGAACCGAATGAAATCTCAAGAAGTGGCTCGTAATTTAGCTATGCTCCCGCAAATGCAAGATCATCAGCTCGACGTCACTGTAGGCGAGTTGGTAGAATTCGGACGACATCCTCATCGGTCAGGCTACGGCAAGTTAAGTCGTGAAGATCAGGAGATTATTGACTGGGCAATCGGCGTAACGAAGTTAGAGAAGTACAAGAATCGCATGTTGCAGTCATTATCCGGTGGCGAACGTCAACGTGCGTGGATTGCAATGGCAATTGCTCAACGACCGAAAGTGTTATTGCTAGATGAACCTACTACGTATTTAGACATTTCGCATCAATTGGAAGTCATGGAATTGGTCACACAATTAAATGAAACGTACGGAATGACTGTCATCATGGTTCTTCATGATATTAACCAAGCGGCAAGTTACAGCGATCGTCTCATTGTGTTGAAAGACGGCAGTGTGCGTTTTGACGGAATTCCACAATGCGTGCTATGCAAAGAAATGTTCCATTCCATTTTCGAAATCGACGCAGAGATTTTCATGAATAATGGGAAATACTTTTTCACACCAAGTACATTAGAAAAGGGTGAGTGCTATGAGGGCTGATGTAGAAAAGAAGCAACCCATTGATCAAGCGCTGGTACGTGACTACTTGATTGCAGCACATGGGAATTTTGAAGAAGTACAAAAGCTGATTGAACAGGAGCCTGATTTGGTACATGCTGTCATGAACTGGGGTGGTGACGACTGGGAAAGCGGTCTCGGGGCTGCGGCGCATACCGGCAATCGCGATATTGCGGAATATTTATTGGAAAAAGGTGCACGTATGGATATATTCACAGCTGCTATGCTCGGTGAACTCGAAATCGTGAAAGCGTTGTTGAAATGGTATCCGAGCTGGGACGAACTGAAAGGTCCACACGGCATTCTGTTACTTCGCCATGCAGCAGTGGGTGGGGCACAATCAGCGCCCGTCCTCGAATATTTACAGTCAATTAAATTGGAGGTAGTATGATGCAGAAAATGATCGCAATTAATACGATATATGTTGAAAAAGGGAAAGGCGAGCAAGTAACCGCACGTTTTGCAAAAGCAAAATCTGTTCACACATTTGAAGGCTTCATTCGCATGGAAGTATTGTTGAATGGAGACAACGAAGAACATGACGAAATAAAAGTATGTACGACGTGGGAAGACCGTCAGTTTTTCGATAGCTGGCTACATAGTCGTGAAAATGCAAAAACACATGACGTCAAAGCACCGACTGTATCGAGTCCAATCCTAGGAAATGAATTGAAGACATTCGATGTGAAAGTTCAGCACTTACCGGCAGAGGCAGTAGAAACCAAGTAATTCATCACAGCGGCAAGACAAAACTTGTCGCTGACATTTCGAAGGTGATCTATGCAGTGGAATAGGCCTCCACTGTATAGATGGCTTTCGGTTACCCCGTCAGCATACACGTATATCGCGTAAACACTTGAAAGCAAACTGTACACGTCTATTCATTGGTAATTAGCGTACAAAAGCCCACCATTGCTTTGCCACGCTAATTTCCAAACGCAACCCTCCCTTTACTTGCGGACATTCACGACATTCCAGCAGGGTTGCTTTCAAGTTGTTTCATTTGGCTGCTCTCTTTATTGAGAGCAGTTTTTTTGTGTTGGAATTTGATAAAGGTGGATGGTGTTGTTGGGGGAGTGCTCTATGTTGGTCGTGGGGCGCTCTATCGGTTGTGCTATCCGCTCAATGTTGGGGGTGGAGTGCTCTATCGGTTGTGCTATCCGCTCAATGCTGGGGGTGGAGTGCTCTATCGGTTGTGCTATCCGCTCAATGTCAGGTGTGAAGCGCTCTATCGGTTGTGCTATCCGCTCAATGCTGGGCGTGGAGCGCTCTATTGGTCTAGCTATCCGCTCAATGTTGGGGGTAAAGCGCTCTATCGGTTGTGCTATCCGCTCAATGTTGGGAGTGGAGCGCTCTATCAGTCTAGCTATCCGCTCAATGTTGGGGGTAAAGTGCTCTATCAATCGAGCTACCCGCTCAATGCTGGGGGAGCGCTCAATCGGTTGTGCTTTGCGCTCAATGTCAGGCGTGAAGCGCTCTATTGATCCTGCTATCCGCTCAATGTTGGGGGCAGAGTGCTCTATCGGTTGTGCTATCCGCTCAATGTTGGGAGTGGAGCGCTCTATTGGTCTAGCTATCCGCTCAATGTTGAGGGAGCGCTCAATAGGTTGTGCTATGCGCTCAATGCTGGGCATGGAGCGCTCAATCAATCGAGTAATCCGCTCAAAGTCAGGCGTAGAGCGCTCTATCAATCGTGTGAACCGCTCTATATCAAGCTTCAAGCGCTCAATCAGTCAGGTTAACCGCTCAATTCCAAGCCTTATCCGCTCAATCCCAAGCCTTACCCGCTCAATCCCAAACAAAAAACCCGCCACTTCAAAAAGAAGTAACGGGTTCTCACTCTACTTAAAATAATAAATGCGCAATACCTGCAATGATGGGCAGGGCGATGATCGTACGCAATAAGAAAATGATGAGTAAGTCAAAAATATTCAATGGGATTTTAGTACCTAAGATCAAGCCACCGACTTCAGACATGTAGATCAGCTGGATTACGGATACTGCCGCAATTGTAAATAGCGTGATAGGCGATGTAATGACGCCTTCTGCTAAAATAACAGGCAAGAACATATCCGCGAATCCAACGACCATTGTCTGTGCAGCTTCGGCAGCTTCAGGAATCTGCAAGAAATTCAGAATGTATTCGAACGGCTTTCCTAAAATACGGAATACGCTCGTATACTCGGCCATCACTAAAGCGACCGTACCGAAAGCCATAACCACTGGTGCCACGCCGAACCACATGTCGAGCACGTTCTGCATACCTGCACGTACCGTCTTCACAACAGAGCGTTGTTTTGAAGCCGTATCAAGTGCGCTATTGAGACCTAGTTTAAATACGCTTGTCCCGGCAGGCAGTTTTTCATTTTCAGTGGAATATTCCCGATCGTCAATATACGTATTCTTAATAGAACGTAATGGATAAATTCTTGGCATAATGAGGGCGAGGATCAACCCTGTGAACAGAACCGTCGCATAAAATGGTAGAAAGTAGTTTCCAAGACCGACTTTATCAATGATGACGAGTGTGAATGTAATCGACACAACAGAGAACGTAGTTGAAATAATCGCCGCTTCACGTTGTGTATAGTGACCCTCTTCATACTGTTTGCTTGTTAGCAAGACACCTATTGTGCCGTCTCCAATCCATGAAGCGAGTGCATCAATGGAAGAACGTCCAGGCAATTTAAATAAAGGTCGCATAATCTTCACCATTAACGTACCGAAGAATTCGAGCAATCCGAAGTTCAGTAATAAAGGAAGCAATAGACCAGCGAAGAAGAAGATACTGAACAGGAAGGAAACGAGTCCATCACCTGCAAGTAGCAATCCGCCTGTATTATCGCTCCAAATCGCTTCGGGTCCTAATTTATAGACGACCATGATCGCGAAGATCGCTCCTACAATGCGGGTAATCGTCCAAAACGGTGTCACTTTGAATAAGTTTGTAAAGAATGAAGGTCTGTTTGGATCTTTTTTAACGAATAAATAGAACACCGATCCGAGTGCAGATGCAATGATCAAGTACATCATAAGTTGTGGAATAATTGGTTCCAATGAGCCTGACAATAAATCCGCCAATTTGGCAATTGGTACTTTCCAGCCTGCTGCAAATGGCAGTGGAATCATGAATAATAGCACACCGAGTATTGATGGAAGTAAGAATACTAACCAAGTGCTAGCTGTATATTTTTTCAAGGTATTTCTCTCCTTGTGAATAATCTAGTTGATGTATATTTATTCATTATACTGTTTAACGAGTCGTTGTAAATACTTTAGCACAAAGTGTAACTTTTCAGTCAGCGAGCAGTCTATATTGAAACAGGATATACAAAAGCATATGATCGATAAAAGAATGGGAAGCGAGGCGTATGCATGATTACAGTAATTGGCAGTGCGAATATGGATATCATTGCACAAGCGGACAAGTTTCCGTTACAAGGCGAGACGGTTAGAGGAAAGGACTTTCAGACGGCACCTGGCGGCAAGGGGGCGAACCAGGCCGTTGCCTGTGCAAGGCTCGGGCAGAAAGTGCAGCTAATCGGCACGACGGGTACGGATTCATTTGGAGAAATGATTGTAGCTAATTTGCGGGATCAACAAGTGGATACTACTTATATCACACAAGAAGAAGGTCCTTCCGGTGTAGCTATTATTTTATTGACGGAAGGGGACAACCGAATCATTTCCATACCGGGAGCGAACCACGCGTTGACTCCAGAGCGGATTGGGGAATTGAAATCCGTTATTGGGGCCAGTCAACTGGTGTTGATGCAATTGGAACTTCCTATAGATACTGTGTGGTCTGTGCTTAAGCTATGTAAACAATTTGAAGTGCCTGTCATGATGGATCCGGCGCCTTCGAGTAGTTTTCAAATGGAATATATGCCGTATGTTCACTATTTGACGCCTAATGAAACGGAGTGCGCGCAACTCTTCGGTACTTCAATAGAAGAAACTGTGACAAATTATCCGAATCAACTGCTCGTGACACTAGGAAAAGACGGTGTTTGTTATCATGATAAAGAGCAAGTAATCTACGTGCCGGGTGTGCCTGCAAAGGTTGTGGATACAACAGGCGCGGGAGATACATTTAACGGAGCGCTTGCTAGCCGGTTAGTTCAAGGGAGCGATTTACAGTCTGCCGTTCATTTCGCCAATGTGGCGGCTTCATTATCGGTAGGCAGATTCGGTGCGCAAGGCGGTGTGCCAACAGCGCATGAAGTAATGAAAATAGCAGAAAATATGGCGGATAAAAACAACTAGAAATCCTTTTATATCAAGGCTAGTTGGCACCCTTCTGTCACCATTGACAAGCTTTACAAAAAATATAACCGTTCCCCCTTTAAATCTCTGAACAAAAGGCGTATGCTATGGCAATAGAATGGATTACGAGGAAGAAATGGAGGTAGATGTTGATGGTTTTTGGAGAAAACATCAAGGTCCGTAAACGCATCTTGCAGTTGATTGATGGCTTAACAGATGAGGAATTTAACGGAACACCATCACATGGCGGCTGGTCACCCAAACAGATTGTAGAACATTTAGCATTAATGGAATGTCGAGTTGCTACAAACATCGCCCAAGAATTGAAAAATCCTGAGAGTTTGCGTGTATTCAAAAAACCAATCAGTGTATCGGCAAGTCCTTTAGTAAAGGCGTATTTCATGGAATATACACAACCAACAGATATGCATCTTTCTATTCCAGAAGTTAAAGAGAAGTTGCATGCATCTAGAAATTATTTGCTGGATATCTATGAATCTGCCACTATTACAGAACTTCGCTGTAAATCGCTCAAGCATCCGGTTTTTGGCAATGTGCCGTTAATTCAATGGTTCCGTTTCGTAGGATTCCACGAAAAACGTCATCTACGACAATTGAAACGAGCAGTGGAGCAAGTGAAGTCGGCTCGCGTACAGCTAGTTTCCACGTCTGAATAATAAATAAGAACTTGTTTGCCTTACTATGGCATACAAGTTCTTTTCTCATTTTACTCCAAATCAGCTATACTTTACCTAACCGTGAAGGAGGAGATGGAATGAATCGATACCGTTTTGATACCCCCGAAAAGCTGCGTGCATTATTATGTGAACTAGTAAGTTGGGATAGTCGTACGTTGACGGAAGGAGAGCGTTTCTTTTCCTGGAAGTTGCAAAATAAGTTGAGCGAACTGGAATATTTCACTGAGAATCCTGACAATATTACGCTTCATGATGCGGGTCTCGGGCGGCAAGTCGTGCACGCTCTGTATGAACATCCGGATGCTATAGATACCATTGTCTTGATCAGTCATTTCGATACTGTGCAGACAGATGAATACGGAGCGCTTGAACCGCTCGCTTTCCATCCAGAAGAACTGACGAAGAAGTTGCTAGAAAACAAAGAGATGTTGCCTGAAGCGGCACGCATTGATTTAGAATCTGGAAAATACCTATTTGGCCGAGGTACGATGGATATGAAGATGGGTTTGGCGTTACATATTCAGTTGATCGAACGAGCAAGTATAGAGAAGTGGCCTATTAATCTATTATTGTGCACAGTACCGGATGAAGAGGTAAACTCAGCGGGGATGCGCGCCGCTGTTAAAGAACTTGTCCGTCTGCAAGAGCAGGAAGGTCATCGCTTTAAATTATTCCTAAACGGAGAGCCCTCATTTTCACAAGGGCCTTCGGATACGAAAGAATATGTTTATTCTGGGACAATCGGAAAGATTATGCCGTCCGCTTTATTCTATGGCAAAGAAACGCATGTCGGTGAACCTTTAAAAGGAATTACTGCAGATTATATGGCATCATTTTTGACACATAAGATGGAGTGGAATCCTCTATTCCGTGAAATACATCAGGACGAATCAACACCTCTTCCGGTCACACTGCACCAAAAAGATTTGAAAATCCAGTACTCTACACAAACACCACAGCGAGCAGCTGCGTTATATAATGTCTTTCTATTCAAGCGGACAGCGGCTGAAATCATGAGTTTATTCGAACAAGTGGCGAATGAGGCGATGGCAGAGTGTAATGAACATTATAAAGCAGTATGTGATCGTGAATCAGCAGTGCCGCTAGGAGATATTCGAGTACTGCGTTTTGAAGAGTTATTAAAGTACGCTGAAGAACAGTTAGGGAAAAACGAAGTGAGTCGATTGAAACAAGAAGTGCTGTTGCAAGAAGAATGGGATGACCGCGAGCAATGCATACGTATTGTCGATACGCTAATGATGGAGTGTCAGGAACTAGGCCCAGCAACTGTGCTTTTCTATGCGCCGCCATATTATCCAGCTGTCAACTCGTCTGAAGATCCGCTTGTACAGGAATCGATCGAGTTTTTGCAGGAGCGTGCACAAGTGTTTGATCTAACCATTGAGCAAGTGCATTATTTTAATGGGATTTGCGATTTAAGTTATGTACATTATAAGGATGAAGAAGATCATTGGAAGGCGTTTGCGGAGAATACGCCGGTCTATGGTGCGACGTATTCGATTCCGTTTGAAGATATGCGTAAGCTAACTGCGCCTGTGTTGAATGTAGGGCCGTTTGGTAAGGATGCGCATCAGAAGACGGAGCGGTTGCATATTGATAGTGCGTTCAGGGAGATGCCGGTGTTGTTGGAGCAGTTGGTGAAGAAGCTTGCGGGCATGAATCAGCCGAAGTCTAGATGATGTTTCTTAACGTTTACATGTTAGCGGAATAACTATGCGGCTGCGGGTCTTTGTTACTTTTTGTTGGGGGGCGTTGCTCGACTGGTTGTTGGGTATTGGAGTTAGTGAGTGTTCGTTTTCTGGACCCGCGCAGGCACGTGGGGGATTGCCTCCAGCCAGGAGCCAGCTGGCGATGGTGCTGCCAGTTGTCTCCTGGCCACGGCTTACCCCGCAGTTGTGCCTGCGCTACTGAGTGGTAGTTATTTTGGTTGTGGTTCTATGCGATCAGTACCCAACCTAGAAACTCGGTTGACGGAAAGACTACGCGGCTGCGGGTCTTTGTTACTTTTTGTTGGGTACGTCGCTCGACTGGCGTTTAGGTATTGAAATTAGTGAGTGTCTGCTTTCTGGACCCGCGCAGGCACGTGGGGGATTGCCTCCAGCCAGGAGCCAGCTGGCGGTGGTGCTGCCAGTTGTCTCCTGGCCACGGCCTACCCCGCAGTTGTGCCTGCGCTACTGAGTGGTAGTTATTTTGGTTGTGGTTCTAATAAGAAGAAGATTAGTAACATCGCGAAAGCCCATTGACCCCACTAGCGCCATAGTGGGGTCAATGGGCTTTCCACTTACATTGTCAGCGAAACAAGAAATTCATGATCCAACAAGCACTTCATCCCTAACTCCCGAAAAACAACTTCCTCAGACCTCTCCAAACTTACCAAGACACCGTACACAAACGTGCATGTTTTCAACTTACCCGAATTTCGGCTATACTAGGACTAGAAGCAATTTAAGAATAGGATGTGCCAGGATGAGTCATTTAGTAGTAGAGAAATTAACCAAAACAGTTGGAGAAAAAACACTTTTTAAAGATGTAGGATTTAACTTGAAAAGTGGAGACAAGATAGGTTTGATTGGGATTAATGGTACTGGGAAATCTACGTTACTATCCATAATTTCGGGGCAGGGAAGTGCGGATACGTTGACGATGGATCATCCGAATAAGTTCCGTGTGGCATATTTGCCTCAAGAACCGATTGTCAATCCGGACTTAACCGTGATGGAAGCAGTATTCGAAAGTGATGCACCTGTTATTCGTACAAATCTTAATTACGAGCATGCATTGCAACTACTTACCGAAGATTCTTCAAATGAAGAGTATCAGGAGCGTTACTCATTCTATCAAAATGAAATGGATTCAACGGGTGGCTGGGATTTGAATGCATTGGCACGTACTATATTAATGAAGCTGGGTATCGAGACATTCGATAAGAAATTGGGCGAATTATCAGGTGGTCAACTGAAGCGTGTGGCTCTCGCTAAAGTATTAATCGAACCAGCAGATTTATTATTACTGGACGAGCCAACGAACCATCTGGACGTTGCATCGATTCAGTGGTTGCAAGACTTCTTGCAAAATGTTCAAGGGGCAGTATTATTCGTTACACACGATCGATACTTCTTGGATCAAGTCGCTACGCATATTTACGAGTTAGCCGATAAAACACTTTATTCGCATACTGGAAATTATGCAGATTATTTGGAGTCAAAAGCACTACGTGAAGAGATGTCAGCTGCTTCGGATCAGAAAGACCGTAATCGCTACCGTAGTGAGTTGAAATGGATACGCCGCGGTGCTAAAGCGCGTTCGACAAAACAGAAAGCGAGAATTGACCGCTTTGATGACCTTCAAGCGAAAGTGAAGCAGACCGATGAGTCATTGGATTTTGAAATGGATTTACAAACGACACGTCTTGGTAAAAAAGTGTTGGAAATCAATAATATTACGAAAAGATTTGACGATAAAGTTATATTGAACGGTTTTTCTGCTATTCTACAAGCGAAAGAACGTATTGCGATTATCGGACCGAATGGTGTAGGGAAGACGACACTTCTTCAAATGCTGGATGGAACGACTATGCCGGACACCGGTGAAGTCGATAAAGGTTCCACTGTAAAGATTGCTCATTTCCATCAACATTTGCCACCAATGAAGGAAAATCAGCGCATTATTGAGTATATTCGTGAGACGTCCAATGATATTGAATCAGGAGACGGTGAGCGATTATCTGCGACGCAAATGTTGGAGAGATTCTTATTCCCTTCTTCTGCACACGGAACGCCAATCGGTAAATTATCAGGTGGGGAACGTAAACGTCTCTATCTATTGAAGTTATTAATGGAACAGCCGAACGTTTTGCTGCTAGATGAGCCTACGAATGACTTGGATCTCGAAACACTTTCCGTTTTGGAGTCATTCATTGACACGTTCTCTGGAGTCGTCGTGACGATTTCCCACGACCGTTTCTTCTTGGATCGAATCTCACGTAAGCTGTGGATTCTAGACGGCTCAGGTGAAATCGATGTACGTCTTGGCCTGTATTCAGACTACCTTGATGAAAAGAATACAAAAGACGTGAAGCCACAAGCGAAAGTTGCGGTTGTTGCTCCGGCTTCAGAAGTTAAAGAACCTAAAAAGAAAATGACATACGCTGAAAAAAGTCAGTGGGAAACGATTGAAACAGATATAGAAGTAATGGAAGAAAAAATAGCAGCGATAGAACAACAAATGACGACTACAGGTTCAGACTATGATCAGCTTCGCCAATTGGATGAAGAGCTAGTAACGCTGAATCAACAATACGAAGAACTGGTCGAGCGCTGGTCTTATTTGCAGGAATTAGCTGATTAATTATATAGGAGGAGATTTTCTTGAAAATCAAATCGATTGAACCAACACCGAGTCCAAATTCTATGAAAATTGTTTTAGATACCCCTTTACCTGATGGAACTAGCCATAACTATAAGAAGAAAGATGAGGCACAGGCACCTGAGCCGATTCGTTCTCTTTTGGCTATACAAGGGATTAAAGGAATCTATCATGTATTAGACTTCATGGCAGTAGAGCGAATCGGAAACGTTGCGTGGGAATCCATTCTTGCCGAAGTGCGTTCTGTCTTAAGTGAAGGCGGCGAATCGCTAGAACAAGCGGAGGAGCAAAAGATAGATGAGCACTACGGGGAAGTTTACGTTCATGTACAGACGTATAAAGAAATTCCGTTACAAGTGAAAGTGTTCAATAGTGATGAGGAATCTAGGTTTGGATTAAGTGAACGTTTCGTTCAGGCAATGGAAACCGTTCACCATTCTGAAGTAGAAAACTATATTTTACTTCGGAAGTGGGCAGATTACGGAATCCGTTACGGAGAATTGCAGGAAGTAGGCGAGCAAGTTGTACAAGAACTTGAAGCCGCGTATCCTGAAACACGCTTGCATGAGCTTGTGGAAAAAGCGGAAAAGGCAGACGAGGAAACAAAAACTCGTGGGCAGAAAGTAAGTGTGGCCGAATTTGCTGTTCCCGAATGGGAAACGCGCTTCCGCTTACTGGACCAAATGCCGGATCCGGACGTATCGGATTATCCAGTATTAACGATGGCACTTGAAGATGAGAAAATGTCCATCCGTAGATTGGCCACTGTATACCTTGGTATGATCGAAGATGAAACGGTCATTCCGTTTATCGAAAAAGCACTTAAGGACAAAAGCTGGGCAGTTCGTCGTACAGCCGCAGACTGCATGAGTGACCTTGGTTATGTTGGTTTTGAATCGGCTGCTATCCGTCTATTACAAGACAAAAACAAATTAGTACGTTGGCGTGCAGCTATGTTCCTCTATGAATCCGGAACGGAACAAGCATTACCCGCACTGCACGAAGCAGAAAACGATAACGAATTTGAAGTGAAACTGCAAGTCCGGATGGCGATCGCCCGAATTGAAGAAGGTGAAGAGGCAAAAGGTTCCATCTGGCGTCAAATGACTGAAAGAACTAAATAAATGATGTAAGTCTATGGAGATTCTTGTCGAATCTTTATAGACTTTTTTAATAGAATTGTTGACAGAGAATTCAAACGGGTTTATGATGGAAATAGATATTCGGAAAGGCATTCCGATAATCGTAAAAGTACATATTTGTGGGAGTAGAAGAATGGAGGGTTTTACATGTTTAAATTAGCTATTGAAAATACAGATGCGCTAAGACCGGCATCTGAAGTAATGGACATCCAACGACTAGGCGTAATGCGCTCAACAAGTCTTAGCTTTTTACGCATTTTAATTCGAAAAATGATGCGTGAAGCTTGGAAAATTGAGCAAACGACCTTTGATATAGATGACGAAGGATACGGTGAAGCGCTTTATAGTATTACTACCCCACAAGGTACGTATACATTTGTCGCATTATCCCGTGAGATCAGTGAAGAAACTCGAAGTGATCGGGTCATTTCTGAAAGATGGGATGTAACATTTGCGCTTTGCGATGGAGCAATTTCCGATAAAAAACTAAAACGAATGAAACAAGAACTACCGAAACAGGAAGTGGGCCGAGGAGATGTCACGGATCTCGTATGGTCGAGAGCGAATAAAAGCCAACGTGTCTTTTCTCATGTCGTGGAAGCGCTATCTCAAGGTAAGCAGCCAGATGCAGAAATGATTTACGATATTGGTTATCTATTCCGCACAACTGCAGTCTATGGAAATGGTAAATTTGGAATTGCGCCTTATGAACATATGAAAGATAATCATACGTTCAGCGGTGCCTATCAATCTCAAATGTTTGCTGTCTATATGTTACGTCACTTCAGCTTTGATCTGGTTGAACATATTGCGCGCAAGAATAATCCTAAAGCGGCTACATTAAAGCCGGAACTAAAGAAATTACTTGGAACAGGTAATGCAACGGGACTTGGAATGGTACCTTACTTGATATCTCATCCAAAACTTCTTCATCAATGGATGTGGATTCGTGAAGTAGCATTGGCACGTGCAAAGAAAATGGAACCAACGGCAGTTGATTGTCAGCGCTTCATTGCCAAACTACAACAAATACGTACATTCTTTGAAGACGCTCCAATCCCGGACATGGAAGTATTTAGAAATCCGAGAGACTTGGCAAAAGAAGTCGGAGAGATTTCAAAGTTAGTAGAAGATGTGTGTAACTCTATAGAGCGTTCCAATAGTGAAGTAGGAGGACTGTGGTTGGAGTTTGCTGATAAAGTACAAGCGAATTTCACAATGGAAGCACAGGAATTGATTAACTCAGAACTAATCGATCTCTATCCTGAAGTAATCGTCGACTTAGAGCATCAGACGAATGCAGACGACGGCCTCCATTTGATACCTGAAATGTCAATTGGTTCATTACGCGAAATTATTAAGAAACAATACCAGTGGGCGTTCCAATACGACTTCACAAAACACGAGTCGAGACATTATTTCTGGTACCGTTCTGCTGAAAAAGAAGAACCGCGTATCGGAGAACGTGGAATCGACCCAGGCGATGAGTTGTATATGCCAATGAATATCGCAGAACAAGTACAGCAACTAGCTACGGAAATAGAGGTCTGTGATAATGATCTGAAAGTAGCGGCATTTTTATTGAAAAAGCCGGAGCTCAGAGGGATTGTCAGAAGAATACAATCGTTGGACGGTTTGGAGTATGGTGAAATTCAAGCGAACTTGACAGGAAAAGATCTACTTCCGGTATATCTATTGCGTTGTAAACTAGCAATACTAGGCGCTGAACGTTATGATCCGAAATCCAATCGGTGGGTACGAATTACGCTATTCCAAGGAGCACCGCTAGTTGAAGAAATCGGAACTACTTCATTCGAGGATGATTGGTTCTATCCATTAATAGCGAAAGCAGAGGAGATCAAATGACTATAGATATGAAAGATATGATAGTAATAGATGCTTTGGAATTAAGTAAATGGGACCGCGATTTTGTCATCATGCTACAAAAAGGTGGCGTTACGGCTGTTCATGCTTGCGTTGGACTGTGGGAAAATGCCCGCGAAACATTAACTAAAGTAGCGGAATGGCATCGCTTCTTTAATGAGAACAGTGATTTGGTTATGCCTGTAAAAACAGGAGAAGATATCGAAACAGCGAAGCGTATCGGTAAATTAGGAATCATTTTAGGTGCACAAAACACTTCAGCTTTAGAAGATGAATTAGGTCTCGTCTCTGTATTCAATGAGATGGGCGTTAAAATTATGCAATTGACATACAATAATCAAAACTTGATCGGTAGTAGCTGTTATGAAGAAACGGATCCCGGTCTTTCTCGATTCGGTAAGAATGTGATTAAAGAAATGAACCGAGTAGGAATGGTTATTGATTTATCGCATGTCGGAACGAAAACATCACTGGATACATTGGCACTTTCAAGCCGTCCTGTCGCGATTACCCATGCTAATCCGGATTGGATTTATCCATCTAAACGTAATAAGTCAGAAGAAATACTTTCTGCTTTACGTGACAACAAGGGAGTACTTGGTGTTTGTGCATATCCTCACTTGATTAATGGAGCGGATACAACACTAGAAGAGTTCTGTGATATGATTGCTCGTACGGCTGATTTCATGGGAATTGACCATGTGGGGATTGGAACGGATTTAACACATAATATGTCTACGGACTTCCTTGCATGGATGCGGATGGGTCGCTGGACTCATGAAATCGATTATGGTGCAGGTTCGAAAGCGAGTCCAGGATGGCCGGATTGGCCGGAATGGTTCCAGACGCCTGACGATTTTCCAAATATCGCAAATGGATTAGAAGCTCGCGGTATGACATATGAGGAAATATCTAAAATTATGGGCGGTAACTGGCACCGGTTCTTTACGGAAGGGTTCAAGTCTGAGAAGGAGTTGGCGAAATGCGTGTCTCTCACTTAGAATTATATACTCATTGTAAAAAAATCTTCCAAGCTCTTGGAGTTCCTTATGGCTATGCGGAAGAAGGAGCAGAAACGGTAGCAAATGCTGAGTTTCTTGGATTGTATGGATTACAACAACTTTACGATGAACTGCAGGATTTGCAAGGTGAGTTCGAAGAGTTGGAAGTATTGAATGAATCGGACCGCGTAACTGTAATAGATGGCGGGAAGCAAAGTGGAATGCTACTTGGAAAAGCATGTGCCGATTATTTAATTGCGCGCTTGGAAGCTCAACCGTCAGTAGCTGTCTGCGTCCGGGATGCACGACCGTCCCGGGTGCTTGCTCAACAAGCGATGTATATATCAAAAAAAGGATTGGCTAGTATTATTTTGTACAAGAAGCCTAGTCACTCATCATTAATCATTTCATCACCGAATTTCGCATACCCGATCATGGTCCACAAACGTAATAATGAGGATATCATGGAAGGAATCAATAAAGAACTAGGCTTAACAGGTGATCAGAAATTGAAATTACCAACTGTTACAACAAGATTTTGTATATTTGGTACAACCAAAATTGAAGCAATTGATGAAGTGATTGAACGCTTTGAAAACACAATAGATACATCGTATATTTTAACGACCACAGATGATTTCGAACAACGATGGGAATCTTCGTGGCAATTTGGAACAGAAGTCAGCAGAGAACTGTGGCTTGATTTAAACGAAACAGGCAAGCGTATGCTGGTAGAATCTACTGATCAATCGCGTGAACGCGGTGCAGGAGAAATGGCATAAAACTACATTATTTACTGGAGGAGACTATACATGATGACAGTTACAAGTGAAGTTAAAGTATTAAAGAACTATATTAACGGTGAGTGGGTAGAAACTTCGGGTACAGATATGTTGGAAATCAGAAACCCAGCGAACACAGATGAATTGGTTGTGAAGGTTCAGCAATCCAATGCTGAAGATGCACAAGCGGCTATTGAAGCAGCAGAAAAAGCATTCCCTGAATGGAGTAAGACACCATCTCCTGCGAGAGGCGAGTATTTATTCAAAATTGCTGCGATCATGGAAGCAGAAGCTGATGAAATCGCGCGCATCATTGTACAAGAAGAAGGAAAAACGTACGCGGATGCATTCAAAGAAGTAAATTATGCAGCGGGTATCGTTAAATTCTACGCAGGTGAAGGTCGTCGCATGACAGGCCGTATCGTTGAGTCGGACATGCCAGGTGTACAAATTGAATTACACAAAGAAGCACTTGGTGTCGTGTTAGTCGTCACGCCTTGGAACTTCCCGCTGTCTATCCCAGCTTGGAAAATTGCACCGGCTATTCTAAGCGGTAACACAGTCGTGTTGAAAGCTTCATCTGAAACACCATTGACAGCACAGAAGTTCATTGAAATTGTTGAAAGAGCTGGCGTTCCTGCAGGTGTCGTTAACCAATTAGTGGGACCAGGTCGTTTGGTAACAGATATGATCAATCACCCAGCTGTAAAAGCAATCACATTCACTGGATCGAATCGTGTAGGAAACTTAATCTATAAAGAAGCAGCAAAAGATATGAAGCGTGTATTACTTGAAATGGGTGGTAAGAATCCATTACTCGTAATGGAAGACGCAGACGTAGACGCAGCTGTTCAACTTGCTGTAGCGGGTGGATACGGTCAAACAGGTCAAGAGTTCACGGATAAATTAGTAGAAGCTTCGAAGAAAATTAAAATTGGTAATGGTATGGACGAAGGTGTCACAATGGGACCTCAAGTTAGTGATGGCGAGCGTCAATCTACACTGGATCTTATTAAAAAAGCTAAAGCTGAAGGCGGAGAAATCCTAACAGGTGGCGGTATTCCTGAATTCGATGGGTCAGATAAAGGATACTTCGTGGAGCCGACAGTAATCGGTGGTGTGAAGACAGAAATGACGATTGCACAGGAAGAAGTATTCGGTCCAGTAATCAGCATCATTGAAATCGAGTCGATCGATGAAGCGATTGAAGTAGCGAACGATGTAGCATTCGGTCTGTCCGCAGCCATCTGTACACGTAATCTAACATACATGAACCGCGCATTGAATGAAATTCAAGCAGGGATTGTTAAAGTGAATATGACGACAACCGGTACGTTCTTCCAAGCACCATTTGGCGGCTATAAGCAATCAAGTACTGGAACATATAAGGAACTCGGCAGCGAAGCGGTTGACTTCTATTGCCAAAATAAAACTCGTTACATCAACAGCAACTAAGCTAGAGTGGATGAAGAAGAGGAATAGAGCAGTCTTTCCTCTTCTTTTCTATTCATCACGCAAAAGGAGTTTATGAAAATGACAAAGACACAGGAAGTTTCATCCACAGTGGTGAAGGCCATATCCGTCATCAACTATTTGAATGAAGTGTCAGGTCCTCAAGGAGTCAGTGATATTAGTAAAGGTCTCGGTTTATCGACAACGATCGTACACCGTTTGCTGACTACATTGAAACTGGAAGGTATGGTGTTTCAAGATCCGCGTTCAAAACTATATACGTTAGGGACCATCTTTTTAGATTATGCCAATAAAATCTTGACTGAAATGCCGATAGCACCTGTTGTAGAACCATGGCTCATGTCGTTGCGCAACGATACAGGAGAAACAGTCGGATTCTATATGCCTACAGGACAGATGCGCATTTGTGTATTGGAGTACGAAAGTCAGCAAGAAATCAGGCGTTCAGTCGGAATCGGTAAGCGTCTGCCATTACATTTAGGTGCAAGCGGAAGAGCGATTCTTGCCTTCCAATCACCTGAACAGCAGGAAAGAGTATTAGGTACATTGTCTGTAGAAGAACGACATGAAATGGAACATAATTTACAAGAAGTACAAAATCAAGGGTATGCTACCAATGAAGAGGAAATTAGCTCAAATGTTGCGGCTTTGTCAGTACCTGTGTTTGATAAGCAACAAAGCGTCATTGGTGCATTATCTGTTTCCGGACCATTATTCAGGTGGAATCGTAAAACGATGGAACAGCATGTAGCTTCAGTGATTGCTGCAAGCAAAGAAATAACAGACGCATTATAAAAAGGATGGGATTTAAATGAGACCAGAAGATAAATTACAAGAATTAGGATTGGAACTACCTGAAAAACGTGCAAAAGGCGGAAACTACATATCTTGTGTGCGCACAGGCAATCTTTTATTTCTATCCGGCTCACTGTCATATGATGTACTAGGTAAAGTAGGCGATACATTAACGATAGAAGAAGGTTACGCTGCATCTAGACAGGCAATACTATTTGCACTATCCACTATTAAAGAAGAAGTGGGCGAGTTGTCGAACGTCACAAAGTTTGTGAAGCTTCTCGGCATGATCAACACGGCTTTTGATTTCACTGGACAGGCTAAAGTAATGAACGGTGCTTCAGATTTATTGGTTGAAGTATTCGGTGAAGAAGTAGGTACACACGCACGTACGGCAGTTGGAATGATGTTGCCACGCGGTGCAGCAGTTGAAATTGATGTCATTGTAGAAGTAAAATAAGGAAGTGGAGATGAATTCTCCACAGCTTTCTAAGTAAGCGGTTACAAGTATGTGCAGCCTAGAGGAGGTAGAACTTTGAATAAGTATGAATCAAAAACGGACCGTCCCGTTTTATTTATTAGCGGTGGATTGCTTGTAGCATTTGTCGTCGCATCATTTATTAACTTGGATTTCGTTGCAAACATGGTAGATTGGGCATTTGCATTTGCGGTGAAATACTTTGGCGCGTTCTGGCAACTATTATTATTGGGTACGTTTTTCATTGCGCTATTCCTAGCATTCTCAAAGTATGGAAAGATTCGCTTAGGTGGAATGAATAAGCCGGAAATTGGTTATTTCAAATGGCTAGCCATGATTATGACGACATTGCTTGCGGGAGGCGGAGTTTTTTGGGCGGCTGCAGAACCGATGTATCACTTTTTGGATCGTCCTCCATTGTTTACAGGAGTCGAATCGGCAACGGAAAGTGCTATTATTCCAGCATTTTCTCAGTCCTATTTGCATTGGGGATTTCTTGCTTGGTCAATTCTCGGTACGTTAGGGACGATTGTGCTAATGTATGCGCATTATTCCAAAGGGATGCCGTTAAAACCGCGTACATTGCTTTACCCGATCCTTGGTGAAAAGATCATGCGTAAAAGCGCTCTCGGTACTACTATTGATGCGTTTTCCATCATTGCAGTAGCTGCCGGCACAATTGGACCAATTGGCTTTCTCGGTCTTCAGGCAGCTTATGGAATGGAAGCATTATATGGCGTGCCGAATACGTTAATGACTCAAATACTCATTATTATTGGAGTGGTGGCGATCGCTACTGTTTCGGCGGTAACAGGTTTACGTAAAGGGATTCAGTTCTTGAGTAATCTGAATGTGATCATCACGTTGATTTTGATGGTCGCAATCCTCATTCTCGGCCCCGGCGGATTTATCATCAATACATTTATTTCATCATCGGGTGTGCATCTTCAAGAATTCTTCGGCATGGCGACATTCCGCGGTGATTCTAGTTGGCTTGGGTCATGGACGATCTTTTTCTGGGGTTGGTTCCTCGGTTATGGACCGATGATGGCAATCTTTATCGCCACGATTACACGCGGACGTACGATTCGCGAGCTCGTATTAGCTGTATCCATTACGGCACCCATTGTAACGGCATTCTGGTTCACTACTGTCGGTGGGGCAGGTATATTTTACGAAATGGCGCAGCCAGGTGTAATATCCGAAGCGTTAAATACATCGGGTATGCCTGCAGCGATGATTGCCATTACCGAGCAACTACCGTTGAATGTGATCGTTGGACCATTGTTTCTTCTCGTTACAATCCTGTTCGTAGTCACGACAGGTGACTCCATGGCGTATACGATTTCTGTCGCGATTACAGGTGACGGCCATCCACCAAAAGTCATGCGCGTATTTTGGGCGGTAATCATGGGAGCGGTGGCAAGCGTTTTATTGATGATTAGTGAAGGCGGAGTAGAAGCCATCCAATCCTTTATCGTAGTAACGGCCATACCGGTCTCACTTTTACTTTTACCTACATTCTGGGCTGCTCCAAAAGCAGCTAAACTCTTATACGCTGAACAATTCGGAGAAGAAGCACCAGCGGAGAATGTAGAAGTCAACTTAGCAGATATAAAGGCTGAGAATGAAACAGTACAGAATAAAATAAATGAAATAAAAACTTCATAATGATCCATTCGTAACCTTGTCGATCCGACAAGGTTTTTTATTGTGTGACATTTAGCTAAAAGGTATACTTTAACAGGGACTAAAGGTATACTACTAGTGTACTTATATTTTACTAGGAGGGCCTATAAAGTGAAGAAGTCTGCAAGTATTGCGATGAAACTCTCAGGATTAATTATCGCATTATTCTTATTATTGTTTTTGGTTTACTCAATCGTAACGAGCGTCATGTTACATAGGCAAAGCATTAAAGATGCGGAGGAATATGCGTTAGAAAGTGCAAATAAAAACTCGCTTGTTCTGAGTGCGAAACTAAGTGAAACAAATGAAATGTTGCGCACAACAAGTCACATATTGGAAACATTACAAACGACGGGCGATATGAAACCGGAAGAAGTCATTCGCATCATCAAAAGCAATTTGCAAAAAAATGATGACGCGACAGGTATGGCTGCGGTAATCGATCAGACTGCATTTGCTAAAGGAGAAGCCATACCAAAGAATTTGCTTGATGGAAATCAACAATTCATACCCTATGTCTTTAAAGAGGACAATACGACTAAAGTAGAGCCGTTAAGTGGAATGGATGATCCTACAGCGAACAGCTGGTACACCATTCCGAAAAATGAAGCACGTGCCGTTTTGACCGAACCTTATTCGTATGAAACGAATGGTCAAACGATTCTTATGACTACTATTTCTGTGCCGATGGTCGATGCATCAGGAAATTACTTTGGTTTATTGACAACCGATTTATCTATAGATTTCTTGACTGATGTAGTGAAGACCATTCAACCAAAAGGCGGTTATGCTTCTGTCATTACAGACGCTGGTTATATCACGGCGAATAGTTTGAAGGCTGAATTGAACAATAGCAATATGGCAGATGCGATTGATTGGAATAGTGCAAAAGTGAAACTGGATACAGGTGAATTGGCGAGTATGTATGTAGATTCTCAAAGTCTGCATGAACAAGCATTTAATGCGTTCGCTCCTATTAACTTAAAAGGAATCAATGAGAAGTGGTCAGTGCAAACTGTTACACCAAGATCTGAGATTCTAGATACGTTTACCACTATATTGTGGATAACCATTATATCTGCAATTGTTATCGTGTTACTGATGTCAAGTGCATCAACGCTCTTTATTTATCGTCAATTGAGACCGTTGAAAACATTACAACAATCTATGGAAACCGCTGCAACTGGCGATTTGACTATGATGGTAGATGAACAGAAAATTCGCCACGATGAGATAGGCTTAGTGGCGCTTGCTTATAACGATATGTTGCGTCGGACAAATGCGGCTCTACAAACCGTGCAGCAGTCCTCGGGGCAACTAAGTGATTCATCGACACAAGTCACATATGCCTTTGAAGAGTTAGTAGCTGCCAATCAGGAGGTATCTGTAGCAACGGATGAGATCGCTCAAGGGGCTTCGAAGCAATCCGAAGATACTGAGATAACCAGCCTACGAATTTCTGATTTAGCAGACCGTATGGATCATATCCACACGATGTTCATGACGATGAACGAGTTATCTACAGACGCGTCCAATTCTGCGGAAAATGGAATGTCGGAAGTGAAAAAACTACGTGATCATAATACGACAGCCAATGAAGTCAATAAAAAAGTACAACTTCAAATACAAACACTGACCGATAAAATTACATCTATCAATCAGGTTATTCAAACATTGCATGATATTACAGCGAGTACGAATCTTCTGGCTCTCAACGCGAGCATTGAAGCGGCACGAGCTGGTGAGAGTGGTAAAGGATTTGCGGTAGTTGCGAATGAAGTACGTCAGCTAGCGGAACAGTCCCGAAGAGAAACTGAAGTAATTCAAGAGACCGTGAAGGAAATCTTATCAGAATCACAACAGACAGTTGATGTCATAGAATTGAATATGAAGTCAATGGATGGTCAAAACCAGTCCGTTTCCGATACGGAGGAATCATTCGTACAAAATGCAGGTATCGTCGATCAAATACGCGAATCGATTACGGAGCTATCTGAAAAGCTTGCAGAAATGATGGAATATAAGGATGAAGCCATTTTAGCAATCCAAAATGTATCTGCCATTTCCGAGCAAACGGCCGCATCTTCTGAACAAGTGAGTGCGTCAGCTGCAGCTCAGCAAGGAGAATTGGAGCAAGTAGCAGATTCCACCAATCAAATGAATCAGATCGCAGGGGAATTGCGGAGTGTAGTGGAACGATTCAAGCTATCATAATGTAGAGAAGTGGCTTAGTCCACTTCTTTTTTTGTCTTATTATAGATTTCATTCACGTCGATCGAAGTAAGAAAATGGTTAACAATTGTCGAAAAAGGTTATACTAACTTTTACTAGATATAGTTAATTAGCAGAAGGTTTACAAGGTAGATTGCCTTTCTAGTATGCATTGTAATTCTCTTTTGCTACACTAGGCAAATCAATAAGTTTAGTATGAAGGCGGGTGTGTAGATGGAAGAAGCAGCACTGATTAGCATCGTAGCCATATTGGCGCTCGGTATCTTCTCGCAGTGGCTAGCCTGGAAAATCCAATGGCCTTCAATATTCATCATGTCCATTGCCGGCTTGTTGATTGGTCCGATTTTTGGTTGGGTGAATCCGGAAGTGGCATTGGACGAGCTGTATAGTCCACTAATATCACTGGCGGTAGCTATTATTTTATTTGAAGGAAGTTCTAACTTAGACTTTCGGGAGATAAAAGGCATTTCGAAGTCTGTTTTCCGAGTCGTTACATTGGGTGCGTTTTTAGCATGGGTTTTAGGATCGATTACGGCACACTTCATTGCCGGATTAACGTGGGAAGTGTCGTTTATCATTGGAGGTCTCTTCGTGGTGACAGGGCCGACGGTAATTATTCCGTTGCTGCGTAATGCAAAATTAAAGGCACGAACCGCCGCCGTCTTGAAGTGGGAAGGAATTATCGTAGATCCCGCCGGTCCGTTACTTGCTTTATTTGCATATGAAGTGATTAAAGTCTTAACAAATGAACACTTATCGATGAATTATTTATTGAACTTCTTTGGCGGTGCAGCACTTGCTGCGCTTCTTGGATTAGCGATGGGATTGTTGATCAGTGTGATGGCGAATAAAGGCCAGTTTCCTGAGTACTTGAAATCACCCGTCATTTTGGCATTTGTACTGTTGTGCTTTACGATGGCGGAAATCATCATGCATGAAACGGGAATGCTTGCAGTGACTGTTATGGGGCTAGTACTGGGGCGCACGAAGCGCTATGTTTCGTCCATCGGAAACGTTGGACATTTTGTTGAAAATGTCTCCGTCATGTTGACATCAACGGTCTTTATTTTATTGACAGCATCACTTGGGAGAGAAACCCTCTCACAAATCTTCACTCTACCGATTATTGGGTTTGTATTGGTTATGCTATTCGTTGTACGTCCACTATCTATATGGATTTCGACTGTGGGCACTGAATTGGTCTGGAGAGAGAAGTTACTACTCGGCTGGATTGCACCAAGAGGGATTGTTGCATTAACCGTCGCGGGTTATTTTGCTGCGACGCTTGCAGAAGACGGTTACGAAGAAGCTACTTTGCTGACCGCACTGACCTTCGCTCTCGTCTTTATTACGGTAACTGCACATGGATTTACACTCGGACCGTTAGCGAAAAAGCTGAACTTAGCGAGTAATGAACCACCGGGCGTGTTAATTGTTGGAGCAAGCAGTTTTTCGATTGCGTTAGCTATTCAATTAAAAGTAATGAAAATACCGGTACTGATTGTCGATCCTTCACAAGGACGTTTGCGCCCAGCGATTGAAGCAGGTATTGATACGTTTACGGGGCAAATGTTATCGGAACGGTCGCGATTTTCCATAGATTTGGCGCCGTATGATACGATTTTATCTATGACTGGAGATGCGTCTTATAACGCATTGATCACACAATCCTTTGCGCCTGAATTCGGTTTTAACAACACGTTCTCATTGACGGCTGTATCCAACCATACGATGAGTAAGTCTGCGTTGCCGATTTCATTAAAAGCGCATTTATTGTTCGGAGAAGAAGCTACGTTTCCTGAGTTAAACCGCAAGATCAATACGAATTATGAAATTGGTTTGTATGAGTGGGAAGGGACAGAGACGGATTTGGCGTTCAAGGAGGTTATTCCGGAGACAGCGACTGCGTTGTTTGTGAAGAAGAAGAATGATACGTTGGTATTCGCTACGCTTCAGAAGAAGATTTCGTTGGATGCGGGTGATCGGTTGGTTGTGTTGAAGCTGAGGTCTGGTGTTCCTGCTAATGTATAAGTGGATTAGGCTGTCAAAGTGCATTACTGGCTTTGACAGTCTTTTTTTGCGTAGTGGGGTTGAAGTTAGAGTGTGTTTAGCAAACTGGGAGGTTGCGTATTACCCGACTAACAATTGCTTTTGGAGGAGAGACTATGCGGCTTCGGGTCTTTGTGACTTTTTGTTGGGGTGTTGCTCGATTGGTTGTTGGGTATTGGAGTTAGTGAGTGTTCGTTTTCTGGACTCGCGCAGGCACGTGGGGGATTGCCTCCAGCCAGGAGCCAGCTGGCGGTGGGGCTGCCAGTTGTCTCATGGCCACGGCCTACCCCGCAGTTGTGCCTGCGCTACTATGTGGTAGTTATTTTGGTTGTGGTTTTAAGCGGTAAAGCAAAACAAGAGGTAGCGTACAGTACCCGACTAACAAACGAGTTTGGCGGAAGAGACTATGCGGCTGCGGGTCTTTGTTACTTTTTGTTGAGGCGTTGCTCGATTGGTTGTTGGGTACTAAAGTTAGCGAGTGTTCGTTTTCTGGACCCGCGTAGGCACGTGGGGGATTGCCTCCAGCCAGGAGCCAGCTGGCGATGGTGCGTCTCCTGGCCACGGCCTACCCCGCAGTTGTGCCTGCGCTACTGGGTGGTATTTAATTTGGTTGTGGTTCTAATAGTAAAAAATATCAGCTACATCATGATATCTAGTATGTATTGCTTGCGAAAGAAGTCTACGAACTGCCCTACACTCGACGCAACGAAGGCGCCTGCTGTGGTAGGCGTAGCGATGAGACAGAGACAGGCGCACTTTCCTGTCTGTGGCTCATCGCGAGAGCCATCCACCAGCGCCGAAGTGGGGACAATGAACTTGCCACTTAGATTGCCGGCTAAAGCACAACCTCCTGAATGAACAGGAAACAGAAAACGCACGTGCAAGAACCACAACCCATTGCCGCTTCTTACGCACTCTTAACAGAACCGTAATCTGTAGTCACTTACGCACTCATACCATCTAAAACAACTTTCGGAACTGACCTACAGACACTCTGGTGAAAGCCATCTGAAGGTCAGCATCCAGAAAAGAACATCACGTTTTCGTCTCCATGTTCAAAACTGTCAATTCCTCGCTATTCTTCAGCAACTCAATAAACACTTGCAACGCCTTTGTTTGAAACGGCGAATTCGTAACGATGGAGAAATGACGCTTGAATGGTGTTCCTTTCACCGACAGGGTAGTTAAATTACCATAGCGCAATTCCTTTTGGATCGCCCACTGTGACAGCAGACTGACGCCGAGGCCAGCTTCGACGGATTCTTTTATCGGCTGGGTACTACTGAATTGCATAATGCGCTTTGGATAGAACCCTGACTGGGAGAAGAATAAATCTGCTGCTTCGCGTGTACCTGAGCCTTCTTCGCGTAATAGCCAAATATCATCTTCTAATTCAGTAATCGATTGACGATCTTTATTCTGTGAAAGCGGATGATCGATGGAAGTCACGATGTACATTTCGTCTTCTGCAAAATCTTCATTTTGAAGCGGGGCGGCTTCCTTGAAGTGTCCTTCGATCAAACCGACGTCGAGCTGGTGAGTAATGACTAACTCCGCAATGTCTGCTGTATTGCCGATTGTTACTTGTGGTTCAATCGATGGATAGTCTGCGACAAGTTTAGACAGAACATGGGGTAAGACGTATTCACCGAATGTATAGCTAGCCCCAATGGTTAGAGGGCCGCTCGCTTTATTGGCCAAGTCATCAACTAAGTTTTGCATTTTGGAGTATAGTCCGGCAATTTCTTTTGCGTGATGATAGACAATTTCCCCAGCTTGATTAAGTCGTACGTATTTATTGGTACGTTCAAGCAATCGTACACCAATAGATTCCTCGAATGAACGAATGTATTGACTGACAGCGGGTTGTGTCATATGAAGTTCTTCCGCTGCCCTAGAGAAGTTCTTTTGCTCGGCTACTTCAATGAATACTTGCAGTTGCTGATCGATAGGAAATAACCCCTTTCCATCTATATAGATTTACTTATCATACCTATTATAAATAGTTATTTCTCTTATAGCCAGCTATTTTATATACTACTAGCAGGAGGTGTTGTTATCGTGATTTCTTCAAATATAACTTCAGAACAGCAAGCATCACAGCGTTCATCCAAATGGTTACCTTGGATCGGTGGAGTACTATTTACATTTTTAATTGCATTATTAGGGTATTTATTAGCGAAAGTACCTGGATTCGATCATATCGGACAATTAGCATGTGCCATCATTATCGCAGTGGCATATCGTCAATTCTTCGGCTATCCTGAAGTGATCCGAAGTGGAATTGCTTTTTCATCCAAGCGTTTACTGCGCACAGCAATCATTTTGTACGGTTTGAAATTAAATATAAACACGGTTTTAAGTGATGGTCTCGGCTTGCTTGTACGAGATGTAGGGGTCATCCTTTTCGCGATTTTCATGACAATTTGGCTTGCAAAAGTATTTAAGGCAGATAAAAATATATCTATGCTTTTAGGGGTCGGAACAGGCGTCTGTGGTGCGGCGGCAATTGCGGCAGTAGCACCCATCATCAAAGCAAAGGATGAAGACACAGCAATAGGTGTAGGAATCATCGCATTAATGGGTACGGTGTTTGCAATCGGTTACACGATTTTGCGGCCAATTCTACCGCTTGATTCAATCGAGTATGGAATGTGGGCAGGTATCAGTTTACATGAAGTCGCGCACGTAGCATTGGCGGGTGCACCGGCAGGGGAAGATGGTCTAGCGATTGCTTTACTTGCCAAACTCGGTCGTGTATTCCTATTAGTACCGCTCTGCTTTATTTTAATATTTATCATGAAACGTAAACATAAAGACACAGACGAATCAGGGGCTAAAATTGAGTTTCCGTGGTTCCTGTTAGGATTTATCATCCTAAGTATTCTCGGAAGCTACGTATTCGGTCACTCTATTCCTGTTTCAGATAATGTAATGCAAGGCATCTTCACATTGACTACTTGGTTACTAACAGCAGCCATGGTCGGACTTGGACTCAACGTTAGCCTACGAGACTTGAAAGAACGTGCCATGCGTCCGCTAGCGGCTATGACAGTCACATCCATACTATTATCGGTCATCGCGTACTTTATTATTTGATAGCATTTAGCAGAGCTGGCTTCAGAGAAATATCTCTAAAGCTAGCTTTTTCATTTGACTTTATTTAGTCCACCCCCTAAACTATTAATTATTAGTTTAGGGGGTGGACTACTTTGAAAAATCAACTTCAAGAAGCGGTAGAACTATTTGAAGAAGTTATGATCTACGGCACGGAACATGTCGTGAAAAACTTGGACGTTCCTATCTGGAATGACTACTCACCAGAGCAAATACAAGTACTAAAAATCCTGGCAGCCTACGGGAAACTATCTAGCGGACAACTGGCAGAAATTCAAGGTGTACATAAAAGCGCTATTTCGACACGTCTTAAGAAACTAGTCGAAAAAGATCTTGTACAGTCTGAAAAAGACTTGAACGATCAGCGAATTAACCGGATATCAATGACCTCAAAAGGCCACGAAGTACTATCCGTTTCAAATGCGGCAATAAATGAAAGCATCGAAGGCCTGTTTACAGATCAAATCGATGAACAGGAGCTCGATCAATTCATCAAGACATTTCGTAAACTTAAATCGATCTTAGTAACGAAGGAGAGATAACGCGTGAAAACGATAGTGAAATTCAAATGGCCTATTACGATTGGAATTGTGATACTGACTGCTGTTTTATTTATACTAGCACCTGACTTGGCAAAGCAGGCGGAAAAAGCAGGTTCCTTCCAACTGCTCGACTCAGCAGATTCCCAAAAGGCTGCACAAATGCTAGAAGATGCGGGTGAAGCAGATGAAACCATTTCGCTAGTTTATGATCTAGATCAACCGGCTGATCAAGCAAAGAAACAAGAAATCTCCGCGACTGCCAAAGAGATTACGAGTGCCAGCAAGATTGTGACGGATGTTCTGGATCCGTTTGAAAGTGAAGAAATGGAAGATCAGCTCGTTTCAGAAGATCAGAAAACTGTATTGCTTCCGATCACGGTTGACGGTACAGAGGATGAAATCATTCAGTTGGCTGAAAAAATAAAAAAAGATATCGTATCTAAAGAAGACAAAGTATATATGACAGGCGAGGCAATCATTAATAATGACGTAAATGAAAGTGCGCAAGAAGGGTTGAAAAAGACAGAAATTATTACGGTTGTATTGATTTTCGCCTTATTGCTCATTGTTTTCCGCTCGATTGTGACACCATTCGTTCCGTTAGTGGCGGTAGGGATCACCTATTTATTAAGTCAGTCATTCGTAGCATTCTTCATTGACTGGTTTGGGTTCCCGGTTTCGAATTATACTCAAATATTTTTAGTAGCGATCTTATTCGGTCTTGGAACAGATTACTGTATTCTGTTATTAAGTCGGTATAAAGAAGAGTTACTAGCTGGACATGAAGTGGAAGAGGCGATTATCAATACGTATAAAACAGCGGGACGCACACTTTTCATCAGTGCACTTGCAGTATTTATCGGTTTCGCAGCAATCGGATTTGCAGACTTCCCTATATTTAAATCGGCAGTCGCTGTCGCAGTTGGGATTGCGGTATTGATGCTCGTTCTATTCACTGTCGTACCGCTGTTGATGTCTATTTTGAAAGACAAATTATTCTGGCCTGCAAAAGGCGCGGCTTCCCATAAGGATAGTAAATTATGGATTGCATTCAGTAAAGTATCCGTAATGCGTCCACTACTTTCCATGTTAATCGTAGCGATCATTACGATTCCGCTATTATTGACGTACGACAATGATTTATCATTCAATACGGTAGATGAAATTGATGGAAGTAAAGAGTCTGTAAAGGGATTACATCTTATTTCAGATGCTTTTGGTGAAGGGGATTCACTACCCGTACAAGTGTTGTTAAAGAAAGATACTCCAATTGTTAAAGAAGGGGATATCACCTATTTAGAAGCGATTTCCCGAGACTTGGAGAAAGTAGAGGGAGTCAAAAGTGTTCGTACCGTTACACGACCGACTGGTGAGTTGTTGGAAGACTTGTATGTGGATCATCAAATCGGTTTGATGGCAGACGGCTTGAAACAAGCGAATGATGGGATACAGGAAATACGTCTAGGGTTAGCGACAGTGCAGTATAATTTACGTGACGCAGCTAATCAATTGCCCTCTGGTGGAGCTGGTGGCAGTGGCGGCCTGATCCAAGCTGCAAACGGTATTGAGCAGATCAATGGTCAGCTAGCACAGATTTCCGGTGGCCTAAAACAAGGTCTTCCTGCCGCACAAGCAGCTGGTGGTTTGGATGCGTTAGGAAATGAATTGGATACAATCAGTAAGGGAATTGCAGGAGCTGGGTCGCAGATCAACCAAAGTGGTTCGCAAATAGGCCAATTAAAAGGTGGTTTGAAACAGCTAGGTAGTGGTGTTAAAGCCTCCAAGGACGGTTTAGCTGAAGTAACGACAGGACTTCAGGAAATTGCGGATATGCTCGATGATATGGCGGATACGAAAAGTGTACGCGACACGGGTTTATTCATTCCAAAAGGGACGCTCGATAACGAAGAGTTTACACCAGTCATTGATCGCTACATTCGATGATGAAAAGGGAATTTTGATGGAAGTAATCTTGAAAGAAAACCCGTATTCACGTGAAGCCATTTCGACGGTGCATGATATTAAAGATACGGTGAAGCGCTCGGTCATCGGTACGCCATTTGAAGATGCAGATTTAGCATTCAGTGGTATTTCGAGCATGAACTTGGACTTGAGTGATATTTCATCCGCTGACTTTACACGCACAGTCACCATTATGTTAATAGGGTTATTCATCGTTCTCTTCGTCTTATTCCGTTCGGCGATCATGCCATTGTATATGATCGGTTCATTATTGCTGACATATTATACAGCGATCTCTATTACGGAATTGATCTTCGTCAATGGTCTTGGCTATGACGGAATCAGTTGGGCCGTTCCGTTCTTCGGATTTATTATGCTGATTGCGCTTGGCGTAGATTACTCCATCTTCTTACTCGATCGTTTCCGCGAAGAGAGTATCGGGGGTATGAAAGTCAAGGAAGCCTTAATGTATTCAATGGCGAAGATGGGTACGGTTATTATTACGGCAGCTGTCATATTGGCAGGGACATTCGGTGCGATGATGCCTTCAGGCGTCTTGAGTCTTATGCAAATTGCAACAATTGTTATTTCGGGATTACTGCTCTATGGCTTAATTATTTTGCCACTGTTAATTCCGGCCATTACGGTATCATTTGGACGTGGAGTTTGGTGGCCGTTTAGAGGATAAGGAAAAGGTGCTCAGCTACAGACTGGGCACCTTTTTTATCTATGTTTATAAGACTAAGCTTATAGGGTAAAGAAAGGAAAAACGAATAGATAGGGGATTGCTCATGATGAAGTTACATACGGGGTCATTATATTGGGAGTCGACTTTTACAAAAGAAGGTTTTGTGAAAGT
Organism: Sporosarcina ureae DSM 2281; assembly: GCF_000425545.1. Taxonomy (GTDB): domain Bacteria; phylum Bacillota; class Bacilli; order Bacillales_A; family Planococcaceae; genus Sporosarcina; species Sporosarcina ureae. The sequence continues at coordinate 379,087 of NZ_AUDQ01000001.1, read as the reverse complement.
GAATCGTCAAGATGTATATGATGTCGCCATAGTAGGTGGCGGGATGTCGGGTGCATTGACTTCCTACGTATTAGCGAATGAAGGCTATTCGATCGCGTTGATTGAACAAGAAGAAGTAGGTGGTGGTAGTACTTCTGCAAATACTGGTCTATTGCAGTTCTCCAATGATATTATGCTGCATGAATTGATGGAACAAATTGGCGAAGAGAAAGCCGTGGAATTTTATCGGTCTTGTAAAATAGCGATGGAGAATTTGAAAGATGTTGCGGAACATGCACCGTTCGATGTCCAATTCCATACACGCGAAAGTTTATACTATGCTAGTACAGAAGAAGATGTCGCCAGATTACGCAAAGAGTTTGAAGCGCTACGAAAATATGGTTTTCCAGTAGAGTTTTGGGAACGTGAAGATATTGAAGCACACTTCCCATTTTCACAACCTGCTGCAATCGTGACAGCAGGAGATGCAGAAGTGAATCCTTTACGTTTGTGTATGGGGGCGATTCATTATGCATATGAAAAGGGCATGGATATATTTGAACATACGGAAGTGCTTGGGATTCGAGATACAGAAGAACGCGTTCTCATTAAAACGACGAATGGAGACTTTCAGGCAAAGTCAGTCGTTGTCACTACGGGTTATGAACCAACTCTTGATACGAAGATTCCCCAAAAAGACTTAAAAGTTACATATGCAATCGCTACACAGCCAATAGACGATTTGTCGTTCTGGCATGAACGTATGATGATTTGGGAAACGAAACGACCTTATTTGTATATGCGATTGACGGATGAAAATCGCATCGTGGCGGGTGGTTTGGATCAGGATATGGATACATTACCGAGCTCACAAGAAGAAATTGATAAGAAATTTGCTCAATTAAAGCAAGAGTTGCAAGTGCTGTTTCCTAATCAGAAGCTCGACTTTGAATATGAGTGGACGGCATTATTCGGTGAGTCAACAGATGAATTACCGGTCATCGGACGTCATCCAGTCGAGCCGAATATTTACTACCTAATTGGACTTGGCGGTAATGGAACAGTCTACAGTATGTTAGGTGCGTATTTATTGCGTGATGAATTGGCAGGGAAGTCAAATCCTAATGAACCAATAGTAGAAATAGAACGTTAAAAAAGCAACTAGAGAATGTCTCTCTAGTTGCTTTTAGCGTATATTTATAAGAATAATATGATCTTTATAGATTAGTTATCTTAGAATGTAATAACACCCATAGCTATTGTGATTAGAAATAACACGATACTGAAGCCCCACATGATGAGGAATGAGTAGCGGATATGCTTGCCCATCTCCAAACCTGCAAGTCCTAAGGCCAGCCATAGCGCAGGGGAGAAGGGGCTGACGAATGTACCGATAATGTTCCCAACAATTAATGCATACGCGATGGAAATCGATGGAACACCGAAACTAGAGACGACTTGTTCTACAATCGGCAGTAATGCGAAGTAATAGGCATCCGTACTTAGCAATAGATCGAACGGAACACCAAAGAGGCCGATGATGATATGCAAATACGGTACGATGATTGCCGGTAGCACTTTCACTAAATCTGTTGCTATAGAATCTAGCATATTAGCACCGTTAAGAATACCCAGGAATGAACCGGCCGCTAGAATGATTGCCGCCATAAGCAGAGCATTCGGTGCATGCGCTTTAATACGGTCCATCTGTTCATTCACAGTGCGATAATTTAATGGAAGAGCGATACTGAATCCAACCATGAAAATAAAGCCTGCCGGTACTTTTCCCCAAACGAGCAATCCGATGACGCTTAAGGCAATAATTACGTTGATCCAGAGCATTTTTGGACGAAGAAGAAGAACGTCTTCAGATCCTGCTTTCTGCTCTCCCTCTTCACTTATTTCATCCAGCTCGTCCTCAAAAGATCCGCTAGCAAACTTCCTAGCGATAATTCGCTTTTCGCGTAATCCGAGAATGAAAGCAAACGCGATTAATAGTAGTAGGCCGACAATTTGGATTTTGATAAGTGGACGCCACAGTTCCGTAACATCGACACCAAGCACAGCTGCAGCCCGTCCAAGAGGTCCGCCCCATGGAACCATATTGACGATACTTGCTGAGATTCCGACAAGCAGTAGCAATAAATAAGGACTCATTTTTAATCTTTTATAGAGCGGTAATAGCGCAGGAATTGTAATTAGAAATGTGGAAGCACCTGAACCGTCCAACTGTGCAATAGCTGCGATGACCACTGTAGCCATTGCAACAGCAACTACATTTCCCCGTGAGATTTTAATCATCGTATTAATTAGCGGGTTGAATACCCCTGCATCCTGCATAATACCAAAGAACAGAATAGCGAATATGAACATAATGACAACGCTGATAACAGATTCAATTCCACTGTTGAAGAATTCCCCGATCTCCTTGAAGTTGAAGCCGGCAAAGAATGCACCGAAAATAGGAACAATGACCAGACCGACAATAGGTGTAATCCGGCCACTGATCAGTAATGCCACGATAATAAAGATAGTCAGTAATCCAATAATACTTAACATAGTGATTTCCCTCCAATGGATAAAATGGTGAAAGAGTGATGTAAGCGGATACAAACATTTGTATCTGAATAGACTCTCTTAAGTTGTCCATAATGTACCATGTCGAAAAGTCGCTAAAAAGCTTGTGATCATAAGACGAATATAGTTTTTATTATGCATTTTGTTCATTCTGTTCACGTGAAAGCACTTAGAGTTTGATATACGTGCGTTCTGGTCTGCCGACATCCCCGTAGTGCAATTTCGCTTTTACTTTTTCAATAAATACAAGGTATTCCAAATATCGACGTGCGGTAGACCGACTGACACCAGCTGCCTCGCCAGCATCAGCAGCAGTTATTCCTTCTTTCGAGCATTGTAGTAATACGTTTTCAATGCGTTCAAGTGTCAGGCGGTCTATACCTTTTGGCAATCCATCAGATGTAAGGGCAGGGGCTTGTTGTATCTCGATACCAAATAGTATGCGGTCAAGATCATCTTGAGATAGTTCGCTTTTTGATGATAGTAATACTTTTCTAGAACGGTACCGTTTGAAAGTGTCTGTAAACCTCTTAGGTTCAACGGGTTTGATTAAATAATCCAACACACCTCCGTGGAGTGCTTCTTCTACTGTATTTGTCTCTTTCGCAGCTGTTAGCAACATAATATCTATGTTGGGAAATTCCCTCCGCAGACACCAAAATAAATCGAGTCCCGGGCTGTCGGGTATGTGACATCCAATAAAATTAGGTCAGGTAGCACTTCTGACTGCCGTAAAAAGGCAATGGTCTCTGAAGCTGTTCTTTGTTCCGATACAACTTCATAGCCAGCAATCTGTTCAATTAGTTGGCGGTTAATTTTTGCCACTCGAAAATCATCTTCAACTATTATTACGCGTATAGTACTGATCACGAGAAGAATCCCTCCTTCATTTATCTTTAGGCAATGAAACGACAAAGTATGTACCGCCTAATTCACTCGGTTCAATGGACAGCTGGCCATTCGCTGCTTCAATAGCGTTCTTTGTTAGAGCTAGGCCGAAACCTCTCTCCGTTCCAACTTTTGTCGAGAAACCACGGGTTAGAACTTTATCAAGTGAAGCATCATTGATACCCGGACCTGCGTCATCGATTTCAAACAGCAGATCTTGTCCAATATCAGTAAATGAAATCGATATTTCTCGGGAAATGGCGCGTTCATCATATACAGCATCAAATGCGTTATCAAGTAGATTTCCGATCGCCGTCAACAAAGCTTGGCGGTTCACGTCGGACACTGGAGAATGGAATTGGCTGTCTGGTTGGATTGATACATTGATTTGCAATTCGTTCGCTTGACTAAGTTTTCCGACAAGCAGACCACTAATATATGGATCATTTATATTATCAAGTAGTGTGTTTGTCCAGTGTTGCTGAATGCTAGTTTCTTGTCGGATAAAATCAAGTACTTCATCTTTTTTGTTTAGCTGCGTCAGTCCCATAATCGTATACAATTTATTAGCGAATTCATGTGTCTGTGATCGTAAGGCATTAGCATATTGTTGGATGTGCGTCAGTTTTTTCGTTAACTTCTCGATCTCTGTTTTATTCCTGAAAGTGGCGACTGCACCGAGTAATTCCTGTTCGTAGAAGATCGGCACACTGTTTACATACACGATGTGGTTGCTAAAAACTCTTTCCTGATCAAAGACGGATTCACCATGCTCCAGCACATAAGGCAGATCGGAATTTGGGAAGCTTTCTTGTATAGGTTTACCTATCCATTCGTCAGCGCGCTGTTCGTCGCCTGTCAAAAGCTTTAACGCAGCGGAGTTGACCATCGTAATTCGGCCATCCTTATTTATCGCAATAATGCCTTCATGAATTGAATACAAAATAGTTTCTTTTTGAAAGAGTAAATGCGAAATCTCTTCCGGCTCTAATCCGAATAACACGTTCTTTATATAGTTCGCAATCAGCACGGCGCCAATGATCGCGGCTGTGCAAACGCCTAGAAGAACAAGCCAGATTTCCTTGCTATACCCCCAAATGATTGATTCAATGGAATCTACTAAGAACCCTACCGAGACAACGCCCACGATTTCGCCATTTAAATAGACTGGAGCTTTTGCACGGAGTGAGTTACCTAAAGATCCGGTTGATCTGGAAGTATAGGATTCTCCGTATTGTAAGGCACGTTCATTATCTTCACCAATCATTTTTTCGCCAATCCGTTCGGGAGCCGGGTGGGCATAACGGATTTCCTGTTGGTTACCAACAACGATAAACTCTGCGTCTGTCTGGGCTTGAATTTTCTGTACAATCGGTTGGATGATTGCAGAAGGATTATTCGACTCAAAAGCCTGAGAGATCTCAGGTATCACCGCCACACTCTTTGCAACACTGAGCGCCCTTTCACCAATTTGAGTTTCTAACGTATCCGTGACAAAGAAACTCATGAATCCACCGATTATCAGAATGATCGTGATAGATAGCGCACCAATCAAGCTAATCATTTTCAGGTGAAGATTGAAAAAGGGTTTGTTTTTTGTTCGATAAATGGATAAATCTTCTTTTCGGATGCGGATCATGTCGAACCCCCGGTAAACATGTTAGTAGATATAGAATACCATGCTGTGTGAAATATTAAATGGTATTGTTCATTAAAAAAGTGGAAGGGAGTAATAATAGTTGGAGGTATATACAGTTAGCCATTCTACGCACAGAAAAATAGAGTCATGTTAATTAGTAGACGAGGTTAAAAGAATTTCTTGAGCATAGAATTGGCTAGTAGTATGGAAGGAAACTCGGTGGAAAGTGAATCGGCTTTACTATACCATGTAGGATCTTACAATTTTGCAACAGATTGTGAAGGTTACACAAGCGATTGCAATATAGTCAATTGAAAATCTGTCTGTTTAGCTTGTATTTACATGAATCATTCGTAAATGACCAGGTAACACAGTAATTTTCTGTGCTGTTTCTTCATAGATTTCTCCGTCCATATCTACTTTATTGCTAATGGGTTGCATGATTTCAAGAGACGTGACTTGAATATATTCGAGTTCGATTAATTGTTCATTTTTCACAGTAGGATTTTGTAAAGCAAATAATTCGCGAAAAGCAGCTAAGTTGGAATCGCGCACAATTAAAACATCTAATTTGCCGTCAATAGGGGACAAGGAAGCGATAGGAAGCTCGGTTGTACCAATGAATCTTCCATTTAGAACGAAAAGTAAAATAGCCTCTCCTTCTAATTCCGTATCTGCAGATTGGAGTTTATATCGAAATGGTTTGGTCTGATTCAATGTACGTAATGTACTAAGCATATAACTAATAGAACCAAAACGTTTCTTTTCATCTGATTTTATATTTTCCGATGTGTCGGTGACTAATCCGGTTCCCCAAAAATTCATGAAGTAATGCTCACCGACCTTTCCAATATCGGTTTTTATGATGGATCCGTTGAGTATGGAAGTAGCTGCATCATGCAATGGTTGGGGAATTCCTAACGCACGACTAAAGTCGTTTGATGTGCCACCAGGCAAGATCGCGATGATAGGACGTGTAGCAAGAGGAGCGATACTATTTATACATGTGTGTACCGTACCGTCACCACCGAGTATGATGAGCAGATCGACTTGGTCGCTATAAGTAACGCAAGCTTGCTGGAGTTGTTTCTCTGAAGAAGTGTTCAACACAATGAGTTCATCTACAGCTTGTGCAAACACATGAAGCGTCTGGGAAAGTTTTAGCTGTGTATCTTCTTCTCCAGCTGCCTGATTATAAACAAAGAGAGCGCGGTTGAAATGAAGCATAATCTCCACTCCTTTTTTCCTTTATTATTCCCGATTTCACGATGTAGAAACCATGTGCTGAACTCAAGCAACTGGTTAATTATATGAATCTCGGGGAATGGTAACTAGTAGAGGAGTGAGTAGATATGGATATTTACACAATTGGACATTCTACGCATACAAAGGAAGAGTTTTTAAAGTTATTGGATGATGCAGGTATCGAGAAATTAGTCGATGTACGAGCATTTCCGGGGAGTCGCAAATTTCCACATTTCCATGAGGATCGAATGAAAGAATGGCTACCGGCACACGATATCGACTATGCGCATTGTAGTAAGTTGGGTGGCCGTAGAAGGAAATCCAAAACGATTGATCATGAAATAAACGATGGATGGAACAATCAATCGTTCCATAACTACGCGGATTATACGTTGACAGAGGAATTTCAAGAAGGAGTCGACAACCTAATGAAAGTAGCTGCAGAACAACGAATTGCCATCTGCTGTTCCGAAAGGCATCCGGCAAGATGCCATCGCTTGTTGATTAGTAATTGGCTCGCTACACATGGTTGGAATGTGAAACACATTATAGATGGACCGAAAGAACAGACGTTGATAGAAAATCATGTAGTGGGGAAGTGGGGGGCAGAACCTATAGTGACAAAAGATGATGAAGTGACATATCCCCCTGAAGAAAAATAACAGGAAGGCCCTATGAAGCAAAGGGCTTTCCTGTTATTCGTACAATGTTTTATCATGCGATCCATCTGCATGATAAACAGACAATATACCTTCGTGTTCCGTAACGTACTTTTTCGCCTTATCAAGTAGAGTTGATTTGGTGTCTTCTTTAAACATGACATGATCGCTACCGGACTTTCGGAAGATCCATTCATCTTCACGAGGTTTTACTTCGTAATGTGGACGACCTTCACTTTTACCTTCTACATATTCATGGGCTTGCGCCGTAGCAATGGATATGGCGCGATCTTCTTCATAATTCTCACGCAACAAAGCATTGGCAATTTCAATCGCTTTATCACGTACTTTAGGATTCAGATTCTTTAATGAAGCTGGATAATCCTGTTTGCTCCATGGCATCTGACATCACCTCCTGTTTCCCTTATTCCCTTTTTCAGCTAGCATAAACTGTTGTATAGAAGAAATACGAACGGTCTCATATGTTAGGTTTTGCTCAAGTTAATGATAAAAGAACTAAATCTAGTTCTTAATATAGCTGACCAGAATCTTGCTAAATGAATTCGTTACAATATCTATCACCTGATTCCTATGTAAATAATTAATATTAAAAAAGGTTAAATTGTCCACCAATTTATAATAGTTTGATTATTAATTTATTGAATGGTAGAGTATATGTATTCCTACGTACTTAGCAGCTTAGCTTTATTGTGATAGTCGTCCATTTTATTGTGATCTCAATAGGATAACCCTATAAAGATAAATATTAACTTGAGGAGTGATGGTGTTGTCTCTGTCCGTTAAGCAATTATTGGATAACAAAGGGATTCAGGCCAAGCCCGAGCATCTAGAAATTTTAGAAAGTCGCTGGAAGGGGATGCAAGAGTTAAGAGGAACTTTAGAAGGCGTGAAAATTGAAGACGCTGATATAGGACTTCGAAACATCCCCGGAGGTGATCATATTGGCTAAAGAATTGATTCAGAAATCGGTTGAGGAATTGGCACCCCTTTTAAAAGATGGATCATTATCGCCAGTTGAGTTAACCAATGCAGTGCTAGATCATGCGGAAGAAACACAAGATACAATAAACGCTTATATGACAATCTACCGCGAAGAAGCGGAACAGTCAGCACGTGAAGCAGAGAAAGAAATTAAAAATGGAAACTATCGAGGCATGTATCACGGGATTCCGATGGCTTTGAAAGATAATTTATATTTTAAAGGTAAAGTCACCACCATGTCTTCTAAAATTCACAAGGATTTCATTCCAGAAGACGATGCGACTGTGGTAAGCAAGTTGAGAGATGCTGGAGTCATTTTCACTGGTAAACTGAGTATGCATGAATATGCTTGGGGAATCACAAATAATAATCCTCACTACGGAGCAGTTAGAAATCCTTGGAACACGGACATGATTCCAGGTGGTTCAAGTGGCGGCTCAGGTGCAGCTGTTTCGGTTGGTTCAAGTGTCGCTTCTCTTGGAACTGATACAGCGGGATCTATCCGAATTCCATCATCCATCTGTGGTATTGTCGGTTTAAAGCCAACACATGGGCGTGTCAGTAAATACGGATGTTATCCATTGGCTTGGTCGCTTGATCATATCGGGCCGATGACAAAGACGATCAAAGATGCAGCTGGGATGATGGATATCATTTCAGGGTATGACGAAAAAGATCCAACTTCCGTAAATACACCTGTCGATCAATACTTGGAGAAGATTAAGGGCGACGTAAAGGGTCTAGTCATTGGTGTAAATGAAGAATATTTCTTTAATGAAGTGGACAATGAAGTGGATCAAGTAGTGCGTGGAAATATTAAGGCGCTGACTGATCAGGGTGCGAGAGTTGAAGTGGTGAAGATTCCAACTCTTAAATATGCAGAGTGGGCGGAGCTTGTCACGTCACTTTCAGAAGCGTCTACAATTCATCACGAAGACATGTTGAAGCGACCACAGGATTTCGGTGATGATATCCGAATGCTGTTTGAGCTTGGTGAACTACCGTCCGCTGTTGACTATCTTCAAGCACAGCAAGTACGTCGTCAACTTAAGCAGGAATTCGAGGAAGTATTCCAAAAAGTTGATGTGCTTATTGCGCCGACATTGCCGGTAGTGGCCAGTAAAATCGGCGAAGACACTGTAGAGTTGAACGGTAACAAAGTGGACCTAATCGACAATATTATACGCTTTACGGGACCAGGTAATTTAACAGGCCTTCCTGCATTATCAGTGCCAGGTGGTTTCAAAGGAGACCTTCCTGTCGGAGTGCAAATTATAGGACCCGCATTCTCAGAAGCGTTGTTGCTTAATGTTGGTTATGCAATTGAGCAGACAAATCCTATGAAGAATATGAAACCGCCTTTACTCTCAAAGGCATAATAAAACAAAAAGCTCCGCGGTCAACCCATGGCCGCGGAGCTCTTCGTTATGTACTCGCTCTTCGACGAAGCGGTACAGATTATTCGACTTTACTTCTTCACTATCACAAACCCAGCTGCACCAAACTTCAACCCAAATCCGTTTGTGCAATTGCTGTTACTAGTAGTATAACCTATACAAAACGCAATAAACGCAAATCATCAAACTGTGAAGAATGTCATGTTTCTGTAGTGTTTGGCATCAAACTGAGATATATTACAACAACCTTACACTAACCTTTCATTACTATATATTATGCTGAATGTTCTGTTTATATGCAAGAGAAATCTGAATATTCAATTACATTAATTTTGAGATGAACATTGTAGCAATTCCGAAGTAAATCAGTAACGATAGAATGTCATTAACCGTCGTAATTAAAGGACCAGAAGCTACAGCTGGATCTACTTTAAATTTATTGAGGATCAAAGGAATAGTCGTTCCTGCAATCGTTCCGATAATCAGTGTAGCAACTAAAGAGGAACCTACCACTAATCCTAGTGTGAAACTACCTTGCCATACATAGGCGATCACTGAGATCACGGCACCACACACGACACCTAATATAATTCCAACAATTAATTCGCGAAGAACTAGTTGCAGTGCCGTTTTCATATTCAAGTCCTCAGATACGAGACCACGCACTACGACAGCCAAAGATTGGGTGCCTGTGTTACCGGTCATACCGGCAATCATCGGCATGAAGAAGGCAAGAGCGACAACAGCTTCCAACGTTTCTTCAAATTTGGAAATGATACTACCAGATACGAGGCCGATAAATAACAATAGAATGAGCCAAGGGAGTCTACGGTAGGCCGCTACTAGAGGCTTTGTTTTGAAATCAATAGATTTACCAGAAGCGAAAAGCATTTCAATATCCTTGTTTGCTTCTCTAACGACTAAATCGAGTACTTCGTCAGTCCGTATGATTCCCACTAATATATTCTCTTTATTGACAACAGGAAGTGATACGAAATCAAATCTTCCAATCATTTTGGCTACCTCGCCTTGGTCAGTCGTATCATATACTTTGGCAAGACCGGTCTCCATAACTTCCGTTACTATACAATCGTCCTTAGCGAGCAATAAATCACGGTAAGAAAGCACACCTACTAATTGTTTTTCATCATTAATGATATATACGTAATTTAAGTAATGAGCAAATGATTCATAATGCTTGAGCTTTTCAATCGTTTTTTCAACAGTATATGACTGATGAACCCATACATAACGCGTCGTCATAATTCGTCCAGCTGAATCTTTTGGATACTTTCGGCGCTGTAAAATATTCTTTTTTTGTTCTTGGCGCAATTCAGCTATGAGTTTTTCCACTTGTTTATCTGACAGCTCGGACAAAAGGTGGGATAAGTCATCACTTTTCATTTCTTCCAGCAGTTCTGTGGAACGAATCGACCCTACTAAATCCAGTACGCGTAACTGTTCATTTTTCGATAAAAAGCCCATCATCTTCACTAGATGATCTTTATCCAGTACTTCTAAAAATGTAGTATGTCGTTTTCGGGGTAATCGCTTATACTGAGCAGCTACTTCTCTAGGTTCTAGTTCTTTAATTACTTTTTTTAAAGATTCCAGATTACCATCTTTAATCAATTGTATAATCGCGCGTGAAACATCATCTTGATCACGAGTCACCGGCATGTAATGCACCTCTCTTATCTGTACATAGTTATACTCACTCATTCATTCCCTTTTGTGGAAGAAAAGAAACCAAGTGAAGCAATATATAGTAACTTTAGTCAATAAAAAAAGCCTCCGAAGAGACTTAATTCAATTTAGTTGTGAGTGTCTTTGTCAGCAGGTTTTGGATCAGTTAATGGATCGTAGCTATGATTTTTAGCTAGTGGATTCGGATCAATCAACGGACTTGATTCAATATCTCTACCGGTAGGTTGATTAATTGAGCCTGTCGTATAGGAAGCATGTGTATGTGTTACTGGATTATATAGATCTGAGTCGATTAACACTAAAATTTTACCGTGTTCGAAATGATCATGGTAGCGATGGGCTTCATCTTTGGGGATTCCCATTCCGATCAGCGCACCCGCAAGGCCACCGACACCCGCTCCAGCTGCAGCTCCTGTAATGCCGGCTACTATTGGGCCAGCTGCTATAATAGGACCTATCCCTGGAATAGTCAAAGCACCGATGCCTGTAAGAATTCCTCCAAAACCACCGATCAAGCCAGCAGTTGTAGCTCCTGTCGCGGCACCTTCAGTAGCATGTGTGCCTGTTTGTTCGACTACGTGAGCTGCTTCTTCACGATCTTTACTAATGATTGAAATTTCATCTGCGGTAAATCCGAGATGCTTTAAATTTTCAATAGTGGCAATGGCTTCTCTATCTGTGTCATAGGTTCCAACTACATGTCTTTTCTTCATAAAATAGCCCTCCTATAAATCTACTAGAGTGTAATTGTACATTACTTATAAAACTACCCCTTACTATCCAAATAAAACCCGGCAATGTTTGAACATATCGAAATGTAATGTTTGATACAGGATTTAATACCTAAGTTTTCATACAATTCGAAATGAAAACAAGCTATTTGTAACATAAATGTAGGTGTTGTCATTGCATTGTTTCATGTTTGTAATCTAATTGTAATATAGACTTGGTAAGATAAGGCTATCAAATCGTTAGGGGTGGCATATTGAAGAAGTTATTATTTGCATTGACAGTAGCCATGTTAATCACAGTATTCACAAGCGGGATGAACGAAACATCGGCCGCATCATCAGTTCACACAGTTAAAAAAGGTGACACACTATATAAAATCTCTCTACAAAACAATGTATCTGTCTCTAATATTCAAAAATGGAATAACTTAAAATCCACGGTGATTTATCCAAATCAAAAGTTGCGTTTAGTGAAGTCTTCTAAAGTGGCTGCTAGTGCTCCGAAGAAACAAAGCACACCATCTCGTTCAAATGGAGATAATGTATCGAAAGAACTTATGGTAAGTGCAACAGCGTATACAGCACATTGCAATGGTTGCTCAGGTATTACAAGAACAGGATTGAACTTACGTAAAAATCCCAACTTGAAAGTAATTGCTGTAGATCCACGAGTTATCGAATTAGGAACAAAAGTTCACGTTGAAGGGTACGGATATGCCATCGCTGGAGATACTGGCGGAGCAATCAAAGGTAATAAAATCGACGTATTCATTCCAAGTAAATCACGTGCCTACCAATGGGGACGTAAAAACGTAAAAGTAAAAGTTCTAAATTAATATATTGAAAGCTCACATCGCATAGTGGCGGTGTGAGCTTTTTTTATTGCATACATGCGTATGATTAACTGTGCTTTAGTATGGATAACAAAAAAACATGAACCCTATCTTACAGGCATCCATGTTTGGGTTATATGAAGGAAATGACTTGGTTCTTGCCGTTCTCTTTTGCTTTGTAAAGAGCGAGATCCGCTAAATGAAATAATTCATTGAAGCTTTGTATATTACGTCTCGTATTGTCACTGAGTCCTATACTGATCGTTATTGGAATAGGTAAAACATCTGAAGTAGATGACAAGGACTCAATTTTTCCAGCGAGTAAAGTAGCTTTTCTTTTTGCGTCTGCCATAGAAATGCCTTGCATAACTAAAACAAATTCATCTCCACCGAAACGGGCTAACACATCTTCTTTCCTTATTTCATGGATAGAAGTGTTCGCAACAAATTTAATGGCTTCATCTCCGACTAGATGACCATATGTGTCATTAATTGATTTTAAATTATCAATATCAAAAACAATACAAACAACGGATTTTTTAGGCGTTGTGGCTTCATCCAACCATAAATTAGTCGTTTCTTCTAAATACTTTCGATTGTATATACCTGTCAAATAATCCGTGTTTTCGCTCGTCGTGCTGGAAGAACTTTGTAACCGTATTTGCAATTCGAGTGCTGCTTTTACCAGTCGGCTGTCTTCGATTTCATGCAATAAATCAATATATTCCTTCTGAATGATTGCTAATTCATCAAAACTACAAAGGTTTTCTGCCAACACAATTCGTTTTTGCTGAATATCTTTCAGTATAGAGTAATCTCTCAATTTCTCCTCACGTTGTTTTGCTTTCGTGTAAAAGTGGAAAGCTTTTTCGGGCTCACCTATTAAATCATAGAATCTACCTTTTAAAATTTCTAGAAATGCCATTTCACGCGGGTGATCGTGCATAGTAGGTAACAGGCGCAAAAAATCAAGGCTAGTCTGAGCAAGATGGGAATTTTGTAGGTTAATAGCAGATTCAATTACGTGTAGATGTGCTCGAATCAATAAAATTTCTCTGTCTACATCTTCCATCTTTGCAAAAGAAACGGCTAACTGTGCAAATTCTAAAGCTTTATCATATTGCTCTTTTTTATTGTGAAGAAGACTTAGTTTATTATACGCCATGCTGGCATAAGAATAATCTTCACTCTCGATCGCAATGGAGAGCATGTCTTCCAATAACTTTTGTCCTCTGTCATAGTCTAATGCGAAAGAGCTGACGAAGTATTGCAAATAATATGAACGCATATAATCGGACTTTTTGCCATGCAAAATACATTGTGTATAATGCTCTTCTATATGAAAGAGAACTTTTTCAAAATCACCTGTGTAATAATGGGAGATCGCACAAATGTAATGTGCGGTTAAAACAGCTTCATTATTTGAAAATAAAAGACCTTTATTTAATAATTCTTCTGCCCATGTAATGACTAAGTCATAGCGTCCTTCGCTTCTTGCTTCACTAATTTTGCTATAAATAGCCGTTATCTCATTTTCCTTTGCCATTGCTGTTCTCCTCCGATATAGGAAGTTTTAGTATTTTTTATAGTTCTAATGTATGCATTATATTGTGTGAAGTGTAATGCTATCATATCACGTCATAAATAAATGAACACATTTAAAAATGCTCATTTTACGAATATTCCATTGAATACATTGTAGACTATAGTTGTATATACCCTGTAAACAAAAAGTATAAACGTCCTACTTCAAAATATGAAGTAGGACGTAGAATTATACCTTATATATATCTTATTTTGATTGTATTTGTTTGTATAATGAAATGAATTGTTCAGGTTCTTCCTCGATTTCAAATGTAAAAACACCTTCATTTGTATGAAGATAAAATAATCCTGTGTGACCAGAGAAAGGGCGATAGGATACATCAAAAACATGCTTCAGAGGGAAACTGCGCTCCGACGTTGTAATGCGATCTTGGAATAAGCACATTGTGTGGTAAGACTTTTGGTGCGTTTGTTCTATGCGATCCACGACTCGGTGGATGGAAATATAGCTTAGTGAAAGGATTAGCTGATCACTCGAGTTATTCATTAGACGACCTCCCATTTCGTCATTATCATAACACAGAGTACTATGCTCGTAAAAACGTTAGGAATACTATAGACCTAAACGATACTATGGAACTAATTTTTACGTAAGTGACTGGCTAAACGAACTAACGCTAGCAGTAAAAGAAAAGTTACAGCACCTGCTGTATCTAAATAAACATCTTGCATCGTCGAGGTGCGGCCTCCTGTAAAGTACTGATGTAATTCATCAGCACATGCTAAAGCGAAGGTGAATAGAGCGGCTAACAATAAACGAGCCTTTCCTTTAGGCAAGAGCCAATAAATGACTAAAGCTAAAAATCCAAATGTAAAGAAATGTGCAGCTTTTCGAATCAAGAATTCTACAAAATGATAATATCCCCGTTCTTCAATAGAGATAGTTCTATCCCAATAGGAGAATTCCCACGTGGATAAAGCAGTTTTGCCAGGTTCGCCTGGTAGCCATTGTTGTAGTGTGGAAACAAGCGATTGCTGTTCGTATGTCTGACTGGATGAGATCGACAGTCCGACTAAAATGCTGATTAGTAAGAGAAGAGCCAGTAATTTTTTCATAATGGGATTGTATCATGAAAAGTAACATATGATGTAGGCGAGCTATATTTTAATTTGTTATTGCGCAGTTACAAGGTTGTAATCTGAATGTAATATGCAAGGTGTACACTCTCGTAGTGCTGGTAGTTCCACAATATATGAAATGCATCCTTCATTTTCCATTACCAACAAAGGAAATGTATGTTATTATTTTAGTTGAGCGCCTAGTAATCATTCTTTCCTTTCCTATACTTTATTCATTTAATAGTCTTAAGGATTATTTAATGTGAAAGAGGGTATAAGAGTAAAAGAGTAAAAGAGTGGTTTTTATGCTGCTCTGCAACCAACCAGCAATCACGCAAACAAACTAGAGGAGGAAATTATTTAATGAAATCACAATCAAAAAAGAAGTACAGTAAGTATCTAACAGGCGTAGCATCAGCGGCATTAGTAGCATCAGCGGTGGCACCAGTTGTCAGTGCAGCAGACTTCAATGACGTTGTGGAAACTAACTCACACAAGGAAGCAATTGATGCACTAGCAGCAACAGGTGTAATCAGTGGTTATCCGGATGGTTCATTCAAGCCTAATAAAACTTTAACTCGTTCCGACGTAGTGAAGTTAATGGGAAAATGGCTTGTATCAAAAGGGTATACAATTCCGACTGACTATAAAACAAATCCACGCTTCACTGATTTAACATCTAAGTCTAATGACGAATTGTTGCAATCAGCAGCAATCGTAAAGGATAACGATGTATTTAGAGGATATGAAGATGGATCATTAGGCGCGGCTGGATCTATTACCCGTGAAAACATGGCGGTTGTATTGGTTCGTGCGTTCGATTCAGTGAATAAAACGAGCTTATTAACATATGTGCAAGAACAAGAATTTGATAGAGACGTAGTAGATTTGAATAAGGCGAAAGCTGAAGCACGTACTGCCATCGATGTATTAGACTACTTCGACATTACAAACCCAGCTGCACCAAACTTCAGACCAAAAGAAACTACAACACGCGCACAATTCGCTTCATTCCTTTACAAAACAATTCAAGTTGAAGTACCTGGAAAAGAACCTGAAGCTCCAGAAGTATCTGAAATCACTTCAGTTACAGCAACTGATGAAAAGCAACTTGAGCTAACAGGTAAGAATTTGCACCTGTTGAAAGCGGAGCAATTAAAGATTGAAGGAAATGAACTGGCTTCATTCAAAGCGAACGAAGACGGTACAAAAGCGACAATCGAACTAAAAAACGAACTAACGTCGGGTAAAGAAATGACTCTTCACTTGACGACTAAAGCAGAAGCTGAAGGCGAAGAAGATGTAGTGACTTCTTACAAGTTCACGTACGAGTTGACAGTAGAGAAAGTTACAGCTACTACTACTCAAGTGAATGCTGGTCAAGCTGGTCAGAAGTTGGCGTTTAACGTTGATGGCAAACCTGCTGATATGAAGAAATTGACGGATGCTGGTTATAAGGTGGCGTTCCAGTCTACTAATACTGATGTGTTCTCTGAGCAGGCGACTGGTACGTTGAAGTCACTTGACGCGGATACAAAATTCTCTTACAAAGTAATTGTTACGGATAAAGATGGAAAAACTGTTGAGTCAGAGTTAGTAGATGTTAAAGTGGTAGACTTCGATAATACAGTTTCTGAGATTAGTAAAGTTTCAGTTAAGCAAGGTGGAGTAACGGTAGAAAGTGGAAAAATTTCACTTGAAGACGGTGCAGTAGATGTAAAAGTCGAAGAAACTATTACTCTTAGCGGAGCAACAAAAACTGATTCGACTGCAACGTTCACTTCCTCTAATCCAAGCGTAGCAACAGTCACTTCTGCTGGCAAAGTAACGCCAATCAGTACTGGAGAAGTTACGATTGTCGCAAAAGTTGGCGATGTTACGAAGGACATAAAGCTTACAGTAGGTGCTGGTAAGCGTGTTGCAAGCAGTGCTACATTATCGTCAACAGAGACTAAATTAATTACAGGTGCAACTCAAGGCACTAATGTAGTAGTTAAAGACCAATATGGTGACTTGTATGCTGGCGATGTAACTGTCGAGTCAAAAGACGCTGAGATTGCTACTGTATCTACAAAACCTTTAAAAGTTACAGAAGGTAAGGCTACTGTAAATGTAAATGGGATTAAAGCTGGAACAACAACTGTCCAAGTTAAATCTGGTGATACAGTTCTAGGTAATATAGCGGTTGCTGTATCGGATGATAAAACAGTAGCTACTAAAAAGCTAGAAACAGTATCTGCTTCAGACGATTTGACAATTGATGCTATTAATGGTTCAAAAGACGGCTCTGTAACATTAGCTTGGAAACAGTACAATA
The DNA here is from genome assembly GCF_000425545.1 of Sporosarcina ureae DSM 2281. GTDB lineage: Bacteria > Bacillota > Bacilli > Bacillales_A > Planococcaceae > Sporosarcina > Sporosarcina ureae. The sequence continues at coordinate 361,449 of NZ_AUDQ01000001.1, read as the reverse complement.
GCCAAGGGTTTTATGTAGGCGACGACAAAATTGGTGCTGGATACGAAGTAACTTCGTCTAATCCAAGTGTTGCAACAGTTACAAAAGATGCTAAAACAGGGGAACTGACTGTTGAAGCTAAAGAAGCAGGAACTACGAATATCTTGATTAAACAAGGAGATATTACAAGAGCAACTGCTACGATTACTGTAGTGAATTCAACTCCGTCAATATCTTCAGTAGAGTTTAAAGAGACTACACCTGTCATCACTTCAGGAGATTTCAATATGCAGGTAGTAACTGGAGATGGAATTAAATTGACTTCATCAGAAGCTACTCCTCTAATTAAAAATGACGGTACTATTTATATGGTAAACGAAGGAAATGAAATTACTTTAGGTACGATTGCAACGAGCTATTCCGGAGATTCTGCGGCTGTTACTGATTTGAAAGTAGAAGGCGGTAAGCTTTCTGGTAAAGCTAATAAAGGTGCTCAAGGCACTGTTGTAGTAAGCGTGAAAAAAGCTGGACAATCTAGCGCGATTGCTACTAAGCAAATCGAAGTAAACGTTCCAAAATAAACAAAGCTTGACATACACAATAGCAAAATAGCAACACTCCAGTCCTATTCCTTGATTACTTTCAAGGAATAGGACTTTTTTACGTTTAGTCAGCCGCTTATCAGGGGTACAGGTAAAGTACAGACAAACAGAAAGGAGTGGGGCTATGAATTGGTTAGAAGGCATCAATTTTACAACTTCATTGGTTGTGCTGATTATATTAGCCATTGCAATCAGTATAGGGATTTTTCTATACTTTTTTGATCGAAGTCAGAAACAGCACGCAATTTTACGTAACTACCCAATCTTAGGTAGAGTTCGCTATATATTTGAAAAGGCGGGTCCAGAGGTTAGACAGTATTTATTCAATGATGATAATAGCGGCAAGCCATTCAGCCGCGAAGAATACTTACATATGGTGATGCCCGGGAAGTACTTAAACAGTATCATTGGTTTTGGGTCTAAACGAGACTACCAGGAACCTGGTCACTATATTCGTAATGCCATGTTCACGAAACAAAACGAGGAAATGCGTGTAGATAATGATAATCTATTGAAAACTATGCGCTATGAAGTAGAAACTGACAATTTATTCTCGCGCAAAGAACATCGTGAAGAAGTGACAACATTGCCTTGGTTGTTACCCGAGGAAGATGCGATTGTATTAGGACCAAATTGTGAGCATCCATTTGTCGTGCGTAGCTTATTGGGGCAGTCCGGTATGAGTTATGGTGCACTCGGAGACCATGCAATTACTGCACTATCTAAAGGTATTGGTATGGCGCAAGGTGCCTGGATGAACACAGGTGAGGGTGGCGTATCAGACCATCACTTGGTAGGGGGCGCAGACATTATTGCGCAGATTGGATCGGGGTTATTCGGGTTCCGAACAGAAGATGGACAGTTCGATATTGAAAAAGTAAAAGAGAAAGCAAATATACCACAGGTTAAGGCGTTTGAGATCAAGTTAGCCCAAGGAGCAAAAATGCGTGGAGGACACGTAGAAGGGGAGAAGGTCACGGAAGAGATTGCGGCTATACGAAATGTAAAACCTTATACTTCTATTAATAGTCCGAACCGTTTTAAACAGTTCCATGATTATCCGACACTGTTTTCATTCATTGAAGATATTCGGCATGCTGGCGGAATTCCTGTTGGCATCAAAATAGTCATTGGTGGAAAGCAAGATGCTGAAGAACTGGCATCGTATATGGCTGAAACAGGCATGGGTCCTGATTTTATCTCACTCGATGGAGCGGAAGGTGGATCGGGCGCTACCTATCAAGACTTAGCGGATAGTGTGGGCTTACCACTACGTTCTTCTCTTATTCTACTAGACGATGCATTGCGTAAATTTGAAGTGCGTGATCAAGTAAAAATTATTGCATCAGGTAAAATTATCACACCTGATAAAGCAGCCATTGCATTGGCTTTAGGTGCAGATTTGACACAAGTTGCACGTGGTTTCATGATTTCAGTAGGCTGTATCATGGCAGAGCGATGCCATACGAATACATGCCCAGCTGGTGTCGCCACGACAGATCAAAGCTTACAGCGAGCACTTGTTGTAGAAGAGAAGAAATTCCGTGTAACAAATTATATATTGACAATGAGAGAAGGATTATTCCGTGTGGCTGCGGCTGCGGGCTTAGATTCTCCAACAAAGTTTGAAAGGCATCATGTAATCTATAAAGATGAGCAAGGGAAAGTCCATTCCGTTGAATAAAAAAACGACCTGATGAACGTTCATCGGGTCGTTTTACTGATTATATTCTTCTGAAACTGTTGAATTTAGATTTCCAGTACGGATTATTCAGGCTGACGACTTCCGACTTCTTGCCACCAGCATGAACAAATTTATTGTTTCCAACATAGATACCTACATGCGAAATTCCTTTGCGGTACGTGTTATGGAAGAATACTAGATCTCCAGGTCTTGGTGATTTAATTTTTGATGATTGTTTGAATTGCCCGGTTGTTGTTCTAGCTACAGACTTACCATTCTTCTTGTATGAATACTGGATGAATCCACTGCAATCGAATCCTCTAGTTGTAGTGCCGCCAAAACGGTATGGGATTCCGCGCAAGTTCATTGCTGTTTTCACAACACCAGATCCTCCACCTTTAGTATGAGAAGCTGCTGCTACTGCCTTGCCTGTAGATCTCTTTAATAGAGAACTTGAAACATATCCTTTTTTACCATTGATTTTTACTTTATACCACAATTGTTTACCTGCATATTTTTGATGTGTCAGTTGAACGCGTGTACCTTTTTTTAATGTAAAGACTCTTCTATGTTGTGTTCCAGCATTTGCTCGAACGTTTGCATTATGTACTGTTATGTATGTACCACTTTTAGCTGTAGCTTTACTTGCTGCATCGGCTGTCCCGCCAGTGAACCCAACGAACATGGCTGATGCCATCAAAATTGAACATAAAAACTTTTTCATGAATGACTCTCCTCCGAAATAATAGATATCACTTTCTAGCTGCAAGTAATATCTTACACGACAGCTTAAGAGTGAAACATTACGTTCACATTAAGAAGAGGTTACAAGAATCGTGTTTTGTAAACAAGTTGTAACAAAGTAAAGAGCCTTCCGTAGAAATGAAAGGCTCAAAAAGAATATGATTATTTTTTAGGGAAAGTAGAAGGATCTTCATCCTCAATTTGTTCGGATACTACGGCATCCTCTTCTTTAGAAGTAAGATCATTTGTCTGAATTGTATCGGCCCGATTGGTTGCTTGTAGAACTTCTGGTTGTGGAGGGTTTTGCAAAGGCTCATATCCTCCATAAGACAGTTCAGATACTGTATCCTCAATAAATGGATCTGTAGTTCTATTGTGATCAACGACAGGTTTAGATGCACTAGGCGATAATCCGTCTGTAGAGAAAGGCCCATCTTTCGAATACACGCTGTAAGCCAACCCTTCATCTACATATAGCATCATACCACCGTGTTGAACTTCTTCGTAATAGCGGTCTACTTGAATCGTGTCCATTCCGATGCCATACATCATTTGTTTGATCTGATTTTCGCCAGTTAAGAAGCCTATAAAGCGATCTGTCCACGTATCATATGCGGAGTACACATCTACGCCTGTTCGACTGCGTAGCATGGATACATCGTTTTCATTTTTAGCGATTACATAAATATTATCATCGATATAACCCGTTTCTTTTAATTCCTCTATCTTACTTAGAAGATCAGCATCCTTGTAATATACGCCAATAAATGTCTTGCTTATGAGTTCATCCATTGTATCGCCTCCCTTTTTATAGTTGATTTATATAACATACCCATTTCACGTCCTACAAAAACCTTGCGAACGTTGGTAAAAGAATGGAGTGAAGAATACTGTTGTATTGTAAATTAAAAGACGGAAGAGAAGAGTCAAGAAAGTCATGTTCAAGTCTAGTCTTTTCGCCACATAACTGTTTGACAGTACATTGCATAGCACAAAATTCTTTGCCAAGGTTTTACAAATATGATAGGATACACAATATAATGAACAAAAAGAAAGGATCGGTTTATCATGAAAAAAAGACAGATATTAGCTCCGCTTAGTCTATCACTTCTACTATTAGGAGCATGTAACGCGGATACTGACAACGAAAAAGAAGTGGACAAGGAACAAACCGAACCTACTGAAAATGTTGTTAAAGAACCTGTAGATAAATCTGATACAACGGCTTCTAATGATGAGTTAAAAGAAGAGTTTGAGAAAGAAGAAGGGGTATCGGAAGTAAGTTTAATCATTACTGAAGATGCAGGTGGTTTCGTCTTGCTGGACTTTGAAGTGACCGAAGACATGAAAAAAGAAGATGCTGAAAAAATTAGTAAAAAATACTACGAACGTCTTGAAAAAGAGTACCCAGAACATAGCATTGATATCCAAGCACGTAAAAGTGGAGAAACATTCGTACAAGAAACAAAAGAAGTCAAATAATGAACGTAAAAATACCGTCCTGTCAAAGGACGGTATTTTTATCGTTACAACTCATAGATTATTTTTCAGCTATTCCTACTCCTCGAACAAATAGATTGAACGTATTGAATACAATTAAGAATAACGAATTTTCTAGATGGCGTATATAAGTATTGTTTTACTATTTACAGTATATAGCCCGTCAGCTACAGCAAATAACGCGTTTACTGACATAAAGACGAATCATCTTATAGTTTTGATGTGTACTTTGCATCAAATGATGGTAGATTTAAAGAGTATTAAGTAAATCCGGAAGTAATCATTGTCATTGCCTGTAAGAAAAGAATAGTACGATATACTAATTAGAATCTATAGAGAGTGGGGAATACATTGGGGAAAAAGACAGCGATTATACATTCAGCTATAGAAGTATTTCAAGAGCAAGGGATTGAGAAGACGAAGATCTCCGATATCGTCAAGCGTGCAGGGATTGCGCAAGGAACATTTTATTTATACTTTCCGTCAAAATTATCCCTTATGCCTGCAATTGCGGAAGTGATGGTCATGAAAACGATTGAAATCGTCAAACTAACGGTTGATGATGAAGCAACGTATCCAAAACAGTTCGAACAAATGGTAGATGCAATATTTAAAGTGAACAAAGAGTATTATGAAATTTTAGCCGTCATCTATTCAGGAATAGCTTCAACGGAACATATTCGCGAGTGGGAATCCGTATACGCACCATTTTATGAATGGATTAGCCAAAAGCTTGAAGCTGCCAAAATAGCAGGCGCGGTTCGCCAATCGATCAAACCTGAACGGACAGCAAAGATCATTATTGGTCTTATTGAATCAGCGGCTGAGCAAGTATTCCTTTACGCTCAACATGATGAAAGTGAAGCGGATAGACAGAAAGAAGAAGTCCTGGATTTTATATCTCATGCACTGCAATTTCAAACAGCGAAAGGTTAACATAGCAATATGTTAGCTTTTATGATAAAATGAATGATAGTCAGTCATATAAATATAGTAAGAAATAAAATTGGAGTGAATGGTATGAATAAAGCATGGTTATATGTCGCATTAACTAGTTTTTTTGAATTAGTGTGGATTTTTGGTTTTAACACAGCGACTCACTGGTGGCACTGGATATTTATCGTAGGGTTTATCTTTGTGGATTTTCATTTCCTTACAAAAGCCTGCGAGGGGCTACCGACAGGAACGGTCTATGCAATATTTGCTGGAATCGGAACAGTGGGTACATCGTTAATGGATGTCATGTTCTTTGGAGAGCATATTAGTATAGGGAAGATCTTTTTCATCTTCCTCCTAGTGGTTGGTGTAGCAGGATTAAAGATAGCGGATGGGCAGGATGAAAAGAAAGCGCTGGAGGGAGTGAAAGACGATGGGTTGGATTCTAGTATTATTGGCAGCTCTAAGTGAGTTTGCGGGTGTAATCGGGTTGAAAAAGTTTAGTGAGAACAAGACATTGGGTAACGGCTTGCTATATTACGGAGGGTTCGGTATTGCGTTCTTCTTTCTGTATAACTCCTTTAAGTTCCTGCAAGTTAGTACAGCTTATGCCGTGTGGATTGGTATAGGTACAGCGGGTGCCGTACTCATCAATATGGTGTTCTTTGGTGAATCGAAGAGTACAGGTAGAGTAGTGAGTCTTATTCTGATCGTTATCGGCGTAGTTGGACTCAAAGCGTTATCATAAAATATATCTCCTTAAATAGAAGGAGATGTACTTATAGAATGGAAAACGGACATGCCTATGATAAAAAGGCATGTCCGTTTTATTGTATCCGAAAGATCAGCTACTGAGTTTTATCGATTCCAAGGCACGTTTACGTATCTCGCGTTCCAACAGTTGGATGAATTCCAGATTTAGATGGTATTTTTGAGCTTGTTGATAGGAATAGATCAACAATTGATCCGATAAATGTGGCACAGTAGAACCGCCTCCTTTAGGATGAATAGATTGTAATCAGTCTGCATGCTTCTCTCTAGATGTTATCTCTTACTTTACCAAAGGAATCTAAAAAGAACAAGCGTTCGAATTATCCACAATGTTGGTGGGTAAGTTGTGGGTAATATGTGAATGGTATACAGAAACTGCCAATATATGCGGTGGATAATGTGTATAGAGTTATGAACAAAATATAAATGTCGAATACTGTCGAGCGAAACTTGTCATAAACTTACTAGCATTCTACATACTTAACGAAAAAATATGGTTTCTTGAATAGAAGAGGTAGAGCATTAGTTGAAGTCTACACTTATTGATTCGTAAGTAGATGAGAGAGTTACAATGAAACAAAGCGAAAAATCTGATTGATGCATACAAAGCAAAAGAGGCTAGACAGAATGTTGAATAAATGTACAAACTCTACCTTCTATTTGCATAATAAGGATATTGTCTGGATTTCCTTTTATTTAATGAAAGAAACAAGCTCAAATGCAAAATAAATTTCAAATATTTCGATATGCAATATATCGCTGTATGTCGCGTGTGTAAGCGTATTCAGACGTTTTAAATTAGTCACAATTAACGAAAAACTTTAAAAATACGGTTGACCTTTATTCGTATTCAAGATATGATTACAGCAATCTAGTTCATAGCGGTGAACAATTCACTAGCTGTTCAGAATATTCAACTGAATGCAATTGATGTAATTAGCAATTGATTCGTTCAATTAGTTTAGGAGAGATTGCAAATGAGAAGTGACATGATTAAAAAAGGAATCGATCGTGCACCACATCGTAGCTTACTATATGCAGCTGGTGTTAAAACGAAAGATATGAACAAACCATTTATCGGAGTGTGTAACTCTTATATAGATATCATTCCGGGACATATGCACTTAAACAAATTCGCGGAAGTAGTGAAAGAAGCGATTTGGGAAGCGGGCGGCGTACCGTTTGAATTTAACACAATCGGTGTTGATGACGGAATTGCAATGGGGCATATCGGTATGCGTTATTCATTGCCAAGTCGTGAGTTGATTGCAGATTCAGCTGAAACAGTCATTAATGCGCACTGGTTTGATGGTGTTTTCTATATACCTAACTGTGACAAAATCACACCAGGTATGCTGATGGCAGCTGTTCGAACAAACGTCCCTTCCGTCTTCGTTTCTGGCGGGCCGATGGAAGCAGGTGTTTCCGCAACAGGAGATGTTCTTTCATTAACATCCGTGTTTGAAGGTGTAGGAGCTTACAAGAGTGGTAAGATGTCAGCTGAAACATTACTCGACATCGAACAGAATGCTTGTCCTTCATGCGGATCTTGTTCGGGAATGTTCACAGCGAACTCCATGAACTCATTAATGGAAATGCTCGGTATGGCTCTTCCAGGAAATGCGACAATTCTTGCTACATCCGATGATCGTCATAGACTCATTAAAGATGCAGCGAAACATCTAATGAATTGTATCGAAAAAGATATTAAACCGCGTGACATCATTACGAAAGAAACAATTGATGATGCATTTGCACTTGATATGGCAATGGGAGGATCGACTAATACAGTACTTCACACATTAGCGATCGCCCACGAAGCAGAAATTGATTACAATATTGAAGATGTTAACGAGGTAGCAAAACGAGTACCATACTTAGCTAAAATCATGCCAGCGTCTGATTATTCAATGGATGACATTGAAAAATCCGGCGGTGTGAGCGCAATTATCAATGAATTGTGTAAAATCGATGGTGCGATGCACAATGATCGAATGACAATCACAGGCAAATCGATTGCAGAAGATGTCGCAGGTCATGAAATTACAAATACAGATGTCATACGAACGAAAGATAATCCATATAGTCCTGTAGGTGGCTTGTCCATTCTATTTGGTAATATCGCACCTGAAGGATCTGTCATTAAAGTGGGCGCAGTTGATCCTTCTATCAAAGAGTTTAGAGGAGAAGCGATTGTCTTTGAATCACAAGAAGAGGCCCAAGAAAATATTGATAATGACACGGTAAAAGCAGGCCACGTCGTCGTCATTCGATATGAAGGACCTAAAGGTGGACCAGGAATGCCAGAAATGTTAGCGCCGACATCCGCAATTATGGGGAAAGGGCTAGGTAAAGAAGTTGCTTTAATTACCGATGGTCGTTTCTCTGGGGCGTCACGAGGTATATCCATTGGACATATCTCACCAGAAGCAGCATCCGGTGGACCGATTGCACTTGTAGAGGATGGAGATATTATCGAAATAGATCTAACGAATCGTACGATCGAACTGATGGTATCTGATGAAGTTCTTGCAGAACGTCGCCATGCACTGAAACCATTTGAACCTAAAATTAAAAAAGGGTATCTTGCTAGATATTCTCAACTAGTCACTTCAGCGAGTACTGGCGGAGTCATGAAAATTTAATATACAAAACGTTGATGAGGTTAAAGTAGATAGAGAGTGTATTCACAGAGAGCCGGTGGTGCTGCGAGCCGGTAATACAGCTATTTGCGACATCCCCTCGGAGTGGATTGCTAAAAGGTATACCGATTAGGCAGTCCCGGGCTCGAAATTCGGGCTCGTTAGCAATGAGAAAGTACAGCTTCGGCTTGCTTTCTCATAAGGTGACAAACGTCACGAACTAGGGTGGTACCATGAAAGCTTTTTCATCCCTATGTAAAGAGAGTAGTATTCTTTGCGTGGGATGAAAAGGTTTTTTTTTAGGGGAAAACGTCATTGGTCAATATATATATAGTTGAAAATGTAAGGAGGAGTTCAGTATGAGTGCTGAAGTACAAGAAAAACAGACTGCATCTATGCCAAAGGAACAATCCATAAATAAACTTGCAGATGGTTCTGCAATCTTGATTCAATCTCTTAAAGAACAGAATGTAGAAATGATCTTTGGATATCCCGGAGGAGCAGTTCTCCCAATCTATGATGCGCTATATAACGACCCAATACCACACGTATTAGCACGTCACGAGCAAGGGGCAATCCACGCAGCAGAAGGATATGCGAGAGTGTCCGGAAAGACAGGGGTAGTCATTGCCACATCAGGTCCTGGCGCAACGAACTTAGTAACGGGAATTACAGATGCCATGATGGACTCGCTTCCATTAGTAGTTATTACAGGCCAAGTAGCGACTACAGTGATTGGATCGGATGCTTTCCAGGAAGCGGATATTATAGGGATTACTCAACCTATTACAAAACATAACTATCAAGTGCAAAGTGTAGCGGACATCCCACGTATTATGCGTGAAGCTTTCCATATTGCTTCTACCGGAAGACCAGGACCAGTCGTTGTCGACGTACCAAAAAATATCGCAACAGATCTCTTTATTCCTGTCGAAAAAGAAAGTAAAGAAGTGAATTTGCCTGGTTATCAGCCAACTACTACACCAAATTATCTGCAAATTCAAAAAGCTTCAAAAGCGATCTCTGAAGCGAAAAAGCCTATGATCCTTGCCGGTGCAGGTGTACTTCATGCAGGTGGAACGACCGAGCTGAAGGAGCTTGTCGAAACGCATCGTATTCCAATCGTCAATACATTACTTGGCTTGGGTACAATCCATGGAGAACATGAACTATTCTACGGAATGGCTGGAATGCACGGTACGGCAACTGCCAACTATGCACTAAGCGAATGTGATTTACTTCTCAATGTCGGTGCCCGTTTTGATGACCGTCTAACAGGTAACTTGGATGCATTCTTGCCGAATGCACGTGTTATCCATATTGATATTGATCCAGCAGAGATTGGTAAAAACGTGGTTACTGAAATTCCGATTGTATCTGATGCGAAAGAAGCGTTAACAGCATTGCTAAAAGCGGATTTCAAATCACCGGATACAACAGAATGGGTGGGCTATTTGAATGGTTTAGCAGACCAATATCCACTTTGGTATCAAAAGGACGAGGAAGCTTTATTACCTCAACAAGCTCTCGAAATCATTCATCGGATTACAAATGGCGATGCAATTGTTACGACAGATGTTGGCCAGCACCAAATGTGGACGGCTCAATATTATCGTTTCAATAATCCGGACAACTGGGTAACATCAGGCGGATTAGGAACAATGGGCTTTGGCTTCCCAGCAGCAATCGGTGCACAGCTTGCAAGACCGAAAGCGCGTGTAATTGCAGTTGTTGGAGACGCAGGTTTCCAAATGACAGCACAAGAGCTATCACTTCTTCAAGAAATGCGTATTCCCGTGAAAGTCATCATTTTAAATAACGGAGCACTAGGTATGGTACGTCAGTGGCAAGAGACATTCTATGAAGAACGCTATTCACAGTCGCTAGTTCCTGTACAGCCAGACTTTATTAAATTGGCGGAAGCATACGACCTAAAAGGATATCGTATCCACAAATTAGAAGAAGCTGAAAAAGTATTTACAGAAGCGCTATTATCTGACGAGCCGGTCTTGATCGATTGCCGAGTGAAACAACGTGAAAACGTCTATCCGATGGTTGCTCCAGGTAAAGGATTACAAGACATGATTGGAGTGAGTCCTCAGTGAAACGAATTATTACAGTAACAGTAATTAATCAGAGCGGGGTATTAAACCGTGTAACGGGACTGCTGATGAAGCGTCAATTCAATATTGAAAGTATTACCGTTGGTGCTACGGAACAGCCGAATAGATCCAAGATGACATTCCAAGTTCACGTTGAAGATGAAAACAAAATTGAACAACTTGTAAAACAGCTGCAAAAGCAGATTGATGTTATTACAGTGAAAGATATAACAGACAAAGCAATCGTGTTACGTGAGTTAGCGCTAGTAAAGGTCATCTCACCACCACAGATTCGCTCTGAAATGAATAGTATTGTGGAACCTTTCCGTCCAATTATAGTTGATTCCGGGAAGAATGTAGTAACTTACCAAGTAACGGGTGACCCAGATAAAATCGAAGCGTTTATCGATTTGCTGAAACCATATGGCATCAAAGAATTAACACGAACTGGCGCAACCGGCTTTGCCCGTGATATGCAAAAAGTTCAAGCACCACAGTTATCAATTTTAAAGCAGTAATACACACACACTTAGGGGGAAATAAAAATGACAAAAATGTATTATAACCAGGATATCAATGAAGGACTATTAGCAGGTAAAACAATCGCAGTAATCGGATACGGTTCACAAGGCCACGCACACGCGCGTAACTTGAAAGATTCAGGCTTTAACGTAGTTGTAGGAGTTCGTGCAGGTAAATCATTTGATCAAGCAAAAGCAGACGGTCTTGAAACACTTTCGGTAAAAGAAGCTTCTGAAAAAGCAGATTTGATCATGATCCTACTTCCGGATGAAAACCAAAAAGCAATCTATGATGCAGAAATCGAACCTGCTCTTGCTAAAGGTAAATCTTTAGTATTCGCTCACGGTTTCAACGTACACTTCGGTGAAATTAAACCACCTGCTGACGTAGATGTATTCCTAGTAGCTCCAAAAGGACCAGGACACCTTGTACGTAGAACATTCGAAGCTGGCGGCGGTGTTCCTGCACTATTCGCGGTGTATCAAGACGTATCTGGCCAAGCAAAAGACGTAGCTCTTGCGTATGCAAAAGGTATCGGATCTGCTCGTGGCGGCGTTTTGGAAACAACTTTCGAAGAAGAGACAGTTACGGATCTATTCGGAGAGCAAGCAGTACTTTGTGGTGGATTGACTTCACTAGTTAAAGCTGGATTCGAAACACTAGTAGAAGCTGGATACCAGCCTGAGCTAGCTTATTTCGAAACATTGCATGAAACAAAACTAATCGTTGACTTGATGTATGAAGGCGGAATGGCTGGAATGCGTTATTCAATCTCTGACACTGCAGAGTGGGGCGACTTCGTTTCCGGACCACGCGTAGTCGATGCAGATACAAAAGCACGTATGAAAGATATTCTTACTGACATCCAATCAGGTAAGTTTGCAAAAGAATGGATCGAAGAGAATGAAAACGGACGTCCTAATTTTAATGCAATCGAAGAAGCAGAAGCTAAGCATCAAATCGAAGAGGTAGGACAGAAGCTTCGTTCTATGATGCCATTCATCAACGAAGGAGCTAAATCAAAAGAGGAAGAAGTGGTTGCGAGTGAGAAAAATTGATCTCTTCGATACAACTCTTCGCGATGGTGAGCAATCTGCAGGTATTAATCTAAATACAGTAGAAAAATTAGAAATTGCTCGTCAGCTAGAAAAACTTGGGGTAGCAGTTATTGAAGCAGGATTTCCTGCTTCCTCCCCAGGTGATTTTGAAGCCGTTCAACGCATTGCCAACACAGTGAAAAATTCTACTGTTACAGGTCTTGCTAGAGCAATGAAGAATGACATTGATATATCATGGGAAGCTTTACGTGGCGGAGAACAGCCACATATCCATGTGTTTTTAGCAACATCACCGATTCATATGGAGTATAAGTTAAAGAAATCTCCAGACGAAGTAGTGGATATTGCAGTGGATGCAGTCAAATACGCTAAACAATATTTCCCGCTTGTTCAGTGGTCAGCAGAAGATGCTTTCCGTTCTGATAAGGAATACCTGGTACGTATTATTAATAAGGTAATCGAGGCAGGGGCTACAACGATTAATGTTCCAGATACTGTGGGCTATGCAACACCGGCAGAATACGGCGCTCTATTCAAGTATTTGAAAGAGAACGTAAGAGGAGTAGAGAAAGTTAAGCTTTCAGCTCATTGTCATGATGATCTTGGAATGGCCGTTGCCAACTCCATTGCGGCAGTTGAGAATGGTGCAGATCAAGTTGAATGTACGATTAACGGGATTGGCGAGCGCGCAGGCAATGCAGCATTAGAAGAAATTGCTGTCGCGATGCACATCCGTAAAGACTTCTATAACATGGAAACTGGAATCAACTTGAAAGAAATCAAAAAAGCAAGTCAGCTTGTTAGTCGTTTGACAGGGGTAGTCATCCAGCCAAACAAAGCAGTTGTCGGAAAGAATGCATTCGCCCATGAATCGGGTATTCACCAGGATGGCATGCTGAAAAACCGTGAAACTTACGAAATTATAACACCTGAATTAATTGGTGAAACGGATATTCCGCTAGCGTTAGGTAAACACTCCGGACGTGCTGCGTTTAAAGATCGGGCAATGACAATGGGGTTTGAACTGACTGATCAACAATTGAATGAAGCGTTTGATGACTTCAAAAAATTAGCAGATCGTAAAAAGGAAATTACGGAAGACGATTTGTTTGTTCTTTTCACAGGACAACAATTGGCCGATACGGATACACCAATTTACGAATTGCATAATGTTCAAGTACAATACGGAACGAATAATATTCCGACAGCTACCGTGACAGCGACAGTGCCTAGCGGAGAAACAGTTACTGTGGCAACGACTGGTGCAGGATCTGTTGAATCCATCTTTAACGCACTGGAATTGGCCATTAAAGGTGAAGTACTCATTCTGGATTATCGTGTAACATCGATCGGTAAGGGCCGCGATGCACTGGGAGAGGCAGTAGTCAACTTAAGACATAACGGACTCGAGCTTACAGGCCGAGACGTAGCGCAAGACGTACTAGAAGCGTCTGCAAAAGCTTATTTGAATGCGATCAACCGTCAACTAGTTCGCGAACAATTGCGGAAAGAAGAGTTAATGAAATAAGCAACATATATCAAAGGGATAGAGTATTCGATCGAGTGATACGAGATTGATCAAGGAGGAGAAGTTCTATGGAAAAGAAAGTAGCAGTATTACCCGGTGACGGCATAGGACCCGAGGTAGTAGCAGAGGCAGTCAGAGTATTGGAAGTGATCGGCAGACGTTTTAACCATACATTCCATACAGAATATGGACTAATCGGTGGAGCGGCGATTGATGAAAAAAATAACCCACTTCCTAAAGAGACAATTGAGTTATGTGAGTCAAGCGATGCCATTCTTCTAGGAGCAGTGGGGGGTCCTAAATGGGATCAGAATCCATCTGAATTACGACCGGAAAAAGGGTTGCTTGCGATACGTAAACACTTTGATCTATTTGCAAACCTTCGTCCTGTTGCAGCTGTACCTTCTTTGATCCAAGCTTCTCCTTTAAAAGAAGAAATCGTCAAAGAAGTCGATATGATGATTGTTCGGGAATTAACTGGAGGTCTTTACTTCGGTAAACCGAGCCGTCACACAGATCAATCGGCTGTTGACACGCTTGTATATACACGTGAGGAAATCGAACGTATTGTCGACAAAGGTTTCGAGTTGGCTCGCCTACGTAAAGGCAAAGTAACTTCTGTGGACAAAGCGAATGTGCTCGAATCCAGTAAGCTGTGGAGAAAGATTGTAGAAGAGAAAAAAGCGCAGTATCCAGATGTAGAAGTAGAGCATCAGCTAGTGGACTCCGCAGCTATGAAGTTAATTACAAATCCTGCATATTTTGATGTAATCGTTACAGAGAACATGTTTGGAGATATTTTGAGTGATGAAGCTTCGGTCATTACAGGATCACTTGGATTACTACCATCAGCGAGTGTTCGTTCAGATGGTTTAGGTCTATATGAGCCAGTCCACGGTTCAGCGCCGGATGTAGCAGGGCAAGGAGTAGCAAATCCAGCGGCGACTATTCTATCTGTCGCAATGATGCTAAAGTATTCATTTGGATTAGAAACTGAAGCAACAGCGATTGAAAAAGCAGTCAATACAGTATTTGAAGAAGGTCACTTTACAGCAGATTTAGCTGGTAAAGAGCAACGTTCATTAACGACTAAAGAATGGACAGATAAGATTGTAGATGAATTGGATCTTCAGTTCGTTTCCAATAGTATTATGTACTCGTACATTTAAAAAAATACCGCTGTCTACGTCTCGACATGCACATGAGGGCATACCGAAACTGGTGCGCCCTTTCTGTATAGTTAGACCGAAATAGATGAACTGAATCATATGCCGAACGTAAAGGCAAGGGCTGGGAAGGGGAAACAATTATGGCTAAAACAATTATTGAGAAAATATGGGATGAGCATATTGTATATGAAGAAAAGGGAAAGCCTGATCTACTATATATTGATCTTCATTTAATTCATGAAGTGACATCACCACAGGCATTTGAAGGGTTACGTCTAGCGAACCGTAAAGTGCGTCGTCCGGATCTTTGCTTCGCTACTATGGATCACAATGTCCCGACAAAAAACTTACCGGTAATCAATGACCCGATTGCCAAAAAACAAATTACTACACTTGCAAAAAACTGTGAAGAGTTCGGCGTTCAATTGGCGGATATGCAACATCCTGACCAAGGTATTGTGCATATTATCGGTCCTGAACTTGGATTGACACAACCAGGGAAGACCATTGTGTGCGGTGACAGCCATACTTCAACACATGGTGCATTCGGAGCGATTGCATTCGGTATCGGAACAAGTGAAGTAGAGCATGTATTATCTACACAGACATTATGGCAAGGTAAACCGAAAACGATGGAGATCCGCGTGACAGGTAAAATAGGCTTTGGGGTCACGGCTAAAGATATTATTCTTGCGATCATTTCGAAGTTTGGAATTGGCGTCGGTACTGGACATATCGTTGAGTATACAGGAGAAGCAATTCGCGGACTTACAATGGAAGAACGTATGACAATTTGTAATATGTCCATTGAAGCGGGAGCAAAAGCGGGTTTGATTGGTCCGGACGAAACTACAATCAATTATTTACGTGGCCGTCGTTACGCACCACAAGGTGAAGAATTTGAAGCGGCGGCAGAGCGTTGGCTCGCTTTGAATACAGATGAAGGTGCAACATATGATCAAGTGCTTGAAATTCATGCAGATGAAATCGAACCATTCGTAACGTGGGGAACGAACCCATCTATGGGATCTGGAATTTCGTCTACTATTCCTACAACTGCAGACTATGTATCAGAAACAGATAAATCTGCACTTCGTTCCGCAATGGAATATATGGGGCTTGAAGAAGGAATGGCGTTAACGGATATTGAAATTCAGCACGCATTTATCGGTTCATGTACCAATGCGCGTCTTAGCGATTTGGAAGCAGCGGCGAATATCGTAAAAGGTAAGCACGTTCATCCTACTGTGACTGCAATTGTCGTACCTGGTTCACGTACAGTGAAAAAGCAGGCGGAAGATATCGGTCTTGATAAAATCTTTACAGATGCAGGTTTTGATTGGAGAGAGTCAGGGTGTAGTATGTGCTTAGCTATGAATGATGATGTAGTTCCAGCGGGCGAACGCTGTGCTTCTACATCTAACCGGAATTTTGAAGGACGCCAAGGTGCAGGCTCACGCACACATCTAGTCAGCCCATCCATGGCTGCAGCGGCTGCCCTACACGGACATTTCGTAGATGTTCGTAAAATCGAAGCAACTGTGCAAATTTGAGGAGGGTATTCAGATGGAACCAATTAATAAAATAGAGAGTGTACTCACTCCATTAGATAAAAATAACGTAGATACAGATCAAATTATTTCTAAGGAATTTTTAAAACGCATTGAGCGTACTGGGTTCGGAAAATATTTATTTTATCATTGGCGTTTTAATGCAGATGGTACAAAAAACGAAGATTTCGTGATGAATGATCCTCGATTTGACGGTTCAACTATTTTGGTTGCACATGAAAACTTCGGTTGTGGATCCTCTCGCGAACACGCACCTTGGGCAATTTTGGATTACGGATTCCGTGTAGTTATTGCTCCAAGCTTTGCAGATATTTTCTATAATAACTGCTTTAAGAATGGGATTTTACCGATTACACTATCTGTTGCAGAAATTGATGAATTTCTACGAAAAGGGAAAGAAGCTCCGTATACATTAACAGTTAGTCTTGAAGACCAGACTGTAGCAGGGGAAGACGGTTCGGTGTACGACTTTGATATCGATCCGTATTATAAAAAGATGTTGTTGAACGGTTGGGATGAAATTTCCCTGACATTCCAATATGAAGACAAGATTTCAGAGTACGAACAAAAGCATGCATAGTTCAAAACAGTTCATCGCTTACTAAGCATGAACTGTTTTTTACATATTAAAAGTAAAGTGTGTAATTTTGAAACTAATTTTGTTTTTCTGCGTCTGTACGGTGCGATTATGGAGAAATGGAAGATGGTCTGAGTAAATATCATAGCTAGATCACGTGGAAAATTCCCCCTTTACAATGATAGTCCAAATGAAAAGTTAGGTATGCTATAATTGTCGAAGGAAACTACATACTATAACCAAGAAACTTAAAGAATGGAGTTGATTTTAAAGATGTTCAGCGCATCAAAGAAAAATACATACGCAATTTTTAATTCATTGCTGATCGCGGTGTTAGTATGCTTTATTGCACTGCCAATACATGCGAAAGCAGAAACAGTAAACCAGCGTTTCTCCGATGTCAGCAATGAATATTGGGCAAAAGATGAAGTAACACAGCTTGTCGAAGAAGGAATCATTAACGGTTATCAAGATTTACAATACCGTCCAGGTGTCAGCATCAAACGTGGGCAAGCCGCAAACTTGCTGACTGCTGCATTGCAATTACCTGAAGCTCCCTATCAGCCGATATTCAAAGATGTTAGCGCAAAGTCTTCCCACTTACGCGGTGCCATGTCTACTTATCAAGCAGGCATATTTAGAGGGAAGCCCGATGGTAATTTCGGTGTTAGTGATGAATTAACACGTGAACAAATGGCAAGTGTGTTAGTCAATGCATTTAAATTGAAAGATACAGGTGAAAAAGTACACTTTACTGATGAAAAGAGTATTAGTGAATCTCACAGATACGGTGTAAAAGTACTTATGCAGCACGGTATTACAACAGGTAAAGAGGATGGATCATTTGCTCCAAAACTTTCTGTTAACCGTGGTTCATTTGCTGTATTCCTACATAGAGCAATGATTCAAGCAGGAATGCTCGAAAAAAAGCAACCGATTGTTTTCAATAAAACACAAACTATGGGGAAATTTGAACCCATTCGTTTTGAACAATTTATTACGGAAGTTCCTTTGACGCAAGAAGGACAGACATACTTGCGTTCAAATCATTTCTTGTCTTTATCAGCTAAACGGGTAAAAACACATGCTCATGCAACGGATCATATTTATGTCTATGGAGTCAGTGGAAGAAAAAGCACAAAAGTTACTGTAACGAAAAGAGAATTGCCAAACGGTGATTACTTTACATTCGTAGAGTTGAGAAACCCTGACCGTCTACCGATTCGTGTCGACTTGGTACGAATTGATGGAGGCATCCAAACGAACACAATAGAACGTTTTGACAAGTTCCCAATGAAAAAAGATGTGGATGATACATTCGGATTCGATATTGCTACTTCGCCAGTGGGTGTGCTTGAAACGATTTCACAACAAGGCACTGGACAGCAAATGATATCAAAAACATATCGTTCACGTGAGCTTGAGTTAAAGTATCGTAATGGTGCAGTCAGCCGAACACGAGAACTACAGGACGAGAAAGAAACGTACAGCAATATTCTGATGGGCGATAATCGTGTATCAGTGTATGAGTTAAACTCTAGAGGATACGATGTTGTGGATCAATGGTATCTCTCATCCAATAAAAAACTCTTCTCATCAAAGGAAAGATTGGATTCATGGCTTCGGGAATCCATTACCAACTATAAAAAGCGCAACAAATGGTATACAGCTGAAGGTCCATACAATAAGATGGCGACAACTATCGAACCTATGCCTGCTTCAGGGCGAGGATATGGTCGTAATTTACTTCTAGTAAAAGAAGATCGTGTCATGCTGTTATACAACCAAACAAAAGAACGCTATTATGAAGATATTTTGCATAACTCTTTTACGAACTTAGCTGTCTTCAGAGGCAGTAAGCCATATTGGGAAACTGAAGTGACGAGTACGTATTTGACGCATTTATATAACTTTACTGCTCCATTCGTTGATACACGCTTTAATGAACAGATTGCCTTATTCCTTTATAATGGTGGTAAAGCATTCAATCATAAAGACTACAATGAAGGATTGCGTAACTATGCGAACTTGCTTGTACAGCAGCATAGAAAAGGGAATGTAAACTTCTTGTCTCCCACTGCATACTATATCCCGGATTACTTCCCAGCAAAATCGCAGGTGAAGACTCATACGTCAATGAACCATTTACTTGGCGGCATGAACATTCTCTTACTCGCATTCCAAGAGTTCAATGATCCGGTCTATTTGGAGAATGCCAGTGCCATTGAAAAAGCGATACGCTTCGAAGAGAAGAAGTGGACTCGTTCAAATGGTGACATTTGGTACAAACGTGCGCCAAATGGTCAGTTTTCAGGAACTGATTATGTTCATCTGACATTGGAAGACTTGATTTACTCTTATGAAAAGTGGTCACAAATTGATCAGTCGAAAGCCAAAGTATTCGAGCGGATGATTAAGTCGAAGGCTGGTTATTTGAACAGTACGAAAAAAGGATATACGACCAAGATCAAAGAAGGTCTGAAACGAATCAACATGTCCAACTTATTGCCAGCAGGTAAAGAGTATACGGACGCATTATAATGATGAAGACACCATCTCCGTTAGTCTGGGAGATGGTGTTTTTGTTGTTTTGCTGAGAAATGATAGGGGATGCATGTGGATTGGTGTTCCAGGCGGATTCGGGAAGGTTAATAGAGCGGTTACTAACGGACATAGAGCGTTTGCAGAGGTTCATTGAGCGGTTAATTGGTTAGATAGAGCGATTTCGAGGGATGATAGAGCACTTCTAAAGACTTTATGAGCGGATATCGTGGAAGAATGAGCGTTACACATAAAGCCATTGACACTAAGTTGTTTGTAAATGTAAGCTTCTTCACACTAAAAAACCACCTTTCCAAAGTCTCTGGAATAGGTGGTTTCATTGTTTATTTAATTCACAAGCGTAACGAGATCAGAACGGATCCAGCCGTATGGTTCATTGATTTGTGTCGTACCTGGATTGATATCCATACGCACCTTGTACCAAACAAAGCCATCTGCGCCTGTCGTACGATCTGTAACAATTAACGGATAGCCGAATGCTGCCAGATTGCCTGGATGCTTAGGCTTGTACGAGAATAGAATATTATTCCTATTCACCGTTTCAGGGCTTGTCCGAATATTCACTGCTGTATTGCCTGTATATGAAATCACAGCTAATTGCGCTTGGTTTGCATCTTTATTCCCGAGGAACTGATCGATACGCCACATATGGCCCGCAATCTTGCTTCCCCAGAAAGGATCAGATGCATACTTCATATTGAAGCCGACTGCTTTATTACCTGGAGCTGCACCATTGGCATACGCGCCGAGGGGATTTGCATAGTTTAAGTTGATGTAGCGAGTGATGAATGCATCGACGCTTCTTGTAGGATTACCATAGACTTCACCTTTATCCGGTGAAGAGTCGAATACGCGGATACCGAAAATGTTGTTTTTCTGCTGCGCATTGCCGCTCATTCCGTAATCACTCTCATGTATAGCTGTTGCTAAGATGAACATCGCATTGACGTTATGCTGTTTCTCCATTTGTTTCACATACGTACCTAGTCCAATTAATTTCGACTTGGATGTAGCATTTTTATAGCGTGCGATACCTGTTTTCTGTCTTGCTTGTAATGCGTTAGAAATAAAGCGATCTAGTTCCTGCCCAGTGTAAGTAGAAGGCTGGCGCACCGATTGAAATTGAAAGTACGGATAATAGGTAATCGTTGCGGAACCGTTCAATTCTTTAAAGTGAACTCCATCGTTACTCGTATAGGTCTGTCCTTTTTTCATTGCAGGAGAAGCTGGGCCTACTGTATATTCTGCGTAACTACCTTTATACTGTTTCGTTTTTGCATCGTATGTACGATAGTATGGTTGGTGAATTAGTAAGCCATCACTTGTTACTTTGTACTGGCTTGCACCTTTAGATAACAGTGAAGGGACTAGATCAATTTCTGCGTGTTTCGCATAATAGGTATAGCCGCCTACATCTACTACAACGCGTTCTGGGCTACTTCCTATGTAGTCCAGTTCATAACCTTTCTGCACATATGTCACTTCGTTTTTCAATGCAGGATCACTATATAGTGACGTATACTGCTTTGGATTTTCTGAAGCAAACGCCTGACCTGACTTCATCTTGATGATTTTATTATGAACGGAAATCGTTTGAATGATGGAAGAAGCATTGTATGCTGCTAATGCGTCTTCAAACGTGATGTAGGATTCATCCGTTACATTCAGCTGACTGTTGGAAATCGAGCTAACTTTATGCACTTTAGGATTGTCCGTACCGCCAACATTCGTAGGGGGACGGGTATTACCTTTTCCGTCAGCAACTGCGAACATACGGAATAAAAATGCAGAAGCATGAGCAATCGTTGCGTTACTTGTCGGTTTAAAATAGCCTTGATCTCCACGTATGATATTCAATGAAGAAGCCGCTGATACAGCCGGTATGAAGTTTGTCGAGATTTTCTTACTATCCTTAAATTGAACGGTCTTGGAATTGACAGGGATGTCAAGGAAACGGAATGCTTTAAATATCATGCCTGCCATTTGCTGTCGGGTAATCTGCTGATTCGCTTTGAATGTACCATCAGGATAGCCTGCTAAAATTCCAGCACCTGCAGCGTTTTGAATTTCAATTGTACGGGAATGGTTTGCTTTTAAATCTTTAAAGGTATATCTTGTCGAAGCAGGTAATGCGAGTGAACGTGCCAAATACGAAGCAAACTCACCACGTGTAACTGCGCGATTCGGATAGACATTCCCCTTTGCGTCCTTTTGGATAACCCCTTTATCTATCCAAAATGTCAGTTCTTGTTGCATTTGATGACTAGTGAAATCATTTGCACTCGCCACCGGTGTGAAGATAGGAGAAGCAATTAAAAGCAATAGTATCAGTACTGTAATCAAACGTTTCAAATCAAAACCTCCTATATAAATCTCCTACTATTGTAGCAGAAAGGACTAGTATTGGTAAGCAACTTTTGATATATTAATAGACTATTATTATAATAAGTTCCTATATAATGAATGGTACATATAGATCGTTAGGGTGGAAATGCATACTAATTATGTAAAATACTTATCTAAGATGAAATGCCAAATATAGCAATAAACGACAATCTGCAATTATTCAAGAAGATGCAACGAAAGCTTTCACTATTCCGTCCTAGATAGTGATATAATGCAACAAGGAACTAGCAAGCGTAGAAAGGGTTTTATAGACTAATGAATATATGGAAACAGCGATTAGAAAAACAAACCATAAGTACAATACTGATTGCAGTAGCTGTGATGCTCATCGCATTATTACTACCGTCAAAAATAGCTTTGCTTGGAACGACCTTATTTTTTGTCCTATTTACTATTGTTAAACCACAGCAAAGTATTCTATTTCTGGTGATTTACGTCAACATACGACCATTTTTGCTGGAAGTAAACAGTGGGATGAAGTTAATAGGAGATTTAATCATCTTTGTCGTATTTGCGTGGACGTTGTTCCATTACCGACATAATCTTCGTTCTCTATTTACATTTAAATGGTTTGAGTGGTCCTACTTTGCCTTTATTTTATTTGGCTCGATCGTAGGGTTCCTAAATGACGTCACACCAACGTCTATCATTTTCCAAGTTCGAACATTTTTGATTATGTATTTGCTTTACTACATCATTTCAAGAATGACGTTGACGAACAAATGGCTACAACAACTTGCGTGGGCGACGGTCTGGTTGAACGTTGTCATGTCACTTCATGGCTTGGTGGAAAAACTGTCACTGCGTCAGTGGCTACTGCCTGAAGAATGGAAGTATAAAGTTTTATCCGCAACTAATGCCGTGCGTATTTACGGACTTACTGGTAATCCAAACTCTTTGGCTTTATCCTTATTTTTCGGGATTATCGGGATCATTTATTTGCAACATGTGTACCAGCAAAATAAATACAAATGGACATTCCGTGTATTGCTCGTATTGTTCTTCGGAATACTAGTTCTTACGTATTCAAGAGGAACGTGGATTTCAGCAGTGGTGTTCGGTATTGTCTTTATCCTCATGACGAGAAAATGGTATCTCCTGAAACGACTGGTGATTGCAGGTGTCGCTTCGATTATCCTAATATATTATCCAGTAAACTTGGCTGTACAATATATACAAACGTTGGGCGTAGAAGTAGAACAGAAACCTGACGGGGCCGGAAGTATCGGGGGACGCTTCGGCGAAACGTTTGATGAGAAGAACTTAGCCCTCATGACTGAGAGCGGACGATTCTTCTATATTAGTAAGGGTTTTGAAATCTTCGGTGATCATCCTATTACGGGTACCGGATTCGGTTCATTCGGCGGTTCAGCCACATTATCGTATGGGTCACCGATTTATGATCACTATGGTATAAGTTCGGATATCTATGGTGGGAAATATTTCTATTCAGACAATCAATATATTCAAGTTATTGCAGAAACCGGTGTAATTGGCGTGCTGATTTTTGCACTCTTCCTGTTAAGTATGCTGCGGCTCTTCTGGCAATCACGTCATACGAACTTCGGTGTGTTTATGATTGCGCTATGGTTTTCAACAGGCGTTTCCGGAATGTACTATAATATCTGGGAACTGAAGATGTATACATTGTTTTACTTTATCTTGCTTGGCGCATTTGTTGCGTTCAGCAAGCAGCAAGACACATCGAAGCCTACGAATGGTTAATCTATTCGTAGGTTTTTTATTTGGCTTGTCCGCGCGTAGTTTTGTGTAAGTGATCATAGTAACGGCTTAACCGCTCATAGTTCTTGTGTATCCGCTCAATGTCGTCTGTTATCCGCTCATTGTTACCTCGTGAGCGCTCAATGCGTCCTGTTATCCGCTCATAGTTATCCCGCAAGCGCTCAATGCATCCAGCCATCCGCTCATAGCTACCTCGCAAGCGCTCAATGCGACCTGCCATCCGCTCATAGTTATCCCGCAAGCGCTCAATGCGTCCCGCCATCCGCTCATATTTACCTCGCAAGCGCTCGCTCAATGCGTCTTGTTATCCGCTCATAGTTACTCCGCAAGCGCTCAATGCATCCTGTTATCCGCTCATAGCTACCCCGCAAGCGCTCAATGCGTCCCGCCATCCGCTCATATTTACCTCGCAACCGCTCAATGCGACCTGCCATCCGCTCATATTTACCTCGCAAGCGCTCAATGCCACATGCTATCCGCCCATAACCACCCCACAAGCGCTCATTACTCAACCCAAGACCCATCCCCCCCCGACCTAAAACCAGTAAAAAACGCATAAACCCAATCCATCACTTCATGAAAACCAAAAATCGCTCTCAAATTCCATAAATTTTCTTTTCTTTACTTATTTCGTTCAAACGGTACATGAAAATCTAGGCCTTATTTGATAGACTATATATTGATAATGAGTAGAAAAGGTGGAGTTGTGTTATCGTACAGAATACTTTGCTGTCTCGCACGAAGCGGAATTTAGTTGTTACCGCTATGTCAGCAGCCATGCTAATTTCATTGCCATTCTCAGCGGCAGCAAGCACGAAAGTTGTTTCTAGTTACCCCGTGTCTTCAGGAGTTACCTATTCTCACTATACATATTCAGCAAGCAGTCACATCAATCACATAGGCGTTGATTTGAGTGATCCGTTCACGAAACTGAAAATGGGTCTTCCTGCTCCCATTTCGAAGACTGCACCTACATTGACTTTGGCAAACCGTGATTCAAAAGAAGGCCATCGCGTGGTAGGTGCAGTAAACACTTCGTTCTTCGATATGAAGACAGGTATGCCGATGTATTTGTTGTCCGAAGGGAATGAAATCGTAAATGGCGGTGTCATCTCGAGTGCGAACTCCTACTATGTCAGCCATCCGATTGCGTTTGGTGTGACTAGTAACGGTCTTTCCGAAATTGATTATTTTAATCTAGGAATTGAAGTCGGTGTCAATGGTAACAGTTTTCAAATGACAGGACTTAACCGTGAACGTCAGGCGGATGAAACGATCATCTTCACTCCGCAGCATGTGAAAAACACGACCGGTTCCAATGAATACGGTATTGAATTAGTCGTTGAAACGAATGCACCGATCACATCGACACATTATGGCCAGCAACTTCAAGGTAAAGTGGTCAACGTGCGTGGTTATGGAGATAAACAGGCAGTGACGATACCGAAAAATGGTTTTGTTGTATCCATCCATGGAAAGAAGGGGTTGGAGCGTTTCAAATCAGTAGCTGTTGGAGATCCACTTTCATTGAATCTATCAATTGATGATAAATGGAAAGACTCCGAATTCATGATGGCGAGCGGCCCGATGCTTGTTAAAGATGGACAACGCCATATCACAATGGATACGAATAACTGGCGTGCCACAGCAAAGACGGCAAGAACCGCTATCGCGATCAGTAAAGATAAAAAGCAAGTGCATATGGTGACGGTTGATTCAAGAGCTGGATACAGTAACGGCATGACATTGACCCAATTTGCAAATTATCTTGTATCAAAAGGATACGATCGCGCGTTGAACTTTGACGGTGGCGGGTCCACTACGATGGGAATTCGTAACTATGGCAGTAACGAAGTAGTATTGGCTAATCGTACATCCAATTCTACTCAGCGAAATATTTCAGCGATTCTTGAAGCGGTAAGTACTGCACCAACAGGACAACCAGCATACGTAAGTGTTTCCCGTTCTCAAGTGGGAGAAATGTTGGTCGGTGCAACTGCTGATCTGAAAATTAATTATGTATTGGATGCGCATTATAATCCCATTGTGCCAAGCTCTTCCCAATTGAAAACCACATCTGCAAAAGGAACGGTAGAAGGAACAGGTCTGACATATAAAGCGGTTCAGGCAGGGGAAGATCGCATCAGCGTCAACTACGGATTAGCAGAACAATCTTTCCCGGTCACGGTCATTGATCAGCCTGCAAGACTCGACGTGAAATCTTCTGCAACAAGCGTTAAACCAGGGGAGAAGATTACATTTACAGCTACTCCGGCAGATGCTTCCGGGAAACCAATCATCTATCAACCGCACCAATTAGTATGGAGCGTTACAAATGATATTGGTTCCATCACTTCTTCTGGAACGTTTACGGCAACCAAAGCAGGAAAAGGACAAGTGCAAGCGACTCTCGGCAAGAAAGTGATTTCTATACCGATTGAAGTGAAATCCACCGAAGTCCCAACTCAACCAGTAGAACCAGGACCTGTGCCACCTATTGTAGATAATCCGAGTAAAGAATTGTTTAAAGATGTACCGTTATCTTATGCTTACGCGACAGAAATCTATTTCTTACGTGATCGCGGTATCATTAATGGAGACACGGACGGAACGTTCAATCCAGGTAATACTTTATCAAGAGAGCACGCGGCATTAATATTAAGCCGAGCTTTCAATTTACCACCGGCAGAGGAAGCACGTAGAGAGTTCAGTGATGTACCCAAAACACATCGCTATTACAATGAAATCAGTGCGATCGCCAATGCCAATATCGTAGGCGGCCATTCTGATGGGACATTTAATCCGACAGGACAATTGACGCGTTCGCAGATGGCAATGATTTTAGTCAAAGCTTATAGTTTAGAAGGGGAGTCTGCGAAGAAGTTCATAGACGTCTCACCGCAACATGGTGCGTATAAGCAAATTCATATTCTGGCAAATCACGGAATTACAACTGGTAATGAAAAAGGCGAATTCATGCCAGGCAAGCCGGTTAACCGTGCCCAATTTAGTGCATTCCTATATAGAAGTATAGCGAAGTAATTAGAGAAGCCTTCCAATCCCTGGCATGCCCTTGGATTGGAAGGCTTTCCTGTCTTTTGAATACACTATAAAAGGTCACTCTGCTATACTTATAGCAAATGAACTGTAGAGGATGGTAAAAATTGAAAATAGGAATAGTAGGGAACTATGGAAATGACAATAACGGCGATGAAGCCATTTTATTGAGTCTTATTTCACAAGTTACGTCGACCTTCAATGTCCCAAGTGACGTCATTACGGTATTCAGCAATAACCCGAAGCAAACTGCGAAACGCTATCAAGTAAAGAGTGCACCTTTGTATTATAAAAAGGGAAACGCGGTGAAAACGTTCGGTGCCACCTATCTTCAAAACAAAAAGATCGTGAAAACATTTGACTTGCTCATTATAGGCGGTGGCGGAATTTTAATGGATCTTTATAAACGCGAAGCACCCTTATACGGATCGTACGCTATGATGGCTAAGAATTCTGGCGTTCCGTATGTGATTTACGGCTGTGGAGCAGGCCCCCTCAGTAGTGAGTTAGGCAAATGGTTTATCCGGTACATGGGTAAACATGCTGAAAGTATTTCAGTGAGAGATCCTGAATCGGCTGATTTATTGAAGTCAGTAGGCGTACAAAAACCTGTAGAAGTGATAGGGGATCCAGCCTTTTCATTAAAACGTGAGCGCAAAGCAACAGCTGATCGTCCGTTAAAAATCGGTATTACAGCTGTACCTTATTATCATGCGGGGTATTGGCCGGAGAGTAAGGAAGATATCTATCAACAGTATATAGAAGGAATGGCGAGAAATTTAGATGAACTAGCGGCTAAGCATCCTGTCGAAATCACATTCTTCGCTACCAAGTTCCCTCAAGACGCAGATGTTACGAAAGATATTCAATCCTTAATGAAGGAAGCCAAAAAAACTACAGTGATCGATCGTAATCTGTTACCGGTAGACTTACTACAAATTTCTGCTGAACAAGATATTGTAATTGGCACAAGACTACACTCGCTGATCCTAGCGACATGTACTGCAACACCTGTCATTGCCGTCTGCTATCACCACAAAGTGACGGACTTCATGAAGCTAGCAGACCTATCGGAAGTAGCTATTCCAATTGGTGAAATGCATAAAGCGGACGACCACTTCTCCAAAGCTTTCCACTCACTGGCGGCAGACTGGAAAGAGACGTGTAAAAAAACTGAAAACCTTTCCACTTTATTATATGAAGAAGCAATGAAAGGGACCAAACAATTCACCAACGCCATTAAAAAGAACAAATAAAAAAGCATATGAAATAAATCATACGCTCCGGCTGAAGACCGATCCTGAATTAGGAACGGTCTTCAGTTTTTTATATCAAAATCCTAAAAGTGCTCGCACTTCATTCAAATACGTCTGACTAACTGGTAACTCCGTACCGTCTATTAGCTTAATCACAAGATTTGAAGAGAAGTCACGTGAAATTTTTT
This sequence comes from Sporosarcina ureae DSM 2281, assembly GCF_000425545.1. Taxonomy (GTDB): domain Bacteria; phylum Bacillota; class Bacilli; order Bacillales_A; family Planococcaceae; genus Sporosarcina; species Sporosarcina ureae. The sequence continues at coordinate 332,852 of NZ_AUDQ01000001.1, read as the reverse complement.
CAATACAATTCATATTAATGATGTACGAACGATGAATTCGTAAGAAAGACCTCGGTAAACGAAGGTGTAAATCTTTCAGTGTGAAACTAATATTGTAATTATCGCCCGCTGTGTAAAACCACGTTTTCTTATGTAAACTTTCTACATAACTGACTTGATCTAATGGAATAGGAAACCATTCATCATCTTTCTTCCCTGTTAGGAACTGTAACTGATCTTTCTTGAGTACGTGGAAGTTAGGGGGGAGGATAATGATTAACGCGCCGTTTTCGCCTTGTACGTTAATAGGATAGCCGATACCGAAGTAGGATGTACCATAAAGAGAGTTGTCCATAACGACTTCTACTTTGCGCTGGTCTTTAATCGTAACTTCAGCGATACTGCCGGTCTGGATATGTTGGCCTTCCCGCAAATGAATATCATGCATACCCGGAACGTAATAGATATAGTGATCGGAAACTGCAATAGCTATAGAAGCGTCTTTTGGAACCCAGTCTTCTAATACAGAAGCGTATTGATTCAGAATTTTCTTTGGGATATCGATATTTTCCATAATCTTCATAAAATCCCCTTTTTATATAGTTATATTCCAATGTATGCCCTTTCATCCATTCTATCATTCTTTCATCCTCTAAAAAAGCCTTTTTGTCGAAATGGACTGACAATTCTGAAGTGCTGTTATATAGTAATACATAACGAAGATAGCTGTTATGAAACAGGTTGTAACAGTTAGCCGTTGAAAAATTGGGAAGGTGTGAAGATAATGTCAACAAGACAAGAACAAATTGCACAATTGGAGAAAAGCTGGGCTGAGGATAGTCGTTGGAAAGGAATCAAACGTAACTACACTGCTGAGGACGTAGTTAAACTTAGAGGTTCACTTCTAATTCAAAATACACTAGCTGAAAAGGGTGCTGCTCGCCTTTGGGAATCTCTTCATGAAGAAGATTTCATTAATGCACTAGGTGCACTAACGGGTAACCAAGCAGTACAGCAAGTTAAAGCTGGTCTACAAGCTATTTATCTAAGCGGATGGCAAGTTGCTGCTGATGCAAACCTTGCAGGACAAATGTATCCTGACCAAAGTTTATATCCGGCAAACTCTGTACCTGCAGTTGTTAAGCGCATCAACCAAGCACTTCAACGTGCTGACCAGATCGACCATGCAGAAGGCCGTGAAGACGGATTTAATTGGTTCGCTCCAATCGTAGCTGACATGGAAGCTGGTTTCGGTGGTCCATTGAACGTATTTGAGTTAATGAAAGGCATGATTGAAGCTGGAGCTGCTGGTGTTCACTTGGAAGACCAATTAGCATCTGAAAAGAAATGTGGACACTTGGGTGGTAAAGTACTTCTTCCAACTCAAAACGCAGTTCGTAACCTTACAGCTGCACGTCTAGCTGCTGACGTACTAGGCGTTGATACTGTAATCATCGCTCGTACTGACGCTGACGCTGCTGATATGGTAACTAGCGACATCGATCCAATCGATGCTCCATTCATCACAGGAGAGCGCACGAACGAAGGGTTCTTCAAAACTACACCAGGTATCAAACAAGCAATCGCACGTGGACTTGCTTATGCTGAATACGCTGACCTAGTATGGTGTGAAACTTCTCATCCATCACTTGAAGAAGCTCAAGAATTTGCTGACGCAATTCACGCGAAATTCCCTGAAAAAATGCTTGCTTATAACTGTTCACCATCATTCAACTGGAAAGCGAATCTTGATCAAGAAACAATCGCGAAGTACCAGGTTGAACTTGGTAAGATGGGCTACAAGTTCCAGTTCGTAACACTTGCTGGTTTCCACTCATTAAACCACAGCATGTTCGAATTGGCACACGGTTACAAAACTCGTGGAATGGCTGCTTACTCAGAGCTTCAACAAGCTGAGTTTGAAAATGAGGCAAAAGGATACACTGCTACTCGTCACCAACGTGAAGTTGGAACAGGTTACTTTGACGAAGTGACACAGGTAATCTCTGAAGGTCAATCTTCAACAACTGCTATGTCTGGTTCAACTGAAACAGCACAGTTCTAATAGTATAACTGCTTTACCGAATGTCACTTTTGGGAGAAAGTTTCGTTCGCTTCAACAAAGGGGTATTCATATGATAACGGATCGCAACATCTTTTAATAGATGAAATGTAGTGTGCAGGGAATTGGATAAAAAATATCCAATTTCCTGCTTTTTATTTTATTTGAAAAATTTAGATAGTTTATATAGTATAAGAGACATGTACTTCATTAAGAGGAGGAATTCAATGATGAGAAATAAAGAAATGTTGTTAATCCCTGGACCCACACCAGTTGTGGATTCAATCTATGATGCAATGGCGAGTGAGACATGGTCACATACGGATCCACGTTTTGTCAAAATCTATAAACATACTATCGATCAGACGAGGGAAATCTTTAATACAGACGGTGAAGTATTTGTAGTAGCTGGTTCAGGAACGATTGGAATGGAAATGGCGATTGTTAATACGATTGCAGAAGGCGAAAAACTTCTCGTTGTCAGCCAAGGATACTTCGGAGATCGCTTCATCAAATTGGGACAAGCATTTGGTATTCAAGTAGATGTATTGCAATCCGAATGGGGGCAGCAAGTATCACCTGAAGAAATTGACAAGAAATTGTCTGAAGGTCATTATAAAGCAGTTACTGTGACACACGCAGATACTTCAACGGGCGTAAGAATTGATTTGGAAGCCGTTGTGCCTGTAATTAAGAAGCACGGTGCTCTTGTCATCGTGGACGGCGTATGTGCAACTACTGCGATGGACGAGGACATGAGTAAAGAATATGGTGGAGCAGGCAATACAGTCGATATCGTCTTGACCGGATCACAGAAAGCCATTGGTGTTCCACCAGGCATTGCGCTCGTAGCGTTCAATCAGAAAGCTTTGGATGCACGTGCCGCTATGGAACGTGTGCAAGCTTACTATTGTGATATTTATAATTGGATTCCGGTCATGCATGATCCTTCAAAATACTTCGCAACGCCTGCAGTAAACTTAGTGTATGCGCTAGAAGAAGGACTACGTATCGTAATGGAAGAGGGACTAGACACTCGTATTCGACGCCATAAAGCATTTGGTCGTGCTGTCAGACAGAGTCTAGCAGTCTATGGAATGAAGGCAATCGCTTCAGAAGAAGTGGCGGCACCGACGCTGAGCTGTATTTTGTATCCTGAAGGTGTTGACGATGGAAAGTTCCGTGCGGCGATGGCAGAGAAGGGGACGGTTCTATCGGGCTCGCTCGCTCATTTAGCAGGAAAGGCGTTCCGTATCGGACATATGGGGAATACTACAGCGGATATGTTGGAAAAGGCCGTTATGCAAATTGGTGAAACGTTGAATGAGATGGGTCATCAAGTAGATATTTCTAAAGCGCAAAATGTTTTTGCGAAAGAAGTTAATCAACTGACTGTATAAAATAAAGATCCGTTATGAGGAGCTTGCTCCTTATAACGGTCTTTTTTGTTTGCTTTTTATTTTGTCTTAGTAAATAAGCGGGGAAGCGAGGAAGTGTGTAGGGCGGTTCGGGTAGTTGTTATTACTAGATTTAGTAATTAAGTTCTATTCGGATTACGTTTTGTTAAGCGTGCGTAAGAATCGGCAATGGGTTGTGGTTCTAGCACGTGCTTTTTCTGTTTCGTGTTTGATCAGGAGGTTGTTGTTTAGCTGGCAATGTAAGTGGTGAGTTCGTTGTCCCCACTACGGCGCTGGTGGATGGCAGTTCATATAGTTGTTTTTAATCGTCGAAGTGCTGTCGGATTACGTTTCTATTTAGCATGCCTAATAATCGTAGTTGGCTTGCGGTTCTTGCACGTGCTTTTCTTTTTCCTGTTCAATTAGAAGGTTGTGGTTTAGCTAGCGATCTAAGTGGCAAATTCATTGTACCCACTTCGGCGCTGGTGGATGGCTCTCGCGATGAGCCACAGACAGGAAAGTGCGCCTGTCTCTGTCTCCTCGCTACGCCTACCACAGCAGGCGCCTTCGTTGCGTCGAGTGTAGGGCAGTTCGTAGACTTCTTTCGCAAGCAATACATACTAGATATCATGATGTAGCTGATATTTTTTACTATTGGAACCACAACGAAAATAACTACCCCTCAGTAGCACAGGCACAACTGCGGGGTAGGCCGTGGCCAGGAGCCAACTGGAGCGAACTTTCGCCAGCTGGCTCCTGGCTGGAGGCAATCCCCCACGTGCCTGTGCGGGTCTAGAAAAACGAACACTCGGAAATTTCAGTCCCCAACAACTAGTCGAGCAACGCCCCAACAAAAAAGTGACAAAGACCCGCAGCCGCATAGTCTTTTCGCCCACCGCGTTTATAGGTAGGGTACTAGACGCAATTCATCATTTCACCATCCTACTTATAATCACAACCTAAAGAATGACCACTCAACCGCATTCATTCCATAAAAAAACCTCCTAGAACATATCTAGGAGGGGAGAAGACATTATTGCTTGCTGTAATACTGATACAGACCTGTATAGATCGCATCAGCATAAATATTCAAATACTTCTCGCTTGTCAACTTTGCATAATCTTGTGAATTAGTAATGAAGCCTAACTCCACAAGAACAGCAGCCACGTTATTATTCTTAATTACATAGAAGCCCTTATTCTTCACGCCACGATCAGACATGTTCGCTTTTTGAACAATGTTACGCTGAATGAATGAAGCTAAATCGCGGCTTTCTGTTGCGTTTACGTTAGAAGAAGAATCATAGAAAACTTCCGTTCCTTTTGCAGCAAAACCTGCTGCGTTTACGTGAATCGATACGAATGCCTCAGCAAAATTCTTCTTAGCGAAATCTGTACGTGCTTGAAGTGTATAATACGTATCGTTGGAACGTGTCATGAGAACTTTAGCGCCAGCATTCTTTAGTTTCGCTTCCACTTTCTTTGAAACGTTCAATGTGATGTTTTTTTCAGATTTACCATTCTTACCTGCACCTGGGTCATGTCCACCGTGTCCAGCATCGACCACGATGATACGATCTTTTAATGGATTACCTGTTTGATTCAAGAATTTCAAATACGTCTTGTGCACATAACCTGTCGTGCTGCCCGTGCGGATCTTAGCCCAGTATCCAGAGATGGAGAGGACTTCTACTTTCTGACCTGATTGAAGCTTACCCACAGTAGAGGCACTGGAATTACCTGCTGAACGTACATTTAAATTATTTACAGTAACTTTACCCATTGTTTTCGCAACAGGCGTTGGTTTTGGTGTAGTGACAGGTGGTTTTGGCGTCGGTTTAACGTCATTTAAATTAGGTGTCGTGAAATATTCATGAATATATCCTTCTACACCATTAATATTTACTTTCAACCAAATGCCTTGATTTCCTATTACTTCTACCACTGTACCGTTAGGCAACACATGGATAATAGCAGAGGACTCGGAAGGTGCGCTACGTACGTTCAATGGATCTGTATCATCACCCGTTGCAACGCGTACATACTTTACACTGGATTGCTGGTCTGGTGTTTTAACAGTTAATGCAAACTGCTTGTCCATCGCACGTGCAACGAATAAGGCAAATTGTTTACGTGTTAACAAATTATTCGGTAAGAATTTCTTGTTGTCACCTTGTGTAATACCTGCATAATACAAGCCATTGATCCGGTCAGCGTATTTATGGTTTTTCACATCATCCATACCTAAAGGTTTTTGGCTCGTTACTTTTTCGGATAAGTTAAACGCTACTGACATCGCATAAGCCATTTCATCCCGTTTAATTTCTTCGTTCGGTTTGAAGTTATTCGCGTCAGTGTTAGGGAAGTATCCTTTTTGAAGTGCGATGTTAGCAAACTTGTATTGTTCGCTAGTTGGCTTCAAACCATTAATCTCCATGTTTTTTAACTGTGTGTTTTGAGTGCCAGTTGCAATAACGAGCATCTTGGCAACATGTGAACGTCGTAAGTTATCTTGAGGGTTGAATTTAGGAGTTTGATTGATAATTCCTTTTTCAGCTATGTAATGAACTTCTTTAAAATATTCACTTTTGGCGGGGACGTCGGAAAACTTGAAGCTTGCAAATGACTGGAGAGGTGCGAGAGCTAAGATGGTTAGCAGCAACAGTCCGACTGTTGCCCATTTAAATTGTTTCATGAGATCCTCCTTAAAATATAATTTATTACTAGACTCATAGGTTCATTTTACCAGTTATGAAAACTAATTACTAGATATTTTCGACATGGTTCGTAATATAGCAATATTATGGTTATGATTCTTCATTACTACTTAAGGAAGCGTGGTACTGAAGAGGGAGAAAGAGCTGAACGCAGAGAAAACCGAATGCTCTAGTTTGAACATTCGGTAAGGTCATCAATTATGGATACGATCGATGAATTTATTTAGTTGGCCAACGGATACTTTGTCTGACAAACCATATGTACCGTCTAGGTAGCCAGTTGTAATTTCATGATAGAATAAGATGTTAATATATTCTGTTGCCCAGTGACCATTCGGAACGTCAGAGAAATTCGCGATTGCAGAACCTCTTAGTTCAAATGCACTTACTAAAACTTTTGCCATTTGAGCGCGAGTTAATTCTTTATTTGGATTAAAGTTACCTGCATCGCCAGAGAAGATATTCGCTTCAGCGACTGCGGATATTGCTTTGTAGTGAGGATTTGATTCATCTACGTCTTTAAATGTTGTGTTAACTGTTGTCATATCAAGGTCTAACTTTTCAGCTAGTACCTGCGCTATTTCACCGCGTGTTGCATAAACAATTTCTTTAACAGGAGCAGACGCAGCAACCTTTTTCTCTTCTTTTGCCACGTTATCAGTGAAGTTCGCTACGCGACGTGCACCGATATAACGGCTCTTCCAGTAGTATGGATCATCCAATGATGATACCATGACACCTTTGCTCACAGAAGCATGGATGAAGTTATTAGATCCTATATAGATGCCAACGTGTGATACGCCGCGACCTGATGTATTGAAGAATACTAAATCTCCAACTTCTAGATTGCTTTTAGAAATGGAAGTGCCGACACCAATTTGTTGACCAGTCGTTCTTGGAATAGAAAGACCTTCTTTATTGAATACGTATTGTGTGAATCCTGAACAATCAAAAGCTGTAGGGGTTGTCCCACCTAAACGATAAGGTGTTCCCATATAATTTTTCGCTGTGTTTACTAATGAAGTTGGTGAGTTTGCGGAAGCAAATTCTGGTACAAATGAAAAGAATAGTAGACTTGCCATGACCAGAGTTAATAGACGTTTCATGCTGTTCTCAAATTCCCCTTTCGCACAATCACTGTTGTGCTTTGTAATCTAGGAATATATTAGCACGGATAAACATAGAAATTATTACATTTATATTACAAGAGAATTACACACTGACACACGAATGAAATGTTAGTATAAATAACTAATAGTATTTATATTAATCTAAATAGATAAAATAGTCAGTAAATGGTTATTGCGACTTTATATCCGCGTGGTATGTGGTATAATCATTCAACATATAAAAAAGCATAGTAGTTTATGACAGTACGTAATAAAGGATGAGTTATAAGTGCCTAAAGTAGTAGTGTTTAGTAATATGTATCCTTCCACTGAGCATCCAACCTATGGAATCTTTGTGAAAAACCAAGTGGAACAAGTAAAAAATGAGGGTGTAGACGTTAAAGTTATCGCCATTCATGATCCGGGTAAAGGTAAAATCGGAAAAATAACCAAATATCTATCATGGGGAATTCAATCCCTTCTATATGTCTTACAACATAAAAAGAAAATCAGCATCACACATGCGCATTATGCGTTTCCGACTGGACTCGTGTCGTTGCTCGTAAAGAAATTATGGAAGATACCGTACGTTGTGACAGTGCATGGTGGAGATCTAGATAAAATGGCTAAGAAAAGTCCGCGAATCACACAACTCACTAAACGTATTTTACAAGAATCTTCAGTAGTGATTACAGTCGGGGAGAAGTTGCGAAATGATGTCATCCATGACTATGGTATAGCCCCTGGTAAAGTAGAAGTTATGAGTATGGGGGTCGATACGGGTATTTTCAAACCAATGGGCCAGGAAGAAGTTCGGCTTTTATTGGACGTGCCTTTAAATGAACGTGTCCTACTCTTTGTAGGAAACGTCATTGAAGCAAAAGGCGTTATAGAATTGACTGATGCATTTGAACAGTTACAAGAGACGCATGACGATCTTCTTCTATATATAGTAGGTTCACAAAAGGACCAGCGTTTTGCGGCAGAAGTGAAAGGGAAAGTCGCTAACAATACGGGCATACGCTTTAAAGAACCCGTAAGCCAGACTGAACTGGCGAAATGGATGTCGGCAGCGGATATTCTCGTTCTTCCTTCTTATCATGAAGGTTTCGGCTTAGTAGCACTCGAAGCGCTCGCATCAGGAGCCAAAGTCGTAGCGACCAATGTTGGAGGTCTTCCTTATTTATTGAAAGATGATGTCGGGACCCTAGTTGAGCCACGTAATGCGCAAGCTTTAGCTGATGGACTCGAGGAAGCGCTTGCGAATGAAGTGACAAGAGAGCAGCATGAAGTGACGCAACAAGTGATTCAGCAACATTCTTCAATAGTAATCGTCAAAAGGTTGAACGATATCTATGAGCAGAATGGAAAGGGATCTTCCAAATGAGTAAATTATTCAAGATCATTGGTACTGTTGCCATCATTAATATTGTAGCAAGATTGTTTGGCTTCGGGCGCGAAGTCGTAATCGGCATACAATACGGTACCTCAACAGTAGCGGATGCCATCGCAACAGCGTATACGATACCGAACTTTATTTATCTAGTGCTCGGCGGTGCGTTGACGACTGCCTTTATATCGATCTACCATTCTTCGAATATGGATAGACCATTATTTGTGCGCAAGGCATTCACGACAGTTGTCATAACTGCCACGCTCGTTACATTAGTAATTATCGCATTGACGAATCCGATTCTACATCTATTCTTTAAAGAATTAAGTGATGAAGACTACACATTAGTAAGAAACCTCTTCCTTTGGATGATGCCTTCTTCTATTGTTTTGGTCATGTCGACATGGATGAGCGGATTATTGAACATTAATGATCGCTTTCAGTTATCGAGCCTCGCGATCTTGTTGTATAACGCAGCATTTGTTGGAGTGGGCTTTGCACTAACGAAATGGCTTGGACCTGAATCATACGGTGTCGGTGCGATGGTCAGTGCGATCCTAATGGGACTCTTCCTATATTGGGGGATCAAACGTGCAGATCTCTCCTCACTGAAACCCTCATTTGGCATGCCGACGGATATAAAGAGAATGTGGTGGTTGGCACTTCCTATTTTATTCGGTGGTGCATCCTTGCAGTTCTACTTCGTTATTCACCGAATTGCAGCGGGGGGATTAGGGGAAGGTGCGATTTCTTCTATCAACTACGCCTCGAAACTAACAGGCTTTCCACAAGCTATTCTCATGACAGCCGTTACGACAGTGATCTATCCAATGCTCGCGAAGAAAGAAGGCGAAGGGGATACGAATACGGTCAAGGCGCTCTACAAGAAAGGTATGCTCTACATGGTCGCGTTACTATTACCCGCGACGGTGTTCTGCTACTTCCTAGCTGAGCCACTAATCCGTTTGGTATTCGGTTATGGGAACTTCGATGAGAAGTCCATTATGCTGACGGTGCCGGTGTTTAAAGTATTCGCTCTGTCAATGTTCTTCCTGGCGGCAAATACATATGTCACTCGTTTTTATTATGCGAAAGGTAATTCGATTACGCCAATCATTTTTAGTTTGATCAGCGTGTTTGGAATTAATATCGGTATTATTTATGCGTTTGTTGATCAGATTGGTGCGCAGGCCATAGCGTACGGTACGGTGATCAGTGCCGCAGTGAACTTCCTATTACTATCGGGGTATGCTCGATTTAAATGGAAGTTGTAATGATAGTAAAAAGCTTCCGCTCAGTTAATTGAGTGGAAGCTTTTTTGTGGTTTTAAGTGACGGCGTGGGGGAATTGTTACTTAAAACCAATTAGGGACTAAGTGATTTTGGGATTACATTTCTATTAAGCTTGCGAAATTAGCAGCGTTAGGTTGTGGTTCTCGCAAGTGCTTTTCTTTGTCCTGTTTAATCAGGAGGTTGTGGTTTAGCTGGCAATATAAGTGGCAAGTCCTTTGCCTCCACTACGGCGCTGGTAGATGGCTTTCGCGATGAACCACAGACAGGAAAGTGCGCCTGTCTCTGTCTATCGCTACGCCTACCAAAGCAGTCGCCTTCGTTGGATTGGGTGTAGGGCAGTTCGTCTAGTTGTTTTAATCGTCGAAGTGCTTTTGTATTCCGTTTCTATTTAGCATGCCTAATAAGCGGCGTTAGGTTGTGGTTCTTGCACGTGCTTTTTCTGTTCCTGTTTAATCAGGAGGTTGTGGTTTAGCTGGCAATGTAAGTGGCAAGTTCATTGTCTCCACTTCGGCGCTGGTGGATGGCTTTCGCGATGAACCACAGACAGGAAAGTGCGCCTGTCTCTGTCTCATCGCTACGCCTACCACAGCAGGCGCCTTCGTTACATCATGTGTAAGGCAGTTCATATACATCTTTTTCAATTGTACAAAAGTAGTATCACAAGTCGCTGCTCTTCTTCCATTGAGAACCACAACCAAAATAAATACCACTCAGTAGCGCAGGCACAACTGCGGGGTAGGCCGTGGCCATGAGACAACTGGCGGCACTTTGCCAGCTGGCTCCTGGCTGTAGGCAATCCCCCACGTGCCTGTGCGGGTCCAGAAAGCAGAAACGCACTAACTTCAGTTCCCAACAACCAGTCGAGCAACGCCCTCAACAAAAAGTCACAAAGACCCGCAGCCGCATAGTCTCTTCCGCCAAACGCGTTTGTTAGTCGGGTACTGTACGCTATCTCTTGCTTTGCTTTACCGCTTAAAACCACAACCAAAATTAATACCGCTCAGTAGCGCAGGCACAACTGCGGGGTAGGCCGTGGCCAGGAGACAACTGGCGGTACTTTGCCAGCTGGCTCCTGGCTGTAGGCAATCCCCCACGTGCCTGTGCGGGTCCAGAAAGCAGACTCACACTAACTTCAGTCCCCAACAACCAGTCGAGCAACGCCCCAATCATCCCTTCACTCACAGCACAAAGAAATTATCCTCACCGATCTTGTCATACAAACCACTACGTTTGAACAAGCTCACTTTCTCAGGAGGCACTTTTTTAAAGATGAGTCGCTTGTTTTGGCGACCTGCTTCGTCGAGCATGGCAGAAAGGGCCGCTTCGCCTGTTGCATCTATAGCTGTTAGATTTTTCATGTCTAAAATGATCGTTTTCTGTTCAAGATTTAATAGTTCAGGATACCGATCTTCAAAGTACTTCGCCGTACCGAAGAACAAAGGACCGGAGATTTTGAACTTGACTAGCTCGAATTCATTTTCTGGAGACAACTTGAACTTCTCGACGTCGGTCAATTTACTCTTTTTAATATGTAAAGAGCCACTCATCTTGCGTAAGAACGACAGGGCAGCGAGTAAGATTCCGACTTCGACTGCGATCGTTAGATTCACGAATATCGTCAACAGGAACGTTGTCAGTAACACAAGTGAATCCCCAGAGCGTAACGAAGCGATCTGAGCAAAGGCTTTCCGTGAACTCATATTCCACGCAACGAACATAAGAATCGGCGCCATTGCGGCTAACGGTATATAGGAAGCGTAAGGTGCGAATAGTAATAAGAACGCTAATACAAATAAACTTTGCACGACGCCGGATATCGGACTGACTGCTCCTGAGCCGATATTTGTGGCGGTACGGGCGATGGCACCTGTTGCTGGGATTCCACCGAATAACGGTGTAACGATATTCGCAATCCCTTGCCCGAATAATTCTTTCTTGGAATCATGTTTCGGTACTTTACTTTTCATTCCATCTGCAACGACCGCGGATAGTAAAGATTCGATTGCACCGAGTGCGGCAATGATTAAAGCGGGTTGCCATAGGTTTACCAGTTTGGCGAGTGTGATCTCTGGAAAATGAAAACTAGGAAAATGTTGCGGAATACCACCGTATGCTGTGCCGATCGTTTCCACTTTACCTGGGAAAAACAAAATCGAGCAAATAGTAGGAACTAACAGTGCAATAAGTAACAATGGAACCTTTGGAGCGATTTTAGGCAAAAGGAAGATGACGACTAAGCCGATTGCGGCAGTCAAAATACTAAATGTGTTGACGGTATGAAAATGACGGGCGATTTCCATCATACTTTCATGGAAAAACTCTTTTTTCTCCACTCCTGTCAATCCAAAAAAGTTTTGAAATTGTCCAGTGAAAATAATGACAGCTATCCCAGCGGTAAACCCTATCGTCACTGATCGGGGGACGAAATGAATGAGATTACTGACACCGAGAAAGCTCATGATGACGAGGAGGATACCAGCGAGAAATCCAGCGATCAGAAGGTCTTCATAACCGTATTGCAGCACAATAGCCAGTAATATAGGAATGAATGCGCCAGTAGGTCCCGCAATTTGGTAACGTGAACCACCTAGCAAGGCGACTAAAAGACCTGCGATGATCGTCGTATACAGTCCGTATTCGGGTTTCACACCGGAAGCAATTGCAAAAGCCATCCCAAGCGGAATGGCTACAATTCCAACAGTAATCCCTGCAATTAAATCCTGCCGGAAACCCGCTGCATTATAATGAAGATAACGTTGATCTTTGAACATAACTGTTCACTTCTCCCATTTATAGAGTATATATACATCTCTTATTATATCGTATGCATATGGTCTATACAAGGTATGTATAAAGTGAGAGGTGTAGAAACGTACAGTATTCGATACAGATTATGTCAAACAGAATAATTGAACTGCATATAGTTTAGTGTTAAAGTATATTACAGTAATAACAATAAAGGAGAGATATACTATGAGCAGATTACAAGATAAAGTAGCATTCATTACAGGTGGAGCATCGGGTATGGGTGAGATGATGGTAAAGCAATTCACGGCAGAAGGTGCAAAAGTAATTGCAGCGGATATCAATACAGCGGCACTTGAAGAAAAGTGGGGCGGGCAGGACAATATCTTCACGATCAAATTAAATGTAACTGAAGATGCAGAGTGGGAAGACGCAATGAAAAAAGCGGTTGATCACTTTGGTAAAGTTGATATTCTTGTGAATAATGCGGGTATCTCAACGGAAAAAACTGTGGATCAAATCACAATTGAAGATTGGCGCAGACTTTCAGATATCAATAGCTTCGGTACATTCCTTGGTATGAAGCATGCTTCAAAATATATGAAAGAAGCGAAAAAAGGTGCAATCGTCAATATTTCATCTTATACTGCTTTGATTGGTATGGGCTTGAATCCTTACTCTGCTTCAAAAGGTGCAGTACGTGCGATCTCTAAAGCCGCAGCGGCGGAATATGGACATGCAGGAATCCGTGTGAACACAGTATTCCCAGGCGTGATCCAGACGCCAATGGTTGCAAATCTTGAAGAGTCGAAAGCTCAACTTGATATATTGAAGAAAATGACGCCACTACAACGTTTGGGTCAGCCGGAAGATGTAGGGAATGCCGTACTCTTCTTAGCATCAGATGAAGCATCGTATATTACAGGCGCAGAGCTTGTCATTGATGGTGGATATTCTGCACGATAATCAAAACAATAAATAAAACGGGTTGTCCTACAAGTCATGATGACTTACAGGACAACCCATTTTTCATTAATTATTTTACATCTACAAAGCGCTTGAAGCCCATAAAATGTGAGTTCCAATATGAAGAATCTAGTGAAGCTATTTCGATTGCTTTCGTTCCTGCATGAATAAACTTATTGTCTCCGAGATAAATACCGATATGCGAGATGCCCGGACGATATGTATTTTCAAAGAATAATAAATCTCCTACTACCGGATTTTTTATGAACAGTGAACGGTTATAGAAACCGATTGTATCCAATCGAGGAACTTTAACACCTGCTTGGTTGAATGCGTAGTAAATGAATCCACTGCAATCAAATCCTGATGGTGTCACGCCTGCCCATACATAAGGAGTACCTAGTAATGGCTGTGTGATGTCTACTAATTTTTTACCTAGAGCCTGGCTAGTAGCAGCAACAGTTGGCTGTACCACTGGCTTGCTTGATGATAATGTACCAAATGAGTTAGTAGAAGAGACAGCTTTTGAAGAGTTCGCTTTATTTTCTACTATTAGTTTCTGTTTAACTTTGATAGTATTAGAAGTAAGAGAATTCAGACGTTTCAGTTCAGTTACCGTAATCTTGTACTGAGTGGAAATTTTGTAAAGAGTTTCTCCTGCTTGCACGACATGTGTTTTGGTTGCAGCTGCAACACTGCCAACTGAGATGCTGGTTGCAAGCATAAGAGAAGCAACCGTGGCTAGGGCAATTTTCTTCATTTCGACGTATCTCCTTTTAGTATGGTAGATTTGGTACTTTATACTACTGAGTGTTAACCAATAATTAAACCTATGAACCTATCATACAATACACTATTGGATATTAAATGTATATTTAGACTTATTTTAAGTAAATAGTTTACTAGTTAATTAGATTTATAATATATAAAAGCACTACAGATTTCATTTTTATTATAAGTTGTTGATGCTAAAGAACTACTGCATGTAGCAAGTCACTATGTATCTTATAGGTAGTTGTCATACGCTATGTTCATTATCGTAACCAAGTTATAAAAAAAGCCCCTGAAAAATCCGAGGTCATAATCGGGATTCTTCATGGGCTTTTTGTTGTTTAAGAACGTCCAATTGGCCAGTCGAATGGAATGGACCCAGGAGGGGAGTGTTTAATGATATCGATCATCGGTATTGTATACGCGAATAGAATCAATGCGATCGTAATACCAATCCACAAATACCAGTTCTCCAAGATTTTCGGTGATTTCTCAGCATCTACTTCTTCTTCAGCGATTGGATATTCTTCATAACCGCGTGGAGCGAAGAATGCCAATTGAATGAAGATATAAAACATCAAGAGGATACCGATGAATAGAATCGTGCCACCGATAGCTTGCCATATTTGATAGCTAATCCAAGTAGACACTTGATCGCCACCTGCGTACTTGGAGAATGCTGAACGACGTGGTCCACCAATCAAACCTTGAATGTGCATTGAAGTAGACATAATCGTCATTCCGATTGCCCAGATGAATGTCTGAATGATTCCCAATTTATTCAATCTAGGAGTCAACCGGCGACCCGTCAAGTGAGGAATCAACCAATAGGCAATACCGAAAAACGTTAAAATCACTGTTGTTGCAACTGTTAAATGGAAGTGACCTGTAATCCAAATCGTGTTGTGGACAAGAGAGTTTACTTGGTGAGAAGCGTTAATAATACCGCCTGCCCCACCCGGAATGAACGCTGCCATACCAACGAATGGTGCTAAGAAGCGAACATCTTTCCAAGGAAGCTTTTTAAACCAACCGAATAGAGAGTTATAGCCTTTTCTTCTGCCTGTGATTTCAAATGTAGCGAATAAAGAGAACGCAGTCATCAATGAAGGGATGACTACCATGAACGTTAAGACTACTTGAATGAACTTCCAAGTCGGATCAATACCTGGTTCGGTCAATTGGTGATGGAATCCAACGGGAATCGAGAACATCAACAATAGAATGAATGCCAGTCTTGCTAACGAATCACTGAATAGTTTTCCACCGATGATTTTCGGGATGATGGCATACCAAGCCATGTAAGCAGGTAACAACCAGAAATATACGAGCGGGTGACCGAAATACCAGAATAATGTACGTGTTAATAATACGTTGACTGTGGCGACGTAACCAAGTGACCAAGGCAAGATCAATACGATGACCGAATACGCTACACCAAGTGTTGCGACGAACCACATAATCATATTAATGACTACCATGAATGCTAGTAAAGGAGACTTATCACCTTTATGGGCTTTCTTCCATACATATAGTTGACGGAAGTTAGTGAATGCAGCAATCCAGCTACCTACAATTACTAATGTCAGGCCGATGTAGAAAATAGGATGCGCGCGAAGTGGGGTATAGAATGTATACAATACAGACGCTTCGCCTGTTAAAATCATCCATGCGGATAATACTGTACCCACCAACATGACCCAGAATGAAATCCAGCCCCACATTAATTGTTTATCTGAAATTCCGACTGTTTTCCCCATAAGAGAAAATTGGAAACCGACGATGAAAAACGTAGTCAATACTAAACCGAGTATCACACCGTGCGTTGTTAAGATCGTGTAGTAATCAATGTTGAATGGTAACGTGTATTTACCGGAACGTACTAATGTCTGAAGCAGTCCCATCAATCCACCGACTAAAAGGGAGATGAATGTGACATGCATAAAGGCCATATACAGTCTGGATTCTTTTTTGGAGAAATTAAATATTTCCATGAGTTAGTACACCTCCACTGTGCCGAACATCAAATGGTGACCGATGCCGCAATATTCGTTACAGACTACTGTGAATTCGCCGTCGTTTTTCATAACTGATTCGAAGCGACTGATATGTCCAGGCTCGACCATCATGTTGACATTTGTGCCTGCCACTTGGAATCCGTGGACGACGTCTTTACTCGTTACTTGGAAAAGGACTGTGGAACCTTTTGGAACGCGAATCGTCTTAGTAGCGGTTCCGTCTTCTTCTTTGCCGAAGTCATAGTTGAAAGCGGAAGCGACAATATTGACAACGTATTTCCCGTCAGCCACTTCTGTTAGACCAAGATTGTCAGGTTGGAATGATTCATTCGCTTCGACGTTTTGTGGATCAATTGTTTCGATGTGACTTTGTGGGTGTGTTCCTTTCCAGAACGCTGCAAAGCCGATAATGAGTAAGAATAAAACCAATGATGCTAAACCGAACACAAGCCATACTTTTTCATACTTATGCAAATGCATAATGTTTCCTCCTCTACTGCTTATTATTATCTAGATAAGAATAATCCGTAAGCGCCGAACCACATGACAAGAATGGCGATCCCGACGATCATCACCATGATCAAAGTACCTTTTAAATTCGTCTCTTCTTTTGGTTGATTTGTAGAAGATATCTTCTTGCTCAATACGGCCACCTCCTTGTCTGGATAGAATTCATACTTTCATCATAGTCCTGCTAGGGGAATAAAGAATTAGGGAAATCCCTATGAATAGTAGATAAAGAGTATTGTTCACAATATGTTCAATCACTTTACATGCTTTTGTCATACACATCTCGCTGTAATTATGATTCAGACTAGTATGAAGGTACTGTCTGAATAGCTCGTCAGATGCACATGGAAATTCTAGCGTAACAGTGAGTAGAGTAAGGAATACTAAGTGAGAAAACATGTATTCAATGTTGACCGTATGTTTAATTAAAATTATAATATAATAAGGTAAAACCTAGGAAGCTGGTGTATGAAATGGAAAATGTGAAATGGATTGTAGTGAAAAATCCTGAAGAAGGCGCGAAGGAAGTATTTAATCTGATTTCTGAAGAACTTCAACATAATAGATTGCATGTACTTGGATTAGCTACAGGCAGCACGATGATTCCGATATATAATGAATGGACTAATTCGTCTCTAGATTTTTCAAACATTACAGCATTCAATTTAGATGAATATGTCGGTATTGATGCTGACAACCCGAATAGCTATGCATACTTTATGAATCAACATCTATTCAGCAAAAAGCCATTTAAAGAAACGTATATTCCAAACGGTATGGCTGAAGATTTAGATAAAGAGTGTAAAGAATACGAGGATCAATTGAATTCTCACCCGTTAGATATTCAACTTCTTGGGGTGGGAGAGAATGGTCATATCGCTTTCAACGAACCAGGAACATCATTCGACTCCGTCACACATGTTGCGACACTGACAGACTCTACATTGGGGGTTAATAGTCAGTATTTCGAAAACGATGATAAGATTCCGAATATCGCATTGACCATGGGAATCTCTTCTATCATAAAGTCGAAGAAGTTAATCATGGTTGCATTTGGTGAGAAGAAGCGTGCAGCGATGGAGAAGTTAAAAGCTGGAGAGGTAACGGCAGAGTGGCCGATTACCAAGTTATTGCATCATGAAGATGTAATTGTCATCACAGATCTACAGCTTGATTGAGTAGAATAGAGTAAGATGAGGGGCTATCCTGGAAGTGCAAGTTGACTTCCGGGATAGCCTTTTTGTGTGAAGTAGTTTTGATTGGTGCGGTTGTTGGCATCAATTCGGTGCTATGGTAGCAGTCTTCATTGGGTGTAGGGCCGTTCGTATGCTTCTTTTTCAAAAGCCGAAAATCAGTATCACCAAGTCGCAGATCTTCTTCCTATTAGAACCACAACCAAAATAAATACCACTCAGCAGCGCAGGCACAACTGCGGGGTAGGCCGTGGCCAGGAGACAAATGGCACGAACTTTTGCCAGCTGGCTCCTGGCTGTAGGCAATCCCCCACGTGCCTGCGCGGGTCCAAAAAGCGAACACTCACTAACTTCGGTGCCCAACAACCAGTCGAGTAACGTACCCAACAAAGAGTGACAAAGACCCGCATCCGCCTAGTCTTTCCGCCATCCGCGTTTCTAGGTTGGGTACTGAACGCACTTTATCATGTTGCTATCCTACTTAAAACCACAACCAAAATAAATACCACTTAGTAGCGCAGGCACAACTGCGGGGTAGGCCGTGGCCAGGAGACAACTGGCGCGAACTTTCGCCAGCTGGCTCCTGGCTGTAGGCAATCCCCCACGTGCCTGCGCGGGTCCAGAAAACGAACACTCGCTAACTCCAGTACCCAACAGCCGGTCGAGCCACGCCCCAACAAAGAGTAACAAAGACCCGCAGCCGCCTAGTCTTTCCACCAACCGCGTTTCTAGGTTGGATACTGTATACAACTCCTAGCGCCTTAACACCATACAAAGCAAAGTAATCGTCGCAGTATACAATTAACTGAACATCTCCATTTGTCAATTTAAGACACAAATATTTCGAAGTGTAATATATTATTTAATATTGAAACACTCTTGTTACATTACTGTAATAATTCAATAGTTTGGTAAATGATAAGATAAATAGACATAAACAGACAAGCAAACTAGTAAAAATACATACTATCATCGGAGGAACTTATGAATCTATTTCAAAAGATCATTTCAGTCTTAGCACTTTCCACACTTCTGATCGTCTCACCATTTGCAGGACAAGCAGACGCAGCTGGCAAAACAACAAATATCACTAAAACAGCTACTAGCTTAACGGGTATCAAATATCGCTATGGCGGTACGACAAGAGCAGGATTTGATTGTTCAGGTTATGTTGGTTATGTATTCAAGAAAAATGGTTTGAAAGTAGCAAGAACTTCTCGTGCAATGTATGCATCCGGGCGCGCTGTTAAGAAATCAAGCCTTCGCAATGGCGATCTAGTATTCTTTAACACAACAGGACGCGGTGTTTCTCACGTTGGAATCTATGTTGGAAACGGCAAGTTTGCACATGCTTCTACATCAAAGGGTGTGCGTGTAGACAAAGTAAATGACTCGTATTGGGGTAAGCGTTATATAGGTGCCAAGCGTGTTGCAGGTATTTAATAGAAGAGACATCGATCTTCCTTAAGTGGAAGATCGATTTTTTGTGAAAAAATACCGGATAGGAGAGGGGGATGCCCCAATCTTATCCGGTGAGTATTAATTCGTTGCGTCTTGTGGAACGCGGATTGTCCAACGAGAGAAATCCGGTTCATCTTTCTTTACTAATTCCTTAGGATAGATGAATGTCCAAGGAGTCGTGCTGTTTGCTTTTACGGAAAGTGGAGGATTCAGGTCGAATGTTCCTCGAGCTACCAATTCTCCTGTTGCATCTATCAATTCAAGCGGCAACTTTTCGATGTTGATTTGTTTAGAGTGACCGTTACGAACAAATACAGACGCTGCGATAGTTTGGTCATCTTGTGATTGGATTTGGAAACCAGCGATATTCACTTCGCGTGGCTTCAATTTCGGAAGATCGCTTACAATGTTAGCCAACGCTTCCTTTTGCTCGGCAGGGAGTTGCTCTTCCCATGTAGGTGCAAGTTCCAATTGATGCGGCATCATCGAGTGAACGTTGAATGCGAGCTTCCAGTTCGTTGCAGGAATTTCTTCTGCCAATTGATCTTTCTTTTCAAAAACAAATACCCATGGACGTGCACTGCGCGCTGGGATTTCACCTAACTCGTTCAAATCAAACTCTGCAGATGCTGCGGTATTGCCTTCTTCATCAAGTAATAATAACTCAATTTCGCCTACAGTGATCGCTTGATCAAGTGAAGAGCGGAAGAATGCTTTGACTAACCAGCTACCGTTTGCAGGTTCCAAATCAATATCGATACCTGATAGGGAAATTTGATTGGGTTTTAATGGCTCAAGTTCATTTGCTAGGAAACGGAAAACATATTCCTGCTCTTGTGTTAGACTCCATTGCTCATGAAGAGATAGTTCTGTTTCGATATCTTCATCGCCTAAGCCTGCTTGGCCGTTTTCTAAAATTTCTTCGGATTCAACTGTACTGTCCAATCCCGTTTTATCGGTTTTTTTGAATAAATTGAAGAGTTTCATTGGGAAACCTCCTGTTGTGTATTGAGTTGCTTCATGAATGCGATAATTTCGGACGCAATATCCCGGCGCAGGCGTTGATAGTGCTTGGCGAATAACTGCAAGCCTTCACGCTGGTAAATACGCATAGGATCTTCTTGTCCGTATGAACGCAATCCAATTCCTTCTTTTAGGCGAGTCATTACTTCTAAATGCTTAACCCACATCGTGTCAATATAGCTCAACATGACTTGTGGTAACAGTTGACTCACTTGTTCATTATCAGTGAAAGTGTCGATAAATGCAAACAACTCTGCCATTTCTTCATCGTACTCTTTCATTATATCTGTGGTTCTATCTAATGAATGGGGGAGCTTAACTGGCGTCAGTAATAGCGCGTTCATAGTCCGTTCAATACGCTCGAAATCCCAGTTGTCGGCGATTTCATTATCAGGGCAGCTATCTAGAACAACGAACTCAACCGTTTCTGACAACATGGTCTTAAGTTTTTCGAAAATATCCTTGCCTTCTAGTACGCGGTTACGTAAGGAATAAATGACTTCACGTTGATCATTGATGACATCATCTAATTTTAGGTTATATTCACGCATAGAGAAGTGTGCGCCTTCAACGATACGTTGTGTACGTTCCGTCAGTTCATGTACTTCAGGATTGAGTACTTTACCATTGTCATCAGTACGGACTTTCGTCAAGAATTTCTCGAGTTCTTCTGGAGAGAAGCGCATGTACATTTCATCTTCTAAAGAAAGATAGAATTGACTTTCACCATGGTCTCCTTGACGCCCAGAACGCCCCCGTAACTGATTATCAACACGGCGACTTTCATGTTTTTCTGTACCTAATACAAATAGTCCTCCGTTTTCCTCCACGCCTTCACCAAGAACGATATCTGTTCCGCGTCCTGCCATATTAGTAGCAACAGTAATATTGCCTGCTTGTCCAGACTCGGAAATCAATGAAACTTCCTGCTCCACACTTTTCGCATTCAATAGATGGAACTTCAATCCTTCATCACGTAAATACTTGGCGACCGCTTCGGATTGAAGAATGGATGTTGTACCAACCAATACTGGTTGCCCTTTCGCATGACGAGCGGCTACTTCTTTTGCTACTGCTTTATACTTTTCTTCTGTCGTTCTGAAAACAAAATCTGGTGCATCGATACGTGCACGTGGACGGTTCGTTGGGATTTGAATTACTTCCATATTATAAACTTCACGGAATTCCTTATCTTGGGTTTTCGCAGTACCTGTCATTCCGCAAAGCTTTGGATACATGCGGAAGTAGTTCTGAATGGTAATTTGAGCTTGTGCTTTATTTTCGTCTGTAATATCGACGCCTTCTTTAGCTTCAATTGCCTGGTGAAGACCATCTGATAATGTTCTACCTTCCATAATTCGGCCGGTGAACATATCTACCAATTCAATTTTTCCGTCGCGGACGATGTAATCGACATCACGCTTGAAGATGACGAAGGCACGGACAGCTTGGATAACGTAGTGATAGAGTGTTTGGTGATCTAAATCATATAAATTGTCGATACCGAATGCTTTCTCGACTTTTTCGATTCCTTGTTCCGTGAGGGAAGTGGCCTTTGTTGCTTCGTCAAAGTCAAAATCCTCTTCGACTTTAAAGCGTTTGGCTAGGCGGGCTGCGATATGGTGAAGGTCCGCATCAGCTTGCGTTTTGCCTGCTACAATTAATGGTGTCTTCGCTTCGTCGATCAAGACACTGTCGACTTCATCGATAATAGCGAAATGATAAGGCCGCTGCACTTTTTGAGAAGTGTGCTGCACCATATTATCCCGTAAATAGTCGAAGCCGAATTCTGTACCTACACCGTACGTAATATCTGCTTCGTAAGCGGCTTGTTTAGCTGGTCCTTGCATCATGGGCACATTCAATCCGACAGTCAATCCAAGGAAACGATGAATTTGACCGATTTGATCAAAGTCCCGTTTTGCCAGATAATCATTGACTGTAATGACGTGAACGCCTTTACCTTCAAGTGCGCGTACATATGAAGGTAGAGAAGCAACAAGTGTTTTACCTTCACCAGTCGGCATCTCAGCAATATTGCCTTCCGTTAATACAGCACCACCGATTAGTTGCACATCAAAATGGCGCATACCGAGAACCCGTTTAGATGCTTCACGCACAACTGCGAATGCATCCGGCATAATGGTTTCGACGGTTGCGCCGTCTGCTAACTGTTGTTTGAATTGATCTGTCATTCCAGAAAGACCCTCATCAGACATAGCGATATATTTAGGTTCCAGTGAATTAATCTGCTCCACAATTTTGCGGTATTTACGCAACTGACGTTCACTCGTTCCAGTTCTACGTTTAAAGATTTTCAACATGAATTAGACGCTCCTTTATAAATCTCTATCTATAATGAGAGATTCCTATCTATTTTACCAAAAGGGTGGACAAAAGACTATCTATATATTGAAAGAGAAGAACGATAGATGTATCACGACTGATCACATGTAAAATGGACAAAACCTTGTTGTGTCGGTGTTTAGTAGTGTATGCATGTAAGCAAGTAAGGGAATAGATGAGTAATGCATTCTAAATGATGAAATCTAGCAACAATCATGTTATACTAAAAGGTGATATGTACGTAATGCTAATTGGGGAGGAAAGACATGTTATTCATTGCAATGTCTGTAGCTTTTATCGCTGCAATTATACTAACACCGCTAGTCATCAAATTCGCGTATCGGATCGGTGCGGTTGACCGCCCCAATTATCGGAAAGTCCACGCGAGAATCATGCCTAGAATCGGCGGGCTCGCAATCTTCGGAGCGTTTATTATTGGATATGCTATATTATTGCCAAAAGACGAGCACGCAGTCAGCATCCTAATCGGTGCAGTACTGATCGTCATGATTGGCTTTTTAGACGATATGCTGGAAATAACAGCAAAAGCAAAAATGTCAGGCCAACTAGCAGCTGCGTTGGTTGTTGTACTATGGGGCGGATTACAAATTGAATTCATCAACTTGCCGTTTCTTGGTCAGCTCGACTTTGGGTATTTAAGTATTCCGATCACGATCATTTGGATCATCGGCATCACGAACGCCGTCAACTTGATTGACGGATTGGATGGTTTGGCTGCAGGTGTTTCCACTATTGCGCTTATTGCTATTACGGTAATGGCCCTATTAATGGGAGATGTCTTTGTTGCTGCAACGGCTTCTATATTGGCAGCTAGTTCGCTTGGATTCTTATTTTTCAACTTCCATCCAGCGAAAATTTTTATGGGCGATACTGGATCACTCTTCCTTGGATTTATGATTTCGGTACTGGCATTGCTCGGCTTTAAGAACGTTGCCGTTGTATCACTAGTTATTCCAATTATCATGCTAGGTGTTCCAATTTCAGACACGTTCTTTGCGATTGTTCGACGAGTTCGCATGAAGCAGTCTATTACTGCAGCAGATAAGTCGCATTTGCATCACTGTTTATTGCGTGTAGGCTTCTCGCATAGACAAGCTGTGCTTACGATTTATGGTATTGCGATTTTATTCGGAGCAGCCGCTGTATTGTTCTCACAAGCTACAGTGTGGGGTGCGTTGCTACTGATCTTCGTTATGTTGATCGTGATTGAGCTGTTTGTAGAGTTGATTGGTTTGGCAGGGGCGAATTATCGTCCGTTGTTAAATTTAGTACGCATGATAGGTAAATAAGTAAAACGAGTCCTTGTCTGCTGCAAAGCGGATGAGGGCTTTTTTGTTGTGATTAAACTGAAATGGAAAGATCCGGGTAGGGGAGGGAGCCGTTGATCGACGCTCCAGGCGGACGCTCTGAAACGCAAATCCCATCCACTCTCTAACTGATACTTTTCTTTCTCTATCTATCCCAAAAAGCGATGAAACCAGTTAAGGTCTCATCGCTTGCGAATGAACTATTGATAATCGGTTTGGGAAGACGCGGAGGATTGGTCCGTGTTTAGCTCGGTTAAAGAAGAAGAGTCGGGAATCAACCCTAGATGGGATTTCAAAATCTGCTTTACTTCTTCTAGCTTTTGCTCATCCAACTTGTAATAGTAAATACCTGTCGACATGTCGTCATAACCTGTCAACGTGATGGTATCAACATCCGGAAGTCCGCTTTTTATATACTGTATGAATGACAACATTTGTTTGGATGTCATGTCGGTCTTCATGTTATCGCCAAGCGCATTGATCACGTCTCCGTATTTTGTAATGGATGTAATCGATGTCGCTTCTTTGATCATCGCCTGAAGTATCATTTGCTGACGTTTGCCGCGCTCGATATCATTATCAAGTTTCCGAGTACGTGCTAGGGCTAACGTGTGGCGTCCGTCTAGGCGTTGGAAGCCTGGCATAAGATGAATTGCATTTTTATCGTTTTCATCTTTCTCTATACGCTCGTATGGAACTTCGACTTCTACACCGCCAAGTGCATCTACCACATCTATGAATGCATTAAAGTTCATTTTGACGTAATAGTTGACGGGAACATCGAATAGTTCTTCGACTGTATCAATAGAGGCTTTAGTACCGCCGTAGGCATGAGCATGTGTGATTTTATCTTTATAGTTTACCTGTGGAATATAAACAAATGAATCACGGGGAATGCTGACGAGTTTGACACTTTTTGTTTTAGGATTGAGAGTTGCGAGTACCAGTGCATCTGACCTACCGTTTTCTCCTGTTTCTTGCCGCGTTTCGCGTTCATCTACGCCAATCAACAAAATTGATACTTTATCTTTTGCGGGTTCTACATATATTTCTGGCCGTTCTGTCTTAGCGATGGGTTCATAAGAACGATCTAGTACGTTCACCGCTTGATTATGCAGCTTGAATGCATAAGCGACAACGCCTATGATCGCTATGAAGAACGTAAAAAATGCTATTTTCAAGAAGCGTTTCGTTTTGGACGCGTTCTTTTTCTTATATTCTGCTCTTTTCATTTTATACCTCCAGGGTGTACGGCAGAAAAAAACCGTCAGTGGCAAATCAATACATGAAAACTCGTAGTGATGTAGTGAAATCAGACCTACTGCTCATAAAGTTTACCTTCTATCATTATACCCGCTTTTTGATTGGACGTATAGTCAGATGTCGAACTCTAGAAATTTATGTCCGGTTGTGGCGATGATCGCCTGACCGTTCGTTAACTCCATCATCCATTCCTGAAAAATCCCCTGATCTTCTTCAGGAACATATAAAAAGAGTTCAACGTCCTCTTCATAGACGATCTCTTTTAACGGGTAATCGGATTGCCGTACTTCATTTTCTACTTTGCCTAGCCATGTGTAATCAATAGAAGTTTTAACTAGTGTGTGTAATTTTCTTTCCACAACACCTGTTGCGGCAATGCCTTCAGAAGCTGCTTTGCCATACGCACGGATTAATCCGCCACCACCGAGTTTAATGCCGCCGAAATAGCGAGTCACGACAATCGCGGTATCTTTTAGCTGTTGCTTTTTGAGAACTTCCAAAATAGGAAAGCCGGCTGTACCTGAAGGCTCCCCGTCATCGTTCGCTTTTTGGATCTGGTCATGTTCTCCTATGATATAGGCAGAACAATTATGAGTAGCTGTATGATGGCTTTTTTTGATGTCCTGTATGAAGTCCAGTGCCTCTTGTTCTGTCTCGACTCGTTTGACAAATGACAGAAAACGGGATTTTTGGATGACGAATTCACTCTCTCCGTATAGATTTACGGTTTTATAATTAGCTCGCATTTGTCGTACCCCCTACATTTGTAATATACTTATAATACTTATTCATCATTAAAATGATATACTATATATGAAGTGTATAAGTATTTAGGCTAAACTGCAATAATGCTCGCTTTGCGAATTTTCACATAAACGGGTGCGGGAGGGAGTTCTTTGAACGATAAGGCAATTGACATTCAACAGATGGAGAAAATCTTTGGCAACATGGTAAATGTAATGGATCGTTCAAAAAGCGACATTTTCTTAATTAGTGAACAAAGCCGCCGAAGTTTTGAAGAGATGCAAAAAGAGTTAGCAGAAGTGAAAGAAAGTATTTCTCATGTGATAACAGAAGGCGATTCCTTAGAGGATATGTCACGTCACTCAAGAAAACGTCTGGCTACTGTATCAAAAGACTTTGAAACATACAGTGAAGATGAAGTTAAACAAGCTTATAGTGTAGCGAATGACTTGCTTGTACGCGCCTCCATCAATAAAATGGAGGAGAAACAACTTCGTGAAAGACGGGATGAACTTGAACGTCGACTGATGTTGCTGCTCTCTACAATTGAAAGAGCGGACCAACTTGTAAACCAAGTAACCACTGTGATCACATATTTAACATCTGATTTGAAAAATGTAAGTACAGCACTGGAAACGGCTCGCCATAAACAAGATTTTGCGGTTCAGATCATTCAGGCCCAAGAAGAAGAGCGTAAACGTTTATCACGTGATATTCATGATGGACCTGCGCAAATGCTGGCCAATGTCTTGATGCGTTCGGGTTTAATCGAAAAAACGTTTGTTACGCATGGCCCAAAAGAAGCGATGCAAGAGCTATCTTACTTAAAAGAAATGGTTAGAGGTGCGCTATCTGAAGTACGTCGTATCATTTATAACTTGCGACCTATGGCTTTGGATGATTTAGGACTAGTTCCGACATTGCGAAAGTATTTATTGACCATTAGTGAATACGAGGCGCCGCTAATCATTCATTTTCAAAGCAACGGAGCAGAAGAGAGATTTGCTTCCAATTTTGAAGTAGGTATTTTCCGTCTCATCCAGGAGTCAGTTAATAACAGTATTAAACATGCGAAAACTGATGAAATATGGGTGAAAATCGAATGGTTACGCGAATCAGTTAATATAGTAATCAAAGACCAAGGTCTGGGCTTTGATACAAATGAAGTAAAAGAGAAATCATTTGGTTTAATTGGAATGCAAGAACGTGTGGAGTTATTGAAAGGGAAAATGAAGGTCACTTCGAAAGTCGGAGAAGGCACTTCGATACTTTTTCAAATTCCATTGGACGAAGATCTGTAAGTAAGGTATTTACTGGGAGGAATAGGATATGGAAGCGACAAAAATTTTGATAGTAGATGATCACCAATTATTCCGTGAAGGAGTTAAACGGATTTTGGATTTTGAAGAATCATTTAACGTAGTAGCAGAAGGCGACGATGGAGTCGAAGTAGTTGAATTGTACACAGAGTATGAGCCAGACGTAGTGCTGATGGATATTAATATGCCACGCATGAATGGTGTAGACGCGACTGAGCAATTAATAAAAGAATTTCCCGATGCACGCGTCATCATGCTATCCATTCATGATGACGAATCCTACGTAACACACGCTTTGAAAACAGGTGCTCTCGGCTATATGCTAAAAGAAATGGATGCAGACGCAATTATTCAGGCGATCAAAGTAGTAGCAAATGGTGGCTCATACTTACATCCAAAAATTACGCATAATTTAGTAACAGAATTCCGTCGTTTGAGTGAGAGAGAACATAAAGGATCCTTCCAGCAGAACGACATTCGTCGTCCACTCCATTTATTGACGAAGCGCGAATGTGAAGTTTTACAATTATTGACAGATGGTCAGAGCAACCGGACAATCGGTGAAACGCTCTTCATCTCAGAAAAAACGGTGAAAAACCACGTTTCCAGCATTCTGCAAAAAATGAGTGTAAATGACCGTACACAAGCTGTTGTGACAGCGATCAAAAATGGTTGGGTAGAAGTAAAATAATTAATAGAAGAAAAGGTCTTTGCATGTTGAAGGCCTTTTTCTCTACGTAGGAGGGGCATATGAAGAAAAAATTAGCAGTCGCATCCATGGCATTAGTGCTCGTATTAGGTGCATGCGGTAACGCAGATGAAACGAATCAAAATAATCCTGAAACTGGCGAACCAGCACCAGGCAGTGGCGCCATCGATCATGGAGTAGATGAAAATAAAGTAGGATTCAGCATGTCAGGTGACAAAGTCGAAGAAGCTACAGACGTACCAAAAGAAGATAAAGAAGAAATTCTAGCTGCTTTTGATAACTACATCGAAACATTGAACAATCAAGACGTAGAAGGTTATCTGACTACACTTTCTACTAAAGGCTATGATCTCGAAGAAGAGCGTCAGGCTACGGAAGAAATGCTTGAGAATTCTACGATGAAACGTGAAACAGATCATGAAACGATCGTAAAATATTCAGGTGATAGCGCACAGTTATTTTCTACATTGAAAACGACATTCACGGATATTGAGACAGAGGTAGAGAATACACATGAAGGTCGCCAAGTGACTGTATTCAATAAAGAAGATGGCGCATGGAAAGTGTTTTCAATCCACTTTATAGGTGATGAACCAGTAAAAGAATAAACCGCTTGATAGGTTGATTTAGCGACAAAACTTCCAGTGAGTACAACTGGAAGTTTTTTTATGCGAAAAAAAGCCATACTACGAGTACTTGCTTTTCTGCGTTAAAGGAATTATAATTAGATTAAGAACACACGTTCTGTAAGGAGGCGAATTCAATGCCTTTGATCCCCGCAGAGGCAATGCCGTATTTGGAGAACTATATTTATCTTCCTATGCTATTGACGATTATGGAACGTGACCGTCAGTTATTAGAGAAGGTACCGTTTAAACTGAAAAGTCCGTACCTTAATTTGCTGGACGAGACGATGAACACAGTTTCTGCTGATCTACAAACAACTTCTTTGTATTTGCGAAAGCATAAAATGAAAGTGATACGCCATTCAACAGATGAACTATTTACGGAATATGTATTTTTACATGATGGCTATCAAGATATGCGACGCTACTTGAATGTTCGCTTGCGTAACCGATCGGAAGAGTTACTGAATCTGTATATTAGGAAATTGTCGAATCAGAACTCTTCGGGTCCATGATCATATAATAAGAACTTCGCAATTCTTCCTGAGCATTTTCAAATCGTTGAGACAAAATATGCGATAATGCCATTTGGCGATAAACAGTTGCTAACGACGTATCTAGATGCATCTGCGTATCGTTTTTTAGAATCACGGTTACACCATCCTCGTGCTGAAAAGCGTCTTTTACTGCATGATAAGCCACCCATGAGTTTTTATGTAAGGTAGGGGACAGTAAAGGGAAAAATAATAACGGCCGATCATTCGAATGAGTCAGCATAATTGGTGGCTTTGGTCGGTTTTTCAAATCCATTTTGGAACTGTTAATAATGGACTCAAAGTTGGAACGGTAATGCGCACAAGACTCTCTCATAATTTCTAATGGTGTTTTCTCGACAATAAAAGTCCGGTCGCTTTCCACTACTTTTGTATAGTATGGATTCGCATGTTGTCCATGGAGTAATGCAAAAGTATGAAATGTAACGATGTAAGACGATAGATAATGTGGATTAGCCATGTTGTTCCCTCCCGTTTAATAGGACCATATACGTATTAATTATAGTATAGAAAAAACGAAAATCAACTGTAATGTTGGAAAATAGTAAATGTTCTATTAATATGATGATTTTTATCGAATGGTTGTGGTTTTAATAGAACGAATAAATTGAAAGATTACGTCTGTTACCCGACTACTAAACGCTTTTGACAGATAGACTATGCGGCTGCGGGTCGTTGCTCGACTGGTTGTTGGGCATCGAAGTGACTGATTGTCTGCTTTCTGGACCCACGCAGGCACGTGGGGTATTGCCTCCAGCCAGGAGCCAGCTGGCAAAGTGCCGCCAGTTGTCTCCTGGCCACGGCCTACCCCGCAGTGGTGCTTGCGCTACTAAGTGGTATTTCTTTAGGTTGCGGTTCTAATGGAGAGAAGATCAGTGACATCGCGAAAGCCATCCATCAGCGCCGTAGTGGGGGTAATGAACTTGCCACTTACATTGCCAGCTAAACCACAACCCTATATCTATAGAAAAGTTAAAAAGCTGAAGACCATCCCAAGAGAATAGGGACGTTCTTCAGCATCGTACTGATCTTTAGTTCTGATACTCAATAGCCGCAGCACACAATGTTTTAGCTGCTGCGATCATAGCTTTTTCATCTATGTCGAAACGTGGATGGTGGTGAGGGTATGCATCTGTCGGCTTGGCGCCCGTGAAGAAGAAAGTACCCGGAACTTTTTCAAGGTAGTAGGCGAAGTCTTCTCCACCCATTTGAGGTTGCATTTCTTCTACGCCTTGTAGATTCGGAATAGATTCAGCAATAGTTTTTAGGTAGTTCGTTTCTTTTTCATGATTGATCACTGCCGGATATCCACGGTAGTAGTTTACAGTAATTTGGCAATCATGAGTCAAGGCCGTGCCTTCAGCTACACGCTTTATTTCTTGTTCCATTAGATTGCGTACGTCATTAGTAAATGTGCGAACAGTTCCCTCTAGGACAGCTTGGTCGGCGATGACGTTGAAGGCGTTTTCTGCGACGAATGAGCCGACGGATAGTACAGCTGATTCAATGGGATCCACACGTCTTGAGACGACTTGTTGCAAGTTCATCACGAGCTGTGAACCGATTACGATCGCGTCTTTCGTTTGATGTGGAGAAGCGCCGTGTCCGCCAGCACCTTGAATGGTAATATTGAATCGGTCCGCTGCAGCCATAATTGGACCTGGAGCGTAATAGATCACGCCTGAGTCAAATAGAGACCACAAATGCGTGCCGAAAATGACATCGACACCTTCTAGACAGCCGTCTTCGATCATCGCAATCGCGCCGCCTGGAGCTAATTCTTCCGCGTGTTGATGGATAAATACATATTCGCCAGTAAGATCCTCGCGCATTTCATTCATAGCTTTTGCCAATTGGAGAAGTGTGGCGGTATGGCCATCATGTCCACATGCGTGCATGACGCCCGGTACAGTGGAAGCGTAGGGTGTATCTTTTTGATCTTGAATAGGTAACGCGTCAAAGTCTGCTCGCAAAGCAACCGTTTTTCCTGGCTTCGCACCTTTGACTCTTGCGACGACACCATTGCCGCCTACTCCAGTACGTACTTCCACTCCCAGTTGTTTATAAAAGTCAGCGATATAGGCAGCGGTTTTCGTTTCTTTAAATGAAACTTCGGGATTCATATGCAAATAACGGCGAATCTCTACCATATCGTCATAAGATTGTTCGAGTTTCTGAAATAATTGTTCTCTCATTAATAAAACCCCTTTCTAATAGACAAATAAGTCAATCAATTCGTTTAGTATAGCAAGGGGTCAGCCATATCGCAAACTACGAGTTTTGAAATTTCTGGCAACTGAAACGAATGAAAAATGGTAGGTTAGACGTCGTTTAACAAAAAAAAGAAGGTCTGACGTCGAAACGTCAAACCTCTTCAGTAGGTGTTTTATAATGTGTAGTGTATGGAGCGCTTGTGAAGATATGTTGCGTAGCACCACCGGCATCTTTGAAAACCGTTTTATCGGATAATTGATTACCTGGAGAGTTATACCAAATATCGTACAAGCGTCGATCTGTCCATTCTGTCAGCAATGTATACGTATCAGAACCGATAGGACGCAATAAGCGGAAGGCTACGAAACCTGGCATGTTTTGCAGTTGTTCGCCCAGGTGCTTGTATTGATGTTCGAAAATTGGTTTCCCTTCATCTGTCACTGCAACGTTATCCATTGCAAAGAATCCAGGTTCTGTCAGGTTACCGTAAGAACCTACTACTTCAAATTTCCTTGGTGTTTGAAATACGCTCTTGCCATTTGTCTCATGTAGCAACAGTGTACTGCCGCCGCCATTCATCAAAAGTATAGATTCATCAGTGTGCTGGTCTTTGATCTTCTCCATAAAACCCAGCGTTCCAGTTGTCATATAAATATTCATGTAAAGTTCCTCCTTTGGCTAGTAACGATCGTCTGTACTTAATTAACTTAACAACACTCTTTACTAGTGTATGATTCTACATGTAGTAATTCCCTTAATTCCTCCGAATCAAACACGTCTGTTGCAAGCAAGTTAGGAATGATTGTCTAAAGCGTGGCAGAAGTGTGAGTTGTCCTAGCACAAAATTATGACAAAGGCGCAATTCACTATACATTGACTTGTCAACGGTTTATCATGAGAACGTATATGAGTTACGTGAAAGAAATTAAAATAATGGAAAGAGGTATCTCTGAATATGTCAACTTTTAATGATACGTTATTACGTGCTGCGAGAGGCGAGGAAATTGAACACACGCCCGTTTGGTTTATGCGTCAAGCAGGACGTTCACAGCCGGAATATCTTAAAATCAAAGAGAAATACTCCTTGGAAGAAATTACGCATCAGCCAGAATTGTGTGCGTATGTAACAAAGCTTCCTGTAGATCAATATGATGTAGATGCAGCTATTTTATATAAAGATATTGTTACACCACTTGTAGGAATCGGAGTAGACGTAAAGATTAAATCAGGCGTAGGTCCTGTTATCTCAAATCCGATTCGTTCTGCACAAGACATCGCAAACTTAGGTGAGTTTTCAGCAGAAGAGCAAGTTCCTTACGTGTTGGATACGATAAAATTGCTGACACAGGAGCAATTGAATGTACCACTAATCGGTTTCGCAGGCGCACCGTTTACACTTGCGAGTTATATGATCGAAGGCGGTCCTTCAAAGAGCTATAACCTGACAAAGTCCTTCATGGTATCTGAGCCACAAGCTTGGTTCGCATTGATGGATAAGTTAGCTGATATGACGATTAGTTATATCCAAGCACAAGTTAACGCAGGCGTGAAAGCTGTGCAAATATTTGATTCGTGGGTAGGCGCATTGAATGTATCGGATTACCGAATCTTCATTAAACCTACAATGACTCGTATTTTCTCGGAACTGCGTAAATTAAATATTCCATTGATTACATTCGGAGTCGGCGCAAGCCACTTGGCGAATGAATGGCATGACCTACCAGTCGACGTAGTAGGACTGGATTGGCGCTTGTCTATCAAAGAAGCGGGTGAACGCGGTTTGACAAAGCCATTGCAAGGAAACTTGGATCCATCCATGTTACTGGCAGACTGGTCCGTCATCGAAGAACGTGCAAAGCTTATTGTTGAACAAGGTGTAGAACACGGTAGCCACATCTTCAACTTAGGCCATGGTGTGTTCCCTGACGTAAAACCTGCAACATTGAAACGCTTAACAGCTTTCGTACATGACTATAGTAGAGAATTACGTTCGAAATAACAATCCAACCATGAGGTGAAAATGATGACGAAAAAGAAAATGGGCTTACTCGTTATGGCGTACGGTACACCAAACTCCTATGACGATCTAGTACCGTATTACACGCATATCCGTAGAGGCCGTCCGCCGGCTCCGGAACAAGTAGAAGATCTTCGCAATCGCTATGAGGCAATCGGAGGCATTTCACCACTTGCGCGGATTACGGACGATCAAGCGAACGCACTAGGCGCGCGTTTGAACGAAGCACAAGACGAAATTGAATTCAAAGTATATGTAGGTCTGAAGCATATTGCACCATTCGTGGAAGATGCCATACAAAAAATGCATGAAGATGGTATTACGGAAGCTGCATCCATTGTATTGGCACCACATTTCTCTACGTTCTCCGTTAAATCATACAACGGTCGCGCGAAAGAGGAAGCAGACAAGCACGGGATTACACTTACTTCAGTTGAAAGCTGGTACAAGCAACCGAAATTCATCGAGTACTGGGCGAACCAATTGCGTCAAACCTATGACGCGATGGACGAGACTGAGCGCAACAATTCATGCTTGATCGTCTCGGCTCACTCGTTACCGGAAAAGATTCTGGCTAACGGTGACCCATACGCTGATCAGTTGAAAGAAACTGCAGAAATGATTACGGAAGCAGCAGGCGTAAAAACATACGCACTCGGCTGGCAAAGTGAAGGGCAAACCCCTGATCCTTGGTTAGGTCCGGACGTACAAGATCTCACACGTGAACTGTTTGAAACGAAAGGATATACATCATTCGTTTACACACCAGTTGGATTCGTTTCAGATCACTTGGAAGTTCTGTACGATAACGACTACGAGTGTAAAGTAGTATGTGATGATATCGGCGCAGCGTACCACAGACCTGCTATGCCGAACACCGATCCTTTATTCATTGATGCGATGGCAGATGCGGTAATGGATCAATTGCACGCAACAAAATGAATTCGATTGGATCGGAGTGAAAAAGGACATGAGTGAACGAAAAAAAGTTGTCATAATCGGCGGCGGCATCACAGGTCTCGCTGCAGCGTATTATATGCAAAAAGATGCCCGTGAACAAGGACTTCCCATAGACATCATCATGATTGAAGCTTCAACAGAACTAGGTGGAAAAATCCGAACAGTCCGTCGAGACGGCTATGTAATCGAACGCGGTCCCGATTCCTTTTTGATCCGTAAAAAAAGTGTAGACCAATTAGCGACTGACCTGGGTATAGATGATCAGCTTGTGCGTAACGCAACAGGGCAAGCCTATATATTGCTGCATAATCAGATGCACAAAATCCCAGCAGGTGCTGTCATGGGTGTACCGACTGAAATCAAACCCTTCGTTACGTCAGGTTTATTCAGTTTAAGCGGTAAAATACGTGCGGCAGGTGACTTTGTATTACCACGTTCTGAAGTAACTGGAGATCAGTCGCTCGGTAAGTTTTTCCGTCGACGCTTTGGTACAGAAGTGGTGGAAAATCTAATAGAGCCATTATTGTCGGGCGTCTATGCCGGCGATATCGATCATATGAGCCTGGAATCGACTTTCCCACAGTTTTATGAAGTGGAAAAAAATTATCGTAGCTTAATTTTAGGAATGAGGAAGACTACTCCTAAACAGCTACCGCAAAAAAATAGTCATAGTTCGAAGAAAATGGGTGCTTTCCATACATTTAAAAATGGTCTGGATTCATTGATCGAAGCATTGGAAGAGCAACTGACTGATGTCCACGTTATGAAACAGACGCGTGTCACGAAAATAGTGAAACAAGACGACCGTGCCGTTCTGACATTGAATGATCAGCAGCAAGTCGTAGCAGATGCAGTCATCATGTCGACTAGCCACGTAGTAGCGAGCCGTTTATTTGAGCCGCATGGACTGTTGAAAGAACTAGGAACGATTCCGATGACATCTGTGGCAACGGTCGCACTAGGTTACCCGAAGAGTGCGATGAAGAGCGATATCGATGGAACAGGTTTCTTAGTACCACGCAGTAGTAATCATTCGATTACCGCATGTACACTCGTCGATCGTAAATGGCCAACGACAACACCAGACGATAAAGTCATGGTGCGAGCATTCGTTGGACGCGTTGGGGAAGAAGCGATTGTCGACTTACCGGATGCTGAGATCGAAAAGATTGTTCGCCAAGATATGAAAGAAATTCTTGGGCTCGAAGGTGAACCTGATTTCTGTATTATTACACGCTGGAAAGAGGACAGACCGCAATACCGCGTAGGTCATAAAGAGAAGGTTTTACGTGCGCGGGAAGAAGTGCAATCGGAGTTTCCAATGGTCGAGCTGGCTGGCGCCTCCTATAATGGAGTCGGTCTACCTGACTGTATCGATCAAGGAGTCGCCGCGAAAGATCACGTATTGGCGAAGCTGTTTAAATAACCTAGAAAAATCCGTACAACAATTGTTGTGCGGATTTTTTTATGTTGTATGGCGAGTGGATTTGTCTGGAAAGCGCGGTTGGCCTAGCACAATGGGCGAGCTGCTCAATTTATGTATGTATTTCCGCACAAAAAAAGCGAATATAGGAATATTCGCCGAATGAAAGTTTTGTTTTACTTTACGTTGCAATGATTACATTGATTAGAGTAACACTCGTGCTGCTCTTCAATTTCAGTTCCACATGTCACACAAACCTTCGCCGGCAAGTTCTTGAAAAATTCTACGATGCTTTCTACCATATTTATCAATCCCCTTCTGTTTGTTGTATAACTCTTTGTTATATACTCATTGTATTATAACAGATGCCGAAAGTCAACAATTCATTTAACTATCTGTTAAAATGGATTCAAGCCTTTTGTGACGGGCTTTCAGGCAGTTTTAGCTGTTTGGAATTGAAAGAATTAACTGAAAATAAATGCAGCAATTTTGTGAGGAGAGAAGAAAATATGAAATTTATCGATAATCAAGGCATTACAGACCCGCGTATTAACCTGGCTATTGAGGAATATGTACTCAATACGATGGACGTAGACAAAGATTCGTATTTACTGTTCTATATCAACGAACCTTCTATCATAATTGGAAAGAACCAAAATACAGTTGAAGAAATCAATACAGAGTTTGTCGATCGTCAAGGCATTCACGTAGTACGTAGACTGTCTGGTGGCGGTGCGGTGTATCATGATAAAGGAAACTTAAACTTCAGTTTCATTACGAAAGACGATGGGGAATCATTCCGTAACTTTAAGAAGTTCACAGAGCCTGTAACAGATGCGCTGGCTAAAATGGGGGTCAAAGCGGAATTGCTTGGTCGTAACGATATTTTGATTGATGGACGTAAAATCTCAGG
This sequence comes from Sporosarcina ureae DSM 2281, assembly GCF_000425545.1. Lineage (GTDB taxonomy): Bacteria > Bacillota > Bacilli > Bacillales_A > Planococcaceae > Sporosarcina > Sporosarcina ureae. The sequence continues at coordinate 295,800 of NZ_AUDQ01000001.1, read as the reverse complement.
GAATGCACAGTTTGCTACAAAGGATCGTATGTTTAGTCATGGGACGTTATTGTTTGATACAGATATGGAAGGTGTCGTGAATTCACTTAAAGTGAGGAAAGACAAAATCGAGTCAAAAGGAATCAAGTCGATTCGCAGTCGTGTCGCGAACATTTCCGAGTTCTTGGAAGAGCCTATCTCCATTGAACAGTTTAGACAGGAAATCTTGAACTCGATGTTCGATGGGGAAGAAAATATTGAGTATCGTGTGCTGACCGATGAAGACTGGACGAAAATCCGTGAATTGTCTGCGGAGCGCTATGGTAACTGGGAGTGGAATTACGGACGTTCACCAAAATTCAACTTGCAACAGTCCAAACGTTTTCCTGTCGGTGGCATTGATGTTCGTTTGCAAGTCGAAAAAGGCAGTATAGAAAACGTTAATATCTACGGTGACTTTTTTGGTGTTGGCGAAGTCCAAGAAATCGAAAATCGTTTAGTAGGTGTGAAATACGAACGTAAGGCGATCACGGAAGCACTCGAGTCAATGGACGTTGAGAAAATCCTTGGTGGTATTAAGCTGGAAGAATTTGTGGATGTAATCTATTAAAGAACAGCGCATGTCTTGCGGGGCATGCGTTTTTGTATACGAGGATTTATTTATGTGTGCTGTGAAATGCGTTATACTGAATATAACGAGAAAGTGAGGAGTTACGGTGAAACATCGAATATTTATTGTAGAAGATGATTTGAAAATTGCCCAACTGCTAGCGGGAACGCTTGAAAAATATCAATATGAAGTCGCAATTATTCAGGACTTTGACCGAGTCGTCGAAGAATGTAACGCGTATAATCCGCATTTAGTGCTTTTAGATATCAACTTGCCGGTTTACGATGGCTACTATTGGTGCCGTCAGCTACGTCAACATACGATGTGTCCGATTATATTCATCTCGGCACGCTCTGGTGATATGGATCAAGTTTTTGCGCTCGAAAATGGTGGCGATGATTTCATTACGAAGCCATTCCATTATGAAATTGTATTGGCGAAAATTAAAAGCCATTTGCGTCGTTCGTTCGGGGAATACTCACCGAATCAGTCGGAGCGCATGATTGCATCAGGTGATCTGACGTTATATATAGAACGGATGACGTTACAAAAAGGCAAGGAAGAAATTCCGCTTCAGAAGAAAGAGTGTGTCATTTTGGAATTGCTAATGGGCGAGTCTCCGAAAGTTGTGTCGCGCGAAAGGTTACTCGAAGAACTGTGGGATGACCAGTCATTCGTCGATGAAAATACACTCAACGTCAATATGGCCAGAGTGCGCAAGAAATTGACCGATTATGATGTGCGGTCTTGGATTGAAACGGTGCGTGGTGCGGGGTATCGCTTCATGCCGGAGTCGGAAGCCTAATGAAAGCTTTCACACTGTTCGTTAAAGAGCATGTACCGTTCATGTTGTTTCAAATCGGACTCGTATCGTTCATTCTACTATTGTTTTGGCTTGACGGCTTCCGCAGTCCGAACACGGCGATCTATTCGGTCGCGATGAGTATCTTACTTACGGCGGGCTATTTGGGAGCGAAATACATCATGCGGCGTACGTATTATGCGAGAATCGTTGAAAAACCGAAGCAGATGGAAGATGCGTTGATACGGCACGTCATGACTCCTGAACATAAAAAGACGATAGAATTTACGCGTGAATTATATCGCCTGTACCAGCATGAAGTACAGACATTATATAATAGACAAAATCGTCATTTGCATTTCATGAATCAATGGGTACATCAAATGAAAACGCCGATCTCGGTCATTAATTTATTATTACAAGAAGATGAAGTCGATAAGAAGAGTATCGAGCAGGAAGTGGGGCGCATCCAAAACGGATTGGAAATCGTCCTGGTCAATGCACGGCTTGAAACGTTTGAAGAAGATATGCAAATTGAGCGGCTATTGCTTCGGCAAGTGTTGCAAGAAGTGCTCAATGACAACAAACGACTTTTCATTGCAAACGGCCTGTTTCCCGTGCTGAACGTCGAGGAGCACTTAACGGTTGCGACCGACCGGAAATGGATCAAGTTCATGCTCAATCAATTCATTACGAATGCAGTGAAATATACATTTGAAAAAGGCAAGAAAATTCATGTCAATGCAGTGCAGCTTCAAGAAGGGCTGTGTCTTGAGATCATCGATGAAGGGATCGGAATACCGGCATCCGACTTACATCGTGTGACGAAAGCATTCTTCACAGGAGAAAACGGCAGATTGTCCGGTGAATCGACGGGCATGGGGCTGTATATTGCGTCCGAAGTCTGTGAGAAACTGGGCCACCAACTGACGATATCTTCCAAACAAGGTGAAGGCACGACGATTGCATTACTATTTACAGACGGAGAGGCGGGTGAACAACCAAATGACACAACCGGTCGTTAAGATGGAAGATGTAACGAAGATCTATGAAGGAAAAGTTATACATCGTGCACTGAATCAATTGGACTTCGATGTGCAAGAAGGGGAGTTCGTTGCCATTATGGGTCCGTCGGGTAGTGGCAAGACGACGTTGCTGAACTTATTGATGGCGACGGATATTCCAACCTATGGCAAGATTGTCATTGGAGGCGTGGAACCAGAAAAGCTCAGTCAAAATCAAATAGCTTTATTCCGCAGACGGCAAATTGGTTTCGTCTTTCAGGAAATCAATTTACTGCAAATGCTGACGGTGGAAGAAAATCTTGTATTGCCGTTAACGCTTGATGGATTACCTGTTGAAGAGATGAAAAAGCGGGTAGAAGATATGGCACAAAAGCTGAACTTGGGAGATATTTTGGAGCGCCGACCTGATGAACTATCAGGTGGACAAGCACAGCGTACCGCGATAGGACGGGCGCTCATCCATCAGCCGAGCATTGTATTAGCGGATGAGCCGACAGGAAATCTGGATTCCAAATCAGCGAAAGATGTACTCGAATTACTCGAGCATATTAACCAGCATGAAAAGACGTCAATCATTATGGTGACGCACGACCCGATTGCTGCGAGTTACTGTGACCGCGTATTGTTCATTAAAGACGGTGAGTTTTTCAATGAAATTTATAAAGACGAACGCCGGCAAACATTTTTCCAGCGGATCTTGAATGTGTTGTCGTTACTTGGAGGGAATGTGAATGACTTTTCGACAGTTCGCTTACCGTAACGTCCTTCGTAACCGCCGAGTCTACGCCGCATTCTTCATGGCGAGTGTATTTTCCGTCATGGTGTTTTTCCTCTATTCGATGTTGCTGTTCCATCCGTCGATTGAAAACACCTTTCTAAAAGAGATTTCAACGCTCGGTATGGGCATAGCGGAAATCATTCTATTTATCTTCACACTGTTTTTCCTGTTTTATTCGATGCGTGCATTTTTGCAGGCGCGATCAAAAGAGTTCGGTGTGTTATTGCTTCTCGGAATGGCAAAGCGCCAGTTGCATCGCCTCATTTTCATCGAGACGATGTTGCTTGGGTTTGCATCGATCATCAGCGGAATTTTCCTCGGCTTCATGTTTTCAAAGTTCTTCTTCATGATTGTCAAAGCGATTGTACAAATTCCAGTTTTACCGCTTTATTTATCTTGGAAACCATTCGTGCTGACGATGGGTGCATTCCTTAGTTTATTCGCTATCATTTCATATATCGCACCCGTATTCATTCAGCAAGGGCAAGTATCGGACTTATTAAATGGGGATATGGCCGTGCAATCGGTTTATTCGTACTCGAAAAGCCGTGGGATCTTCGGCGTTGTGCTATTATTGCTCGCCTACGCGATGGCTGCATTCGTCTCACGCTCGAGCATCATTAGTCTGTTCTTCTTGCTACCGCCACTCCTCACAGTCGGAACGTATTACTTTTTTACAGACACCTTACCACTCGTTTTACATGCACTGCGACGGCAAAAGAAAATTTTTTGGCGGGACTTCTGGATGATCTCGATCTCGGAAAGCATCGTTCGGTTAAAAGAAAATGCACGGATGTTCTTCATCGTGACGATCGTTTCGACAATAGCGTTCATGTCAGTCGGTATTCTGGCGTCGTTAACGTCATTCGCTTCGCAATACCGTGAAGTGAATCCACTCGGGCTTATTTATAAAAGCTTGCCGCATAATGATTACGAGTATCAACATATTGCGAAATTGACCAATGAACTCGACCAACAAGGTCTTGATTACTGGGCTGTACGATTTCGTGTGCTGGAACAGCAATCTTCTTATACTAAGAATAAAGTCAATATCGTCAAGCTATCTGATCTGAATGAATTGGCCGCAACCTTCGGGGAAAAGCCGCTTTCCTTACAAAGTGGACACGCGTTGTTCTTACCTGCAACAGCAGCCGCCGCTAATCAGTTGTCGACAGAGTCAGTCAACACCGAACTGGCTGATAGCAGCGTCTCACTCGAAATCGAAGGCGTCTATCCGTATAAACTGTTTCCGCCAAATGCGCTTGGGCTTAATACGATCGTCGTCAATCATTTGGACTTCGACCGAATTGAAGAACAAGCGGGCGTCGATGCACTGGCGTTTAATTATTATGCGTTTAACGTACGGGACTGGCAAGAGACGCGGGAAATCGGATTGTCTATCCATGCCCAAGTGCTGGCGGGGCTCATGCTCGAACACCGCGATCCGGTGCGCTATGAGTTTGAGAATCCAGGGTTGAATTACTCGCATATCCGTATGACGTTTTCGTTGCTGTTGTTTATCGGATTATTGCTGGCAGGCGTATTTTTCCTGGCGTCTGGTAGTTTTATCTATTTCCGTTTGTATACGTCGCTCAGCTACGATCGACGGCAGTATGCGGTGTTGCAGCGGATTGGGATGACGGATAGGGAGTTTACAAAGATCGTCAATCGGCAATTGATTCCGCAGTTTTTCTTCCCGTGGGGTGTGTCGTTCATCCACAGTGTGTTTGCGTTTATGTCCCTGCAGGTGATCTGGGATGCGCTCGCTGAAATTTCGATTGTCAAGGAGCTAGCGCTTGTGCTGGCGGGCTTTGCGCTGATGCAGATATTCTATTTCTATCTAATCCGCTGGCGTTATATTTCACACATCAAGGCACCTACTTCTTAGGGAGGGGTGTCTTTTCTTATGAACGGAGAGGTGCATGGTGGGTGCAAGGGGATTGAAGCTCCAGCTGGGGACGCTTTCCGGAGGGCGTGGCTTGAGCCAAGCGAACAGCGAAGGGTTCGCTTTGCCGTATTTCTGTGTACTTTGCAGAAATTAAGGCATCTGTCCAGGTTCTCAAGGCGCACGCTGATCCTCTCGGAGTCGCCCCAGCTTCCGCTTCAATCCTACGTTTATAGTGGAGGTACGTAGGTCAATCATTGTAGATTGTGTATGAACTGTTGTTGTCTTTACACTTTATGTAGTTCAAGTTCAAGTTCAAGTTTAATTCTAATTCATGTTTCAGTTATTCACTGAATACTAGCCAAACTTCAATGCACAACAATAAGTATCACCCACTAAGATTGCAAGGGATTGGAGCGGCAGGCGGCGACTCTGGGAGGATCAGCACGACAGGTGAGACCGATAAAGGAGCGTAGCGACTAGAGGGCTCACCGCGTGCCCTCCAGAACGCGTCCGCCTAGAGCGCAAATCCCTAACCCTTTAGCCCATCCAGCCTATCCTAATAAACTAAAATAACAAAATTCCCAGTAAACTCTTGCCAATTAATTGTTTTATCAGTATAATTAACGAATTACTGAATGGTTATTCATTCACTTGTTAGGGAGATGAAAGCATGAATTTAGTTTCTAGTGTTCAGCAAACCGCACAGAGCAAGCCAAGTAAAATCGCCTACCACTTCATGGGGAAAGACACGACGTACGCACAGTTTGATATGTCCGTATCCATGTTCGCCAACGCACTACAAAACCTAGGGGTCAATAAAGGGGACAAAGTCGCATTCTTACTCGGCAACACGCCGCACTACTTGATCTCACTCTATGCCACTATGCGGATCGGAGCGACAGCTGTGCCGATCAATCCGCTCTATACACCTGACGAAATTTCATACATTCTAGAAAACAGTGATGCCAAAGCCGTTATTGCGATCGATCCATTACTGCCACTGGTAGAAGTAGCAAGCCAGTCATTCCCGACGATTGAGAACTATGTCATCTGTGAAATGAGTCCAGATGCAGGACAGAAGTTAGGTACGCTGAACGAAGCGGTGAAGGAAAAAGTGCATTCATTTAGCATGCTCATTAAGAAATCTAAACCGATGACGGAAGCGGTTGAAGTTGACGAAGATGAAAGCGCTATCATTCTTTATACGTCTGGAACGACTGGACATCCTAAAGGTGCGATGTTAACACATAAGAATATTTACTCGAATGCGCGTGACGTAGGGGACTATTTAGGTTTCTCCGAGAATGATAAAATCGTAGCGACATTGCCTTTATTCCATGTATTCGCATTAACGGTTGTAGCGAATGCACCACTCGTGAAAGGCGCCACTATTTTACTTGAACCACGCTTTAGCCCGGGCGAGATATTCCAAATGATTCGCGAGCAGAAGGCGACAGTATTTGCGGGCGTTCCTACTATGTATAACTTCCTCTATCAATATCCGGAAGGTAAAACAGAAGACTTCGAGTCCATTAGACTAGCGATTTCAGGTGGATCCTCACTGCCTGTCTCCTTGCTTCATAACTTTGAAGAGAAATTTAATGTGCGGGTTTCGGAAGGTTATGGCTTATCTGAAGCCTCACCGGTTACGTGTTTCAATCCGTTAGATCGTGAGCGTGTTCCTGGATCAATCGGAACAAATATTATGAATGTCGAAAATAAAGTGGTCGATGAAATGGGCGAAGAGGTTCCTGACAATCACGTCGGTGAATTAATCGTACGCGGGCCGAACGTCATGAAAGGGTATTATAAAATGCCTGAAGAAACTGCAGCTGCACTTCGTGACGGTTGGCTCTATACAGGCGACTTGGCGCGACAAGATGAAAACGGTTACTTTTATATCGTAGACCGTAAGAAAGATATGATTATCGTCGGCGGATTTAACGTGTATCCTCGAGAAGTAGAGGAAGTGCTGTTTAGCCACCACGATATTGTGGAAGCCGCAGTCGTTGGCGTACCAGACACGAACTTCGGTGAAGAAGTACAAGCCTATGTTGTGTTGAAGGAAGGTTCGGATGCTACGGAACAATCGCTGCATGAATTTTGTGCGAAGCGTCTCGTGAAGTATAAAGTACCGAAATCGATTGAGTTTCTAGACGAGTTGCCGAAAAATACGACAGGTAAAATTTTGAGACGTTCATTGAAAGATCAAGTTAAAAGTTAAAGATCATAGGAACGAGTGATGGGGAATGATAGCCCGTCACTCGTTTTTTTACGCATGTATTGCCAAAGCAAGTGCGGTCTTGTTATGGTTTAGAGAGAAAAGTAAGAAAATAGGAGGGGTTAGATGAATAAACGATGTGTAACGATGGACGATTTATTTGAAACGAAGTCGGTAACGAATCCGGTGTTGGCACCTAACGATCGAGAAGCGGTGTGTACGGTGACGGAATTAAATAAAGAGGATAATGCGTATCATTCAGCCATCCATCATATCGATTTACAGACGGGTGAGGTAACGCGGTGGACATATGGCAAGCAACGAGTGAGTGCGCCGAAATGGTCTCCCGATGGTAAGCAAGTAGCGTTTTTATCGAATCGAAATGAAACGAATCAACTGTATATTATACAGAAAGCGGGCGGGGAAGCACGTGCGCTGACGGACTGTAAAGAAGCGATTGATTCATTTGAATGGTCAGCGTGCGGCAAGAAAATCTGGTTTACGGGCAAGCTGAAAACAGGCGAAACATTTTGTACTACGGTACAGAAGCAAGAACGATTCCCACAACCAATCCGTGTGACGAAAATGAAATACAAAGAAGACTTCATCGGTGTATTACCACAAGATCAATATACACAAATTGGCTATGTCGATGTGGCCACGTGCACTGTTTGTAATTTCACAAAGGAACCATTTGATCATTCATTAGAAGCGGTTTCGCATGACGGCAAGCAATTGGTCATCGGTGTCAATCGCAACGCGCAGACGGATCATGACTTCAGTGTTCCGTTAGTACTAGTGGATATTGAAACGAAAAAAGAGACCGTCATTCTCGATGAACAAGGCTTTTTCGGCAATGTCGCTTTCTCTAAAGACGACCGCTATATCGCGTATACAGGATATGACATGACGTTCCAAAACGTCACGCAGGCAGATGTCTTCGTCTATGATCAAACGAATGGTCAGGCGATGAATCTAACAGCGGGGATTGATGCACCGATCGGGGACGAAAGTATTTCCGATCACTTGCAACAAACGATTGCGCCTGGTGTAGTTTGGACAGAAGACGAGCAACTGTATTTCCAATTATCGAGTATGGGGGAAGTACGTTTATATGCGGCTACACTTGACGGTGCGATTTATCCTGCGACTGGTGAAGAAGAACATGTTTATGGTTATGACGTTGCGAAAGACGCTGAATTCGCATTGCTCACCGTAAGCACAATGACGAATCCTGGAGAACTGTATCGCCAAACGATTGCGACGGGCGAACGGACAAAATTGACTTCATTCAACGAAGGTTGGTTGAAGAAAGTGGAGTTAGTTGAACCCGAAACGATTTATTATACGAATGGTAATGAAAATATTCAAGGGTGGCTCATGAAGCCAACGAAATTTACAGAAGGTAAAACGTATCCGCTCATTGTGGAAATTCATGGCGGACCGCATGCGATGTACGGTTATACGTATTTCCATGAGATGCAAGTGCTAGCGGCGCAAGGTTACGGTGTTCTCTATCTCAATCCGCGTGGTAGTCACGGTTACAGTCAAGCATTTGTTGACGCGGTGCGTGGCGATTACGGTGGCGGTGGATATGAAGACATTATGGCAGGGCTAGATGAAGTGTTGAAAACCGAAAGCTGGATCGATGAAACGCGCCTTGGCGTAACGGGCGGTAGCTACGGTGGCTTCATGACAAACTGGATTGTTGGGCATACGAATCGTTTCAAAGCAGCCGTCACACAACGTTCTATCAGCAACTGGGTCAGCTTCTTCGGTGTATCGAATATCGGCTATTACTTCACCGACTGGCATTTAAAAGCAGGGATGACAGATGTCGATACGCTATGGAAGCAGTCGCCATTAAAATATGCGGAGAATATCGAGACACCTCTATTGATCCTTCATGCAGAACGAGATTTCGTTTGTCCGATCGAGCAAGCGGAACAACTCTTTATTACATTAAAAGATTTAGGCAAAGAGACAGAATTTGTGCGCTTCCCCGAATCCGATCATAATATGTCAAGAACAGGGAAACCAAACCTACGAATTGCGAGATTAGAAGAGATTACCGGGTGGTTTAAACGTTATCTATAAGGTAAGATGAATTTGTATGCCCGAACGGCTATACATGGACCATATTGTGTGTATAATGGGATACGAATTAAACTTATAAAAACTACTTGAGAAGAGGTTCTGCATGATGGAAGAACAATTACTGTACAGAATAGAGTCGGATTTTATCGGAGAGAAGAAGGTGCCACAAGACGCGTATTATGGTATACAAACATTACGCGCAGCAGAAAACTTCCCCATCACGGGCTACCGCGTCAACCGCGACTTAATTCGTGCGATTGCAATCGTCAAAAAATCTGCAGCACAAGCTAACCGCGACATTGGTCAATTGGACGCTACTCTTGCAGAAGCGATTATTAAGGCATCTGAAGAAGTCATCAATGGCGCATTGCGCGACCAGTTCCTCGTCGACCCAATCCAAGGGGGAGCAGGAACGTCAGTAAATATGAACGCAAACGAAGTCATCGCCAACCGTGCACTCGAAATTCTCGGTCACAAAAAAGGCGAATACGACATTATTAGCCCGAATACGCATGTCAACATGGCGCAGTCGACAAATGACGCGTTCCCGACTGCGATTCATATCGCTACATTAATGAAAGTAGATAAATTACTCGGTGTTATGGAATCCCTTCATAAAACCTACTTAAAAAAGTCTATCGAGTTCCAATCGGTCTTGAAAATGGGCCGTACACACTTACAAGACGCGGTTCCAATTCGTCTTGGACAAGAATTCGAAGCGTACGCAATGGTACTACGCCGCGACATCGAACGCGTTCGTGTATCACGTGTTTATTTATATGAAATCAATATGGGTGCAACAGCGGTCGGAACAGGCTTGAACGCAGACCCACTGTATATCAAAAAAGTAGCGAGCTATCTGTCAGAAAACAGTGGTTTCGAATTAAAGTCTTCAACGCATTTAGTAGACGCAACACAAAACACAGATTCGTACGTTCAAGTATCTGCAGCACTACGCGGCACGATGCTGAACCAGTCTAAAATTTGTAATGACTTACGCTTGATGGCGTCTGGTCCACGTACAGGTCTATCTGAAATTGCATTACCTGCAAGACAGCCAGGATCTTCTATTATGCCAGGAAAAGTGAACCCGGTTATGGCAGAAGTGATGAATCAGGTTTCGTTCCAAGTAGTCGGTAACGATATGACGATCGCATTGGCATCTGAAGCGGGGCAGTTCGAATTAAACGTTATGGAGCCAGTGTTAGTGTTCAATTTGCTACAGTCATTGAAAATCATGACGAACGTCTTCGGCGCATTCCGCGATTACTGTTTAGATGGAATCACTGCAAACGTTGAGCACTTGAATGAGTATGTGGAGAAGAGTATTGGGATCATCACGGCAATCAATCCGCACGTCGGGTATGAAGTGGCGTCTGAGATTGCGAAAGAGGCGTTGTTAACGAACAAGTCGATTCGCGAGATTTGTATCGAGAAAGATATTTTGTCGAAAGAAGAGTTGGATACGATTCTGCATCCGTTCGAGATGACGAAGCCTGGTATTTCGGGTAAAGAGTTGTTGAAGAAGAAGATTATTCTTTCTAAGTAAGGTTTTACTTTGCAGAGGCTTGACTGGGGCTAGTGGTTTGGGGAATGGGGCTGCAGACGGGACGCTTTCCGGGGGAGCAATCTTGAGCCAAGCGAACAGCGAAGGGTTCGCTTGGCCGTATTTCTGTGTACTTTGCAGAAATTAAGGCATCTGTCCAGGGTCTCAAGATCACTCTAATCCCCAGGAGTCGCCCGTCTTCCGCTCCATTCCCTAGGTACATTGTGGAGGAGACATTAAGAATACACTGGCATACTAGGTGAAAGTTGTGCTGAAGTCATAGAGCACATATTGAACGATTACTTTCCAAGTAATTCATATCTCCAATATCTACCTACTCTGTGTTAGAAGGAGTATCTGACTATGAAAGTGCATAATATTATGGAAGTCGTGGTACGCGACGTGATTTCCAAATATCAAAACGAGTTGCATTTGCCGTGTACGTGTGAGCATTGTCTTAATGATGTACTGGCGATGACGTTGAACAATGTCAAACCTCAATATGTCGTTGATGAAGCAAACAGTGCGTATATCCGTGCTGTCCATGAAGCGGATCGTCAAGGGGCTACTGCCGTTTTGACGAAAGTTGCGTGGGCTGCTGGAGTTGTTGGGCAAAACCCGCGATGCGATAATATGAAAAATCCTTCCGAGTGATTCGGAAGGATTTTTTCTTTTGAAAACTCACGCTATTGGAGGATTTCATTGCTTATAGGGAGGACAGTCGTCGGGCCGCGCTCATAGTTGGCCGAGATCCGCTCTATCCAGCTTGGTTACCGCTCTATCTAGCGTGTTATCCGCTCATACTTTATCGTAAGCGCTCTATCTAACCATTTAACCGCTCAATGAAGATGATTATCCGCTCTATCGACCACGCCGTGAAGCTTAGGACGAATTCATTGCTTATAGAAAGGGCAGTGGCCGGTCCGCGCTCATAGTTGGCCGAGATCCGCTCTATCCAGCTCGTTTACCGCTCTATCTAGCGTCTTATCCGCTCATACTTTACCGTGAGCGCTCTATGCAACCATTTAACCGCTCAATGAGGACGTTCATCCGCTCTATCGACCATGCTGTGAAGCTTAGCACGAATTCATTGCTTATAGAAAGGGCAATGGCTGGCCCGCGCTCATAGTTGGCCGAGATCCGCTCTATCTAGCTAGGCAAGCGCTCTATCAATCGTGTTAACCGCTCATACTTTACCGTGAGCGCTCTATGCAACCGTTTAACCGCTCAATGAAGACGATTATCCGCTCTATCGACCACGCCGTGAAGCTTAGGACGAATTCAGTGCTTATAGAGAGGGTGGTTGTCGGGCCGCGCTCATAGTTGGCTGAGATCCGCTCTATGCAGCTGGGTTACCGCTCTATCTAGCGTGGTATCCGCTCATACTTTACCGTGAGCGCTCTATGCGACCATTTAACCGCTCAATGAAGATGATTATCCGCTCTATCGATCACGCTGTGAAGCTTAGGACGAATTCAGTGCTTATAGAAAGGGCAGTGGCCGGTCCGCGCTCATAGTTGGCCGAGATCCGCTCTATCCAGCTAGGCAAGCGCTCTATCAATTGTGTTAACCGCTCATACTTTACCTTGAGCGCTCTATCCAACCATTTAACCGCTCAATAAAGACGTCCAACCGCTCTATCAAGCCGATCGAACGCCCAATTCACCACGCTATAAAGCTCAATCCATCACAATTTATCCCCAAGAAACACTTACTTCCCCTTAAACACAGGCTTCCGCTTCTCCGAAAATGCAATCAATGCCTCCACACGATCTTCCGTAGGCAACGTCATTTCATACGCCTTACGCTCGATCGCAAGCCCCGTCTGCAAATCGGCCATCATCCCTTGCTTGATCGCAAACTTCGCCTGCTGAATCGCAATCGGCCCGTTAGCGAGCAATGAATTCACAAACGCATTCACGACTTCATCCAATGAATCCACAGGCGCTTTCTGCGTCACCATGCCAATCTGCAACGCTTCTTCGGCCGACACGCGTCGAGCCGTCAATATCAATTCCATCGCTTTTGATTCACCAATTAACCGAGGCAACCGCTGCGTTCCGCCAGCCCCCGGAATTATCGCTAGCCCCGTCTCTGTCAGTCCCATCACTGCACTGTCTGCCGCAATCCGGAAATCACAAGCTAGCGCAAGTTCCATACCGCCACCAAACGCAAAGCCATTAATGACCGCAATCGTAGGCTGAGGCAACTGATCGATCATAGTAAAGACGTCGCCAATCTTATTCAGATTCCTCCGCACCATCGATTCAGTCAACGTCTTCCGCTCTTTCAAATCAGCCCCTACACTAAAAGCTCTGTCGCCACTGCCTGTAAATACGACAGCGCGCACATCGGGGTCGATTCTAATACCTTCGACTACTTGCCCAAGCTCTAGCAGCAGTTGGAAGTTAAACGCATTCATCGACTCCGGTCGGTTTAACGTCACATACGCTACCGCGTCCCGCTGTTCATAGATAATTTCCTGCATAATTAAACGCCTCCTTAAAGTGCTCAGTCTAGTTACAAGATAGCATGAAAGAGTTACTTCGTCAGTTTTAGAGAGTTGAAGGGGATGGGCATCGTTACGCTGCGTTCCAGGTGGACGCGTTCGGGAGGGCCCGAGGTAAGCCAACTGTTCACTGCGTTCTCTTAGTTGTCTTACCTGTCGGGCTGATCCTCCCCGAGTCGCCGCCTTCCACTCCGCTTCACTGGTGTGGATTCTAAAATTGAAGAGTAGCTTCACGTGGGATAGTGGAAGGGGATGGGGGCTCCAGACGGTACGCTTTCTGGAGGGACCGCGGTGAACCAACCAGGTCGCTGCGCTCCCTTTGGTTGTTTCACCTGATCGGTCTGATCCTCCCAGAGTCGACCGTCTTCCACCCCCATCCCTTACCGATTGCCGTTTCTTTAGTTTTTGTTGGGGTTCATTGTAGCGATAGGAAGTGGGGACATTATAGTTTCTACTTAGTCACTTAAACAGTTCATCCCTTGACGTTTGCACTTGAATTAAGTCTTAAACTTGAACTCAATCCTAACTTCAATGGGCAACACGAAGTGCCACCCCACTGAATGTAGGATTGGAGCGGAGGGCGGCGACTCCCGGAGGATCAGCGTGTGTCTCGAGACCCTGGACGTAGCGAAGCGAAGGAAGCGGCTCAAGCCACGCCCTCGGGAAAGCGTCCGCCCAGAGCGCAAATCCCCACCCGTACAGCATTTCTGCCTCACTCTTCTAATTCCCCCTTCACAGATGCCAACTCCGCCAATTTCAGGTAGAATAAGTAACAGGAGTTGATCATATTGAAAACAGCGATTGTGACAGACACGACGGCGTATTTGCCGGATGACATAAAAGCAGAACTCGGGATACATACCATCCCGTTACTCGTAACAATAGACGGCAAAGAATTCAAAGAAGACGCCGACATCACAACCGAAGCATTCTACGACATGGTACGCGGCAAAGGCCCACTACCGAAAACATCACAACCCGCAATCGGCGATTTCGAATCGCTATTTAGCGAACTCGCAAAAGACTACGACGCGGTCATTACAATTCATCTTTCGAGCGGCATCAGCGGAACATATATGGGCGCAATTCAAGCTGCCGAGCTCGTACCAGAACTAGAAGTGCTACCGTTTGATTCTGAAATATCGGCCTATCCCCAAGGCTTTTACGCGATCCGTGCAGCGCAGCTTGCGAATGAAGGCGTAGAACCACGTGCGATCATTGAAGAATTGAAAGAAATGCAGAAAGACGTTAAAGCGTATTTCATGGTGGACGACTTATCGCATCTGCAACGTGGCGGTCGTTTATCCGGAGCACAGGCGCTAGTTGGCGGACTGCTGCAAGTAAAGCCCGTCTTGCATTTCGTAGACAAAGTCATCGTACCGTTTGAAAAAATTCGTACATCACGAAAAGCGATGAAGCGGATTTCAGATTTATTGTCGGAAGATGCCAAGAATCAATTGCTCGACGCAGCAGTGATCCATGCGAATCGCTATGACGACGCAGTAGAATGGAAGAAACATTTAGAAGAAAAACATCCGAACGTCGATTTTACGATCAGCCACTTTGGCCCGGTTATCGGCACGCATCTTGGCGAAGGGGCCATGGGACTCGGTTGGGTGAAACGGCGCGGAACCTGAACAGGGGGAACTGCATGTCCGAACGAGACCAACTCAAGCAATTTTTGGCAGGGCGCATTTGGTTGCGTCATCTGTTGCCATTCCCGCAAGAAACCGTTGACGAAGCGATTCGTCAAGGTGATATCCATATAGAACAAGGCGTTACGACAAAAAAGACGTGGCACGGCACGCACTATGCTTGTCAGCGTTGCCATAATGAAAATCCAACACGCTTCACTGTATTTGCGTGTGCACAATGTGAAGCACCGTGCGCTTATTGTAGAAACTGTCTCAACATGGGGCGCGTGTCATGTTGTTCAGAATTACTCACGTGGACAGGCACGCCACCCGCATTCCCGACTGATCACCGTATGAACTGGCAAGGGAATTTGACGCCTTCTCAGGAGAAAGCGACGCGTGAGTTGCTCGACAGTACGATACAAGGGATATCTCATTTACTCTATGCGGTGTGCGGATCGGGCAAGACGGAAATGTTGTTTCAGCCGATTCATTATGTATTGAATGAAGGCAAGCGGGTGTGTCTCGCGGCGCCTCGAGTGGACGTTATTTTGGAACTATTGCCGCGGTTAACGACTGCCTTTCCAGATACTAGAGTAGAAGCGTTATATGGTGGGGCGGAAGTAAAACACTTCGACGCACAGCTAATCCTTGCGACGACCCATCAGCTCTATCGCTTTCACAAGGCGTTCGATGCGGTTTTCGTTGATGAAGCCGATGCGTTTCCGTATACTGCGGACGAAACGTTACAGAGAGCAGTC
Source organism: Sporosarcina ureae DSM 2281 (assembly GCF_000425545.1). GTDB lineage: Bacteria > Bacillota > Bacilli > Bacillales_A > Planococcaceae > Sporosarcina > Sporosarcina ureae. The sequence goes on along the minus strand of NZ_AUDQ01000001.1, from coordinate 279,950 downwards.
AGGAAAGCCGTAAAACCTAACGCACCCATCCATTTCGTCACTGCGACACCTTCTAGTCAGTTGCTTGCGATGAATAAAAAGCAAGGCAAAATATCCATTCTAGCGAGACGTTATCACGGTCAGCCACTACCTGTACCACGCAACGAAGCGCTATGGAATTACGAGAAGCAACTAAAAAAGAAACGGATTCCAGAGAAATTACTGCGCTGGACAACCGAACGTCTCGACAAACAACAGCCGTTTCTCATTTTCTTTCATCAGATTGAACTGATGGAGCTGGCCGAACCGTTATTTCAAAAACTGGATGAGCGAATTTGTGCAGTGCATGCGGAACATGATGATCGAAAAGAACGAGTGCAGTTACTGAGGCAAAAAGAAACTCCTGGATTGCTGACGACGACGATTCTTGAGCGGGGGATTACGATACCGAACGTGCAAGTGGCGGTTGTGGGGGCAGAGCAAACGATTTTCAATAAAGGTGCCTTAATTCAAATCGGTGGTCGAGTGGGGCGCTCTGTACCGAATACGTCAGGTGACTTCGTACTGTTTCATCAAGGAATTACACGTGCGATGGACGAGGCGAAACGAGAAATCCGCAAGCTGAACGATACCGAGGTGCCGCAATGACGTGCTTACTTTGCGATAAAGCCCTAGATGACCAGCCCACTTGGCAACACTTCCTCGGTATTCAAAAGGACATGTCCGCCTGTCCAATTTGTCTTGAAAAATTCGAACGCATCGACCATGTCATAGAAGACGATGTCCTTGATTCTGTTCATTCACTCTATGCATATAATGAAGCAGCGAAAGAGTACTTGCACCAGTTTAAGTTCATGCAAGACATCGCGCTTGCGCAAATCTTCGCGACTTCATTACGTAGCGTACTGAACGACTCAAAAAAGATCATCGTACCGATTCCGATGCATCCAATCAATAAAAGGAAACGAACCTTTTCTCAAGTGGATGCGTTACTAGAAGCAGCGAAGATTCCGTATCAATCGCTCCTTGAAAAAACGACGGAATCGGTCATGGGGGAAAAATCTCGTAGCGAACGTCTTGCGATGACTGAACTATTTCGTGTTACAGCCGATATATGTAGTAATGAAGCAGTCTACGTGCTTGTTGACGATATTTACACGACCGGCACGACATTGCGTCACGCAGCTGAAGCGTTGAAACAGCGCGGCGTACAACGGGTGGAAGCTGTGACTTTGTTCAGACCTATTAGAGAGAAGTGAGAGAAATGGCGGAAGTTAGAAATTGTCCGACATGTGGTGGTATGTTTAATTACACGGGCCTTCGAGACGTATGTGGTACGTGTGCGCAAGCGGAAGAGCAAATGTATGAAACGGTCTATCGATTTTTACGCAAACGGGAGAACCGTGCGGCGAATATCGATCGGATCGTGGAAGTAACAGGCGTCACATCCGAATTACTGTATCGCTGGGTGCGTAAAGGGAGACTGCAACCGGCATTGTTCCCGAATCTTGGCTATCCATGTGATAAATGTGGCGCATTAACATCGACCGGTAAACTCTGTGCCAAATGTACGGATGAGATTCAATCCGACTTACGGACATTTGATGCAGCACAAGAGCTTCGTGAAGCCGTGAAGGCGCAAGAGCGAGGCACATATTACACACAAAAAGACGGCAGATGAGGACATACGAAACGAGCAGTTCGTACTGCTCGTTTTTTCGTACAAAAGCCTCTAAAAAAATCTTGAATTCTGCCGAAGTAAAGAGTAAGACCCAAATCTGCCAGAAGAATTGAAAGGAGCGAGACGTATGAAAATAGATGGATTTAAAACACAAGCCGTCAACCCGTACCGCAATCAGCAAATGAAAGTAGATCAGGCGAAGCAAGCCGCGCAAGTGAAAACGGATAAGCTCGAAATTTCATCAGAAGCGAAAAAATTATCCGCCTCTTCACCGATTGAATCGGCAAGACAACAGCGTGTACAGGAATTGAAAGCGCAAGTGCAATCTGGAGAATATCAAGTAGATGCGAGCAAACTCGCTTCCAGTATGCTGTCGTATTTTAATAAGCCAGAAGGAAAGTAGGGTTATACATGTCCATTGAACCAATTTTGACAACGCTCAATCACCTAGAAAAACTGCATACGAGCTTGCTCCGTCTGTCGAACGACAAGACCGCACTGCTAAAAAGCGGTGACGTCGACGGGATTGACCAACTGTTGAAGGAGGAGCAAGCTCACCTAGCAGCTATCGTACAAATGGACCAGAAGCGCCTGCAGGAAGTGAAGCAGTATATAATCGCACAAGGAAGTGCAGTGCCTGCTGAACCGACGATGACGCAATTGATCGATGTAGCAAACGAACCGGACAAAGAACAGTTAGCAGAGGCGAGGGACCGTCTCCTGCATGCGATTCATGAGTTGAAACAACAGAATGAACTCAATCAGCAACTGACCTATCAATCTCTTCAATTTGTGAATCTATCGCTGGACATGGTCCGTCCGCGTCCGGAAACCGTCAACTATTCAAAAAACGAAGTACAAGGGCAGTCACAAAGCAGAGCCAAAACGAAGCTCTCCTCATTCGACTCCCAAGCATAAGGAGGACACAACATGCGCTCGACATTCATGGGACTAGAAACTAGCAAACGCGGATTGTACACACAGCAATCCGCTCTTTATACGACTGGGCATAACGTAGGGAACGCAAATACACCCGGCTACTCACGCCAGCGCGTGAACATGCAAGCGACTTCTGGATTTCCTGGGGTAGGATTAAATGCTGGAACGACTCCTGGCTTTCTTGGGACAGGGGTAGAAGCGGGAAGTATTCAGCGGATTCGTGATACGTTTGTGGATCATCAGTTTCGTAGTGAATCGACGAAGCTTGGGTATTGGGAATCTCAGACAAAAGCGATTTCTCAAATGGAGGATGCAATAGGCGAGCCTTCTGAATTTGGCTTACAGCAAACTCTGACAGATTTCTGGCAATCATTGCAGACGCTTGCGACGAGTCCAGAAAACGGTGGAGCGCGTGCAGTTGTCGTAGAACGCGGCGTGGCGGTAGCTGACTCATTCAAATATATCTCCAAATCCATTTCTGAAATAAAAACAAACCTGGGAGACGAAATAAATGTCTCCGCAATCAATATCAACTCAATTTTCAGCCAAATTACTGAACTGAATAAACAAATTGCAGAGGTCGAACCGAATGGTTATTTGCCAAACGACCTCTATGATGCACGTGATGGTTTGCTAGATCAATTATCCGGCTACTTGCCCATTGAAGTCAGTTACGATAAAACTGGCGGACGTGCACTGGCAATAGCTGAAGGTACCGTTACGATTAAAATCAAGACAAATGGTGATTCGATTACCGTTTTACAGAAAGATCAATTCTCGGAAATATCGATAGATGGAAAAGACTTAGCAACCGGCGAACTCCCGGCTGCCATCACAGGCTTTACATTCGGCGGTGCACCTGCTGAAGACGCAAAACTAACGATGACAGAAATGAAGAAAAGTGGGGAATTAAAGTCACTCGTAGATTCGTATGGTTATAGTGATGCACCAGGCGGAGATGTGAAAGGTCTTTATCCTGACATGCTCGCGAAATTGGACAAGATGGCGAATGCTTTTGCTACGGAATTCAATAAAATTCACAAAGAGGGTACGGATCTAGAGGGAAATACAGGTGCTGATTTTTTTGTAGTGGTCAATGGCGGAAGTATTTCTGCAAGCAACATCAAAGTAAACGAGAGTATAGCTAAAGAACCGAATAAATTGGCGGCGTCTACTTCCAAGCAGGTAGGCGATCCAGACACTAATCCCGAAGTAGGGAATGGACAAAATGCCAAAAACCTAAGTAATGCACTGTTCAACAAACTCAGTGGACCTGACGGACTAGGTGGTTCAAGCGTCCAAGGATTCTTCGCTCAAATCATTGGGGAACTGGGAGTATCCGGACAGCAAGCAATAAAAATGACCGGAAGCTCAGGAACACTTCTACTTGCGGTTTCTAATCGTCGCGACTCCATCAGCTCCGTCTCACTAGACGAAGAAATGACCGACATGATCCGTTTCCAACAAGCATATAACGCTTCTGCCCGCATGATCACCGTAATGGATGAAGCATTAGATAAAATCATTAATGGAATGGGTACAGTCGGCAGATAATTTAGGAGGAATCTTCATGCGTGTAACACAATCTATGCTATCTCAAAATATGCTGCGGAACTTATCAAGCAGTTATAACAATATGGGAAAATTACAAGAACAACTAAATACAGGGAAAAGAGTTACTCGTCCATCTGATGATCCCGTTGTCATTATGAAAAGCCTCGGCTACGGTATGCAGGTCAACAGGGTAGAGCAATATCAGAAGAACTTAGGCGAAGTCAATAACTGGCTGGATAGTTCAGATGACGCGTTGGACGGAGTAGGTCAAGTCCTTCATCGTGCCAGAGAATTAGCCGCAAATGCTGCGAATACAGGTGCGATGACAGAAAATGATAGAAAGATGATCAAAGTTGAATTAGAGCAACTGCAAAATCAACTGCATGACCTAGCGAATACGAAAGTCGGCGACAAACATATATTCAGCGGGAAGATGACCGATCAACCGTTATTCGATAAAACAACGGGTAAATATCAATCGGGCGCATCTTTTAAAGAGAATGTATCCATTGAAGTATTTGATGGAGTAGACTTACGTGTAAGTACGAATGTGTCAGATATGTTTAACAATATCAATCAATTGTTCACCGATATAAAAAACGATAAAGACGACAAGTATGATTTTAGTTCTGCGCTAGAAAAAATTGACGGGTTGCTGGATGATGTTTTAATAAAACGCGCGGATATTGGTGCGCGTTCCAATCGTGCAGAGCTTATGGATAATCGTCTTCAAATGCAGGAAGGTGCCGCGAAAAAGCAACGTTCCGAAAACGAAGATATCGATTATGAAAAAACGATCACGGATTTGATTACTTCAGAGTCCATCCACCGGGCCACATTATCGGTAGGAGCGCGTATTATCCAGCCTTCTTTAACGGATTTCTTGCGGTGAAAAGTAGTGCGGACACGTTGATAGTGTCCGCTATTTTTATATAGGAAAGCAAAGGAAGGTGATAGGTGTGAATATCCCTCAGCTGCAAGTCCAGACGACATCAGCTAAGCTAGGCTTACAAATAAATAAACCTATACAAGAGATTGAGCAGCCGAAAGCTACTCTGACTATCGAACAACCTGCAGCGATTATTGAAATGTCCACTACACCATCGGAACTTACAATCGATACGACAGAAAATCGAGCGGCCCTAGACTTAATGAGCATGTTCAGACGGGGAGACGAAGTCGCTCAGTACAGCCAGCAAAAAGTGCAAGAAGGCATTGCGCGCAGAGCTCAGGAAGGGCAACAGCTCGTGAAAATTGAAAATGGCGGTAACCCCTTAGCTGATATTATTAAACAAAACACTGATCGACCAGTAGCTGAGCTAGGTATCCGCTTTGTGGGGAATTCATTGCAATTAAAAAGAAGCTTTACACCAGGTCAAGTGAATATAAACGTAACACCACAGAAGCCCATAATAGATGCGCAGATCAACAAACCAATCCATCACTATACGCCAGGGACCGTAACCGCCAATCTGGAGCAACATTCATCTATAGAAATCGACTGGAAAGTATAACGAAGAATGAACGTAAAGTATCTTTGTAATCAATAACATTATAGTAAACAAGACATTACGTAGAGGAGCAACGTACACCATGAGAATTGAAACTAAATTTCATGCAACCATTGAAATAGATCCAGCAGAAAAGTGGTATTTTCCAAAAGGAATCCCAGGCTTTGAAAACGAAACCGATTTCGTATTGCTACCGATTGAAGGCAGTGACTCGTTACAAGTATTGCAATCAACGAAGCAGCAAGAAGTGGCGTTTATTGTAGCTAGCCCCTATACACTAGTAACCGATTATACATTTGAACTCGATCACGCGACGATAGACTTGCTTGATATTAGTCAGCCAGAAGAAATCATGGTGCTTGGCATCCTATCTATGAAACAGCCCTATCACCAGTCGACAATCAACTTACAGGCCCCACTGATCTTTCAAGTTCTAAATAAAAAGGCCAAACAAATGATTTTGAACGACCCGCGTTTCACAGTCAGACACCCACTCGACAAAGGAGGGAACTGACATGCTCGTCTTGTCACGTAAAGTAAACGAAGTCATTCAAATTGCAGACAATATAGAAATACGGATACTAGAGGTCAAAGGTGATACTGTGCGAATTGGTATTGACGCACCGAAATCTATTGAAATTCTAAGAGGGGAATTAGTTCAGTCAATTACAGAGACGAATCAAGAGGCACTGACAATCGACATGGATCTGTTCACGCAGTTGATGAAAAAAGAATAGTATTCAATTAGTAAAGTATCGCTATAGAAGTTCTGTGGCGGTGCTTTTTTATGTGGGATTTTGTTTAGACAAACTTATGACATATATACGCTACCTAATTCTACGGATTTTAAATAACTTGAAAAATATACTAAACTCTTTACCCGCCTATCCGATATTACTAGTGTAAGCGGGAGAAAGGGTTCGGCCGGCTCTGTACACCGCCACAAAATTCAGGGGCACAAGGAAGTGTACCCTACACACACTCAAGGAGGAAATTAAAATGAGAATTAATCATAATATCGCGGCGTTGAATACACATCGTCAGTTGAACACTGCAACTACTAACCAATCAAAATCCATGGAGAAATTGGCTTCAGGTCTTCGTATTAACAAGGCTGGGGACGATGCAGCGGGTCTTGCAATTTCTGAAAAAATGCGTGGACAGATTCGCGGGTTAGACCAAGCTTCTAAAAATGCTCAAGATGGTATTTCAATGATTGCTACTGCTGAAGGTGCTTTAAATGAAACTCACGATATTCTTCAACGTATGCGTGAACTAGCCACTCAATCAGCAAACGATACTAATACAACGAGTGACCGTGGTGAGATTCAAAAAGAAGTTGATCAATTAGCTGAAGAAATTACACGAATAGCGAATAATACAGAGTTTAATACACAGACCCTTCTCAATGGTGGTATTCAAGATGGAAAAAAAGGTGCTGTTAAGTTTCATGTTGGAGCAAACTCTAATCAAAATATTTCAGTAGATATCAAAGCTATGGATGCAAAATCTCTAGGGATTGCTCGCGATGAAAAATCAGTTGCATTAGATAGTGGTGCTTCAGGAATTAGTGGAGCAACCCTTACTGCTGGAGCTTCACTTATTGATGGAACATATAATATTGCTTCTGCCGACGTCTCCGCTGGTAAAGCGAGTGTGACTGGGGCTACAGGCTTTGCGGCTGGTGCTGGTACTGATGAAGTTGGAGCAGCTGGAGACCTAGTGCTAACTGTGAATGGCGTAACTAAAACCATCACAGTAGCTGCAACTGATAAAATTGGTGATTTAGTTACTAATATTAATGCTCAATTTACTGGATTAGCTTCACCAGATTCTGGACAATTAAAACTTGAAAGTTCAGCTACAGGCGCTGCTCAAAACATCACCATTGAATCTGCTTCAAATGCTGGCGTTCTTACTGGATTAGGACTATCTACTGGTGAACACAAAGGAAATGATGCTTCTCTTACATTTACTTTGAAAGATAGTACAAATACAACAACATATGAAACTGTTACTGGAGTTGCATTAAATGCTACTGAGGTTTCTTTCAATAATACTGGAGTGAAGATTGAAAAGAATGCAGGAACTACTACTAGTTTATCTGGGAGTGTAACTGTTTCCAGTGATCAAGCAGCGGCAGCAACTTTCGATTCAACAGGTAAATTAACTAATGCAGCTAAAGCCAATGCTGGTATTAACGTTTCAACACAAGGTTCAGCAAGTGATGCAATTGGGAAAATAAATGAAGCTATTGAAACTGTATCTGCTGAACGTTCTAAACTAGGTGCTATACAAAACCGTTTAGATCACACAATCAATAACCTTGGTACATCTTCTGAAAACCTAACTGCAGCGGAATCCCGTATCCGTGACGTAGATATGGCGAAAGAAATGATGGAACAAACAAAGAATTCAATTCTTTCTCAAGCAGCACAAGCAATGTTGGCTCAAGCACAGCAAACCCCGCAAGGAGTATTACAACTTCTTCGGTAATGTTGTGAACGGGCGTCTTATCTGGTAACGGGTAAGAGCACAACTGGGTGAATTGCTGGAACTTCCTAAAGCTTCATCAACCACAACGTAACTGGAAACGGTCAGCGTGATGGTTTGAAAATGATGAGGATGATACAATGGATAATCAGCAGCCAAGCTCCTGTGGGGAAACCCTGGAGAAGGTTCAACGACTAGGATATACCGTCTAAGGCTTCACGGCTATGATGATGAAATCCGTAGGACAAGCAACAGCGTCCGAAGCGCCCAGCCCCAAACAGGTTATGCTGTGGGTGAAGATATAATCTGAGCCTATTAGAGACAATAGGACTACTCGCAAGCAAATCAACAGCCTCAGGGCGTTCTACAACTATTACGTTAATAGGACCTTTGAAATAAAAGAGACTTCTTTTTTAGAAGTCTCTTTTGCTTACATAAAAATTTAATCTTGGAGTTCTTTCGTTTTGTGAACTATCGACCAATAACTACGTTCGAGCTGATCGGCAATTTGTTGAATGGTAGAGCCTTTTTGTTTCATGTCTATTAATGTTGCTATTTCTTTTAGTGTATAAGGTCGCATTCTCTCCCTAGAACTAGTAATAAGTTCATATTCGGGATATTTGTGTAGCCATTTTTGAGTTTCCATATAGAAGCGATATTGCCAGTTAGTTTTATAGCTCATTGCAGGGCATGTGATTGTAACAGGTTGAATGTCTTGAAGAAACAATAATGTATCTGCAGTACGGTTTGTGCGCAAATAATAACCATTTCCATCAGGTCGTTTCGTAAGTGTAAATTCAGCTAGAGTTAAACTTTTGATTTGTACTATGAAGCATTTTAATTCTTCATATGTGAAGTTTTGTAGATACAGAGCTATGTGAGGAGTAATATATATTTTTTTATTATTGTCATTCACACGGGTTGTAAGCATTAGTGACCCATCATCCATGTAGACAGTTGCTATACTGTGCAAATCATTTAAATTGAAAAGTCTATTTTTCGGTAGTATTTTAACTCTGGATTTGCCTTTTTTAGTACCACCATAAAAATCAGCTTCTAACGCGCTCCACAGATTGTCAACTCGTGAACTAATGGTATTGCCTTTTAGGGTAAAAGAAAGGTATGGCTCGAGTTTCATGACTTTCCAAGCTCGATAATCCTTCTGCTGGATAGAAAAGTGTTCACTGTAATTACTTCTGATCCCTTTAAATTTTGTTTGTATGTGCGTAAGCATGCCATCTCCAATAATAGAACCAAGCATAATGTTTTGCTGTGTAGTAGAAAGATCATTCAATGTATTCAGTGGTCGCGGTGAAATGCAGTTCTGCCGATGGAAACACTCTTGTACAATCTCACCTAAAGTTAAGCCTGTTGATGCTTGGACGGAACAAAGAAAGTCTCGATTTTCTTCAGTAAGGCTCACTTGATAGCGTTTGGATTCATTGTCCTCTTGCCTGGCGTAGTTGAATCTTTGAAAGTTCTCTGTTGTTACTTTTATAGAGGAAGCGTATTGCTGAATCATTTGATTAATTTCTTCAGTAGGAGAGGGAATAGATATCTGATTGGGAAGCCGTATAGTGGTTCGCTTCGCAACAGGTTTTCGAACTTCTACATTCTTAATTTTATAGGAGAACATAGGATGGATCCAAGGTGCAACCATACCTATAAAGTATTTGATTTGCAGTTGGTCATACAAAATAAGTCTTCGTTGACCATCTATTGCAAATAGGAAATTGAAATTGATATTTAGTGCGTATTGAAGTAACGGAAGCTCGTCCTCGGTCCAATGCTCGGTGGAGAGAATCAGTTTCTCCAGCGTGCCGTTTTCTTTAACTTTCAAGTGACCGCATTCCTGGTACCACCAAGCGAGTGTCTGAGTGTTCATATGCTGTTCAACAAACTGCAGAGGCATGCCCTTAGAGCCGTTCCTATACCAATCGCAGTATAATGCTTCAGCATTAGCACAAGGGGCAGATTCAATCACCACGCGCTCTGTAAAGCCGAATTTACTCCGTGAATCCGTAGTTTGTTCCTTCTCTATAAGAAAGTCTGGAACATAGGATTGTAACTGTCGGTGGCAGGAATGAGCCCATTCACTGTGTTTTGTATGAAAAGTGAATCGAAAATATTTGTGGTTAGTTGCAGAAGACATAATACGCCCGCTGCTAAGCAGCAATGCGCAGAGCAGGCTATTTAATTTTACATTGGAAGAAGGTAGTGAATTTATCTTCAGGTCGCTGTTCTTACAATTAGCAGTGTATTGTTCCTTTGCCGCTTTACCATCTTCCAGTAAAAAGCTGTAAGATCGTGAATTCGTAGAGTATATCAATTTTCCAATCGTCATAGTAAGCCCTCCTATAAGATAAGAATGTGTGTTCTTATTATATTATGTTTGAGGATAGATAGCCAATTATAATTAAAAAGCAGAACTGGTATGAAAGTGTAAAGGAGGTACAACAAATGAGGGATAACTCAGAAGAAATCGAGCGGTTGAAACAACAACTGGAGCAAGTTAAACAGCAGGATCGGGTTTTGGAAGAGATAGAGAAGCGTTTGTATAAAATGAAAGAGATTGCGGAGTATGCATCTAAGTATCGGCTTAGTGGGGAAGAGACGCGGGAGTTGGAGAAGCAGATAGGGGAGCATGAGGCAGCGATTGAGTCGTTGCAGAATTATTTGAAGTCTTAAATCTTAAATGTTTTGGACATAAACCAGTTAAAAAAATGCACTATTAAATACTTGAGCATTAGTTCAATTTATTCATTTCTAACCGATACAATACTAGTACTATGTATTCCTATTAAAATGATCAATAAAAAATTGCAAATTAGTTATCTTGTAGTTAAATATATTTCCATAAATAAATATAAATTATTTGCTTGATATTTTCCGTCTATTTAAATATAGATTTTAATTAACTATTATCTGTGTGTAGAGGGCGATAATTTTATGGAAAACTAATAATGTTAGCGGGGGGCGGCATCTTGTGGAAAAAAGAACATATATAGATTATTTGTACTTTGGCTATAAAAAAGCCAAGCATTTTGTGACTATAGAAACGAGTTTCACGGATCCAGTAGATATACTATTATTTGAAAAAGATTTGAAATCGAATATTGATGATTTATACGAACTGCTAGAGAACCCTGAGAAATTATTACAAGAAATTAAGCTTATGAAAGGTTACCTTTATTTCTTCCCGAAATCGAACGGGGCGAACGATGAAGTAAGGATGAGGCCTAAAGTGTCTTTCCCTTTTAAATACCAAGTCTTATGGGCAACAATTGTGCTTATTATAGGTGAATGGTTCGACACCAATGAAAGAATTAAAAATACATATTCAATTTGCGATGAAAATATTAGAGATAAGTTTAATTGGATGGTCCCTTGGAGTTTTAACGGAAGAATAAAGCGTTTATCTAATACTCAGGCACTAGAAGGGAATAATAGTTGGACATCAAGTTATATACATTATAACGATAAAAGGTTATACGAAAGCCATCAAATGGCTTTGAGAAAGTTTAATTCTTATAAAACCAATGAAATAGATAAGATGTTAAATTTTTGTCTGCCTGTGTATCAAACAAATCAGACACTATTCAGAATTGTTCTAGATTTGTATGATGCACAGGTAAATAAGATTTAAGAAGGCGATTGAGTCGTTGCAGAATTACTTGTGCTAATAAGATATCATTTACAGGCTCGTTATTTATTATTTTGGGAAAATAAATTAATAAACTGCAACAGGTGATTTATATATGATGATACAAATTACTTGTGCATCTTACAACATAAGAAAAACTCTGAGTAATGTCAGATTTGTGTAGTGCACAGGTAAACAAAAAATAAGTTGGGTCTCCTGATGTGCGGTATGATTAACTGGTGACTGCTTCCTTAACCAATACTTCATATTGTGGACGGCAACCTCTGCAGTTTCACACCATTCAGAAAGTGCTAGTCCACTTTTTTGATATTCATCGATCTTCGTAGACCAGTATGCTTCTTTCTCTTTTCTTTTCAAATAAATACCTCCCAAAATATGTTCTATGGGAGGAGTATCTCACGAATCTTCTTCTATTAATATGTGTTCACGTTTTGACGCTTACGTAAATGGTGCCTGTATGAGAAACTGAAAAATAGCCTACCTGTGTATCATATAGCTTAGGTACTATCGTGAATGGTTCTTAAGTTGTGTCATGCATAGGTAACGCTTTTAATGAAGAGACCTACTGAGTAGGCTGATGTATGAGCCGCTTGGTGGGTTATTTTTTATTTTAGTTTTGAGGATTTCATATAGGCCATTTCATTTTCTTAGAACTACCTAAAAGTGAAGAGGAGTAAAATAAATCAGAAAAATTAATAATTAAACTAACACTTCCTAGCCTATCTTTGTTAAAATGAGTATATAAATAAAAGGTGGTTTTTACTATGAACTCTGTTAAAGATATAATATTTCCGCAAGATATAAACAGATTACCAAACAGGTCCTTGAGGGAAATATGTACTGATATTGGAATAGACAGTACAGGTTCATCAGGGGTTTTAACTAATAAAATATGGTCAAATTATGCTCGTATACCTCAAGAAGCTTTTGATAAATTAAAAGAACAAGCTTTAGTAGGAAATACTTCTCTTGCATGGTTTCATCTAAGTACTAATGAAAGTTTAGTTGGTACAAAGGACAAAATTGTAGCCGGAATGAATTTTGACCCTTTTAGCGAAGTCAGAATTCCTAATGAGAATGAGATAACTTCTGAGCCTAAGATTATATGTGGGGCAACTTTAGGGAATGATAAATTATATTACTTAAGATTTATACATAGTACCGGAACAACTACAAGTTATTTTGCAAATACTCAACATGTACGGAGTAGACAAGAAATTACTACTGTTTACATAGATGAGGAAGAAGGAATAGTAGAAATAAGATCAAACTCGACAAATGCAAGGAAAGTAGCCTCTAGTTTGGCAATTTTAATACAACAACAAATAGCTTTTGAACAAACGGATGCCTTAGCACCATATGGACATGCTGTAGAGAGATTCGCAGATGCATTAGATGGGCAATTAATCGATACAGTTGGAAGACCAGAAGGTTCTGATACTGAGTTTAAGGAAGAGGAAGGAGAATCAATCGTTAATGTACTTTCTGCACTTGATGATTACTTTAACGATAAGGACATAAATGCTCTTGAAAGTAAGTTAAATCATGAAGAGCTAAATGAAGTTCTTTCTTCCACACCATTCACTACGTTGCTATTGAGTGGGCTTGAGACTGTAGGTTTGGGCAGTATCAGGGAGTTGAGGGGGTTGCCGTTATATGATTATATAGAACCCTATATCCAAAAGCAAAATGGATCAATTCTGTTTGATGTAGTTGAAAATGGTGTTGTACAAGAGTATTCTATAAAAGTAGGTATTAAAACAAAAACAGTTAAATTTAACACACCAGCAACAGAAAAGGCATTAGATTTTGTTAGAGAAAAAATAGCAACTATTTAAAATTACTGCATATAGTAATTAAAGGAGGGGATATGGCATGGAACAATTTGAAGATTGGCAAATAGAAGACATGGTACTTAATACCGTCAATGGTTTGGCTGTTAGTAGGTTGAACAAATTCTATCCAACTTATGTTTCAAAAGCTACGTCGCTCCCTCTGGATATTACTTTTAAGTATTTAAGTGAAATGGCTAAAAAGGGAAGGATTAGATTATCGTGGGAGTTAAGATGTGAAGAATGCTACCGCACTCTTAAAACTGTAGAGGATGTAATTCCTTTTTTAAACGATGAAATTATATGCAAATATTGTGGTGAAGAAAGCACGTTTAATCGAGAAAATATTTTTCCAGTCTTCTATATAAGTGAGGCTTATAAAAAGCAACAACAAAAAAATGTTCAAGTAAAAAAAAAAGTCGGATTAAGGAGAGCAATAACTCTGTAGATCTTAATGAAGGCTCCCTAGGTAATTCAAAATTATGGACAAGCCTTACTATGGATGAAATTGCTGAACTGATGGGCGCGGATCAAAAAGTAACCTTACAAATAATGGGGGATTTAATAGTGGGAGAAAAAAATAAGTACAGAGATATTAAAGTTGAAGCACAGAACAGTTCTATTGGGGATAACAATGAGGTTCATCAAATTAACATACAAACTAATACTGAAATAAAAGAGGCCTTAAAGAATATTGAGCAAGAAATAAGCAAACTGAAAGACATCGAAGAAAAAAGTGATGCGGAAATATATTTTCAATCTTTAACTGATAACATTCAAAAAAATGACTCTGAAAAAATTAAAACGTGCCTAAAAAAGCTAAGTAGCTTTATTGGTAACACAGGGTCTCTTATGACTATAGCAAGTTTCTTTGGTTTTGGTATTCCAGGATTAACCCTTTAATATAGTAATATAGCTCATTGCCTTAATAAAGGGTGATGGGCTTATTTTTTTGTAAGCGTCAAATAGTGAACACATTGTTTCTTATAAATGAAAATGCCACGAAGATCGACCGTAAGATTCTTCGTGGCATATTCTATTTCTTTGACTGGATATAACAATTCTTTGGTAAGGTCTTCGACCAAGGCATTAAGTCGTCAAACTCCGCGATTTTTTCTAGATTGCGTTGAGGAAGTTCTTCGAAAAGGAACTGCAAGTAGAAGAAGGGGTTGACGCCATTCTCTTTTGCGGTCTCTACGAGACTCTAGGCGATGGCACTTGAAGTCGCACCCCTTGTGGAAACTGCGAAAAGCCAGGCTTTTCTACCGATTACGAAAGGCTTTATTGATAGTTCTGCTCGGTTATTGTCGATCTCTATACGACTATCTTTCATAAATGTCCTCAATTTAGGCCATTGTTTTAGCGTATAGGAGATGGCAGTTCCAGTTGCGGTCTTCGGAGCGACAACTTCCTTCTGTTCTTTTAGCCATATCAAAAAAGCATCCAGCACAGGCTGACTGTCGTTTTTCCTTATTTCAAGCCGTTCTTCAGGCGTTTTATCTTTCATTTTGCGTTCAATTGCGAACAATCGGTTGCAGAAATTAAGTCCCTTTTTAGCGACCGTCGTTCGATCTGCACTAGCTGGCGCACCTTTTAATGCCTTGAGTGCCTCATCAAATTTACGGCGCGCATGAGCCCAACAGCCAGCGAGCTCCACGTTTTGAATAGATTCGTAGGCTGCATAGCCATCCACATGAAGATAACCTTGGTAGCCATTTAAAAACTTTTGCGGATTCTCTTTGGCACGACTTGCTTGATAATCAAAGAGCACAATCGGTGTCTTAGAGTCTCTACCTGTCCGATATAGCCACATATAGGATTTTGATTCTGCCTTTTTCCCTGGTTCGTCTAGAACTTGCAGGACAGTTTCGTCCGCATGCAGCACCTTTTCTTCACGAAGGCGCTGATAGAGTTCATCATAGAACGGCTTGAGCCATCGCGTCGTAATTATTGAGCACCTGTGCATCACACAACTTAGAAACGAGTCTAAATAGTGTCAGGATTGTGTGATTTATAGATAGACAAGATCGAAAAAATATGTACTTTCTTTACTCCCAAGTCATCTTCCAGTATCAATAAAATATAAATATAGCAATAACAGTCAATATAATAATCACGGGTAATGATAAAACATAAATCCACATTAAATTGGAAAAAGATTTTTTGCTGCTGTACTTTTTTTTCTTAGAATCCGTACTGGAATTAGCAATAGAGAGAGTCAAAATCAGTCCGACAACCAAAACAATAATAACGAGAATCATGGCTACAATAAGGCCCAAGTTGATGAAGTCCTCCTTTTAAAAAATAAATTCCTTTGTTGCATACGTTATAATCATATCACATAAAACATTTTCGAAGGCCATCCAATTAGAGGGGGGGTGGAGGTTATGAGATCGTCAAGAATTATGTGTCAATAATATAATTTACTGTGCATTGTTTTGGAGTTGTATGATGCACAGATAAACAAAAAAGCACTGCCCAATAGTTACAGGTGGTCTGCCTAAAGTCGACAGGTGTACCTGACGACATTGAGCAAGTGCACTTGCCTAAACCTGCCAGGCCAATAACCAAATAACTTAAAGAATCTTAAGAAATAAGAATAGTGTCGAGATGAATCTCGACGTCGCACAGTTTTCTATGCAGTACGTGAGTGACAACATTAGAAATCATATCGATTTCAAAAATAATTGTTACCGTGTGTATCCTTTTCGGAAAAAAGCTCTATATGACAAGTGAGAGAGGACATGCAAAGTGAATCCACACAGAGTGCGGTAGATTCTGCAAGCCTATGTGAATAGATATTGCCGATCCAATATTCAATGGGACTATCGTGAATCTAGTATTACTATTGATTTAAATGGAGTGTTGAAAGATAATAACGTAATAGGTGTGTCGTCATTCGTCAGTGGATGCTTGATATATAGAATGATAAGAAAAGATATATTTGGTAATACGTTTGATTTGAAATAACGGATTACCTGATTAATTTTCCGAATAATTAATCAGTATGTTGAAATCGGAAATCTACTAGAAGAACTGTACATACTATAGTATGAAAAACAGAGGTGTGAAAAGTGTTTCTAATCGAAGAACTAATATACATCAAAAGACTAGGCGGTCTCACGAACTTAAACTTCCTCGTTGCACACAAAGGACAAAAATACGTCTTACGTTTTCCAGCGCATGAGTTTGAGGATATTATTAACCGCCACCATGAAAAAGAAAACCAGCGAATTGCGGCTGAAATCGAGGTAACAGTCGGTAATGTGGTGTTTACCGATGAAGGCATTAAAATGACTCCGTATTATGATGCGACGGCTAGTTTAACGCGAGATCTGATTGTGTCGTCGGAGTATTTGGAGAAGATTGCGGGTGTGTTGTCTACGCTTCATTCGTCGAAAAGGGAGTTTCCGAATCGTTTTAACTATTGGGGTGAGGTGGAGAAGTATAAGATTGCGTTAACTGAAATCCCTTCGCTGTATGTGTTGTTGGAGGAGCGGCTGAGGAAGTTGATGCAAGGGGAGCGGCAGGAGTATGTGCCGTGTCATATGGATTCGGTGACGGCTAATTTTATTCAGAATGATGCGAAGCAGTTGTTGTTGATCGACTGGGAGTACAGTGCGAATTATTTGCCAGAATGGGATTTGGCGGCGTTTATTTTGGAACGTGAGTTAAATGAGCAGCAGGAGCAAGAGTTACTCAGTTATTACGGTTTGCCGGCTACTTCGAAACAGTCGCTTGATCTGCAAAAGTTGAAGTCAGATTTTCTTTGGTCGTTATGGTCGCTCGTTAAAGAAATAGAAGATCCTTCGTTTGAACAGTATACAGCGAAGCGAACGGAACGCTTGCTCGAGGGGTTGGAACAATATTATCGTGTGTATGGGAATAATTAGATAGTAGATTAAAGGAAAGGAGTGAATGAATGGATGGCACAGTCGAAAACAGTAGATTTAATGGAGGTAGTAAGGGGGGAAGCGACTCCACCGAATTGTGATGGAACATTGCAGATTGAAGTAGTGTCAGCAGAGGATGGAGTGGCCCGTGGTGTGTGGACAGTGGATGAGAAGTTCATGAACGGAAACGGAGTGTCGATGGGCGGCTTTTTAACATCTGCGGCAGATATTATGATGGCTTATGCGGTGGCTTCAAAAATTACCGAAGATCAGACATTTGCTTCTGTGGATATACATACGACGTTTCACCGACCTGTATTCGCGGGGATGGTGGAGGTAGAAGCGCGTGTTGAGCGGCTCGGACGCAAGATGGCTTACGTTGTGGCTAGCCTTTATCAACAGGATAAGAAAGTCGGGGACGTCGTTTCTTCTGTCATGATTTTGGCTAAGTAAGTTGAACTAGTACTGCAAAGAGAAGTCAACTTAGCCCTTATGTACAAATTATTTAAGCAGTTTTATTGCGTTGTGAAAACGCTTTCTAAAAATCTTTTCCGGTAACACGGGAAAGATTTTTTGATGCGTCCTTTGTTGTGGCATACACAACGAGCTGAGCGGCACGGTTTGCAGCCGTATAGCCACCCGGACCGCCACCCATTATAATCAGCTCTTTTTCTAGGATGATTTCACCTACTACTAATTATATCAACTCCAGCCAAAGCTTTTTAGGATTTTCAATCAATTCTGCAAAGCGATTTGTAAAGGCTACCGCCGTTGCACCGTCTGCTACTCGGTGGTCAAATGACATGGAAATATTCATCATCGAGCGGATCACAATTTCGTCATCATCCGTGACTACTGCACATTTCTTCGTCTTATGGAATGCGATAATTGCCGTTTCAGGATGGTTGATGATCGGCGTTGCTCCAGTACTTCCGAGTGGTCCGACGTTCGTGATCGTCATGGTGCCACCTCGCATTTCATTACCAGACAATGTACCGAGACGTGCTTTTTCATTCAGCTCTTTCATTTCAGTGTGGACTTCTAGCAACGTTTTTTTGTGAGCGTTTTTCAAAACAGGCACTAGCAGTCCGAGTGTTGAATCAACAGCAAGTCCGATATGATAGTCTTTTTCCAAAATGATGACTTCATTTTCCTCATCCAACTTAGCGTTGAAAACAGGGAAGTCTTTCAAGGCAACGACGAGAGCCTTGATGAAAAATGCGACCGCGGAAATAGAGACGCCGTCTGCTTTTAATTCCTGACGTAGCGCAAGGAGATTCATCATATCGATTTCCTCGAAATGCGTAACATGCGGGATCGTCGTCAGTGACTGTGTCATTTTCTTCGCGATCTGCTTGCGGATGCCTGTGAAAGGGATCGTCTCTGCTTCTGTCCGAACCGACGCTACTTTAGCTGCAGGGGAAGGGGGAGCGGGCTCTGTGGTGTCCGTTGCAGCCGTTTCCTGTGCTACGGAAGTTTGGTTATGGACTTCTTCCATAAAGTGGAACACGTCCTGTTCTAAAATACGGCCTGCAGGACCCGTGCCATTGACACGTGTAATGTCGACACCATTTTCTCTGGCAATTTTCCGTGTGTACGGAGCTGCCATGACCCGGTGTGGTCCTTTGAATTTCGTTGCAACCTGTGTAGCCTTAATTGTTGGTACCGTCTCGGCAGCAGCAGTGGCGGCTACATGTTCCACCCGCCCTGAACGGTTTTCCGCTTCTATCAGCAAGATCGTGGTCCCTACTCCTACAGTAGAGGCAGGTTCGATTAATAGTTCTCTTACAATTCCAGTTGCGGGTGACGGTAATTCCGCCACCATTTTATCCGTCTGTACTTCTACAAGTGCTTGATCAGCAACAACAGAGTCACCGGGCTTCACGAAGTAGTGAAGAATCTCGGCTTCTGTCATTCCTTCTCCAATATCATGCAGTTTCACTTCTAACAATTGAAGACCCCCTTAGAATGTATACACTTTTTCGATTGCTTCTTCTACCCGTTTAGGTGTTGGCAGATACTCATCTTCCAGTGCGAAGAAGGGTACTGGTACATCAAATCCTGTTACTTTTTCAATCGGTGCTTTCATATATAAGAATGACGTTTTATTGATAATAGAAAGAATATCGTTTCCGACGCCTGTCGTTTCATGTGATTCGTGCACGACTACTACGCGGCCGGTTTTTTGTACAGATTCTGCGATGATATCTCGATCTAGTGGGAATAGAGTGCGCATATCAATGAAGTCACACTGAATTCCTTTGGCTTTCGCTTTTTCAACCGCTTTCTTCGCGACAGGTACCATAGCGCCCCAGGTGATGACGGTTACATCATCACCTTCAGTCACTTTCTTACCTTTTCCGATTTCGACTTCATACATCCCTTCTGGAACCTCTTCACGAACAGCGCGGTATAAGCGCATCGGCTCCATGAACAAGACCGGGTCGGGGTCTTTAATCGCTGCGATTAGCAAGCCCTTAGCATCGGCAGGGGATGAAGGGCAGACGACTTTAATGCCTGGCATATGTGTGAAAAGTGATTCCGGACTGTCTGAGTGAATTTCGGGTGCGCGCACTCCCGCTCCGTACGGCGCACGAATCACCATTGGCACTGTATATTTGCTCATCGTTCGCATTCTGACACGGGTCACATGCGTGGCAATTTGTTCATATGCCGGATAGACAAAGCCGAGAAATTGTATTTCCACGATCGGAATCATCCCGTTCACTGCCAGCCCAACAGAGGAGCCGACAATACCAGCTTCACTTAACGGTGTGTCAATGACACGATCTTCGCCAAATTTTTCTTGCAGGCCTTCGGTTGCGCGGAATACACCGCCATTTTTTCCGATGTCTTCTCCGAGCAGCATGACCCGGTCGTCTTCCGCAAGCATCGTGCCTAGTGCATCTGTCACAGCCTGCACTAGCGTTAATGAACGTGTCGTTTGAATGGTTTCCATTGTTGATGTTTCAGCGACTGGATTCATTACTGATCCCTCCTAACTGATTGTAGATACTGTTCTTTCTGCTCCCGTAATGGCCACGGCATTTCGGCAAATACGTGGTCGAATAAATCTTCTACATTCGCTTTAGGGAAGTTTTCCATTTCTACGATGGCTTCTTCGATTTCCTTGTTGATCTGTGTACTGATTTCCTGTTCCCATTTGCCGTCCCAGTATTTTTGTTCTTTCATGAAACGTTCTAAGCGCAATAGGGGATCTAATTGGTCACGTGTGGAATCCACTTCGTATTGATCGCGGTATTTTGTCGGATCGTCAGCTGTTGTATGCGCACCGAACCGCTGGGTAACGGCTTCGATTAATGTCGGACCGTCACCATTTCTCGCTCTGTCGAATGCTTTTTTTGTTTCGAAATACACGGCGAAAATATCGTTCCCATCAATACGGATGCCAGGCATGCCGTACGCGACACTTTTTTGAGCAATTGTTTTGGAGTTCATTTGCTTCTCGATTGGCATCGAGATAGCATACCCATTGTTCTGGTTAAAGAAAACGACTGGTAACTTGAATACGCTGGCAAAGTTCATGCCTTCGTGGAAGTCACCTTCAGACGTAGCTCCGTCGCCAAAATAGGCGATAGAAACATTTTTATTGCCTTTACGCTTATCTGCCCACGCAGCACCTGCTGCATGCGGAAGCTGTGTAGCAATGGGAACCGCTGGAGGGAAGATATTGCGGTCGGGATGCAGATTACCTTCCGCTCGCCCGTTCCAGTACAGCAGCACTTTCGGCATATTCGCGCCGAACGTCAATATAGCGCCATGGTCACGGTAGGTTGGAAACACCCAGTCATCTTTTTTCAAAGAAAGCGCGCTTCCTACTTGTGCAGCCTCCTGCCCTTCGAAAAGGGCATACGTTCCGAGGCGACCTTGACGTTGCAGGCTCTTCGCTTTACGGTCAAACGTTCGGATCCGCAGCATATTATAGTAAAATGAATGAACTAATTCGGCTGTGATCTCTTCTTTAATCGAGTCATCCGTAAACTTACCTTCTTCATTCACATATTGTGTAATTGGATATAATTCTTCCATGAATTCATCACCTCATTCGGCTATTTTTATTACTGATGAAAATTCCATTTCGGTCGGTTTGACTGCGTGAAGAAGCTGTTGCGGTTCTTGGCATCCGCAATACGCTTTTCGCACATACGGTCTGCAGCAGTAGCAGTGGTAATATGATCCTGTTCCGCCTGATGGAATACTTCAAGCAGTGAGTTGTAGATGTTTTCAGTTTTAGCGAGTACACGTGCAGGATTCGTTCCGTACAGTTCATCCGCCACTTGGATCAGTCCGCCACCGTTAACGATATAGTCGGGTGCGTACAGAATACCTTTTTCACGAAGCAGTTCTCCGTGACGACTTTCTGCGAGCTGATTGTTTGCGGAGCCCGAGATTCCTCGGACTTTCAGTACGTTGAGCGTGTCGTCATTGATCACGCCACCAAATGCACAAGGAACAAAAATATCTGCTTGCTGGCTGTAAATCTCATCACTTGAGACGACCTTGACAGCGCTTCCACCGAGCTTCTGTATATCTGCAATCGCTTGCTCATGAATATCTGTGACGATCACGTTTCCGCCTTCATTGATAATATGTTCCGCTACTTTGTAACCTACTTTTCCAAGACCTTGAATACTGTATGTTCGACCTTCTACTTTGTCGTCACCAAACACATTCTGGTTTGTCGCTTTAATACCATAGAAGACTCCGAGTGCAGTAGGGATGGATGAGTCTCCACCGCCGCCATATTCAACCGGCTTGCCCACGATGTAGTTTGTTTCTTTCATAGCTTGCACAAAGTCTTCAAGCGTTGTGCCCATGTCTGTTCCTGTATAGAAGCGTCCGTTCAGTGATTCGATGAATTGCCCGAAAGCACGGAATTTCTCAGGCGTTTTATCTTTTAACGGATCTCCGATGATGACGGATTTTCCGCCACCAAAGTCTACATCAGCTGCCGCGCATTTATAGGTCATCCCTTTAGAAAGGCGAAGAACATCTTGTAATGCGAGATCCATCGTTTTATACGGCGCCATGCGACATCCACCAAGTGCAGGTCCCATCGTCGTATCGTGGAGTGCAATGATGGCTTGAAGACCGGTTGCTTTATCATGACAAAATAGAATTTGTTCATGCTCGACCATTTTATCCAATACACTTGCCTTGTCGTCTTGTAAAGTCTGTTCTAAAGTTACCAAAATCATTTCCTCCTCTATTTTATTGCTGTGAACCTATAAGAGGGCATCAGCAATCTATCTAGTTATTTCAAGAAGTTCAATAGTCCAAGTACGTCTGCAAACACAATGAGAATAGCTACCGGTGCGAGGTAACGAATTAATAAAAACCAGGCAGAAAATAATTTTGTGCTGATGTTGGAGCCAGCCTTCAATTCTTTATAGAGCTTTTCTTTCGGTATTTTTATTGGGATGAATAGGGCGATCAACAACGCACCGAGTGGCATGAGAATATTACTTACTAAAAAGTCGAAGGCGTCAAACAGAATCATACCGAAAATTGTAAAGTCTGATAATATGCCGTACGATAACGCGGATGGGACACCGACTATAAAGATGGCTGCGCCAATCATCCAGGCGTGATGTTTCCTCTTCTTGTGATCCCCTTTGGAAGTGGCTGCTACAATTATTTCCAACATGGAAAATGCAGAAGTCAACGCGGCAAACAGGAACAGAATCAGGAATGCTAGGAAGAACAATGTGCCAAACGGCAGTTGCCCAAAAATGGTGGGCAATACATTAAAGAGTAATGTAGGGCCTGCGTCTGGTTCGAGACCGAATGCAAAGACCGCTGGGAAAATAACCAATCCGGCTAGAACGGCCACGAGCAAGTTCATTAATACGATGGAAATAGCGGATTGTGGCAAACTCTCCTTCTTGGATAAATACGAACTGTATGTCACCATGACGGAAACACCGATACTAAGTGCAAAGAAGGATTGCCCCATCGCGAACAAAATGGTTTCAGAAGTAATATTGCCGAAGTCAGGTTTTAGGAAGAAGCTAACACCCGCCATCGCTCCGTCGAGAGTGAATGATCGTATAGTCAAGATGATAAACAAGACGAACAGTGCAGGCATCATATATTTACTGGCCTTTTCTATACCGCTTGTAACCCCTCTAGCTATGACAAATGTTGTCATCATCATGAATAGGAGCTGAGCACCTACACTCACGTAGGGACTGGATACAATGCTGCCGAATAAATCTCCATAGTCAGCCTGCGTTAGACCACTTAGACTGCCCGTTGCAGCTTTCCAAATGTAGATGAGCACCCAGCCGCCCACCACGCTGTAAAATGATAGAAGGATGAAACACGTAATAATTCCCAGTCTTCCGATCAGATGCCAGGATGTACCTGGCGCGATTGTTTTATATGAATCAATTGCATCCTTCTGAGTACTTCGTCCAATAATGAATTCTCCCATGAGTAGCGGAAGTCCGATTAGGAAGGTGAAAAGTAAAAAGATTAATAAAAAAGCTCCACCGCCACTTGTGCCTGCTACATAAGGAAATTTCCATATGGCACCTAAACCTATCGCTGAGCCCGCTGCTGCTAAAATAAAACCTAATTTAGAAGACCACTGATTGTTCGTATGCATGCGTCACGTTCCTTTTGTGTTATAGTTTTTACTGATTGGAAGATAATTTTTTAGAAATTGAAACCGCTTACAAGACCGTGTAAAAAAATATTTATACATAGGTTTTGGGATGCAAGTGGTCTGCTTCGTACCTCCCTCGGTTGCTGTTTTCCCTTTGACTTAATAATAGAGTAAGTTATAATTTATTTACATATCAGAAAAAAGTGATTTTCACAAAAGAGACACAACTTTGAATAACTTTAGAGCATTTATCCTTCATTTTGGAAAGAGGTGTGGTTTTGAACAAAACGGACATTACATTATTGAAACTATTGCAAGAAAACAGCCGTGTGACAATCAGCGATCTTTCTAAACAACTATCTCTCAGTCGCCCTAGTGTTTCGGAACGTTTGCTACGTCTGCAGGAAAAAGGCATTATAGAAGAATTTACTGCGCGAATATCATTGCAGGCACTTGGACTGGACACATTACTATTCATCCAAGTAAGTGAATTGAAAAAGAGGCCCAATGAGTTTGAGGAACAAATTAAAGTAGAAAATTCGATTCTTGAATGTCACCGTGTGACCGGAACGACTAATTATATCTTGAAAGCCGCAACGTCTAGCATGGCCAAAATGAGTGAGCTAATCGACCGGCTAATCCCATTCGGTACGTTAACAACTTCTATTGTATTGTCGTCGCCTATTCCGTATACGATTATTCTGCCGGAAGAAGAGGTAGTAGAAGAAAACTGTTTGCTGTAACGGGTACCTGATGAGAATGTGTTGAATCTCTTCTATATAAGCATATGTATACGCTCTATTTGTATGCGCTTTCAAACTAGAGGCTAGTATTATAGAATAGAAGAAAAATATCGATTAATTCTTTAGAAGAGACTATGTAATCAACGTCTTTGTGAAAGCGTTGTGTTTGATAACAAAATAGTACGCAGACCAATCATTTCAACAGGGATCCGGCTGATTTTTTATTTTTAATTTAATTCACATATACACAAAAACATCTTTTAACAAAATAATAACCATACTCCATCTATCCCAGACTTCCATTCGCTACATGAATCGAAACCTGGTTTTTCTGTTTACATGTATAGTAATGTAACGATCCCTGAGTAACTTCTCACAAATTCGGGTATACCATATTTCATCACTTGTAGGAATGTAAAAGGGAGAGTGCATTACATGAAACCATTAATTGGTGTAACGTCAGATATAGATCAAAACGGGGATATACTGGTTCAGACTAGATTTATACGGGCGGTTCGACAAGCAGGTGGCGTACCCGTCATTTTGCCGGTAGGACTGGAAGCAATTGAAGAAGTGTGCGATCGAATAGATGGGGTATTGCTAATCGGTGGGGAAGATGTGGATCCGTATTTGTATGGTGAAGAACCACATCGGCAGCTTGGAAAAGTATTGCCGGAGCGGGATGAGTCGGAGCTTGCGTTAATTAAAAGAATGGCGGATCAAGATAAGCCGGTGTTTGGGATTTGCCGAGGGTATCAGTTGATCAATGTGGCGTTTGGTGGAACGATTTATCAGGACATATATGCGCAGCTATCAGAGGATTTGTTGCAGCATCATCAGCTGACCGATTTAGACTTTGCGTTTCATTCAATAGATATAGTAGGGGATAGTAAGTTGGCGGAGTGGGCAGGCACTTCGGAAGTCCGCGTGAATTCACTGCATCACCAGGCTGTGAGGGAAGTACATGCACCACTTGTTGTGACCGCGGTTGCGAAGGATGGGGTCATTGAAGCTTTTGAGAGTACTGCGCATCGTTTTGTCGTAGGCGTTCAGTGGCATCCTGAAGCGATGGTGAAGAGGGAAGATCCGTTGTCGTTGAAGTTATTTGAGCAGTTTATTGAGGCGGCAAGAGAGAAAAGGTGATGGGATTTCTGTCGAAGTCTTTGGGTCATTTCATTGCTAGCTTAATAGATATATGAGAAGCCCCTCCAACGAAATGTATTGGAGGGGTTGTTCGTTTTGGATTAGTTGTTCTTTACTGTTGTACGGCCAACACTGAATTCTGCCCATGAATGAATTTCATATGTCGGCTGGATTCCTATATGGTTTTCGCGACGATCTCGGTTGAACCAGCACGTGTCGATACCCGCGTTGATTCCGCCTTGAATGTCGGAAGTTAGAGAGTCGCCGATCATGAGTACACGAGACGGATCGGTGATGCCTAGTTTCTGAAACGTATAGTCAAAAATTTCAGGTTGTGGCTTCTTGTAGCCTGTTTCTTCGGAAGCAATAATCGCTTCGAATGTATTGCGTAAAGGCGAGCCAGCTATGCGAGCGTGTTGAGCAATTGTGAAGCCGTTCGTTAAGATCGCCAATCTGTAATCAGATAGCTTTGAAATCATCTCTTCTACGCCGTCGATCATATGTGATTCATGGCCTAAGTTTTCGATGTATAGCTCACCGAAGTGTGCTGCATCTAGTTGTAGTTCGTGATGTGCGAATAACCGACGAAAGCGTTCCACTTTTAATTCTTCAATGGTAATGCGTCCTTGTTCGAGATCATCCCAGATGACGGAGCTGATCGCACGGTACGTATCGCGGTAAGCTTCTAAGCCGTTTGGTAGGCCGAATGTGTTGAATGTATTGCCAAGAGCATGTTTTTCTGTTTCAGCAAAATCGAATAATGTATCGTCTAGATCGAATAATAATACGTCGTATGGCATAAAGAAAACTCCTTTTTTTACAATAAGTACTAGTATAACATGATGTGAACGATAGGTGGAAGGACTGCCGATTATGAATGGAAAATGACGCTCCAAGGGAATGAGATGATCGAAAGAGTGTAATGCGTAGGTAGGATAATAATGGTATACTCGTCCATAGAATCTATATAAAATATTACGTTTGGAAAGGAGCCAAAATGAGCACAAACAACAAAACAGTCGTCCGCTCCCTGGACATACTAAACTTATTCGTCGATCATCCAGCCCTAACATTCCAAGAAATCATCGACCTATCCGGTATTCCAAAGTCCTCTGTCTACCGCATGCTATCATCACTCGAAGAAATGAAGTTCCTCGAAAAGGGCGCGGATTCACGGTATCGTCTAGGTCTGTTGTTTTTGAAATATGGCAGTCTCGTTTCGAAACGGTTGGATATTCGCAAGATTGCGTATCCGATTATGGAAGAGCTTCACCAGGATGTGAAGGAAGCGATTAATTTGATTGTCCGGCAAGGGGATCAGGCGATTTATGTGGAGAAGATCGATACGTTCCAGAAGGTGCGTTTGTATACGGCGATTGGTAGAAGTAGTCCGTTATATGCAGGGGCTTGTTCGCGGATCATTTTGTCCCATCTTTCAGATCGCTATATTGCCGAGTATTTGGATAAGACGGAATTACAGCGGTTTGGTAACGGTACGTTTACGGATCGGGAGTTGCTGCTCGCATCTATTGAGGAGACGCGACGGAATGGCTATACGCTTAGTAATTCGGAGCTTGAGAATTTTACATCTGCTGTTGCGGCACCGATCTTTGATTTTAGTGGTGATGTGATTGCAGGGATTAGTATCGCGGGTATTGAAGCGAATTATCAGGAAGAGAATGTAAAAATACTCGTTCCAAAAGTGAAAGAAGCTGCCTTGGAGATTTCTAGGCAGCTCGGGTATACAGAATGAGTGAAACCTTGTATTTCAGTAGAGTGATACTGAAACGCAAGGTTTTTTATTATGCTTCAATACTGAAGTGTATGTTGGACACCGATTTTAATTTGGTTGATCAGCTCTTCTTTTGCGATGAGTTCACGTTCTGCTTCTGCATGTGTGATGAGCTTGAAATAGAGTTTTGCGTTAGGTTTCACTTGCGACAGGCTGCCTAAGTCGGCGGTGATGACTTGTCCGATTTTCGGATAGCCGCCAGCCGTTTGTCTGTCCGCCATTAAAATAATCGGCTTGCCGTTAGGGGGGATTTGAATCGTTCCGAACGTCACGCCTTCCGAAAGTAGTTCCAGTTTTTCTGTTAATGCAAGTGCTTGTCCTTCGAGTCGTAAGCCCATTCGGTTCGATTGCGGCGTGACAACATACGGCTCGCGTACAAGTAGTTGTTTACTGGCATCATCAAAGTGCTTATATTCAGTGCCTTCAATTATTCGTATAGTTTGCGTAGATGACAGACTGATTAGCGGATGATGCGGTACAGCCCAGTCTGGCGTTCCTACTTGTTCAATCAACGCAAAGACTTTCTTGTTTGATTCCGTTAATTGACCAAATGAAAGCTGATCGTTTTGTTTCAAAGCTCTACCTTTGAATCCGCCAATACCCGCCACCATATACGTACTTTTACTTTCCATCACAACCGGAATGTCTAGCCCGCCCGCAATAGCCAAATACGCTCGGCAACCTTCAATCGCAAAGCCGAATTTCAGAATCGAGCCTTTTTTGACAATGAGAGGCCGCCAATTCGCCACCGGTATCCCGTCAATCGTCGTTTGAAGATCGCCGCCCGTAATCGCGATCAGTGTATCTTCTTCAAACTCAAGCTTCGTTCCAAATAACGTGATTTCTAGAACGCCTTCACGCTCATCATTGCCTACAAGTAAGTTCGCAATTCGCATGGAATAGCTATCCATGGCACCGCTTACAAGAACACCGAACTTTTGTGAACCGGTCCGACCAATATCTTGAATAGTAGTCAAGAGTCCAGCATTTAGTACGTTTACTGACATGTCGTCACCTTCTTTTGCTCATCATACTGTTCTTGTGTCATCGGACAAAATTTAATTTTATCTCCAGACTGCAATAAAGACGGGGGAGACATATCCGGAACGAATAGATCCGTTGGTGTGCGTCCGATGATTTGCCAGCCGCCTGGCGTTTCGAGTGGATAGACACCGGTTTGTTTGCCAGCGATCCCGACAGAGCCAGGAGGAATTGATGTCCGTGGTGTCAATTTTCTCGGTGTCGCAATTCGTTCATCGAGACCGCCGAGAAACGGAAATCCTGGTGCGAAGCCAATCATGTAGACGAGGTATTCAGGTGTCGTATGAATTTCAATAACTTCTTCGATAGACATGCCATGGGTCTCCGCCACGATTTCCAAATCAGGACCGAATTCTCCACCGTAAAGAACAGGAATTTCTACTAACCTTCCTTCCGTAACAGGAATTTCGGATATTTGGGTAGCTAGCGTATTGATATAATGAGTCACTTTTTCAATAGGTGTGCCGTCAATCTGAAATCCATTTTTTGATTGATAGACGAGATACGGAGAGTAATATACCGCCAAGCTATTATAGGCAGGAACCGACTCGATGAATCCGTCAAATGGGTATTTATCCAAAAGGAAAGACAGGTTTTTCACTTGTTGGTGGATGGAAGGATGGATGCCTTCCCCTAGTTTTATAATGATGGCCGAATCGCCAAGTACTTTTATATCGAGAGATTTCTGATCACTCATCGTAACATCTCCTTCAAATTCCGAAATTCGAAACCGTTATTCTGAAAAACGAATCGTAGTTCTATTATAGATTTCTAATAAGAAAATACAAGCTTATTATTCAGTTAATAAAAATACTCACCATATTTCGACAATAGTCTATTCAACAAAAGAATTTTATGATAGACTAAGTTTCAAGTTCAAAACCTCGGTTTCGAATTTCGAAACTAAGCGATATGCAAACGCTTACTTCATGTCGGTAAATTAGATGAATCATTTAGAGTTTGATGGGTTTGATTCATTTTTAAAAATAAAGGGGGGCATACACATGGTAAAAGTAGATTTGAATAGTGATTTAGGAGAAAGCTTTGGTCGGTATACATTAGGGGAACAAAAAGAGATATTGAAATATGTAACCTCTGCCAATATAGCGTGCGGATTCCACGCGGGAGATCCTTCCGTGATGCGGGAAACGGTACAACTTGCGATCGATAACGGAGTACGAATCGGCGCACATCCGGGGTTGCCTGATTTAGTTGGATTCGGACGTAGAGATATGAACATTACTCCCGAAGAAGCGTACGATATGGTTGTTTATCAAATCGGCGCACTGCAAGCCTTCCTCGCTGTACATCAAGAGCCGATGCAACATGTGAAACCGCATGGCGCACTGTATCAGATGGCGTCAAGAGATCAAGGAATTGCAGAAGCGATCGCCAAAGCTGTCTATGATGTCTCACCTTCACTTGTATTGTTCGCTCTTGCGGATAGTGAATTGTCAAAAGCAGGGGAAGCGATTGGACTCGTGACGGCGCATGAAGTATTTGCCGATCGTACGTATCAATCAAACGGCATGCTCACTTCGCGTTCGCAAGATGATGCGATGATTACCGATCAAGAACAGTCTGCAGCGCAAGTTATTACGATGGTAAAAGAAGGAAAAGTGCGTTCTCAACAAGGGACGGATGTTGCTCTACGCGCTGACACGATTTGCATCCATGGAGATGGAGAGCATGCAGTCGAATTCGCAAAATACATTACAGACCGGCTGAACGGTGAGGAAATTACTGTGACGGCTATTGCTGATCGGGAGGAGTCTGTATGAAAAATGAAAAATTAGGATTGACTCATGAGCAGGAACAGAAAAAAGTAACCCGTGGCGTCTTGCTTGGCGCCGCCTTCCTGATGGCCACTTCGTCTGTTGGGCCAGGATTTTTAACGCAGACGACTGTATTTACTGAGCAACTGGCCGCAAGTTTTGGTTTCGTTATTTTAATTTCATTAATTCTAGATGTCTTTGCTCAAATGAATATTTGGCGAGTTATTGCGGTTTCTGGATTACGTGGACAGGAAATTGCCAATAAAGTGTTGCCAGGTCTAGGTTTCGTGTTAGCGTTCCTCATTGTCGCGGGAGGTCTTGCATTCAATATAGGAAACGTGGCGGGTGCAGGTTTGGGGCTTAACGCGATGGTTGGAATCGATCCGATCATGGGTGCGGTCATCAGTGCGGTCTTTGCGATTTTGATTTTCATGGTAAAAGAAGCAGGCAAGGTAATGGACAAGGTCGTTGCCGTTGCGGGTGTGATCATGATTATCTTGGTCGTATTCGTTGCTTTCAAAACGTCTCCGCCAGTCGGAGAGGCAATCGTCCGAACGTTTAATCCTTCTGAAATCAGCTTCTTCGCGATCGTTACGTTAGTCGGAGGTACAGTCGGTGGGTACATTACGTTCGCGGGTGGACACCGTTTATTAGACGCAGGAATTAAAGGCATTGATTCCGTTCCATTGGTTACGAGAAGTTCTGTTACAGGTATTGTCGTTACGGGGATCATCCGAGTGGCATTATTCTTAGCGGTACTCGGCATCGTTTCACAAGGTTTGCAAATTGATCCAGACAATCCACCAGCATCTGTGTTCCAGCTAGGTGCAGGAGAACTTGGGTTGAGATTATTCGGTGTCATCATGTGGGTAGCAGCGATCACGTCCGTTGTCGGTGCAGCGTATACATCGGTTTCATTCATCCGATCATTCCACCCATTCATCGAAAAGTATCACAACTGGATTATTATTTTATTCATCATCGTCTCGACGTCAACGTTCGCATTCGTTGGAAAGCCGGTCACGATTCTATTATTAGTAGGGGCATTGAATGCGTTGATTCTGCCACTAGCACTAGGTACGTTGCTCGTTGCGGCGTATAAGAAGAATATTGTCGGTGAATACAAACATCCACTATGGCTTACGATTGGCGGCGTGGTCGTTGTCGTCGTAATGGGTGTGTTGAGTGTCATCACGTTGATCGAACAGATTCCATTACTTTTTGATTGATGGGTAGGAGGTTGTAATTAATGGAAGCCTATTGTTCTATGAAAGCGCAAGAAGTTCGGAAGTTGATCCGAGAGCAAGTCATTACCGGGCAGACGTCTGGGATGGCGACGGGCTTTACGCAAGCGAATTTGGTCATATTAAAACAGGAGCACGCCCTTGATTTCCTGCTGTTTTGCCAACGTAATCCGAAGTCTTGTCCGTTACTAGATGTGACAGAGCCGGGTTCGTATCGTCCGGCTAAGCTTGCTGAAGGTGCAGATATTCGCAGTGAACTACCGAGTTACCGTATTTATAGAGATGGTGTGCTGGCTGAAGAAGTGAATGATATTACAGACTACTGGGAAGATGATATGGTCGGCTTTTTAATCGGCTGCAGTTTCACGTTTGAGGCACCGTTACTGGCGGGCGGAATTCCTATTCGGCATATCGAAGAAAATCGCAATGTTCCGATGTATAAGACGAATATTGCTTGCACGAAGTCTGGTATTTTCGAAGGACCGACCGTCGTCAGCATGCGACCGATGAAGGCGCAAGACGCGATTCGAGCAATTCAAATTACAACGCGCTTCCCTGACGTTCATGGGGCACCGATTCATCTCGGGGATCCTAGTTTGATTGGAATTGATGATGTTTCCGCACCGGACTTTGGAGATGCCGTTACGATTAATGAAGGCGAGATCCCCGTGTTCTGGGCGTGTGGTGTGACGCCGCAAGCGGTAGCGATGCAAAGTAAGCCATCGATTATGATTACGCATTCTCCAGGTTGTATGTTTATTAGTGATAGGAAAGATTCGGAGCTTAGTGTTTTGTAATGTAAAAAGTTCTCAACTCGACTAGTCATCGGTTGAGAACTTTTTTGGTTTTTATTGGCTAGTATTCATTCAAGACCTACTTATTTAGACCCTATTGCACGGTATATCCACCGTCGAGCACAACGGCTTGGCCGGTAATCCCTTTTGCGCTATCACTTGAAAGATATAGCGCTAGATCCGCGACTTCTTTTACGTCCAACAAACGTTTCTGTGGCACTAGGGGATAAATAATTTCCTCTAGTACAGATTCGAGCGGCACACCACGAACTTCCGCTAAGTCTTCAAATTGATTGCGGACGAGGGGGGTGTCCACGTAGCCAGGGCAAATCGCATTTACGGTAATCCCGTCAGCTGCCGTTTCAAGTGCAGCTACTTTCGTCAATCCGATGACGCCGTGTTTGGAAGAGTTGTAAGCAGCTTTACCTGCGAATCCGACCAACCCGTTGATCGATGCCATATTTAAAATTCGGCCGAATTGCTGTTTCTTCATATGAGGTAAGACAAGCTTAGTCGCAATGAATGGGGCAGTGAGCATCACTTTTACAAGCAGTTCAAATCGTGCAGTAGGGAAGTCTTCGAGCTTTGCGACGTGCTGCAAACCTGCATTGTTAATCAAGATGTCGATTCTGCCGAAGTGGGAGATCGCCCCATCGATTGCTTGTTGAATATCTTCTTCTTTCGTCACATCACATTTCAAGCCGATTGCGCGGCGACCTAACGTGACAGCCGCATCTTTTACCTTTTCTTCATTCACATCCGTCAACACGACGATGGCGCCAGCTTCAGCGAAAGCTTTTGATATTTCGAATCCGATTCCTTGAGCAGCGCCAGTGATGAGTAGTACTCGATCTTTTACCATGATGACTTCCTCCTTGATCTATTAAATACCGAATCCTAGTGAGAATAAAACGATTGCGATGATGACACCGATGACGGGTACAATGACTGTAACAGCCGCCATTGCGCCGTAAGCTGCACGATGCGTTTCTCCAGCGATAGACTGAATCGTCGTGACAACATAGCCGTTATGTGGCAATGAATCCAGGGCTCCGGATGAAATTGCAACGACGCGGTGAAGGGCTTCCGGATCAACACCCATATCCATATAGTGTGGTGCGATCAGCGGCAGAGCAATAGCTTGCCCGCCAGAAGCGGATCCTGTCATACCGGCGATAACAGATACTGCGATCGCTGTCCCGATTAACGGAGATCCAGGGATATTGGTCATCACTGCGACTGCGTCTTGAAATGCTGGTACGGCTTTTGCTACGCCACCGAATCCAACTACAGCTGCTGTATTCCCGATTGCGACCATTGCGCCGAGTGTACCCGCTGAAACAGCTGCACTGTAGTTCTGTGAATACCTTTTGCCAACGAAATATGTGGAGATGATCCCGCCTAGTAAAGCTATAATTAATGCAGATTGTGCTAGTTTATCATGGAATACATACGAAATGATCAATACGATTGCCAACGGAATCATGGAAAGGAAAGGGTTCGGCAATGCACGAGTCGTATCGAATGTAGGGTCTGATGATCTATCAATGAAACGTTCGCCTTTTTTGACTGCTTTTGTGATGATTCGCTTGAGCCACCAGTAGCCGAAGAAGGCCATGAACAATGCGACAAGGAGACTCACTTCCCAGCCTGCATAAGCATTGGTTCCAAGGAATTCGATTGGAATCCAGTTTTGAATTTCAGGTGATCCCGCAGACGTCATCGTGAACGTGACGGAGCCGAGTCCTAATGTCGCAGGTATGAAACGTCTTGGTAAATCCGCTTGCTTAAATAATGAAATAGCCATTGGATATACAGAGAAGGCTACGACGAACAAGCTCACGCCACCATACGTCAGGATTGCACAGGCCATCACAATAGCGAGTACAGCGAACTTCATACCGAGCTTTTCTACGAACCATTTTGCAACAGCGTCCGCTGCTCCGCTATCTTCCATTACTTTACCAAATATTGCCCCAAGCAGGAACATTAAATACCACGACATGATAAAACTTGTGAATCCTGTCATATAACTAGTGACGAAGTTCTCTTCACCTTCGCCAGCAAGTTGAGGAAATAATGTCATACCACTCATTAATGCTACAAATAAAGCAGAAACCGGTCCAGCGATTAAAATGTTCACACCTCTCATCGTTAAAACAATAAGCAAGGCCAAACCACCGATAAGTCCAATCATCCCTAATATGCCCATTCGTCTACCTCCATTTTGTTTAATAGTTTGTCTAAAATGTTACAAGTGAAGCGCTTTCATGTATTAAAACAGATTATAAAAAAACATGCAAACCGCTAAATAGCAAGGTTTGCATGTTTTTTATTGAAATGAATTCCGGATATTCGGAATTATAGCTTGAAAATAATAGAGTGGTAGTCCGGATTATCGGAATAAATTCCGGTTTGTTGGAAAATAGTTCATATATCATATTTTTTTAATTTTTCGTAAAGCGTACTTTTACTCAATCCTAGTATGAGTGCGGCCTCTTTTTTATTCGGACATTGTGCTAACGTCTCGAGAAGAATCGTTCGTTCCACTTCTTCTACTGATTCGGCAAGTGTCCTTGAGCTAGGGGAATACTTAATCTTGCGCTGTTTAACTTGTGGCGGCAGGGCATCGGGTGTAATTGTATCACCGCTTGTTAAATAAACAGCCGCCTGAATGACGTTTTGAAGTTCACGTATATTGCCTGGCCATCGGTAATTGTTCAAGTAGTCCCATGTCTCTTTCGAAAACTCTAAGCTTCTTTTTCCTGTTTGGCTAATGGTCTTATGGAATATGAAACTGATGATCTCAGAGAAATCTTCCATCCGTTCACGCAGTGGCGGCACATTCAGAGTGATCGCTTGTATACGGTAGTAGAGATCCGTTCGGAATTGATTCATTTCGATAAGTTCAGTTAATGGCTGGCTAGAAGAAGCGATAATCCGAACATTCACTGGCTCTGCATGGTGGGAATTCAATGATTCTACAACACCATCATTTAATAATCGAAGAAGCTTCACTTGAACAGGTAAGGGAAGGCTGCCGATATCATCTATAAACAAGGTACCTCCGTCAGCTAGTTGAATTCTGCTTTTTCGATCACTAGTACTTCCTTGTCCAAACAGTTCGGCTTCCAATAGATCAGGTGGAATTGCAGCACAGTTCACTGTAATTAACGGCTCATCTGAACGATTCGATAATTGGTGGATACTGTGAGCGAATAATGTTTTCCCTGTTCCGCTTTCTCCTTGGATCAGCACAGGCAAGTCACTCGGTGCGATCATATGTATCGTCTCTTTTATCGAAAGAATACTTGCCGAAGATCCTTTTATATCCGTCATTTGATAGGAGTTTGGCTCATGTGCGACTTCCCCCATATTAATTTTCTCTAAAGTCTGTTTTACATGAGAACTAAGATGATGCCAGTCGTGTAGATCCCGGAACACTACGCTACCGAATGCGCCGACCACCACACCATCCACCCTGATAGGTATTCGATTCGCCAGCATATACGTTCCTTTAATATAATGAGGAGAGGCGATATGTTCTTCACCAGATTTCACCACCTCATGCATACGGGTGTTCTCAATCACTTCATTTACAGGACGGCCTATGGTTTCTTGCTGATCAATATGAAGGAATTTACAATAGTCTTGATTCATGTAAAGAATCCTCGCATCTTGGTCCACTACAACAAACCATTGAAATGCATTTTCTACTATTTGAGTCAGTACATATTCAGGGAGATTAGTGATTAAACGATCCAAAACAAAACACCGTCCTGTCAGTTTTTATTGTTCTTCAGAAATAATATACAATGCTTCAACAAAACCGGCTATATAAATACAGAATATGTCAAATTATATAGTAGTTAAACAATAAAATCAGAATAATGGAAAAGAAGGTAGACGAAATCATTATAGTACTATATACTAGTCCTTAAGACAGGTATTTTGTACGAGGTGCGCCATGTAAACGCTTACTATCTTTAAAAATGAATGAGTGCAGGTCGATAACTAAAGCTCTATTTATTGGCCTGTTTTTTGTGCGTTAACGTAAGTATCTGAAGGGAGGTGAGATCGTAATGCGTTACCTAGTGGATAGAGAAAATCCCCGAGTGCTTCATGTCATGGGAGACAGACTCGAGGATTTAATAGCTGGTGTATACCAACATATCGTAAGTATACCCCTTTATTCTACTAATCGAAAGAAGTTTCTATAAAAGAGGGGGTTAATGGGGCATGGATGAAGAAACAAAGTCAGTGATTTCACCGGGGACGAGTCTGGTATATCCGTATTATGATGATGAGGGAAAGTTGTGTGCGGTGTTATTAAAAGACGGTGATTTTATACGGGTGGATAAAAGTCCGACTGAGATAGTGGATTTGAGTATGCAGTTTTATGGGACAAGTTTGCGTGGTGGGATCGACGGTGGTAAGGCGTTGATGGGCAAAATCCATATGACGCCCGTGATGGTCAATGAGCGATTGGATATGTACTTTTTCCCAAGTAATTCGCCTTCTAGTAATGAATGCGTGTGGTTTTCATTGTCACACATCCTAACGTTCTTGCCATTCGATAAAAAACATACAAAAGTGATATTCCGTGATGGGAATGTCTTCACTGTGAATTGTAGTTATTCAGTATTTCAGACAAGATACCAGCGGGCATGCATGTTGAAGAATGGATTGTCGGCCAGGTTCACGCAGATGGCGCTCGGTGTAAGGAAAGGATATAAGACGTATTTGATCCGAAAGAATCATAAGCGTGGGAATTATGAAATATCGGATGAGTAAATAGAATTATACATAGCGTTCCTCTTTGGAGGAGCGCTTTTTCTGTCGAATGGTTTTGTGAAATATTCACTGTTTTGGTTGGCGGGGTGGTATAATCAGTGTAATTATGAATCGTTTGGTTGGGAATTGTGTTCGTCAGCGGTCAGGAGGGAAGAGTATGTTGTTTGATTTCTTTAAGCCGAAGTGTGAATATTGTAAGAAGCGGACGTCTGTTTATCAGGGATATTATTTGCCGAATGATAAGAAGATTAAGGTGTGTTCGTCTTGCGCGCGTTTTGCACAGCGTCGTGGGTTTCGGAAGTGGAAGGGGTGAGTAGTGAGGCCTCGCCTACTACTTACGTTCAACTGGAATCGTTTTCGAACATAAAATTATTTTTAAAGAGTAGAGACAAAGACAAGTTCAATAGAGCAAACGAAAGCAAGAGCTACCCATTAGGGCGGCTCTTGCTTTTTTAGATCACTACGTTTCGTTTTGCTGTCAGTTGATCTTTTAGTTTCTTCAGTAGCTTTTCTCGACGTTTTTTGACTCCTGAAATGGATATGCCGAAGTGGGTGGCGCATTCAGCTTGGGTTTTGTTTTCTACGTATAGTTTGATTAGTAGTTCGCGTTCATTTGTTGGGAGAGCGGTAAGGATTTCGTGTAGTTCGCTGTTTGGGTCTTCGGCGAAGTCGTTCTGTGTTAGGTTTTCCAAGGTTTCGGTTTCGACTGATGTATTGACTTCGCTGAAGCGGCTTTCTTTTTTTAGGTCATCAAGCATGGCACCGTAGATGGAGCGGTAGGCAAAGGGAGTGAAGTGTCCTTTTGTTTCGTCAAATCGCGTCCATGCTTGGTAAAGTGCGAAGCGTCCTGTTTGGCGGAAGTTGTCGAAGTCACGGTAGATGTGTAATTTTCTAATGATGGCTGAGATCATCGGTTCGTATTGTTCCATTACCTTTTCAAAGTTTTCATTCTTCCTGATTTCCATAAAAGCGACCTCTTCAGGTCGTGCACGACACTTTGTATTCCCTGGGTATGTCTATAATAGAAAGTTTTGAAGGAGATATCGAATCGTTCTGTTGTTGCTTTATATGGGAAAAGCGGGTGCTTTTGATAGGGGAAAGGATGTGGTTTGATTGGTGGAAGTTTTGGGATTTGGTTGTTTTTAATGGGTGGGATTGGGCGGATATTATGTTGGATAGAGCGTTTTCGGGGTGGGAATGAGCGGATGTTGTGTTAGATAGAGCGGTTGTGGGGTGTGTATGAGCGGATATCGTGTTGGATAGAGCGGTTGCGTGTTGTGTATGAGCGGATGACGCGTTTGATTGAGCGGTTACGCGATGACTATGAGCGGGTGTGATGTCGTGTTAGATTGAGCGGTTGTGGGGAGTGTATGAGCGGATATCGTGTTGGATAGAGCGGTTGCGTGTTGAGTATGAGCGGATATCGTGTTGGATAGAGCGCTCGCGCGTTAAGTAAGAGCGGATGCCGCGTTTGATTGAGCGGTTACGCGACAGCTATGAGCGGGTACCAAGTCCAATAGAGCGGTCACGCGACAGCTATGAGCGGATACCACACCCAATAAAGCGGCCACCCAACAACTATGAGCGAATCTCATGCCCAATAGAGCGCTCGCACCCAAACTATGAGCGCACAAACAAAAAAGAAGACCCCCGCCACAAACATGACGGGGATCATCTCTAAAAAATTACATTTTAAATTGTGCAATCACTTCGGATAGCTTCTCGCTCAGTTCAGTCAATGTTTCGGCTGCTTCTGTAACCGATTGGATTGCGCGGAGTTGTTCATCTGACGATGCACTCACTTCTTCGCATGCCGCTGCGGTTTCTTGAGAAGTGGCGGACATGGTTTGAACGGTTAAGGACACGTCGTCTTTATGTGTGACGATTAACTGGATTTCATGTGATACGGTATGGATCGATTCTTGCATCGTGTCCATCAGTGAAGAGAGTTCTTCAAACGTATTTTCCGTATCTCCGACGACTACGCCTTGGTCGCGGAATGTGTTGATCGTTTGTTGCATTTGTTCAGAGACGATGGATGATTCTTTTTGTAATTCTTCTATAGTTACTTTGACATCGTCTGTTGCACGGGCGGATTGCTCGGCAAGAGTGCGGACTTCTTCTGCTACGACTGCAAAGCCTTTGCCGTGTTCGCCTGCTCTAGCCGCTTCAATGCTTGCGTTTAGTGCCAAGAGATTGGTTTGTTTGGAAATATTCATGATCGTTTCCATGACACTACCGATTGCTTGTACTCTTCCACCGAGTGAATCAATGTCGTTGGACATCTCTTCTAGCGTTTTACCGGTAGTCGCAAACGAAGTCTTCAGTGCATGCATTTGTTGCTGGCCATTGGTGTTTTGAATGCCGGTTTGTCTCGCAATATCCAGCATAATTTCTGCTTTTTCTCGAATTTCATTGATTTCCTGTCCGAGAAGGTCAGTACGTTCTGTAACGGTTTCTGCGTCTTCGGCAGATTTTGCGGCACCTTGTGCAATTTCTCCGACAGCCATTGCGACTTCATTGCTCGAAGCACTCGTTTCTTCTGATACGGCACTTAAGCTCTCGGAATTCGATCGGACATGATCTGCTGATGTGTGGACGACTGTGATGATGTCGTTCATATTTTGCACCATATGATTGAAGTCACGACTCAGTTCACCGATTTCATCTGTACTTTGGTTATCTGAACGTACTGTCAAATCTCCGCTAGACACTTTGGCCATCAAATCTTTGAGTGTATCGAGTGGCTTCAACATCCGACTGATCGTAATAGATAGACCGACGAATGTGAGAATCAACGTAAGGACTGCAATGAGTAACATGGAGTTACGTAATACACGCGCCATCGCACTTAAATCGCGTTCTTCATAGATTGCGCCAACTTTCCAGTTATAGTTGGGAATTGTCGTATAGATATTGCGCTTGTCGTTACCTTGATCGTCGGTATATTGGATGACGCCACTATCCGCATCGTACATTTTTTTAAAGAGTACTTCGTTAGTTACATCTTCTCCTGTTTTAGAAGGATGAACGATAGCCAGTCCTTGGTCATCGAGTAGCACAGGATAGCCGTTATACCCGATATCACGGCTCGCGATTTCGTCTGTCAAAGCACTCAATTCAATATCAAGTCCAAGAGCACCGATAAACATACCGTCCTTCGTAATCGCTTTGGAAGCCGTGATGACAAACTGATTGGTTGTATCATCCAAATACGGCTCCGTCCATTGCACATCGTCTGGGTTTTCTTGTGCTAGTTTATACCAGTTTCTCGTCGTTGGATCGTAATCCGTTAAATCATCATCCGGTTTGATGACAGTATATTTGGATGTCAATGAATAATAGACCGCATCTGCACTGGGATACATAGACAAGAAAGCTTGTAAACGTTCCTCTATTTCTGTAACAGATACTTCTTTCCCGTTTTCTCCGGTAAATTCAGTGATTGCATCGGTTGTCGCCAACAATGCCAATCCTTTTTCATACTTGTCCATAAATTGATAAACTCCGAAACTCATTTCATTGATGATCGCATTACTTGAATCAATGGCATTGGCCATGGAGTGTTTGTTCGCTTGATCATTGGTCATCCAAGTCATTAATGCAATACCTAGAATGAATACAGTGATAGCGGTTAGGATAATCTTTGTTTTGATTGACCGTAACACGTGGTGTTCAGCTCCTTCATAGATGTGTGATGATATATTGTGCCTAACTTGATATCGGCTAAAATTCCTATATGTTCATTGTTTTATAAAGAAAAATAAAGAAACCTGTCGAAAATCGACAGGTTTCTTTTACTCATTTTATAGACAAGCTGCGCCTACAATGATGAGTAAGATAAATAGTACGACAATTAATGCAAATCCGTTACCATAAGAACCGCCTGAGCCGTACGATCCACCAGACTCACAGCCGTGTCCTCCATGTCCTCCGTGGCCGCCGCCACCGTGTCCATATCCACCGAATCCAAACATGTCTCCACCTCCATTTTTTAAGTAATTAGCAACCGTGACCCATAAATCCTGCACCGACAATGATCAATAAGATAAACAGAACAACGATCATTGAAAAGCCGAAGCCACCATCATAACCGCCACCGTGTCCATATCCTTTAACTGATTCTCCCATATTGATTTCACCTCCAAATGTGGAACTACCCTTATTCTATGCAAAGATTCTCAGAGTGCCTTGGCTTTTATAAAAAAATCCGCCAATCCTTCGAAAAGGAGAGGCGGATCTTGTTAGATTTTGAATCGTTCTACAGCATAACTCAAGTCTTCACTCAACTGCGTCAAGGCTTCAGCCGCTTCGGCAACCGAGCCGATTGCGTGGAGCTGTTCATCAGAAGAAGCATTCACTTCTTCGCAAGCAGCTGCTGATGCTTCTGTCGTCGACAATAAAATTTGAATTTGCTCGGACACATCATTTTTATGAACGTCCATTTCTTGCAGAGCGGTAGTGACTTGATTGATCCGGGATTGCATATCGCCAATGAAACTAGAAATACTTTCGAAAATGCCTTCTGTGTCTTGTACGACGGTGCTTTGGCGTTCAAATGTATTCCGCGTATTGTCCATCTGCTCGATGACATGCTGCGTACCGTTTTGCAATTCCTGGATTGTCGAACGTACTTGTTCCGCTGATCTCGCAGACTGTTCCGCTAATTGACGGACTTCATTTGCTACTACAGCGAAGCCTTTCCCGTGTTCACCGGCTCTCGCTGCTTCAATACTAGCGTTTAACGCGAGTAGATTGGTCTGGGAAGAAATCGTTGTGATGGCGTCAATAACGGAACTGATCGCTTTTACTTTATCTTCCAATGATCCGATTATACCGCCCATTTGTTGCAAATCTTGATTCCAGTTATTGAACGAAGAGCTTAATATACTCATCTGTGCGCGGCCCTCTGCGTTATAGGTTACAGCTTCTGTTGCCAAGCTTGCCATTTCGCTCGCGGTATCATTGGCTATTTGAATTTGCTGATTTAATAACTCCGCACGAGTAGTCACCGTTTCCGCATTTTCCGCAGACTGTACAGCCCCTCTAGTGATTTCCGCTAAAGCACTTGCAATTTCTTCGCTGGTCGCATTCGTTTCTTCGGATACTGCACTCAAGTTTTGTGAGCTAGCAAGTACATTGGAAGCGGAATGCGTGACGGTCGTAATCAAACCGTTCATTTGGTTGAGCATTTGATCAAAACCTGTACCGAGATCTCCAATTTCATCAGAAGAATGGATATTAGCTCTAACCGTCAAGTCGCCGTCTGCAACTTGCTGCACGGTCTCTTGTAAACGGAAAATTGGCTTCAGTACTCGACTGATGAAAATGAATAAAATGATTGCTAGTATTGCCAATGTCACAACAGCCGCTATCATCATGACGTTTCGTAAACCTGTTGCGAGGGATTGCATATTTTTCTGATCATAGATAACACCAAGTTTCCAGTCAAAATTCGGAATCGTCGTGAACATATCGACCTTTTTGACACCATCTTGCTCGAACGTATGATGACCAGCTGACTCTTTGTACATTTCAGCTACATAGTCACGATCCATGATATTCTCTCCAACAAGAGAAGGGTGGGCGATAGCTGTTCCTTCAGAATCGAGAATGAATGCATAACCGCCGTGGGGGATAGCAGTCGCTGAGATATCTTCAGACATGGTCGATAACTGAATATCAATTCCAGCTACACCCACTAGTTCGTTGCCGTTCATCACGGCTTTTGAAGCACTAATGACGAAATTACCTGTCGCTTCGTCAATATACGGTTTGGTCCAATGCACTTGTTCCGTTTCTGTCACGGCATTTTGATACCATTCACGTCCCGTTGGATCAAATTCTGTCAAATCTACGTAAGGGCGAATCATCGTTTCTTTAGTCGCAAAGCTAAGATATGTACTAGATACGTCAGGGTACGTTTCTAACGTATTATTGAGTGCTTTCGCGACTTCTGCTTCGCCTTTTGTGGCGGTCGCATTCGTATAGTCCGACGAATCGGTCAGCAACTCTAACCCTTTACTGTATTGCTGCAAATCCGCTTCAATGGAAGCACTCATTTCAGCTAGCAGCGTACTGCTCGATTCTGTGAGGTTTTCCTCTGTCCGTTCCTTGACTAGCCAGCTACTAATACCCGTCATGGTCAAAACTCCGCATGCAACTAGCACGACGACAAGAAAAATCATTTTCGTTTTAATGGAAT
The DNA here is from genome assembly GCF_000425545.1 of Sporosarcina ureae DSM 2281. Classification (GTDB taxonomy): domain Bacteria; phylum Bacillota; class Bacilli; order Bacillales_A; family Planococcaceae; genus Sporosarcina; species Sporosarcina ureae. The sequence goes on along the minus strand of NZ_AUDQ01000001.1, from coordinate 236,242 downwards.
GAAACATGGGTGTGTGCTCCTTTACTCTTATAGATTGTTCTTATCATACATTACTTTCGACTATTCTAATAGTCTGATTTTCATAACGTTGAAAATATTTATACGCACGAGAAGGAAATGGTAGGGGTTTTCCATTCATCGTGATCAGCTAAAATACACATCAGCTATGAGTCTATAGAAGAAAAACTAGTGCAATGCTCAACATCCGATTAATTAATCCGATACTATACGTAACGATTGTTCATTGAGGACGGGGGGAACCAGTATGATCAGCCGAATAGGCGATGGTCCCGCAACGCAACCAGTGCAAACATCTTACGAGAGTGGGTCCGTTGAAAACAAACGAGAAGTTTCAAACACTCAACCCATTGGTCAGCCAACTCAACAGACGACACCAGAACGAAAAGCGGAGTTGTCAAAGAGTGAAACGAAAGAATTAACGGATGGCATGAACAAATTCCTTGAAAGTGCGAATGTCCAGTTACGATTTAAATTTCATGAACAGCTGAATGAATATTACGTAACGATTGTGGACCCAGATACAGAAGAGGTAGTTCGTGAAATACCGCCAAAAAAATTGCTCGACATACACGCAGCCATGAAAGACTTCATTGGATTACTAATTGATCATAAAATTTAACGAAAAAGGTGTGAGGTACGATGAGAATCGGTGGATTAGCATCGGGAATCGATACAGAATCAATTATCAGAGACATGATGAAAGCGCATCGAATCCCTCTTGATAAAATTACACAAAAGAAACAATACACACAATGGCAACTGGACGACTACCGTTCCACGAACCGTGACTTAAGAAAATCAAGCGACAAGCTATTTGATACCGTCATGAAGCAGAGTACGTATATGAAGAAAAACGTCAGCGTATCTGATGAGAAGGCGGTTAGTATTACAGCGAAAGGTTCTACTTCTGACTTTTCGGGGACGATTGAAGTGAAGCGGTTAGCTACGCAGGCTACTTTACAGAGTGGTGTACTGAAGCATGGCGATGAAAAAATTACAGATGCACAGGCAAAAACATTACAATTTAAAGATATGGAAATTAAAAAAGACCAATTCATGATTTCAGGCAAAGACACATTAACGATTACAGCACCTGGAAAAGATGCAGTAGATATTGAAGTACTTGAAACAGATACTATTGATTCTCTCTTAGCTAAGATTAATGAGAAATCAGGAGTTAGCGCATTTTTTGACTCTGGAACTGGAAAAATTGCCATGAGTGCTAAAGATAGCGGGAAAGGTATAATCAAGATTTCAAGTAAAACAAACCTAGTAGAGAACCTAAAATTAAATGCTCCGAAGCCACCTGATCCTGATAATCCAGATGCTTTAGTTCCTCTTTTTGAACCCGAAGGACCTAGAGCATCGTATGGAGCAGATGCAAAATTCACCTTTAATGGTTTGGAAACAACACGACCTTCTAACACATTCACTATAAATGGATTTGAAGTTTCACTTAAACAAGCTACAACATCCCCAGTAACATTTAGTTCCTCTACAGATACTGATCAGGTTCTTGATTCAGTTGTAGAATTCGTCAATGACTATAATGAAATGATTGAAAAATTGAACAGTAAAATTAAAGAGAAACAATTCAAGTCTTTCCATCCACTATCAGCTGAACAAAAAGCCGATATGAAAGAAAAGGAAATTGAGCTGTGGGAAGAAAAAGCTATGAGCGGTACGTTAAAAGGTGACCCAGCACTCTCTTCTATGTTAAATAATTTACGTTCTATTATGTCTGCATCTGTAAACACTACTGATAAAGACGGTAAGAGTCTCGACAAAGAAGGAAAACAAATTACAATCAGTCTACATGATTTAGGAATTGAAACAACGAGTAATTATTTAGATAACGGTAAATTGACGATAAATGAAGATAAGTTACGTGCTAAGATTTCAGAAAATCCAAACGCAGTCTATGATTTAATTGGTGGAAAAGACAATGGAATTGCACAGAAGTACCGTACAGAATTACAAGACGCTCAAAAAAAGATTACCGTAAAAGCAGGTAGTTCAACAACAGTGAATGATAATTATGCACTTGGTCGTTCTATGAAAAGTATGGATCAACAAATTGAACGATTTGAAAGGAAATTGCAGATGATGGAAGACCGTTACTGGAAGCAGTTTACTGCAATGGAGAAGGCGTTCCAACGAGCTAACGACCAATCTACACAGTTAATGAATTCACTTGGTGGTATGTAACGAGACTTTTTTGAAAAAAGGAGAATAACATAAATTGGCTACTAATAACCCTTATGCAACATATCAAAATAATTCAGTAATTACTTCAACTCCAGGTGAGTTAACATTAATGCTTTATAACGGATGCCTCAAATTTATTCAGCAAGCGAAGATGGAGCTGGCTAAAGGTAATTTGGAGCAAAAGAATATTGCGATTCAAAAAGCACAAGCAATCGTGACTGAATTGATGCTGACATTGGATACATCCTATGACGTGTCCAAAAACATGCTTGTTCTGTATGAATTCGTAAATAGTCGCTTGATCGATGGCAATATCCAAAATGATCCAGCAATGTTCGAGGAAGCAGCAGGGATCATTACAGAATTTCGCGATACGTGGAAACAAGTCATCCAGATTAATCGTACGAAGCAATACTCCAACGTGAGTGAGATATGATTCGACCTGCAATGACGATGTGGCGAGACCGTTCACTTCAATTGATTGGGCTTGTACAAGTAGTAGAGGAAGAAAAGCGTGATGACGTCATCGAACAAATCGACAAGATACTGAATGAACGAGACGTGTTGCAGTCACAAATAGTCCAGCCATTCACAGCGGAAGAAGATGAATTTGGTAAGGAATTGATTCGTTTGGAGAAAGATGTACAGACTAGTCTGGAACACTTCACCAATACGATACGCACAAATATTTCACAATCCCAAGCCAAAAAAGAAAACATGAATAGCTATGTAAATCCATATGGTAAGATGTCTCAAGACGGTGCCTATTTTGATTCGAAGCACTGATGACCGGAAGAGAGGAATCTCTTTCGGTTTTTTTACATATAGGTATTCAGAAGAGGGGAATTAACCTATGCGTTATAATCGCCATGATTACTTTCGGTATTCATTCAATTCATACATACCGGCCACATTCCGAATTCAATTAAATAATGAAGAGAAAAGCCTATCTAATGAAGGCCAATGTGAAATTTTAGATATTAGCACAGGCGGAGTAAAGTTTGTGACGCATCTAGATCTGCCTGTTCGTTCAGAAATTCTTGCATTGCAATTAGTATTTACAATCGTTAACCACCCCTTTGAAATCTTAGGGAATGTGGCTTGGAAAAATGAGACCGAATTTGGCTTTGAGTATGGATTCGAGTTTGGTGAAGATCAACAAGTAGATGCGCTGATTACGGAAGAATTAAAACATCATGCCCGAAAAGAGAAAGAAGCAGAGTGAAATCAACAAATACCAGAAGTTTCTTTACAATTCCGCATATTTCATAAGTTTTAGAAAGGGATTTAAGGGTACTATGAAGAAGTAAGGTAGTGAGGGTTTAAACAAAGGAGGAGTTCATATGTTAGACTTCAATATTCGCGGTGAAAACGTCGAGGTTACTCCGGCGATCAGAGAGTACGTTGAAAAGAAAGTTGAGAAACTGGAGCGTTATTTCACTGAAGGTGTAAACGCTACAGCTAATGTTAACTTGAAAGTTTATAGTGATAAACAAACAAAAGTGGAAATTACGATTCCAATGAAGAATTTGACACTTCGCGCAGAGGAGCGTCACAACGATATGTATGCAGCGGTTGATTTAATCGTCGACAAGCTCGAGCGTCAAATTCGTAAATATAAAACACGTGTAAATCGTAAATCACGTGAGCGCGAAGGCGTAGCAGCTTTCTTCCAGTCAGTTGAAAGCAATAATACCGAAGAGCTTGAGGACGACAATGAGTTCGACGTAGTACGTACAAAGCAGTTCGATTTGAAGCCAATGGATCAAGAGGAAGCGATCCTTCAAATGAACATGCTAGGCCACAGTTTCTTCATCTTCACAGATGCAGATTCCGACGGCACGCACATCGTCTACAAGCGTAAAGACGGCAAATACGGCCTAATCGAAACAAATTAATAAGCACCCAAACAAGTCCAGCTTAGGCTGGGCTTGTTTTTTGTTCTTGAACAAAAATAATAACTATGGAACACAATCAGTGAGTACGAAAGGATTTCCACTCCAGCTGGGGGACGCTTGTCTTATGGGTGCGGCCCGAGCCTCCTCGTCCGCTGCGCTCCCTGCGGGGTCTCGAACTCGCACTGATCCTCTCAGAGTCGCCCCCAGCTTCCGTTACAATCCTAACAATATAGTGGAAAGACGTATATCATTCACTGTTAATAGCATGGGAATGGGTAAAACAACTTGAACCTGGTTTAGTTCAAAGGCGGGTCAAGAGCCAATATAGAAACGATTACAATCCTAACTTCAATGCACAACAATTAGTGTCACCCACTCAGATTGCAAGGGATTGGCGCGTAGGAGGGGCGACTCCCAGAGGATCAGCTCGACAGGTGAGACAACCAAAGAGAGCAACGCGAACTGGTTGGCTCACCGCGAGCCCTCAGGAAAGCGTCCCCTCCGAAGCACCAATCCCCAACCCCAACAGCACCTCCAGCTGAACCCAAATCAAATTTAGGAAAAAAGATACAGCGCACCATTTGCACCTAGCTTTTTACAATGCTAAAATGGACTGTGACTCAAAAATACTTAGACAACGAACTTACAACTAGCAGGCGCGTCCTGCTAATTAAAGAAGCTATGAGGAAGTGACAATAAATGCTTGGCGTATTAAATAAAATGTTCGACCCAAACAAACGTGACCTAAAACGACTTGAGAAAGTTGCCGATCAAGTAGAACTATTGGCTGACGATATGGAAAAGCTGTCTGACGAACAACTGACAGCCAAAACAGATGAATTCAAAGAGCGCTACCAACAAGGCGAAACAATCGAAGACCTGCAACCTGAAGCGTTTGCTGTCGTGCGTGAGGCCTCACGACGCGTGCTCGGACTCTACCCATTCCGCGTGCAAATTATGGGTGCTGCTGCGCTTAACGAAGGGAATATCGCAGAGATGAAGACCGGTGAGGGGAAGACATTGACTTCTACACTCGCCGTTTATTTAAATGCACTGACTTCCAAAGGCGTCCACGTAGTAACAGTCAACGAATACTTGGCTAGCCGTGACGCGGAAGAGATGGGGCAGTTGTATTCATTCCTCGGCATGAACGTAGGTTTGAACTTGAACAGTCTCAGTAAAGAAGAGAAACGTGAAGCGTATGAAGCTGACATCACATACAGTACGAACAACGAACTCGGTTTCGACTATTTGCGTGACAACATGGTGTTGTATAATGAACATAAAGTACAGCGCCCGCTTCATTTTGCCGTAATTGACGAAGTCGACTCGATCTTAGTCGATGAAGCACGGACACCATTAATTATTTCCGGTCAGGCGGCGAAAGCGCAAGAATTATATCGCTTAGCTAACCGCTTTGTGATCACGTTGAAAAAGGAAGAAGATTATTCATTCGATGAATCGACTAAAGGTGTAGTGTTGACAGAACAAGGTATCGAAGCGGCTGAGAAAGCGTTTAGTATCGATAACTTATTCGATCTACAACACGTAACGCTCAACCACGCAATCAATCAGTCATTGAAAGCGCATGTAAGTATGCATAATGACGTAGACTATGTGGTGGAAGAAGGCGAAGTGGTCATCGTTGACTCCTTCACGGGTCGTTTGATGAAAGGACGTCGTTACAGCGACGGATTGCACCAAGCGATTGAAGCCAAGGAAGGACTTGAAGTTCAGAACGAGTCGATGACACTTGCGACGATTACGTTCCAGAACTATTTCCGTATGTATGAAAAGCTGTCCGGCATGACGGGTACAGCGAAAACTGAGGAAGAAGAGTTCCGCAACATCTATAATATGAACGTGATTGCGATTCCGACCAATCGACCGATTGCTCGTGATGACCGTCCGGACTTGATCTTTGCATCGATGGATGGAAAGTATAAAGCAGTAGCGGAAGATATTAGAGATCGACACAAAAAGGGCCAACCGGTGCTAGTCGGTACGGTTGCAATTGAGACATCAGAAATTATTTCAGCATTCTTGAAAAAATACGGTATTCCGCATAATGTCTTGAACGCGAAGAATCACGAGCGAGAAGCCGAAATCATTCAAGAAGCTGGTAAAAAAGGTGCTGTAACGATCGCAACTAATATGGCCGGTCGTGGTACGGATATTAAACTGGGTGAAGAAGTCCAAGACGTAGGCGGTTTAGCGGTCATCGGTACAGAGCGACATGAGTCACGACGAATTGATAATCAGCTCCGTGGACGTTCAGGACGTCAAGGTGACCCAGGTGTTACGCAGTTTTATCTTTCATTAGAAGATGAATTAATGCGACGTTTCGGTTCTGAGCAAATGAAGTCGATGATGACTAAACTCGGTATGGACGATGAAACGCCGATCCAATCAAAAATGGTGTCACGTTCAGTTGAGTCTGCTCAGAAACGGGTAGAGGGGAATAACTTTGATTCACGGAAACGCTTGTTGCAATATGACGATGTACTTCGTCAACAACGTGAAGTGATTTACAAAGAGCGTAATGAAGTACTTGGTTCAGAAAACATTCGCCCCGTTCTTGAAAATATGTTACATTCCGTGATTGAACGCGTAGTGGCAACCCACACTGCAGACAATACGGTGTATTCAAAAGGCTTGAAAGACTATCTGGAAGCAAACTTACTAGCTGAAGATACGGTAACGATCGAAGACTTAGAAAGTAAAACACCAGAAGAGTTGCAAACATTTATTCACGAATTGGTCATTGCGCGCTATAATGAGAAAGAGCAAGAAATGTCCGAAGAGCGTATGCGTGAATTTGAGAAAGTGGTCTTGTTGCGTGCGATTGATACCAAGTGGATGGATCATATCGATGCGATGGATCAGCTTCGTAACGGAATTCATTTACGTGCCTATGGACAGAGTGACCCACTTCGTGAATACCAAGCAGAAGGATTTGCAATGTTTGAAGATATGCTACTGGCCATTGAAAACGATGCGACAAAGTATGTCATGAAGGCAGAAATTCGCAATAATTTGGAGCGCGAAGAAGTAGCAAAAGGTCAAGCAAACAATCCGAAGGAAGACGGCGCGCCGGTTGCTAAAAAGCCGATCCGACGTACGGTCAATATCGGACGTAACGAACCTTGTCCGTGTGGTAGCGGCAAGAAGTACAAAAACTGCCACGGTAAAGCATAAAGAGAAACAACCACTCAGGAGGAAACAATTATGATAGAATTATCCGATGTTCGTAACGATCTCGACAAAACAGCTAAGAAATTAGCGGACTTTAGGGGGTCTCTTTGACTTAGAAAACAAAGAGGCTAGCATGCAGGAATTAGAAGAAATGATGATGGAGCCAGGGTTCTGGGATGACCAGGACGCAGCGCAGAAAGTTATTTCACAATCGAATGCATTGAAAGATATTGTAGGCGAATATAACGAATTGAACGAAATACAAGAGAATTTAGAGATGACGCTTGAACTTCTGCGAGAAGAAGCAGACGCAGAGTTACAAGAGGATCTTATTTCCGAATTAAAAGAGTTCAAAAAGAAGATGGAGCAATTTGATCTTCAAATGTTATTGAGCGATGAATTTGATAAAAATAGTGCAGTAGTTGAAATACACTCAGGCGCAGGCGGCACCGAGTCCCAAGACTGGGCGTCGATGTTGCTTCGCATGTACACTCGATGGGCTGAACACCATGGCTTTAAAGTCGAAACTCTTGATTATCAAGCAGGTGACGAGGCCGGCGTGAAGTCTGTCACACTTGGCATCAAAGGGCATAATGCATATGGCTACTTGAAAGCAGAGAAAGGTGTGCACCGACTCGTTCGGATTTCACCATTTGACTCTTCAGGCAGACGCCATACGTCATTCTCTTCTATTGAAGTCATGCCGGAATTTGATGGCGACATCGAATTGGATCTGAAGACGGAAGATATCAAAATTGATACGTATCGTTCAAGCGGTGCCGGCGGACAGCACGTTAACACGACGGACTCTGCTGTGCGTATGACTCACATTCCAACGGGTGCAATTGTTACGTGTCAGACGGAACGTTCCCAGATCAAGAACCGTGAGCGTGCGATGAATCTTTTGAAGGCGAAGATTTACCAGATTCGCGTGGAGGAAGAGGAAGCGCGCTTGGCGGATATCCGTGGCGAGCAGAAGGAAATCGGTTGGGGCAGTCAAATTCGTTCATATGTGTTCCATCCGTATTCGATGGTCAAAGATCATCGTACGAATGAGGAGACGGGTAACGTTAGTTCTGTGATGGATGGCGAGATCGATCAGTTTATCAATGCGTATTTGCGTTCGAGAATTTCTTAAGTATACTAAGGCAGCCGGGCAGGTCATTTTTTAATGACTTGTTGCGGCTGTTTTTTAATTAATTTGGGTAGGTTCATTGTGGGTTTGGAGGTAGAGAGGCTGAATGGCTGTTGGGGTGAGGATTTACGCTACGGAGGGGACGCTTTCCTGAGGGCTCGCGGTGAGCCAACCAGGTCGCGAGCTCCCTCTTGGTTGTCTCACCTGTCGAGCTGATCCTCTGGGAGTCGCCCCTCCTACGCGTAAATCCCTACAATGTAAGTGGGTAGCAATTCGTGCGGTTCATTATTCGTTCGCTTGGCTGTTGGGGTGGGGGATTTGCGCTCTAGGCGGACGCTTTCCCGAGGGCGTGGCTTGAGCCAAGCGAACAGCGAAGGGTTCGCTTTGCCGTATTTCTGCGTACTTTGAAGAAATTAAGGCACCTGTCCAGGGTCTCAAGGCACACGCTGATCCTCCGGGAGTCGCCGCCTGCCGCTCCAATCCCTACAATCCATCATAATCTGGCTTGGCTGTTCATAGTTAAAAGAAGTTACATGCGTATTGAGTTAAGGATTTAGGGAATAGTATACCTTTAGCGTTGTGCTGATACTTGTAAAAGAGTTCATGGAATGTTTTTTTTGTTTCAAGTGTAAATGAATAGTGAAAACTTGTTTTGTTTTTGTATAGGTATGTGAGTTTTTGTCACATTTGCGTTTTAAATATTACAAAGAGGTTACAATATTACAGATTGTGACAAAGAACGATCTACATTGAACTAATTTTTCTGTAGAATTTTGTGGAAAGAGACTCCAGCTGCCGTGGAAATCTCCTCGTGGATGCTGAATGTATTCTCTATTTTCACCATTTAACAAGATATTATGTTTAAGAATCTGATGTTTGGTCAATACTATATATGTATTAACTACCAAAAGGGCTTTTTATGGCGTGAAATAGAAGGGGAACACAATTGTCCTGGATAGTTTGTAACTTTGTCATCTATTTTCACCATAATTCGGTTGTTATTTGGTATACTACTTGTTGTGTTAGAAAAATTTAAGTAAAAGGGAGGATATTACATGAAGAACAAACTATTAGCTACACTCTTCGGAGCAGCACTAGTTCTCGGCGCTTGTGGTGGAGGCGACGATAACGCTGCCCCAAAAGATGACGCTGCAAACGACAATGGTGCAGCTACTACTGATGTAGATGCAGAAGCAGTTGTACAACAAAGCTGTGCGTCATGTCACGGAGGAAACTTAGAAGGTGGAGCAGGTCCAGCACTAGACAAAGCTGGAGCTACACACTCTGAAGAAGAAATCCATGATATTATCATTAACGGTAAAGGCGCTATGCCTCCTGGTATTATTCAAGGCGAAGAAGCAGACGCAGTTGCTGCTTGGTTAGCTGAAAAGAAATAATGAGAATTCCGATCGTCTCCAAGATTTTCTTGGGACGATCTTTTTTTGTACATAAATCCGTAAAACACACTATTTTTTACTATTATGCTTGCTTGATCAATTGATACATAATTGTAATACTTGGTAGAGGAAAGCCCATGCTATAATTAAAATGGCGAATATGAGAGAAAAACAAAATTCAGGTGGTTATGATGTATGATTGTAATGAAAAATGTATACAAAAAGTACCCGAATGGTGTTGTAGCCTCTAACGGAATTCATGTCGAAATCGAAAAAGGGGAATTTGTATATGTTGTCGGGCCGAGTGGGGCAGGTAAATCCACGTTCATTAAAATGATGTATCGTGAAGAAGTCCCGTCTAGTGGACTGATTTACTTCAACAATACGGAACTGACAAAAATGCATAGAAAAGACGTCCCTTATTTGAGAAGACAAATTGGCGTGGTATTTCAAGATTTTAAACTACTGCCGAAGCTGACTGTCTACGAAAATATTGCGTATGCGCTAGAGGTAATTGAAGAATCACCGAGCGTCATACGTCAAAAAGTGACAGAGGTGCTGAAATTAGTAGGGCTCACCAGAAAAACTAGAATGTTTCCAAATGAACTGTCAGGTGGAGAACAGCAACGCGTGTCGATTGCACGATCGATCGTCAATCAACCGAAGCTTGTCATTGCCGACGAACCGACAGGGAATTTAGATCCAGAGACTTCATGGGAAATCATGAAGATTTTTGAACGGATAAATGCACAAGGCACAACGATCATTATGGCTACACATAATAAAGATATTGTGGATAATCAACCACATCGCGTGATACAGATTGAAGGCGGACTCATCACACGAGATGAGCACGAAGGAGAATACTCCAATGAAATCTAGAACAGTACGACGTCATATTCGGGAAAGTTTCAAAAGTCTTAGTCGAAACGGCTGGATGACCTTTGCATCAGTTAGCGCTGTGACCGTGACTTTATTATTGATTGGCGTATTCATCGTCATTATGATGAACTTAAATCAACTGGCCGATAACATCGAAAACGATGTGGAGATCAAAGTCGTCGCGGAACCAGGAGCGAGTGAAGTAGAAGTCCAGGAACTATTGAAGGAAGTCAAAGAAACCCCAGGTGTTGCCGAAGTCAAGTATTCCTCACGCAAACAGGAATTGGAGCGAATGATTCAATCATTCGGTGATGAGTTAGCGCTCTACAAACAAGACAATCCCCTCGGTGATGCATTATATGTTAAAGCGGATGATCCGAAAAACACGGCATCCATCGCCAATGAAATCTCAACGTACACGTATACTTTTGACGTGGAGTACGGTGAAGGTAAAGTAGAAAAACTTTTCAACGTCTTAAAAATAGGACGAAACGTCGGACTAGGCTTAATATTGGCCTTGCTGTTTACTGCCATGTTCCTCATATCGAACACGATTCGACTCACCATTGTAGCGAGGCGGACAGAAATCGATATTATGAAACTGGTCGGTGCAACAGATAGTTTCGTGCGGATTCCTTTCATGCTCGAAGGGGTGTGGCTTGGAATTTTTGGTGCGGTTCTTCCGATGACTCTCATGACAATATTTTATTCGAAATTGTATGATTTCTGGGAGGGTCGTTTGCAAAATCAGTTATTCCATTTGCTCGATCCTAACCCGTTCCTATTACAATTAAACTTTTTACTACTATTCGTCGCCGTCTTTATTGGCGTCTGGGGTAGTTTCATGTCAGTTAGGAAATTCTTAAAATCGTAATTTTTACTAAGGGGAGAACACGGATTTGATAAAAAGACATAGAATCATTTCAAGTGTCCTTGCGGTTTGTTTGCTTACTACAACGGTTGGAAGTGCAGACGTATTCGCGGACTCTCTGAAAGATTTGCAAAATGAAAAAAATGCAGCAGAAATGAAGAAGAAAAACTTAGATTCGACTATCCAAAAGAAAGAGATTCAAATACAGGAGAAGCAGTCAAAAGTCGATGTGCTGATCACTCAAATCAAAAAACTGAATGACAAGATTGAAGAAACCAATCAAAACTTGGATCGAATCATTGCAGAAATGAATCAGACCAAAATTGAAATTGATGAACTTCAAGCGTCTATTAAAGAATTAGAGAATCGGATCGAACAACGAGACGAAGTATTGCGTGAGCGTGTTCGCGTTATGCAAGTCAAGGGGAATAAAGTCAGTTATTTGGACGTACTTCTTGGTGCTAACAGTTTCGCGGATTTCATTGATCGTTTCTCGGCAGTATCTACATTGATGGATGCAGATCGAAAAATCATACAACAGCAAGAAGAAGATATGGCGTTGCTTGAAGAAGAAAAGAAACTTGTAGAGCAGAAGTTAGCTGAACAAGAAGAACGCAAGCAAAAAATTCAAGCAATGAAAGACGAATTGGATAAACAAAAGCTCGAAAAAAGAGATGTTGTCAATGAGCTTGAAAAGAGTCAGGAAAAACTATCAAGTGAAAAAGGCGCATTGGAAGAAGAATATAGCGATACGGTAGCATTCAGTTCAAAACTCGAAAAGAAAATTATCGCAGAACAAAATCGTTTAGCGGAAATCGCTCGTAAAGAGCAAGCGAGAAAGCAAAAGTTGCAGCAAGAAAGATTGGCTGCACAAGCAGCGGCTGCAGCAAATAGCCGTTCAGGTGCTTCTTCAAGTTCAAGTGCCGCTCCGCCCGTCTCCAGCGGATCGTGGACAAAACCGACAACGGGTAGATTCAGTTCAGGATTCGGCTGGCGGACTCATCCGATATCGAAAGTGAAAAAACAACACCGTGGAATGGATATTAGCGCCCCTACAGGAACTCCGGTTGTAGCAGCAGGAGATGGCGTCGTATCATACGCGGGCACTATGGAAGGATTCGGTAACGTGGTTATGATCACGCACTCCATGAAAGGTCAAATTTTGACGACGGTCTATGGTCACCTCTCAACGATTGGTACAAGCTCAGGACAATCTGTCGATAAAGGTCAGTTAATTGGAGCAGTTGGTTCGACAGGTTACTCTACAGGTCCACATTTGCACTTTGAAGTGCACGTAGGAAACTTCTCTGCGACAGGTCCGAGTGCAGTCAACCCTTTGCATTACGTTTCTTTTTAATATAGCATGAAATGAAAACCTGCCTGAAAAGGTGGGTTTTCATACGTTCATAGAAAGAATAGGAGGATTGACGATGCCGGTTACGCAGTATTATCCAATCGGTTCCATTACAATGCCTTCGTCATGGATTGCGTTCATTGTGGGTTTTATAGTTACCTATCTACTCATTCGCTTATACTTTGGGAAAGTACATGGTGCACGAATTGGTGATCTATTTTTCAATGTTGTAATCATCTGGAAATTATCAGTGATTTTAACAGATTTCTCTATGGTCATAAAAAATCCACTCTCTATTCTTTATTTTCACGGGGGAACGTTTGGCTGGATACTCGGGCTCGTCGTAGCTGGTTTATGGATGCTCAGGCAAGTATATAAAGAGAAGTGGAAGCGTATCGATAAATGGTCGCTATTGCTCGCATTGATTTGCTGGCAAGCTGTCTATCAAATCGCTATGGCCTTTCTAAATGAAGGCAGTCTGGTAGTGAAAAGCGCAACGATTGTATTGTTTGTCGCCATCTTTGTGTTGGCATGGTGGAGTGAACGAAAGAAAGTCAATACAGTGAGCGAACTTGCTAGTGTTTTAATAGCGGTTCATTTTCTCGTATCCGCCATTCAAGGAAATCTACTGAATACAGCATTCATCACGACTATTTTCATCGGATTGTTCCTGTGGAGAATAGAGAGAGTTGAAGCACAACCGATTAGCGGAAAGGAAGAGGTAGAGTGAGTAAGAAAACGCTTGGGTATATCATCACGGCATTAATTATCGGTGCATTAATCTTCATCATGGTACAAAATACAGTTGGACAGAAAGATCCGGTGGAAGCACCGATTACACAAGTACATCCTGAAGATGCATTGCAAGGGGAAGAGGAAGGATTGGAGCAATATTCAGCTGCACCAGACTTTACACTTGAAACACTTGCTGGCGAAACGGTGACGCTTTCCGAGTTGAAAGGCAAGAAAGTTATTTTGAACTTCTGGGCAACGTGGTGTCCTCCGTGTAAAGCAGAAATGCCGCATATGGAGAGTTTTTATTCGAAACTAACGGATGAAGACCAAGTAGAACTCATCGCTGTCAACGTTACGGAATCCGAGAGGCGTGGTTTAGGGGAAGTGGAAACGTTTGTGAATTCTTATGAATTAAGCTTCCCGATACCGCTAGATAAAAAAGCGGAAGTCACACATACATATGGTGTGATGTCGATGCCTACAACGTATATGATTGATACGCAAGGGCGCATTGCACAAAAAGTCATTGGGCCATTAGATGAAAAAGCATTGAATGAATTAGTCGATTCCATGGACTGAAAAAAGAGTCTGTTCTCGTGTCGTAACTTCTTGTCTCCCTTCATATAGTGAAGAGAGGAGGAGGTTATGAATGCGTAAGAGCAGGCTTTTTTTGGTGGGGGTGTTATTACTAATCGGCGTCATATGGCTAAATGGATGTGGTAAGGAAGAAGCTGCAAAGAATGAGTCGATCAGTAAGTTGCCTGTAGTGGATGAGGTGTTTGAAAAGATTCAGGAGAGAGCCGTATACCCGGTCAAGAAGGACGAGCTGATTGAAGGGGCATTGCGTGGTATGACCGATACAATCGGCGATCCGTATTCGACGTATCTGACCGGGCAGGAAGCGGAGTCTCATCGGGAATCACTCGCAGGATCACGTGTAGGGATCGGTGCGGAAATGACACGGACGAACGGCAAGTATGTTATCGTAGCCCCAATTAAAGGGGGGCCAGCAGAAAAGGCAGGATTACTGCCGTATGATGAAATTGTGCGTGTCAATGGGGAACGTTTGGCCAATGAAACATTACGCGATGTAGTGAATATGATACGCGGCGATAAAGGAACAGAAGTAAAATTGACGATTTTTCGACCTGAAGCGGATAAGCATATGGAATACACGATCACACGCGATCATATGCCCGTGCAGTCTGTGTCGCATCAGCTGATTAAAGAACGGGATGCTAAGCTGGGGTACATAGCGCTAAGCATGTTTGGTGAAGAGACTGCAAAAGAGTGGCAAAAGGCTACGTCTGACGTCATCAAAAAAGGTGCCCAAGCTATCATCATCGATCTCCGAGGTAATCCAGGCGGCTATTTGAAGGCAGTATCTGAAATTTCCAGTAGTCTATTAGAAGAAGATCGAACGTTCGTCGTGATGCAAGATGCACAGGGGAATTTGACGCCTGTCTCAACGGAGAAAGACGAGAAGCTTTCATTCAATGAACGGTTGAAACAAATTCCGGTTGTCGTCATACAAGACGTCGGCAGCGCGTCGGCAAGTGAAGTGTTAAGTGCAGCAATCAAAGATCTAAAACGTGGTGAGATCATCGGCACAACAAGTTTCGGAAAAGGAACGGTGCAGGAAACGATGGAATTATCCAATGGCGGAGAATTGAAGCTGTCGACGAGTAAGTGGTTGACGCCTAAAGAGAAATGGATTCATGGTAAAGGGGTCACAGCGGATATTGAAGTAAAACAGCACACGTTATTCACAGAGCACTTGCAGATGGTGACGGACACGATGAAAGAAGGGCATTTCAATGATCAAGTAGCTTATGCGCAACGCATGCTCAAAGCGTTTGATCACCGTCCAGGTAGAACGGATGGCTATTTCGATCGTGAAACGGCAGAAGCTGTGCAAGCATTCCGTGCGGAGTATGAAATCAAGGAAGGCTATGATATGGACAGAGAATTCTTTACTGCATTGAAAACAGCTGCAGAAGAATATCGAGCAGAACGAAAGAACGACAAACAGTTGCGAATGGCGGTCGATTTCCTCGTCAATGAACTGGAAAAATAATAGTAGAGGCGGTTCGGCAAGGTCTTGGCAACAGGACACTCGCGGACAGCCTCTTTTTTTGTTGTGCAATTTAGCTTAAATTGGAACTTCCTTAAGAACTCTCTCGCTATTTTCTTTCTTTTTTTGTACAATGAAGAAAAGAGCTGTAAAGATAAGCGAGAAAGGTGACAGAAGATGTCTAGCGAACTATTACTCAATTTACAAGAAGCAGTACTTTACTTTTTTCTGAATCCAGTCTGGCTAATCGCTTTAGTGGCTGCCTATATGCTGGGCAGTAAACGGGTAAGCCGCGAACGAACAGATTTCAATGTAGGCATAAACAAAGGTTCCACTGAAATGAAACACATTCTTTCAGTAGGTTGGTTGCACGGTCTCGTCCTGTCGATTCTAATCGCAGGTGTAGGGTTGATCGTCGACTTTAACTGGATCATCATTTTATCCGTTATCATGTTGCTCGTTATTGTCTCATTCTCTTATAAACTAGCATCACCGATCTACTATGTTACTCTCGCATTTTTTGCGCTATGGGCATTGGATCGTTTTGCAGGAGATTTTTCAATCGGCACATGGTTCGTTCTAGAAGATCTGGACTTCTTCGGTACATTAGCCATAACGGTACCGATTATTGCAGGGTTGTTGTTAATTTCGGAAGGCTTATTGGTTCGTCGTCACGCGGCGCGTCATACGTCTCCAACATTCGTTCCGACTCAGCGCGGAATGCGTGGGGCAATTTATCAATCGAAGTTACTTTGGCTCGTGCCTGTTGTATTTTTAGTACCTGGACATATGGTGGCGGAATATGCTCCATACTGGCCACAATTCACATTAGGTTCAGAGCAATTTTCATTCATTCCGGTACCTCTAGTGATTGGATTTTCGCAACTGGTACGTTCTACGTTCCCAGACGTGCTGCTTCCTAAGATGGGAAAAGCAATCGCTTGGCTTGGTGTAGCTGTCGTGCTTGTAGGTATTGGTGCGATCTGGATGCCAGTACTTGGTTGGGCTGCATTAATTGCGGGTGTTCTATGCCGTATCTTGTTGAGCGCTATGATTTCACTATCAGAACGCAACAAGCAAGTGTTGTTAGTGCCTCAATCGGAAGGTGTATATGTAGTAGCCGTTCTTGCCGATTCACCAGCAGAGAAAATGGGCATTGTTCCAGGTGATTTGATCAAGTCGGTGAACGGGATCTCGATTCATAATGAAGATCAACTGTATGATGCCATCCAAGTCAACGCTGCACATTGTCGTTTACAAGTAATCGGCCGCGATCAAGAGGTACGACTGAAGCAACAAGTGCTGTTCCGTCATGACCACTTCCGTCTAGGTATTGTGGTTGTACGATAAAAGGGGAGAACAATATGCATGATTTCGAAACGAAGTTGATGTTTGCGATGTTGTTGCCAGGGATTTTAGTTGTATTTTTTACGCGCGTGACATTTCATCACGTCGTTGGATTAATTTTGACAGTATCTCTCATTGCAGCTTCCGTCTATGCAGGCTATACGCATAACTGGATGTTGTATGTGGCGGATGCTGTGTCATTGACAGTAGGTTTTTGGTTTGCGTCGCGCATGGTGAAGAATGCGCGACTGAATCAAGCCGAGGAATGAAGAAAAGCGGTTTTCAAAGAGCATATATGCTTTGAGAACCGCTTTTTTGTTACGAATACTAGCTAGTAGCTGTTTTAATTGTCTGCACTGTGGGGAATAGTGAGAGTACGAGTTAAAATAAACTGTAGACAGCTAGCGTGGCAATTGTACCAATCACGACAAACATTACGTCGAGGCCGATGAACGCTAAAGCGAATGCTGTAACAGCACCTATTATGCCAAAGAGAATATCATCTTGGATATGTAAAATAGCAGGGAAAATAAGTGCACCGAGTACTGCATAGGGAATGTTGCGTAACACGCCGCTAACAATTGGCGGCAATTCCTTGCCATCGAGAATGGTCAGCGGAATCATTCGAGGCACGTATGTGGCGATAGCCATGCCGAGCAACATCCACCAATAAGTAGAGCCCATCAGTTTTCCTCCTTTTGTTCAGTAAAGCGTTCGACGTTTTTATTACTCTTTACATATAGAATCTCAACGAAGATAGCGGAAGCGAGCGTCGCGACCAATATCGACCATCCAGTAGACAATAGATGCGTGTAATAGAGCACGCAATGAATGGCTGCTGCTATCGCTGCGAGCAACACCACTTTGCGATTGCCTTTCATAGATGGGACGAGCAAGCCGATGAACATTGCATACAGCGCAACAGACATGGCTTGTTGTAGAAATTGCGGCAAGTTGGCCCCAATGACGTGACCTACCGCTGTGAAGATCACCCAACTGCTATAAGCGATCAAAGCCACACCGAATGCGAAGGCGGTCGTGATCTGTCGATTCTGTTGTGTGGCGAGAACGGAAAATGTTTCGTCGGTGATGCCGAAAGCATAAA
This sequence comes from Sporosarcina ureae DSM 2281, assembly GCF_000425545.1. Lineage (GTDB taxonomy): Bacteria > Bacillota > Bacilli > Bacillales_A > Planococcaceae > Sporosarcina > Sporosarcina ureae. The sequence goes on along the minus strand of NZ_AUDQ01000001.1, from coordinate 218,020 downwards.
TAGCCTTCTTCCATTTCGGTGCGGGTTCCACTTTTTCACTTAGAGCAGCCGTCATGAGGAAGTGCCGGATATTGACGATAAATGTATTCGTCACGATGAGCCACGGAGCAACGCCAGTCGCAAGTAAACTAAGCGCCATATACTGAGCCGCTCCTGCGTAGACGAATAGACTCATTGCAGTTGCTTCCATAATAGAGAGGCCGGTCGTTTTAGCGAGCAGTCCGAACGTCAGCGCAACGGGAAAATAGCCGATTGCAATGCTCAATCCTGCCTTCAGGCCATGAGAAAAGGTTGTATTCACTAGGCAGCCCATCTTTCTTTTACCAATCTAGGAGCTAGTATACTATAATTCAACATATTCTACAGCATTATGACTAAAAATTATGAAAACCAGTGAGGGTGTCAGCGATGAATGAATGGCTAACAATTGATAAAGTGGAAGATTTGGCAGAGGAGTATGAGGCGCTAGGTTTTTTGATGGGGTTAATTCCAACGTTTTTGGAAGCATTCCTACCGTTCCTGCCGCTCTTCGTATTTGTCATTGCCAATGCCATCGCGTTCGGTTTTTGGCTAGGCTTTGCACTTTCCTGGGCGGGAACCGTAGCGGGTTCGTATGTCGTGTTCTTGCTCGTCCGTAGATTTGGCGGCAACAAGTTCTTCTCGTTCCTGACGCGTCCTAAAAAAGTACAACAGCTTATTCATTGGGTCGAGCGTAATGGCTTTGGTCCGTTGTTTGTCTTAATTTGTTTTCCGTTTACTCCTTCTGCTTTGGTGAATCTCGTGGCGGGCTTGTCGAATATGAATAAGAAGAATTATTTGTTCGTGTTGATGCTTGGTAAGCTCGTGATGATTATGATGATTACGTTTATCGGCTATGATGTGCGAGCGCTCGTTACGCAGCCGATCCGGACGTTGATTATGTTCGTTGTGATTTTCTTGCTGTGGTTGGTAGGGAAATGGTTTGAGCGTAGGTTGACGCGGAAGGTGGAGGACGATTTTAGGAGTTTTTCTAGTGTGCATGGTAATGGTGAAAAAGAATAGAGGTTAACGGTTCCTGTCTCTCTTTTCTTTCGGTACAATGGAAGAAAGAGTGGCAGGATTTTTTGCTTTCTGAAATAAAGAGGAGTGATGGGGGAGGCACCGTTGATCTTCGTTCCAGGCGGACGCTTTCCTGCGGGCATGGCTTGAGCCAAGCGAACAGCGAAGGGTTCGCTTTGCCGTATTTCTGTGTACTTGCAGAAATTAAGGCATCTGTCCGGGGTCTCAAGGCTCATGCTCATAACGCTTCGCTTTTAATCGCAGAAGTGATTGCTATTCCCGCGGGAGTCGCCGCCTTCCACGCAGATCAACTACAGGGTGGTTTTGGTCATTGTGTTTTGGAAAATTATCTTCTTATAGAAAGTTCAAGTGAATATAAAGATATATGGTGTTGGGGTCGTTGCTCGACTGGTTGTTGGAGGCTGAAGTCGCTGAGTGTTTGCTTTCTGGACCCGCACAGGCACGTGGGGGATTGCCTACAGCCAGGAGCCAGCTGGCGGTGGAGCTGCCAGTTGTCTCCTGGCCACGGCCTACCCCGCAGTTGTGCCTGTGCTACTGAGTAGTTTTAATTTTGATTGTGGTTCTAACAAGAATAAAATCAGTGACTTAGTGATACTGATCTTCTATTTTTGAAAAAGAAGTATACGAACTGCCCTACACCCGATGCAACGAAGGCGCCTGCTGTGGTAGGCGTAGCGATGAGACAGAGATAGGCGAACTTCCTGTCTGTGGCTCATCGCGAAAGCCATCCACCAGCGCCGAAGTGGGTACAATGAATTTGCCACTTAGATCGCTAGCTAAACCACAACCTCCTAATTGAACAGGAAAAAGAAAAGCACGTGCAAGAACCACAACTGAACGCCGCTTATTAGGCAGGTTAAATAGAAACGGAATACAAAAGCACTTGGACGATTAAAACAACTAATTACTTTAAAAACCTTATATAAATCCAACATCCAACGAAAGGGGAGAGAAACATGACGCTTCGCTTTATTACCGGTCGCTCCGGAACAGGGAAAACGACTTTTATTGAGCGAGAAATCGCGCAAGAATTGAAAGAACGACCGATGGGGGCGCCTATTATCGTCATCGTACCCGATCAGTTATCTTATTCTATGGAATATAGCCTGTCCGTCAAATCTGGACTGTCCGGCATGATTCGTGCCCAAGTCCTGACATTCAAACGACTGGCGTGGCGGGTTCTGCAAGAAGTGGGTGGCATCACGCGCGAAGAAGTAGACAGCTTCGGCTATCGCATGCTCGTCCGCAGTGTGCTTGAAGACAATAAAGACTCGTTCAAGTTATTTAAACAAGCGGCTTCGAAGCATGGATTCGCTGAGCAGATTAGTGACGTCATGAAGGAATTCAGTAAATATTGTATCGATCAGCAAGCGTTTAGTGAACTGAAGGCGTCACTTGCGGATAAGCAAGCACCACGGATTTTGCAGGATAAGGCGCATGACTTGCAGTTGTTGCTAGAGAAAATTGAAGAACGTCTTGGCACGACCAATATGGACAGCGAAGGGCAACTCAATGCGCTAGCAGATCAGTTGGCACATTCGGAGTGGCTACAAGATGCATCGATCTACATAGACGGCTTCGGTGATTTCACGACTCAGGAATATACGATTATTACGCAATTAATGAAATATACGAAACGTGTGACGGTCGTGTTGCCAATGGAGGAAAAAGTGCATAACGGGGCGCATGAATTATTCCATACTGCGCAGCAACAGTACGAAACGCTTCAGCAACTAGCATACAGTGAGTCTGTCGATCGTGAAGAACGCGTTCATTTGACGGAGTTGCAGCGCTTTTCGAATCAAGAATTGGCGCATTTGGAAGAGCAGTTTGATCACTATCCTCCTGAATCGTTTGAATCGGAAGGGGCGATCCAGATCATCGAAGCGTCGAATCGCCGTGCGGAAGTTCATGCAGTAGCGCGTTCGATTCGCAAGATGATGCGTGAAGGCAAGCGGTACCGAGGGATGACGGTGTTAAACCGACAACCGGATGTCTATAACGAATTGATTCAGAACATATTCACGCAATATGCTATTCCGGTGTTCATTAGTCAGAAGAAACCGATGCTTCATCATCCATTGATCGAATTTGTGCGTTCATTACTTGAGGCGGTGCGTACCGATTGGTCATATGAAGCGGTGTTTAGAGCAGTGAAGACCGACCTGTTTTTCCCTGTAAATGAAAGCAAGCAAGTATGGAGAGAGCGGGCAGACCGCTTGGAGAATTTCGTATTGGCTAAAGGAATTCATGGCAAATCTCGCTGGCAAGATGAAGAGCGTTGGAAAGTTAGTCGCTATAGAGGGCTGGAAAAAGTCCGTACTGTACAGACAGATGAAGAACTGGCGACACAAGCGGAGTTTGCTGAGACGCGCAATATGATTCGCGAGCCGATCGAGCAATTGCAGCAGAAGTTACAGTCTGCTCGTACTGGTCGGGACGTGGCGGAAGCATTGTTTTACACAATAGAGTCTCTTCGTATCTACGATAAGATTATAGAATTACAACAAACAGAACATACGAATAATCGTTTGCAAGCAGCAGCGGAACATGAACAAGCGTGGACGAGTTGGATTAATGTGTTGGATCAGTTTGTCCTGATGTTTGGAGAGAAGCAACTACCGATTGCAGAAGCGATTAAAATATTGGATGAAGGTTTCGATACACTTGAATTCAAATTGATTCCGCCTTCGCTCGATCAAGTCACTGTGACAACTATGGAGTTATTTAATTCGATGGGTGTTGAAGCAGTGTTTGTACTTGGTGCGAATGAAGGGGTATTACCACTGCGCAATGATCACGAAGGGTTGCTGTCGGACAGTGACCGAGAGTTGTTTAGTGAAATTGGCATTACGCTTGCGCCTACGACAAAGCTTCAGCTCATGCGCGAATCATATATGGCATATCGTGCGTTTACCGGAGCGAGTGCGCGTTTGACTGTTAGCTATCCCATTGCGGATGAGGAAGGGAAAGCGTTGATTCCCTCTCTTTACATTCCTAGATTACAGCAGATTGTATCGAATATACCTACCGAGATCGCTGTCATGGAGCCAACGGAATTGTCCGAAGTAGAAGACAAGCTTGCCTATATCGAACATCCTGATGTAGCTCTATCTTATGCAATTCGTATTATGCGACAAGCGTCAACTCATGAAGAAATCGCACCTGAATGGCAAGCGGTTCTTGCGTATTATAAAGAAGATCCACTATGGTCTTCGGTTATAGAGTCAATCGTACAACCAGCATTGAAGCGACAGAAGACCGAATTGCTCGATACAGAACTGACGGCAGGTTTATACGGATCGTCCTTTACAACGAGTGTTTCTAGAATAGAATCGTATTACAGTTGTCCGTTCCAACATTTCACGACGTATGGACTGAATTTGCAAGAGCGCTTTGAATTCCAGCTTGAAGCACCGGATATCGGGGATTTATTCCATGCGGCATTGAAGTGGGTTTCCGATGAAGTCATGCGCCAAGGTTTGTCTTGGGCTGCGTTAACGAAAGAACAGTGCTGGCAGTTAGGCCGTGAAGCGATCGATGCACTCGCGCCGAAGTTCTTCCATCGAATTTTATTGTCGAGTCAACGCTATGCATATATTCAACGAAAGTTGATGCAAATCATTCAACGGACGATCCGTGCCTTACAGTCGCAGGCGCGTAATTCAAGCTTCACGCCAATTGCGATCGAAGCAGGTTTTGGTCCGGATGAAGAAATTGCACCGCTTGAAATCAATCTAAAAAATGGTCAACAGATGCATATTCGAGGGCGAATCGACCGAATTGATACGATGAAAAAAGACGAACAAACGTATTTGCGAGTAGTCGATTATAAATCGTCGGCTCGTGCACTTGACTTGACCGAAGTGTATTACGGCTTATCGTTGCAAATGCTGACGTATTTAGACGTTGCACTTGAGCATGCGGAAGATTGGCTTGGCGTCTACGCAAATCCCGCTGGTGTGTTGTATATGTACGTTCACAATCCGATGCTGCGTTTGACGAAAGAGTTGAACGAAGATGCTGTGGAAAAAGAATTATTGAAATCCTATAAAATGCAAGGTTATATACTGGAAGATGCAGACGTTGCGTTGGCAATGGATGACAACATCGAAAGTGAGTCATTAATTATTCCAGCGCGCTTAAAGAAAGACGGCTCGTTTTATTCGAGTTCAAAAGTCGTACCTCCTGAAGATATTAATATTTTGCGTTCATATGTCCGTAAGAAACATCAGCAGGCAGGGGACGGCATGCTGTCAGGTGATACACGAGTCTATCCGTACCGCCTGAAAGAACATATGCCGTGCACGTTCTGTTCGTATCAGTCGATTTGTCAGTTTGACAGCACTGATCCGACACAGCCTACACGAAACTATACGGCCTATAAGCCGGAAGATTCATTAGAAAAGATGAGGAAGGAGATCGATCCAGATGCGAATTCCAGATAAGCCGCCACATGAGACCTTTACGGACGATCAATGGAAAGCCATCCACGCGTCCGGGAAAGATATTCTCGTATCTGCTGCGGCAGGTTCAGGGAAAACAAAAGTCCTCATCACGCGGATGATTGAAAAAGTATTGAACACGGAACAGCCGATAGATGTGGATCAGTTACTCGTTGTGACGTTCACAAATGCGGCAGCGGCCGAAATGCGTCATCGTATGGCCAGTGCGCTCGAGGAAGCGATCGTTCAAGATCCTTCTTCCGTCCATTTGCGCAGACAGTTGAATCTACTAAATAAAGCACAGATTTCTTCCTTGCACTCATTTTGTCTGCAAGTTGTTCGGCAGTATTCGTATGTTCTCGATATAGATCCTGGGTTCCGTATTGCCGATGCAACCGAGGCAGCGATTTTACGTGATGATACGATTGCACTTGTTTTGGAAGATGCCTACAGTCAGCCGGATCCCGAAGCAATTTATCGTCTAAGTGATAGTTTCACTGCAGACCGTAATGACCAGGCGATCGAGACGCTGATTGATAAACTTTATGATTACTCCCGTGTACATCCGAATCCATCACAGTGGCTAGAGCTCATCCCGCAACAATATGAAATTGGAGATGATGCGACGATCGACGGCTTATCGTTCATCGATTCGCTGAAAGTATCGATCCAGCATACGCTTGAAGAGGCGAAAACGGTTACGCGTGATTTACAACGAGTGGCGGAAATGAATGATGGACCGCTACCTTTGCTTGAAACTGCGAAAGCCGATGAAGCGTGGATTGATGGAGCACTTGACTATATGCTTCACGGCAAATGGGAAGATGCCTTTGCATACTTCCAGACGTTGAAGTGGGTCAAGGCAGGTACGATTCGTAAAGATTCATGTGACGAAGATTTGGCTGCGCGTGGTAAATCGATGCGTGATCAAGTGAAGAAAATCGTCAATGCATTGAAAGATACCTACTTTACTCGAACGCCTGCAAGATTATTAGAAGAAATCCGTTTGATGGCGCCACTTATGCACACGCTTGTCGGATTGGTAGAAGATTTCACCACGCGTTACCAAGCATTGAAAGAAGAGCGCGGCTTAGTGGACTTCTCGGATCTCGAGCATTATGCGTTACAGATTTTATCCGAAGAAGTAGACGGTGAGCGCGTTCCTTCTGATATTGCGAACGATTACCGAAATCGATTTGCAGAAGTATTGGTGGATGAGTATCAAGATACGAACTTCTTGCAGGAAGCGATATTGCAGTTAGTGAAGCAAGGCGGAGAAACAGACGGCAATTTATTCATGGTAGGGGACGTCAAGCAGTCAATTTACCGATTCCGTCTGGCAGAGCCCGGCTTGTTTTTAGGAAAGTATGATCGGTTTACATCAGATGTAGGGGATCAAGGATTGAAAATCGACTTAAATGCCAACTTCCGTAGCCGTAAAGAAGTGCTCGATGCAACGAACTTTATTTTTAGGCAGATCATGGGGACACGTGTTGGAGAAATTGAATATGACGATGCGGCTGCGCTAAAGTACGGTGCGCAATATCCCGAAAAAGACGTTTCAGCTGGATTGACGATTTTGTATGAAAATGAAGAAGAGGACATGTCTGAAGAGCAAGAAGCACAGCAAGAGCTGAAGAAGTCTCAAGTAGAAGCGCGATGTATTGCACAGAAGATTAAGGCGTGGAAAGATGAGCAGGCGCAGGTGGCAGATGCATTCAGCGGTAAGCAACGTCCACTCGAATACAGGGATATTGTCATACTCATGCGCTCGATGACATGGTCGAGTGAAATTGCGGATGAACTAAAAGCCGCTGGGATACCTGTTTATGTCTCCTTATCTTCGGGTTATTTTGACGCTATTGAAGTGATGATTATGCTCAATACATTGCGTGTCGTCGATAATCCATACCAAGATATTCCGCTTGTGTCGGTGTTACGTGCGCCATTCGTAGGCATGACCGAAAATGAGTTAGCGCAAATTCGTCTCGTCAATCGTAATGCCACGTTTTATGAAGCACTGCAATTATTCATGCAGACAGGTGGTGCAGGAGTGAACCCTGCTACACAGGAAAAACTTCAACGCTTTTTCCTATTACTTGAAGACTGGCGGAATATGGCGCGGCACGGTTCGTTATCCGAATTGATCTGGCAAGTATATCAAGATACGCATTATTATGAAATGGTTGGAATCTTGCCGAACGGTAAACAGCGCCAAGCCAATCTACGTGCGTTACATGACCGGGCGATGGCTTATGAAAAGACGTCTTTCCGTGGATTGTTCCGTTTCCTTCGCTTTATCGACCGCATGCGTAAACGCGGCGATGATCTCGGGGAAGCACGGTTCATGAGCGAAAAGGAAAACGTCGTGCGGATCATGACCATTCACTCATCAAAAGGGTTGGAGTTCCCGTATGTATTTTTAGCGGGAATGGGACGTCCGTTCAATAAAATGGACTTCCATAATCCGTATTTATTTGATCAGCATTTCGGACTCGCTGTCAAAGCGATCGATCCGGATAAACGAATTATGTTCACGTCGCTGCCGTTCCTAGCGATTAAAGAAAAAAAGGAACTAGAGATGCGGGCAGAGGAAATGCGCGTGCTCTACGTAGCGATGACACGTGCTAAAGAGCATTTGGAATTGATTGCTTCCGTTAAAGACATTGAAAAGACGATGAACAAGTGGCAAGAAGCACAGTTGTTGGATGAAAATGAACCACTGCCGGAATACACACGTTCACGGGCAACCGGTTATCTCGACTGGATAGGTCCAGCCGTTGCGCGCCACATGGATTTTGGTAAGTTTGGTAAGACGACTGGTGGAGCACTGATGGATGATCCGTCATCATGGGAAGTAAATGCCTACCCGTTTTCTGCTTTCCACAGTACGAATGAAGTGGAGATTGAGGACTGGATACCTGTCGATCAAGAAACAGCCGTGGCGGATCCGAAGTTGGTGGAAGAAGTGCAAAGTCGTTTTGATGCACATTATCCGTTTGACTTTGCAGTGGAACTGTCTTCCAAACAATCCGTCAGTGAGTTGAAACGGATTGCGTTGCTGGAGATTGAACGAGGAGATGCCGATCCGTTTGAAGAAATGGAACCTGACGTCACAAAACGTATCTCGAACCTTCATTCACGGCCATCGTTTCTGCAGAAGCGTTCATTAACGAAAGCAGAAATTGGAACGGCGATGCATACTGTCATGCAGCATCTTGATTTGAAGGCGGAACTAGATCATGCGAGTGCAACGGAATTTGTTAAGCAGCTCGAAAGACGTGAACTGCTGACGAAAGAAGAAGCGGCTGCGATTGATATTCAAGCGATTGTGGCATTTTTCCAAACGACACTTGGCAAACGGATGAAGCAAGCCGATCAAGTGTTGCGGGAAACACCGTTCACCTATGCACTTCCTGCTGTTGAAGGCGAGTTCCAGTTGCTACAAGGTATTGCCGACTGTCTGTTCCATGAAGACGGCGAGTGGGTACTTGTTGATTATAAAACGGATGATATGAGTAAGTTTCATTCTGATCAGGCGATTGCAAAAGAAATGCAAGTCCGTTATGGTACGCAGTTGAATTTGTATAAAAACGTACTGGAATCCATTCTTTCGATTGAGATTAAAGAAATGTTGCTCTATTTATTCAGCGAAGCAAAAATAATTAGCTTACAGGAGGAATTCGTTTGAAATTGACTCCTACACCTCTAACTGAACGGGTGGAAGCACTCGATTACTTGAGAGGAATTGCGTTACTCGGGATTTTGATTGCGAATATGCTACATTTCCATTCGCCGTATGCGTATATGGATCCATATTCGTGGTTTACCGTTCCGCATGAGCAGTCGATGTTTCATTTTATCGATGTGTTTATAGAAGCTAGTTTCTATCCACTATTCGCCATGTTATTTGGCTATGGTGTGAATATGCAGTATGAAAAATCATTGAAAAACAATACACAGTTCGCACCATTCATGGCACGACGCATGGGAATTCTACTGATCTTTGGCGTGTTGCATGCGGTACTCATTTGGTCAGGTGACATTTTGTTTACGTATGCGCTCATGGGATTCATCATGATTGCGGTGATTCGAATTCCGAAGAAATGGTTACTGGCACTTTCGTTCGTTATTTATTTTGTGCCGACATTATTGTTATACAGTATTTTGGCACTTACTCGTAGTGCAACTTCATCAAATATGTTGGATGGATTTGAAGATGTTCAGCAAATCGAACGAGCGATTGCTGCTTATGCAAACGGTGCGTTCGGTGATATTTTCGCTTTCCGTTTGAATGAATTTTTCACGTTTGAAATCATCGGGTCGATCACAGCGGTCTTTATCATTTTACCGTTGATTATGTTCGGTGCTGCATTATCGAAATTCAAAGTCATCGAGCGTATGTATGCGCTGAAAGGGAAGTTGCTACTGGCCATGCTAGTATTCATTCCGATTGGCGTCGTATTGAAGAACATCCCGAGTTGGGACGGTCCGAAATTCGAAAATATCTTACTCGTTCAATCCATATTTGGTGGACCAATTTTGACGCTTGGATATGGGGCATTATTTTTATTACTGTTTCAAATTCCATTTTTAAAGAATATTACGCAACCTTTTGTAAATGTTGGTAGAATGGCATTTACAACGTATATTATGCAGTCAGTGATTGCGACGATGGTATTTTATTCATATGGAGTCGGTCTATATGGTAAAGTAGATATAGTGACCGGCACATGGTTGGCAATCGGAATTTTTGCGATTCAGCTCATTGTAGCGCAGGTTTGGTTAACGAAATTCCGAATGGGACCACTTGAAGCTGTGTGGCGGAAGTGGTCTTACGGAAAGAATTTCGTCGTTAAAGAGGAAAAAAAGTAGATTTTGTCGTAACATAGGAATATGTGAATTCACATGGAAAGGGTTGGGTATTGAAATGAAATTATTGTCATTCCGTTACGAAGGACAGACTTTATTCGGACCAAAAGTTAAACGTGAGGAAGCTGTATGGGATTTACTCGCAATGGCTGAAGCGTTGGAACAAACTGATTTCCCGAAAACGATGATTGAAGGCGTTTCCCATGGTATGGATTTTTTAGAGGAAGTTCGGAAATTGGTAGAGAAAACTGAAGCTGAAGGAAACGTAGAGGAGTTTAAGCGTGCGTTTACTGACATCGAATGGTTGTCTCCAATTCCACGCACACCTAAAAACGTGTTATGTGTGGGTAAGAACTATCTTGACCATGCGGAGGAACTTGGATCAAAAGCACCCGAGAAATTGATGCTATTTACCAAATCTCCAACAGCCATCGCAGGGGACGAGCAAACGTTATCGATCCATAGTGAAGTGACGGATTCATTGGATTATGAAGGAGAATTGGCTGTCGTGATCAGCAAGACAGGCAAAAACATTCCAAAGCAACTGGCATATGATTACGTATTTGGTTACACGATTGGTAATGATATTACAGCACGCAATATCCAGACGGAGCACAAACAGTTCTTCTTAGGTAAAAGTTTAGACGACTCTTGTCCGATGGGGCCTTATGTGGTGACAAAAGACGAAATTCCAAACCCGCAAAATTTATCCGTCGTAACAAAAGTGAATGATGAAGTGCGCCAAAACGGCAATACTTCCAATATGATTTTTAAAATAGATGAATTGATCGCTGAAATCTCTAAGTACGTCACATTAGAGCCGGGTGATGTAATCTTAACAGGTACGCCAGCGGGTGTTGGTAAAGGTATGACACCCCCAACGTACTTGAAAAAAGGCGATACAGTAAAAGTATCCATCGAAGGAATCGGAACACTAGTTAACCGTTTCGAATAATACGCAGGTCTATGAAATAAGCAACAGAATAGTCGTAGTTTGAAAGATATGGTAGAATATCAATCGACTATACTAATGATGAGGTGGAAGTAATGGGATTTTTAACTGATACAACCCACATGCATATTTTTACATGGGTAGTAGGTATTGTACTATTTTTAGTAGCGGCAAGTATGGCAAATGGAACAAAAGGAAAAAAGATTACACATATGATTTTACGACTGTTCTATGTCTTGATCATCATCACAGGAGCTGCGTTATTCTTTAAGCATATGACTATTGATTCCATGCTATATGGCATCAAATTTGTCCTCGGTATTTTGACAATCGGATTTATGGAAATGGTTCTTGTTCGTGGAAATAAAGGGAAGAACACGGGGCTTATGTGGATTCTCTTCATCATCGCGTTACTTGCTACGATGTTCATAGGTTTCAAATTACCAATGGGCTTCAACTTTTTCGCCTAATAACTACTGACTACTAGAGGAGATGAGCAAATGGCAACACAGGCCGGCTGGATATTTTTGATGGTAATCCTGTTGCTGATCGCGTTGTTTGCGGTCTCCGTTGTAGTTAGTGCGCGTAGACAGCGGGATCCGAATTTCTTTACTGAAAACGATAACGAATGACTATGCGCAAGCAGTGGAGGGTTTTTCCTCCACTGCTTTTTTAAATTGACATGGGCATCATACTTTCACAAGATTGCCGTATTTACAGAACGCGTCAATAGTTTTCATAAGAAAGAATAGCATGGCTTGCTACCGTTTGATAAACTAAAAGAAGAGTTTGTATGAGGAGGATTTACTAAAGTGAAACGAATAATCGGACTACTGGCAACCTGTATGCTTGCCCTATCGATAGCACAACCCGCTTTTGCAGATACCGATCGATCTTTCAGCGATGAAAGTATCTATGATTTACTTGTCGACCGTTTCAATAATGGGATTGAATCTAATGATTTTGATGCCGACGCAAAAAATCCAGCTATTTTTAACGGTGGCGACTTTGCAGGAATCAGCAATCGATTGCAACACTTGATCGATATGCACTTTACGATGATTTCTGTCGGACCGGTTTTTAAAACGGCTTCGTATGATGGAAATGAAGTTCTTGATTATCAAGAGATTGAACCGCACTTCGGTACAGCGGAAGAGTTCACCGCGTTAATTGAAGAAATGCATGCGAGCGACTTGAAAATCATGGCAGATTTCCCACTAGTAGGTGAAGTAAGCGATCCTGCTGTACAGCAAGAACTGCTGGAATTCGCTGTGCAATTTGTTTCGGATTATGAATTGGACGGGCTTCGTTTAACATTGCTTAATGATGCGGATACGGAGTTCCTGAATAAAATGATCGAAGCAGTGAAAGATGCGAACGAAGGTCTGTACGTAATTACAAATGAACAGAGTGATGCATCATTTGACAGTATGCCGGCTGAAAAACGAAGTGCAGCGATCCAAGAATCATTTGTGCAAGTAGACCCGGATACGTCTTCACTAGATCAGTTTAGCAATGAAGACGCAGGGAAATTACTGCAGTATGATGATTTAACTGGACCACGTTTTACATATAAAATGGTGGAACTTCGTCAATTCCCACCGACACGTTGGAAAGTAGCGACGGTTGCACAATTCATGCTCCCGGGCGTTCCATTAGTTCCCTATGCAACAGAAATTGCAGTGAATGGTAAAGAGGCACCAGAAACCCATCCGTTCTTTAACTTTAAGACAGATATGGAGTTACACGAGTGGATTGGAGATCTGAACACTCTTCGTAATGACTCGGAAACTCTTCGTACAGGAGATTTCAAGTTCCTGCATAATGAAGATGGATTTGTTGTGTTTGAACGTTCTTCTGAAGAGGAGACGTGGATTATTGCGCTCAATAATACGTCGGAAGTGCAGAGCTTTGAGCTGGATCCTTCGGTGATTGGGGAGAAAAAGAAGCTTCGCGGTGTAATAGGTCAGGATTTGATTAAGGAGACGAAGGATAATAAGTATCATGTCGTACTTGATCGTGAGTTAGCGGAAGTTTATATCATTGAAGAGGATAAAGGATTTAATACGCCTTATCTAATAGCTTCTATTATGGTAGTTGTTCTGTTTGCGTTGTTTTTGTATATGGTTATACGGAAGGGCAAGCAGGGACGGACTGAAGAAGTTGTTAGAGAGAAGAAGTAAGGGGTAAGGCACTGTTGATCAACGTTCCAGGCGGACGCTTTCCCATGGGCGTGGCCTTAAGCCTCCTCGTGCGCTTCGCTTCTGCGGGGTCTCAAGGCGCACGCTTATCCATCGGGAAGAGCCGTTACGAAGAACGGCTTTTGCGAGTAAAAGCGTAGCGTTAGGAGCACATCTTGGCACTCGCCGCCTTCCACTTACGATTAACTATCATATTTTATTGAAATTACAAAGTTAAATTAATAGAAAATAAAGACTCAAGATGAGTTCCTAACATTGGAATTCTTCTTGAGTCTTTGACAGTCTGCGGTTTATGCGGGCTGTTTTTTTATTCGCTTTTTGTGTTGTTGAGGAAGAATAGGGCGATGGTTCCGGGGCCGGCGTGGGAGCCGATGACGGAGCCTATTTGGTGGATTTCGATTGCTTTTGGTTGGATGACTTCTTGGATCATTTCTTGGAACTCTTTGGCAGTGGTTAGATCGTCGCCGTGGCTGATGGCGATGGTTTGTTCTTGTAGGTTGCTGCCGCGTTCTTCCATCATTTCGATCATGCGCCGTAGAACTTTTTTGCGTCCACGGTGTTTTTCAATTGGCACGAGTTTTCCGTCTTCTACGTGAAGTAGCGGTTTAATGTTAAGTAGTCCGCCGAAAAATGCGCTTGCTTTGGATACGCGTCCGCCTTTGGCCAAGTAGTCTAGGTCTTCTACTGTGAAAAGGTGTTCCATATGTGTGGCCATTGTGCGAATTTCTTGTTCGATTTCTCGCATGCCGATGCCTTCATTGCGCAAGCGTACGGCTTCTTTGACGAGTAGACCATAGCCAAGTGAAGCGCAATGTGTATCGATGACTGCCAAGTTCATAGAAGGGTTGTCTTCTTTCACTTGATCACTCGTCATGACTGCCGTTTGGTATGTTCCTGACAGTTGGGAAGAGAAGGCGATATAGATACCGTCTTCTCCGGATGCTGCAAGGTCTTTCCAAGTTGTCATCATTTGATCGGGTGAAGCTTGGGAAGTTTTTGGTTGCTGCCCTTGACGGATCGCATCGAAAACTTCCTTAGAGTTGATCTCGACGATATCTTCGTATTCTTTGCCGTCTAGAAGAACGCTTAATGGGAATAGTTCAACTTCGTTTTCTTCAAAGAAGTCTAAAGGTAAATCACATGCGCTATCCGCAAAAATCTTCATTTCTTTTCCCCCTTATACGACGATGTTTTTCTGTAAGGATAATCGTTCTTCCAGTATACGTGAAATTCCGTCTTCATTATTCGTGCCTGTTATTTCGTCTGCGATGGATTTTAAACGGTCGATGGCATTCCCCATTGCGACACCTGTACCCGCATAGTCAATCATTTCGAGATCGTTGTCTTCGTCTCCAAAGGCGATGATGCGATCTTTCGGCACATTCATCCATTTCGAAACCGCATCAATACCTACTGCTTTGTTGAGGCCGTGACGCACTATTTCCACAATATTAAATGGAGCCCCCCAACGGCGGTGATCGATGACTTCCGCATGTATGTCTTCTAGATGCTGTCGAATCGGATCAACTGTTAGAGAATCGGCTTGGATTAACAAGCTAGTTGGTTCGGTTTTTAATGAATTCCGAATGTCTCCCGATGTGATGAGTGGGTTGCCAAAGTTTAAAATATCCAAAAAGCGCTCATCATGATAGTGCGCATAGACGTCATCCATCACTTCCGCGATAATATTTTCCACCGAGAAGTTCTGCATAGCATCTACTACTTCATTGACGACTGGCAACGCAATCGTTTCATGAATCGTTTGCCATGAACGGTCCGTAGGGTGGTGGACAAAAGCGCCGTTAAAGTTGACGATTGGTGTCGTCAGACCAAGCTGTTGGTAATATATTTCACTAGCACGGTATGGTCTTCCTGTCGCAATCATCACATGGTGTCCTTGTGACACAGCTGTGCGAAGTGTCTGTTCTGTTTTGGGTGAAATTACTTTTTCATCCGTTAATAACGTTCCATCTAAGTCTACTACTATCAAATGTGGCTTCAAGAAATCCTCTCCTATTACAGCTTATACTACCAGAGTGTTATGTCTTTATAGTTTATCGTTAACCGTGTAAGTAAGTCAAAAGAATGAGCAATGAGGTGAAGGTTTTGTATTATCTGGTATATGTTGCTATTCTAACATAACAGTAAATGATTGTAGGAAAAGAGGAATCGTCATGTTAATTCGTTCAGAAAGATGGCAAGAGATCCCGGTACTTCACATCGTAGAAGAGTCAAAAGAGAAAGAACGCATTCCTGTTGTACTATTTTTTCATGGATTCACTAGTGCGAAAGAACATAATTTACACTACGCATATAACCTAGCTAAACTAGGAATTCGTGTCATCTTACCCGAAGCCAAACTGCATGGTGATCGCTCGGAATCCTTAGATGAATTTCAATTAGCATTAAGCTTTTGGGACATCGTGCTGACTTCTATTAAAGAAGCAGATGTTTTACATGCTGAACTTTATGAAAAACAATTGATTGATGATGATACACTAATTGGCATGGGGGGCACCTCAATGGGCGGAATCACGACATTCGGCTGCCTTGCGAATTATGATTGGATCGACGCAACTTCCGTGATGATGGGTTCACCTGCATTCACGCGCCTAGCCAAAGGACAAATTTCTTACGCAGAGCGTGGTGGTAGGGAAATTCCAGTGTCTCAAGAAGAACGGCAGCAACTATTCGCAGCCCTTGACCAAGTGGATCTATCACAAAATCCAGGCAGATTGCATCATCGTCCACTTTTCATTTGGCACGGGGAACAAGATACGATGGTGCCATTTGAGTTTACGAAAGAATTTTACGAAGAAATTCAAGAGGATTACGAAGACGAGCCGGAGCTATTGAAATGGATGCCTGATGAAAATGCCGGGCACACTGTTTCACGTCCGGGAATGCTTGCAGCAGTCGATTGGCTTGCACTGCATTTGCGTGCAAGGTAGTATGTTGGTAAGATAAGATTACTACACAGCAGAGAGGAGCATTTCAATGAACACAGAAGAAGAGATTAAGCAGTATTTATTTGGTGCGTTGGAAAACGTCATCGACCCTGAATTGGGTATTGATATCGTCAATCTTGGATTGGTGTACAATGCAGAGTTGCTTGACGAAGGAGTCGCGAAAGTTACGATGACGCTGACGTCAATGGGTTGCCCAATGGGTCCACAGATTGTAGCGAATATTGAGCAAGAGCTAATGGAACTCCCAGAGGTGAAGGATACAGTGGTAGATATCATTTGGAATCCACCATGGTCCCGCGATAACATGTCACGTTATGCCAAGATTGCACTAGGCGTACGTTAATAGATCATACAAACCACACCGTTTTCAAGCGGTGTGGTTTTTTATGGATTGGAAAAGGTGGTTAGGCTGTCAGGCTGTTGGGATAGGGATTGGCGCTTCGGAGGGGACGCTTTCCTGAGGGCTCGCGGTGAGCCAACCAGGTCGCGAGCTCTCTATTGGTTGTATCACCTGTCGAGCTGATCCTCTAGGAGTCGCCCCTCCTACGCGCCAATCCCTTATAAGCTGAGTGGGTGACATTTTCTGTTATTCAGTGAAATTTGGCTTGTAATCGTTTTATAATCTGGACTGATTTAAACTTGAACTAATGGAACCACAACAATCATTCACTTTCTATTCACAGTATGTAATCTAGTTACCACCACTTTGTAACTAGGATTGAAGCGGAAGCTGGCGGCGACTCCCGATGGATCAGCGTGCGCCTTGAGACCCCGCAGAAGCGAAGCGCACGAGGAGGCTCAAGGCCACGCCCATGGGAAAGCGTCCGCCAGCTGGAGCTTCAATCCCCTTACGGACGCCCTGTAATTATTCTTAGCAAATATCTGTAACTTCTATGACTATATATAGATTTAAAAAAGGAAATGCAGGATTTTGTCGAATAGGAATAGGGTAGCGTCAAACAGAATGTACTAGGGGGAATGGGAAATGTCAGTTAAAACAGCAGACCTTTGCGATGACTTCATCGACGAACTGCAAGTATGTACAGTGGAGTTCAAATCTTACGGAAAACACAAGAGATTCTCGGGGCCGATCTCGACAGTGAAAGTCTTTGAAGACAATGTGCTGGTCAAAGAAGCGCTTCAAACGATTCCAGAAGGCCATGTATTGGTTGTAGACGGCGGGGGTTCAAAGCGCTGCGCACTCATGGGGGACATGCTCGGCGAAATCGCACAAGACCGTAAACTCGCAGGCGTCATTATCTATGGCTGTGCACGCGACACTGCGGATCTTGGCACACAGGAAATTGGTGTCATGGCGATCGGTAGCATGCCGGTCAAGAGTATCAAACGTGGCGAAGGGCAGAAAGACGAAGTTCTGCGCTTCGGAAACGTTGAATGGACACCAGGTCACTATGTCTACGCAGACGAAGATGGGGTAGTCGTTGCGCCACGCCAACTAGTGTAATACACGTCGCTCGCATACTTGCGGGCGACTTTTTATGTCTGAAATAGTTGGCTAATTCGAGTGTTAATCTTTTACTTCAGACAAAAAATATTCTATAATTAAATTAATCAAAGATAGTCAAAGTCAAATAAACGAGAGGCGGATGTATATGCGTATGGACGGAATGCAAGAAGATCAGCGCTCACCACTAGAGCAATTCGGTCGTAATCTTGTAGAAGAAGTGAAAAACGGAAAAATGGATCCGGTTATTGGCCGGGATGAAGAAATTCGAAATGTAATCCGAATATTATCAAGAAAGACCAAAAACAATCCTGTTCTCATCGGGGAGCCTGGCGTTGGTAAAACTGCAATTGTGGAAGGATTGGCGCAGCGTATTGTAAAAGGGGATGTGCCAGAAGGATTGAAAGACCGTCAGATTTTCGAGCTGGATATGAGTGCACTGATTGCGGGTGCGAAGTATCGCGGAGAGTTTGAAGAGCGTCTGAAAAGTGTTTTGAAGCAAGTGAAAGATAGCGATGGCGAAATCATTATGTTCATTGATGAGATTCATACGATAGTTGGAGCTGGGAAAACAGAAGGTGCGATGGACGCGGGGAATATGTTGAAGCCGATGCTTGCACGCGGTGAATTGTATTGTATTGGTGCGACTACACTCGATGAATACCGGATGTATATCGAGAAGGATGCGGCACTTGAAAGACGATTCCAGCAAGTAATGGTGCGTGAACCATCTGTTGAAGATACGGTATCTATTTTGCGTGGACTAAAAGAACGTTTTGAATTGCACCATGGTGTGCGTATTCATGACCGTGCAATAGTTGCCGCTGCAACATTATCTGATCGTTATTTAACTGAACGCTTCATGCCCGATAAAGCAATTGATTTAATCGATGAAGCGAGTGCGATGATTCGTACGGAAATTGATTCAATGCCATCCGAGCTGGATGCGGTGACTCGTAGAATCATGCAACTTGAGATTGAAGAGCAAGCATTGCGTAAAGAGAAAGATACGATGAGTCAGTCGCGTCTACAAACTTTACGAGAAGAGTTAGAAGACTTGAAAGATTCATCAAAAGGTATGCGGGAGCAGTGGGATGAAGAAAAAGCTGCATTGAAAATTATTCAAAGTAAACGTGAAGAACTGGATCGTTACCGTAGAGAACTTGAAGAGGCGCAAGGTAGTTTTGATTTGAACAAAGCCGCTGAATTACAGTACGGTAAAATTCCCGCGTTGGAAAAAGAATTGAAAGCATTGGAAAGTCCGTTAGAAGGAACGAAGGATATACGTCTGTTACGTGAAGAAGTGACGGAAGAAGAGATCGCTTCAATCGTTGCTCGTTGGACAGGTATTCCGGTAACGAAACTAGTTGAAGGAGAGCGTGAGAAGTTATTGCGCTTGCATGAAACATTGAAAGAACGCGTCATTGGACAAGACAATGCAGTACAACTTGTCACAGAAGCTGTCTGGCGTGCGCGTGCTGGGATTCAAGATCCAAATAAGCCTATTGGGTCGTTCTTATTCCTTGGACCGACTGGCGTAGGGAAGACAGAGCTTGCGAAAACATTGGCAGCGACGTTATTTGATTCGGAAGATCACTTCGTACGAATCGATATGTCTGAGTATATGGAGAAACATAGTGTGTCACGTCTAGTCGGCGCACCTCCAGGATACATCGGCTATGAAGAAGGCGGTCAGTTAACGGAAGCGGTACGACGCAATCCATATGCTGTTGTATTATTGGATGAAATTGAAAAAGCGCATCCTGATGTAGCGAATATTTTACTGCAAATTTTAGATGACGGTCGTATTACTGATAGTCAAGGGCGTTTAGTAAACTTTACGAACACTGTCATCATCATGACATCGAATATCGGGTCAGCTTATTTACTCGAGAATGATTTAGAAGATACAGAGCATGCCAAAGAAGATTTGATCATGGCAGCACTTCGTAGTCATTTCAAACCGGAGTTATTGAACCGAATGGATGATATTATTATCTTCCATTCATTGACCACTGATTCATTTAAAGCAATTACCAACAAGATGCTTGGTGATTTGGTTGAGCGTCTGGAAGAGCAAGATTTATTGCTCGTCTATGATGATGAGGTACTCGACTGGATTGTTCGAGAAGGGGCAGATGCGGACTTTGGTGCGCGACCATTGAAACGATTCATTCAGCGACATGTGGAAACAAAAGTTGCGAAAGAGGTTATACGAGGCGGTCTTGTGGAAGGACAGCAAATCAAATTGTCCATGCAAGAAGGAGAATTGGTTGTGGAAGTTGTCCGATGAGATCAAAATAAAAAGCGTAAGAACTGTTGAACAGTTCTTACGCTTTTTGGTCGTAAATCAAACGTCTGCTGGTGATTCGTCTGGAATGATTGTAGTGATAATCAATACAAGGATAGCCAAAACGATTGAGACGGTAACGCCCGCCATGAAGTCAAATGCATTGCCCCCAATGGAGCCAGCAACATAGTTTAACATAGCTACCAAGAGGAACGACCAAACAAATGTCATAATATAGTGCATGATTTTCACCTCGACTAGTCTATTTCATAGTACATCATACCATAGTAAGCTAAAACGTTGAAATGAAATTACACATTATATTTGACGGAAAAGTGTCCTCGTCTTGAAAAAGCATGTTTTTTCTTCTATAATTACTACCAGGTACTAATATTAGATGATAAGGAACGGGGTAGATGAGATGAGAGCTGGACTTTTAGGAATGGGGAAATATGTTCCACCAACTGTTTTAACAAACCATGATTTAGAAAAACGTTTAGACACATCAGACGAATGGATTCGCACGCGTACGGGAATAGAAGAGCGTCGAATCGCAGAAGATACTATTGATACATCGGACATGGCGTTTGAAGCAGCGAAAGACGCATTACAGTCAGCAGATATTCGTGCCGATCAAATCGGTCTCATTTTGGTAGCTACAGTTACGCCAGATAAGATTTTCCCGTCTGTCGCAACGATGATCCAAGAACGTTTAGGTGCTAAAAACGCAGCGGCGATGGATATTTCTGCAGCATGTGCAGGGTTCATCTATGGTATCGTAACAGCGAAGCAATTTGTTGAGTCAGGCACATATGATTATGTCCTCGTAGTAGGCGTGGAAAAGTTATCAAAAATCGTTGACTGGGAAGATCGTAATACCGCTGTCCTGTTCGGTGACGGTGCTGGAGCAACAGTCGTTGGTAAAGTCAGTGAAGGAAGAGGAATCCTATCATTTGAATTGGGAGCAGACGGTTCGGGTGGAAAACATCTCCATCACGATAAATATCTAGAAATGAACGGCCGTGAAGTATTCAAGTTTGCGGTCCGCCAAATGGGAGAAACAGCAGTCAACGTTGCGGAAAAAGCTGGTTTGAAGACAGACGAAGTGGACTATCTTGTGCCGCACCAAGCGAATATCCGTATTATGGAAGCGTCGCGTGAGCGTTTAGGCTTGCCGGTTGAGAAGATGTCGAAAACGGTTCATAAGTACGGGAATACATCGGCCGCATCTATACCAATTTCATTGACGGACGATTTAGCTGAAGGTCGAGTGAAAGATGATGATGTGATTGTTCTGGTAGGATTCGGTGGCGGCTTGACATGGGGCGGCTTATG
Organism: Sporosarcina ureae DSM 2281; assembly: GCF_000425545.1. GTDB lineage: Bacteria > Bacillota > Bacilli > Bacillales_A > Planococcaceae > Sporosarcina > Sporosarcina ureae. The sequence goes on along the minus strand of NZ_AUDQ01000001.1, from coordinate 196,432 downwards.
TATAAAATGGGGTAAGTAATTAGCCTGGAAAACAAAAGTTGATAATAGAAAGGAAGTTTGAAATTGGAAAAACGACGTGTAGTAGTAACGGGTATCGGTGGAATCTCGCCAGTCGGTAACTCGGCTGAAGAATCTTGGAAAGCAGTGTTAGAAGGAAAATCTGGAATTGACGTCATGACAAGACTAGATCAAGAAAAATTCCCAGTCAGTGTGATGGCAGAAGTTAAAGGTTTCAATATCGAGGAATACGTTTCCCGCAAAGATGCCCGTAAAATGGATCGGTTCACGCACTATGCAGTCGCGTCTTCGATGATGGCAATGAAAGATGCGAACCTGGAACTTGAAGGCGACTTAGCGCTACGTACAGGAGTTTGGATCGGTTCTGGAATCGGCGGAATGGAATCACACGAGACACAATTTAATACATTCCTTGAAAAAGGTTATCGACGTGTCAGTCCATTTTTCGTTCCTATGATGATTCCCGATATGGCTGCAGGACAAGTATCCATTTTCACAGGTGCTAAAGGAATCAACTCTTGTTCGGTAACAGCTTGTGCATCTGGTACAAACTCTATCGGGGATGCATTTGAAGTGATCCTGCGTGGAGATGCAGACGTGATGATTACAGGTGGAACTGAAGCACCTATCACGTCACTTGCAGTAGCAGGCTTTATCGCAAGCACAGCATTATCTTTAAATGATGATCCTACAAAAGCTTCCCGTCCGTTCGATAAAAATCGTGATGGTTTCGTAATGGGTGAAGGTGCAGGAATTATGATTTTGGAAGAATATGAGCATGCGGTTGCCCGTGGCGCGAAGATCTATGCAGAAATCGTTGGATACGGTTCCACTGGAGATGCACACCATATTACAGCACCTGCACCAGGCGGAGAAGGTGGAGCGCGTGCGATGCAACAGGCATTAGCAAAAGCGGGCGTTGAACCTACGCAAGTGGATTATATTAATGCGCACGGCACGAGCACGCCGTATAATGATTTATTTGAGACGTTGGCAGCGAAGACTGTGTTTGGTGATCATGCGTATAAGTTGGCAATGAGTTCGACTAAATCGATGACGGGTCATTTGCTTGGTGCGGCTGGCGGTATTGAGGCGATCTTTACTGTGAAGGCGTTGCAGGAAGGGATTTTACCTCCTACGATGAATTACGAGACGCCGGATCCAGAGTGTGATTTGGATTATGTAGTGAATGAGGCGCGTAAAGCAGATATTACGTATGCTATGAGTAATTCGCTAGGCTTTGGCGGGCATAATGCTTCGTTGGTGTTTAAGAAGATATAAAGATGGACGGAAAGGGTCGTTTAGACTCCTTTCCGTTTTTTTTTATGGAAGAAATTCAAGGTCAAAGGCCATGCTCAAGGTGGATAGCGCCGTAGACCGACGTTCCAGGCGGACGCTTTCCCATGGGCCCGCGGTGAGCCAACTAGGTCGCAAGCTCCCTATAGTTGTCTCACCTGATCGGGCTGATCCATCGGGAGTCGCCGCCTTCCACTTACGGTCAACTAGTGTGTTGTTCTATCAAGTGAACATCGGCGCATTAAAACTTGAAGCCAAAGCCGAAACCAAATAAAACCAATTTATAATAAAAAAGACTGAAGACATGCTCCATGGAAGGTTTTTCGGGAGATGTTTTCAGTCTTTTTGGTTGTGGGCGACGGGACTCGTCTAATTACACCTGGTCTGAACATAGGATGAAAGAAAAGGGTAAAGGACGAGATGTCTGTGACGCGTTTTTTTGTGTTTGTTTGTAGTTATTGTGTGATTGTCGTGACGTTAGCTAATTTGTTGTTTTACTTGAATTATTCTGCGCTTGGTTATAACTATCGACAGATTTTGATTTTCATATTGCAGTCGACGGATTTTATGATGTTGGTAGGTGCAATTATTTTATTGCTGCTTACCGTGTACGTCCCAAGCCCATCGCGGCCTCCATCTTTTTGAGTGTGGCGGAAGCGATGGTGTTTGCTTTTTCTGCTCCTTGGTCGAGGATTGCATCGAGTTCAGGAGAGTTGATTAGTTCGTGATAACGTTCTTGGATTCCAGCTAAGTGTTGGTTGATAGCTTCAGCGACACCGGCCTTAAATGCCCCGTAGCCTTGGCCTTCGTATTTTACTTCTAATTCTTCGATCGACAAACCACTTAGTGAAGATTCAATAATCAATAAATTGGAGACACCTGGTTTATTTTCTACGTCAAATTTCACGATACCTTCAGAATCCGTTACAGCACTTTTGACTTTCTTTTCGATTTCTTTTGGTGTGTCTAAAATCGTAATCGTCGCTTTTTTATTTGGATCAGATTTACTCATTTTCTTCAGAGGATCTTGTAAAGATTTTATACGAGCACCATTTTTAGGAATACGAACGGCTGGAATGGTCAATACTTTTCCATATCGGCTATTGAAACGCTCTGCTAGATCTCTAGTTAGCTCTAAATGTTGCTTCTGATCTTCCCCGACAGGCACAATATCCGTATTATACAATAAAATGTCCGCAGCCATTAATGGAGGGTAGGTAAGAAGTGCGGCAGATACACCTTCTGCTCCATCTGATTTGTCTTTAAACTGTGTCATACGTTCGAGTTCACCAATGTACGATATGCATTGCATGATCCATCCAGCTTGTGCATGAGCTGGAACTTCTGATTGGATAAACAATGTGGATTTATTTGGATCAATGCCACTTGCGATATACGTTGCAGCTAATGAACGAATCGCTTGTTTAAGGTCATCTGGATTTTGTTGTACTGTGATTGCGTGCTGATCTACGATACAAAAAATACAATCCTCGTCGTTTTGTAGTTCAACGAATTGACGGAATGCGCCAATGTAGTTCCCTAATGTGATGACACCTGTTGGTTGTACGCCCGAAAAAATAGTTTTCATAATAATGTTTCCTCCTTTTAATTGTCGACTGGAACGAAACAGTCTGTATCATACGTGAAAAATGGCATAAAAAAACATCAGTCATCCCCTGTAAATAGGGACGATTGATGAAAGGTAACCGTGGTACCACCCGAATTGCTACTAATAGCCACTCAATTCCCGTAACGTGGGAAGACGTGATGGAGTACTGTTTTCATCCATCAAGCTCAGGAGCCCATTCTTTTTGTAAGGTTTTACTTGTTTTCACCTTATACAAGCTCTCTACAAAAACCACCACAAAAATACTTATTCCTTCAATGCCATTCACTTATTGCTTAAGATTATATCGATACCTTGTAAAGAATGCAACTTTGATTGGATGAAAAGAAAAAGATTTGCACAACATGAAACCTTTTAGTACACCTGTACGTACTATACAGAGAGGGAATAATTAGTAGAAGTATTTTCTAAATGAGAATGCATTTATTTACAAATGCAATGTTTAAAACATTTCTGCGCTGGGTATAAAAGAAGAAGATGTTCATTTATCGCAGAAAAATGCATGATTCTCTACTGGAATGTTGAAAAATAAGAAATTGTGTATTCCAGAAAAGTTTTTTCAAAAAACTATATTAATTGAGAATGATTATGTGTATAATGAACAGTATAGACATTAATTATAATAATTCTAAAGTGAATTACACGAATTGCAAATATACTAAAACTAATGAGCGTAAGCCGTGAGAAAGGACGTGTCAATAAATGGGTGTCACACTTTATACATCGCCTAGTTGTACATCTTGTAGAAAAGCAAAAGCATGGTTGGAGGAACATGAGATTCCTTATACAGAGCGTAACATCTTCTCTGAGCCATTAAATATTCAAGAAATCAAACAAATTCTTCGCATGACGGAAGATGGTACTGACGAAATTATTTCAACACGATCCAAAATATTTCAAAAGCTAAATGTTGACGTAGAAAGTCTTCCGCTTCAAAGACTATATGAATTGATACAAGAACATCCTGGTCTTTTAAGAAGACCAATCATTCTAGATGAAAAAAGACTCCAAGTAGGGTATAATGAAGATGAGATTCGTCGTTTCCTACCGAGAAAAGTTAGAGCCTATCAGCTGCTCGAAGCGCGGCGGATGGTAAACTAATCTTAATAACAAAAGCTGATAGGGATGACACGGGATACAATTGTGCCTATCAGCTTTTTTGAATTGATATTCCCTTGTATTCCTCTAGATGAGCCACTTCAATGCAAACATCGGTAAAATGAAATACAATTAACCCTTACGAAAACGTCGGAGCCGACATATAGTAGTAATAAGCATTGCAAGTGTGTATTAGTATATGACAGGGGAGGGCCTGTTCTACAGAAGGGAGAGATAAGGGATGGAAATAGAGCGCATTAATGAAAACACGGTAAAGTTTAATTTATCCTATGGAGATATTGAAGCCCGTGGTTTTAGTAAAGAAGACGTCTGGTATAACCGCGATAAAAGCGAAGAGCTTTTTTGGGATATGATGGATGAACTTGGTGATGATACGGAATTTGAAGTAGAAGGACCGCTTTGGATTCAAGTCAACGCTATGAATGAAGGCATTGAAGTGATTGTAACTCGCGCACATCTTCCGAAGAACGCAGAATCATCACAGTTTCCTTTTGGAATTGAAGATCCAGAAGAATTATTCGACCCAATTTTCGATGCGATTACTGAGTCTGAAGAGGAAAGTGAAGAAGAGTTACAAGTTACAGATAGATTATTTGTTTTCAATGAGTTTGACCAGATCATACCATTGGCCAGCAAAATGATTTCACTCGAAGACGAATTTGATTCGCAACTATATGCATTCGAGGATCGTTATTATCTCAACTTACGCTTCGACTATTCTCTCATTGAGAAGAAACGTGCGAAGGACATTGCCAGCATGGTAACAGAATACGGTGCAGTGTCTAAGATGTCTATTCATCGTATAGGTGAGTACGGCAAGGAAGTCATGGGATCTGACGTATTTGAACAAGTAAATAAATATTTCTCATAATACTCTAAAAGGCTACCAGTAACTTGGTAGCCTTTTTTGTTTTGCCAACCAACGCTAGCTTTTTCGTTTGGTAGTATATGGGGCTAGTTCAAGTACTTGTTGGATTACATTTCTATTTAGCAGGCCTAATAATCGAAGTTGGCTTGTGGTTCTGCCACGTACTTTTCTTTTTCCTATTCAATTAGGGGTTGTAGTTTAGCTGGCAATCGAAGTGGCAACTTCATTGCCGCCACTTCGGCGCTGGTGGACGGCTCTCGCGATGAGCCGCCACAGCAGGCGCCTTCGTTGCGTCGAGTGTAGGGCAGTTCGTAGACTTCTTTCGCAAGCAATACATACGAGATATCATGATGTAGCTGATATTTTTTACTATTAGAACCACAACGAAAATAACTACCCCTCAGTAGCACAGGCACAACTGCGGGGTAGGCCGTGGCCATGAGACAACTGGCAGCACTACCGCCAGCTGGCTCCTGGCTGTAGGCAATCCCCCACGTGCCTGTGCGGGTTCAGAAAACGAACACTCAGCCACTTCAATCCTCAACGACCAGTCGAGCTACGCCCCCAACCAAAAGTGCCAGAGACCCGAAGCCGCCTAGTCTCTCTGTCAACCGCGCTTGCAGGTTGGGTAAGGTAAGCAATTGAATATTCTAAGAACCACAACCAAAATAAACATCACTCAGTAGCACAGGCACAACTGCGGGGTAAGCCGTGGCCAGGAGACAACTGGCAGCACCACCGCCAGCTGGCTCCTGGCTGTAGGCAATCCCCCACGTGCCTGCGCGGGTCCAGAAAGCAGACACTTACTAACTTCCATCCCCAACAACCAGTCGAGCTACGCCCCCAACAAATAGTAACAAAGCCCCGCAGCCGCCTAGTCTTTACGCCAACCAAGATTCTAAGTTGGGGAATATAGGCAACTCCTCAACTGACTAACCTAGTCAAAATCGAAAAAATATAAAACTTGCCCCTTGCCAACTAATCAGAAAATTCGTAGTATAAAAGAGAAGGAGTGTGAAAGCCTTGTTAACAGCTCTTACAAGTGGCGGGAAGCAAGTCGTGCTAACACGGCAGTCATCCCTGACCAGCTTACGAGAGTGGCGTAAAAACGAAACCTATTATTGTCCTCAATGCAAAGAACAAGTACTCCTGAAAGTCGGCGACATTGTCATCCCACACTTTGCTCATCTGAAGCAAACCACCTGCCGGGACAGCTTTTCAGAAGGGGAGTCCCCAACCCATCTGCTCGGTAAAATCCAACTCTATGAACTATTTTCACAACTACACCTACAAACTAAAATGGAGCCATATCTGCCCGCTATTCGGCAACGTCCCGATCTGCTAGTAACATGGCAAAACGAACAAATTCCGATCGAATTCCAATGCAGTACGATTCCCATTGCACGTATCCTCGAGCGTAATGCAGGGTACCATACCGTAAATATGCTCCCTATATGGATCGTCTTAACGCCACCAAAAATCCAAGACTCTTCGGCATTTGTTCTTGCCTATCAATTGACGCAATTCCAACAACACTTTATCCGCCACATTCATTCAAGTACTAAAGAAAAATTGTCAGTTTTCTTAACGTACAATCCGTCAAAGCAACAATTTCACTATCTCAGTCACTTCATTCATCTTCGCGGCACCGCGTTTGCGATGTGTCACTCCGTTATGCGAATCAAACATCAAACGATTCCGTTTGCTATTCCTGCTACTCCTTCCAGAAAAGATATAGAAGACCTGACGCGTCAATATCAATCTGCACGCCGAAAGTATCTTCGGTCGGTAATTGGGTATAATCAAAGAGGTATCCATCATCGCTTTTTGCGTGCGTGTTATGAAATGCGTATGCAGCCCATTCAATTACCCGCATGGATTGGTGTTCCGACATTTGGACAAGCGGCATTTACAGAGTCTGATTGTGAATGGCAATTACTACTGATTGCGGCTATCCGACAAACGAGATGTACGCCCTTTCAATTAAATCGCTCCACTCTTCATTCATTTGTCAAAACATTTGAAGGGGATTCAAGCCTACAGTTGGAAGCTTGTCAAAACTATGTGGATTTCTTGAGAGAGCAACGCATAGATATTTATCGGATGGATAAATTTATGAGGAGAGATTTTGTACTGGAAATACTTTCAGGGCGATTTCTTGCAATGCATGCTAGGAATTGAGAAAATACAATAGAATCAAATAACGGTAAATGCAGAAGGAGGAATTGGATTGACGAATGATAACAAAGTACTGACGCGCGATGAGGTATCGGAAGAGGAAACATGGCGCTTGGAAGATATATTTTCTTCTGATGAAGAATGGGATAAAGAATACAGCAAAATTGAAGAGATGGCTAAAGATGCAGAACAGTATAAAGGCACTCTTGGCAATGGCGCTCGTCCACTTTTTGAAGCGTTAACCTATCGTGATAAATTGGCAGAACGACTACGTAGATTGTATACGTATGCGCATCTGAAAACAGATCAAGATACAACGAACAGCTTTTATCAGGCAATGGATGGCCGAATTCGAACGTTAGTTGTAAAAATATCTACAGCGTTATCTTATTTCACTCCAGAGTTACTTTCCATCGATGAAAAGCAATTGAATGAAACAATTGAGTCACATGAAGGCTTGCGTTTATATAAACAGGAATTTGAAGAGTTGAATGCAGAACGTGCTCACGTCTTGTCCTCAGAACAGGAACAATTAATCGCGCAGTTGTCTGAAGTAACAGGAAAATCTTCTGAAACATTCAGTATGTTGAACAACGCGGATCTAACTTTCGGTTTGGTCAAAGACGAAGACGGCAATGACGTGCAATTAACACATGGTCGTTATTCACAATTCCTAGAGAGCAAAGATCCAAAAGTTCGCGAAGCGGCATTTAAAGAAATGTATTCAAGATATGGAGAGTTCAAAAATACATTTGCTTCGACGTTAAGCGGTAACGTAAAAGGGCATAATGTGAATGCAAGAATTAGAAATTATAGTTCAGCAAGAGAGGCAGCATTATCCAATAACCATATTCCCGAGCAAGTATATGAAAACCTGTTGTCTACTATAAATAAGAATCTTGGTTTATTGCATCGCTATGTAGCATTGCGTAAAAAAATATTGAAAGTAGATACGCTTCATATGTGGGATATCTACACGCCACTAGTGGAAGATACAGAGATGAAATACACATACGAGGAAGCGAAAGAAACTATGCTTGAGAGCTTCCATCCGCTCGGTAAAGATTATCAGGCTGTTGTAAAAGAAGGTCTTGATAATCGCTGGGTTGATGTTCGTGAAAATAAAGGGAAACGTTCAGGCGCGTATTCCTCAGGTTCTTATGGAACAAACCCATACATCTTAATGAACTGGCAAGACAATGTGAACAATCTATTTACGCTAGCACATGAGTTCGGACATAGTGTACACAGTTATTATTCACGTAAGTATCAACCATTCATTTATAGTGGTTATTCTATATTTGTGGCCGAAGTGGCGTCGACAGTCAATGAAGCATTGCTGAATGATCACTTATTGAAAGTGACGACAGACGAAGATCAGCGAATCTACTTGTTGAACTATTGGCTAGATGGATTCCGTGCGACGGTGTTCCGCCAGACCATGTTTGCGGAATACGAACACTTAATCCATAAGCTGGATCAAGAAGGTGTGCCATTAACGGCTGAAAAGTTAACAGAGGAATATTATGCGTTAAATAAAAAGTATTATGGTGACGCGATTGTTAGTGACGAGGAAATCGGTTTAGAATGGGCACGTATTCCTCACTTCTATATGAATTATTATGTCTATCAATACGCGACAGGATATAGTGCAGCTGTAGCACTCAGTAAGCAGATTCTAGAAGAGGGAGAGCCTGCAGTAGAACGTTATATTACGAACTTCTTGAAGGCGGGATCATCGGATTATCCTATCGAAGTACTGAAAAAAGCGGGTGTCGATATGACATCTGAAAAACCGATCGAAGAAGCTTGCCGAGTATTTGAAGCGCGATTAGATGAGCTGGAACGTTTATTAGCAAAAAGAGGGTAATTTTCGATTCCGTGTTTCGACAGACATCTGCGAATACCGTGACATTTAAATGAAAGCTGTTATAATTTGTTGAAGTCATAAGTCATTTATGATATGGTGTTAATGTGGAATAAATCACATACCAAACATACACCCCTTTTGTTTGAACGTGAACATTTCTCCCATTCCCTTTGAAGAAGAGCATTCACTCCCCCCCAGGAGCGGATGCTCTTTTCTTTATGTTATTTTCATAGTAAAAAGTCGAAGCCCCCAAGTAATTGGTGGGCTTCGACAAGTATAAGGGCTATTTAATTAGTGAACAATTAGGTTGCTTTTTGCGCCATAACGTACGATCTTGAAATGGAATCCGTTCGATTTCCTGTTTCAGTAAGCGTTTCTTTAATTCGCGTTCAGCTTCTTTTTCTGTCACATGACCCATTTCTGCAATTTCTGTCGTGGTGAGTAGATCGAAGCGATTGAACAAAGAATCAATAGAAGGGGGCATCTCTGGTAGAAGTTGTCCTCCGACTAGTTCTTCTAAAATCTGTTCGTAGATTGCATAGTCATAGAGACCGCTCACTTTCAATCCTTCGTCTTCAATGTTGCTATTGAAGAAGACGAAAGTTGGAGCTTCATCCACTTCCATTTCGTTACCTAAATACATATCGACTTGCAAAGCACGTGATGTTTCTTCAGAAGTAAAATCTGCAATAAATTCATCTACGTCTAAATTAATGCGTGCAGCAATTTCAATGAGTACTGAATAGGATGCGACGTCACGCTTTTTCAAAAAGGAATACTCAAGTAAACAGGACAAGTAACGGAATCCAGCTCTCTTACCTTGGAACTCAGCAGCTTTTACTGCAATATTAGGAAAACAAGGATTTGACCGCTTCGTTGACTTGGCATCGTTCGGATCTATTAAAGAAGGTGGATTCAGTTTTGTCATAGGCGTTCTCAACGCGATGCGTAACGTAAAATAATGATCGTATTGGACTTGCATTTTACGTAGCAATGGTTGCAGTGACCAACAATCCTTACAATAAGGATCTAGAAATACATAGAGTTCAATGGGCTTTACTGAAGCAGAGTAGTGTAACGTATCATCAATAACAGTTAGATAGTTCACTGATCTTCCTCCTCGTTCCTATTTACCATATGGTTGGCTGTTAAGACAAGGCGCTTATAGTAGACTTCCCGAAGTGGACCCTCCAGTCCTACGTCGTCCATTGCCTCAGCCATGCAAGCTAGCCATGCTTCCGCGCGTGTAGGTGTGATAGGGAAAGGGTTATGTCGGGCTTTCATCATAGGATGTCCATGTTCTTCAGTGAACAGGTTGGGTCCACCTAGATATTGTGTTTGAAATTGTTTTTGCTTCCTAATGGTTTCGGATAAATCATCAGGGAATATTGGAATGAGGTCTGGGTGAACAGCCACTTTTGCGTAAAATGTTTCAATTAGTTCGTGTAACTTTTTCTCGCCGATCTCCTCAAAAGGGATGACAGGTTTTCGAGTCATTGAATTCACACCCCTTCGTTCATCTGTATCTGTATTCTATCAACGAACGAATTTCTATACAAATAAAAGAACTTATTTTATTTCTTGTTATATAGCAGATTTACTGTTTGGAGTCGGATAAACCATTGGTACTAGTGATTCGATGGACGCCGTTGACCTGCGTTCCGCGGGCACGGCTTCAATCTCCTTGTCCGCTTCGAGTACAAAGATGTGCTCCTAACGCTTCGCTTTTACTCGCATAAGCCGTACTTTGCAACGGCTCTTCCTGCGGGGCTTTCAGCTCTCGTTTTTCCTGGAGTCGCCTTGCACTCCGTTCAACTGTTTAGCTTTTTAGAAATAGTATGCGGAATTATTGATATAATACAGAATATTAAACCATTTGCTGGTAGTAGTTCATGACTTTTTTTACGTAGTTCTGGGTTTCTTTGAAGGGAGGGATGCCTCCGTATTTTTTTACGTTCCCCGGTCCAGCGTTGTATGCTGCTAGTGCCATTTCGTTTGAGCCGAATTGGTTAAGCATGTTGCGCAAGTATTTGGCTCCGCCCATGATGTTTTGTTTTGGATCCATGGGGTTGGATACACCAAGGTATTTGGCTGTGCCTGGCATTAGTTGCATGAGTCCGGCTGCGCCTGCATGACTTTTTGCGTTGCTTTTAAAGTTGGATTCTTGTTTGATGACGGCGGCAATTAGTTTTTCCGGTAGTTGATATTTGTCGGCAGCTTGTTTGATGATGTCTGCATATGGATTGTTCGTTCCTGGTGACGAGGTGGCGGGTGATGTAGCGGTAAATTCTTCAACTGGGTTTGTGGATATGCCAAACGGTATTACGTTGCTTCCTTGGCTAAATAGTTGTTCCGATTGTTTTGCAAGTTCAGGGCTCAATTGATTGCCTTCCATTAATTGTGTAAGCATCATTTGAAATTCATTGGAGCTAGTCGGTGGATTGTTACTAAAGGACTGGACCGCTCCAAGAGTTTGTAGCGTATTGATTTCAAGGAGTAACCGAGTGTTAATTGGGTCAAGATTCATACTTTTTCCTCCTGTTTAGTAAAGGTATTAAATAAATTCATTTATTATATCTATTATACCAACTTTCTTACCATAATGCACAGTAACGAAATGCAACTACGTGTGTCATATGGTAGACTAAACGTAAAGTCTTTAATTAAGGAAGTGAATGTCTTGGATATGAAAAATGTGATCATTGAAACAAGTCAAAACGATAATGAAATTCAATTTATATTGAATCCTGAGGCAGAGTGGCCGTTAGGTTCCCCAACTGGAACAATGTTGACAGACACAGATCGTCAATCCTTTGTATATATATTTGATCACGAGACCGGCTATCGTTATGCATATTTCACAAAAGACAGCTGGAACGGACTAGTGGATATGCTGTTACAACAAGCTGAACCCGTGTTGGTTTGGCAAGACGAGAAAATATTATTAACAGGTGCTGCAGACGAATTGCAGGCGTTGATTTTCAATATTGAGGGTAATGATAACTATGGCGAGGAATTCAGTACAGCTGTCGAAGAAATATTCAGGCCGGTGCTGGAAAAGGTGAATTGATATATGGCGAAACAAATTCACAAAAAGAATGGAAGTGACGTAATGAAATTCACAATTCAGTCGCGAAATGACGAGATATCCAATAAGTTAATGAAAGAAGCACGTGTGTATTTACGCGATTTCGGTTTGAAATACGATGAGGAAGAACCGGATATTGTTTTGTCCATCGGTGGGGATGGAACGCTATTACATGCTTTCCATAAATACATACACCGCTTAGATAAGACATCGTTTGTGGGGATTCATACGGGACACTTAGGGTTTTATGCAGACTGGAAACCATCTGAAATAGAAAAATTGGTGATCTTGATCGCAAGACAAGAGTACGAAGTCATCGAGTATCCTTTGATCGAAGTAACGATTAATTATCGTCATTCTGAAAAAAGTGCATCTTATTTAGCGTTGAATGAATCCACAGTTAAGTCACCTGAAGTTACTTTGGTGATGGATGTTGAGTTAAATGGAGAACACTTTGAACGCTTTAGGGGAGATGGACTTTGCATGTCAACACCGTCTGGTTCAACTGCTTACAGTAAATCTCTTGGTGGTGCGATTATCCATCCTTCATTGCCATCCATGCAATTGACAGAAATGGCATCGATTAATAATCGTGTATTCCGTACAGTCGGATCTCCACTCATTTTACCGGATCATCACATCTGTACATTGACGCCTGTAAAAGGCCCTGATTTCATGGTAACAGTCGATCATTTGCAGCTCCTTCATAAAGATGTTAAATCCATTGAATACAAAGTATCCAATGAAAAAATGGGCTTTGCACGCTTCCGTCCTTTCCCATTCTGGAAACGTGTAGAAGAATCATTCGTAGCGAGTGATTTAATCTATGAACGTGAAGATGATGAAAAGAAAAAATAATACGTTGTTTCAATTACAATTCGTTGTGAAGGAAAGTGGACTGCTTCGTGAATTTTTGGCACAGCATGAAATTTCCAAAACGACGTTAACGGCTATTAAATATCGCGGCGGAGAGATTCTGGTGAATGGACAGTCTCAAAACGTGCGTCATAAGTTGCAGCCATATGATCAAGTGACAGTATTGTTCCCTCCAGAACAGGTGAGTGATGGGTTGACTCCACAAGAGGGTGCTTTATCCATTTTGTATGAAGATGAAACCCTTCTGGTGCTTGATAAACCAGCTGGACAGAGCACGATACCTTCTCGCAATCATCCTTCTGGAACGCTTGCGAATTTTGTCTGTGGAAAATTTGAAAGAGAAGGTATTCTTTCAACTGCTCATATGGTGACACGCCTTGATACGGATACATCAGGAATTATTTGTGTGGCGAAAAACCGCCATATCCATCATCTGTTGAGCAAGCAGATGGCGCAGGATTTGTTTCAACGCCAATATACTGCATTCGCACAAGGTATCATTACTACACCATTCGTGACGATCGAACAACCGATTGGCAGAAAAGAAGGTAGTATCATTGAAAGAATTGTACGGCAAGATGGTCAGTATTCAAAAACGGATGTTTCAGTAAAGGCGCATTATCGTAATGCAGAAGACTGTTTCTCCGTCATAGACTTGACGTTGCACACAGGCCGTACGCATCAAATACGTGTGCATATGCAATGGCTCGGTCATCCGCTTGTGGGTGACGATTTATACGGTGCGAACCTAGATGTATTCCCACGCCAAGCATTGCATTGCTCGGGCGTCAGTTTACTTCACCCAATCACGAGGAAGAGAATGCATTTTACTAGTCCGTTGCCAGAAGATATGAAATACTACTTACGGAAAAGTCAGCAAGTGTGCGGATTCTCTCAACAGCAACAACTCTGAAAATGTAAAAAAACATGTACGGTGTATAGGAACTTACTAGTACGTGAGAGCGTACTGTATGTGCAGAAGGGAAGGTGTGAAATCATGACTACTCAACCAGAACAAATGAAAAGTGAAATTGTTTTGGATATAGATAAGTTGCGAGAATTGCTGAACAACGAAGACATCCATTCGTTCAGACAGGAATATCTTGCACTTCATCCATATGATCGAGCGACTTTTTATGAAGAAGTTGGTGCAGAGCTTCGGGAATTAATGTATTTTTATCTATCACCAAAAGAACTTGCGGAAATATTTGAAACAAGTGAAATTGAAGAAGATGAATACGAAGAGTTCCTTGAGGAGATGGACGCGACATATGCCGCAGAGATGATTTCATACATGTTTGTGGATAATGCGGTAGATGTCCTGAAAGAACTAGATAAAAAGAAAGTCGTCAGCTATCTAACGTTGATGGATAAAGAAGCTGCGATTCAAATTAAAGCATTACTACACTATGAGGAATATACAGCCGGTTCGATCATGACGACAGAATTCGTTACGGTTTCTGAGAATTCAACTGTTCGTTCCGCTATGACCATTTTGCGTAGTGAAGCACCAAGCGCCGAGACGATTTACTATATTTTCGTTGTAGATGACTTTCAACGTTTAACAGGGGTCGTTTCGTTACGTGACTTAATTATTGCGGATGAAGATACATTAATTCGTTCCATTATGAGTGATCGCGTCGTTAGCGTATCTGTTTCCGATGATCAGGAAGACGTTGCTCGCACGATTCAGGACTATGATTTCTTGGCTGTGCCTGTTGTTGACTTCCAGCAACATATTTTGGGGATTATCACAGTTGATGACATTATCGATGTTATCGATGAAGAAGCATCGGATGACTATTCTAAGCTTGCTGGTGTCTCGACAATGGATACATTTGATAAGAACCCGTTCTCTGCTGCAAAAAAACGGATTCCCTGGTTGCTAATTTTATTAATTCTTGGAATGTTAACAGCCAACTTAATTGACCTATTTACTGAAACGATTTCCCAAGTCGCACTATTAGCAGCGTTTATCCCTTTAATCGCCGGAACTGCCGGAAATAGTGGGACACAGTCACTGGCTGTTGCGGTTCGTGGTATTGCAACGCGTGATATTGAGGATGAAAGTAAGATAAAGTTACTCATACGAGAAGCGGGCACTGGGATTATTACAGGTGTGATTTGTGCGATATTCGTCGTCCTATTAATCTTTATCTGGAAGCATGAATTAGTTATTGCTTTACTTGTAGGAGCAGCGATGATGGTCTCTATTTTCGTTGCAACCATTTCAGGATCATTTATTCCATTATTTATGCATAAACTCAAAGTGGACCCGGCTGTTGCCTCAGGACCATTTATTACAACTCTTAACGACGTGATCAGTGTCGTCATTTATCTAGGACTTGCAACAGTATTCCTTAGTTCTTTATGAACTGGGAATATTGTTTTTTTTATTTCGGAACGTTAGGCGTTTAGCTCACATATGCTAACTAAAAGGAAGTGATGAAAATGCGTCATGAAAAGCCGTTACTGTTCATCTCAAGCCCGATTATTAGAAAATATCGGTTTACGCCTATTACAGAAGAAGAAAGCACGTCCGTTTTCCAACCGGAGAACACAAGAGCAGTGGAACGTATCAACGATTTAACCGTTTCTGAAAACTCATTGGCACAAGAGTCACCAATGATACAACAAGAATTAGAAGCTACTCAACTATTCCGTGAAAGATTAGAATACTTACAACACCCATTCCGCAAAGAATTATACGCTCCATTAGAAATCATCACCGAGAACGGTGTCATTAAAGGCAAGCTGCACAATCTAGAAAACGAAATTGTCTGGATCAACTCGAACAAAGAAATAACGTCAATCCGTATTGAAGAAATCTTAGATATCCTCTGGAAACAGCAATCATTTACTATTTAATTCTTACTACTTAAAAGGCGAACCTATAAAAATGGGTTCGTCTTTTTATTCTTTTCTATACCTAAAAAAGGACGAACCCTATGAATATAGGATTCGCCATTTAGCATTGCAAGTAACAAATCAATCTTCGTCGCAGAAATCGATATACACATCATCGATACACTGAATACCGCAGAAACAACTCAAGTCAACCGTCAAACACGTATTCGTAGGTCCGAAACCATTCACCTTACAAATTTTTTCATAACAGATCTTTCCGTCCGTAGTAATATCAAACGGCAATCCGTTATATAAAGGTTGCAATACTTGAATGGTAGCACAGCAAGAATCAAACACTGTCTGTACGCGGAAAAATACGGAAACACAGCTCGTATGCTTATGAGGTGTTGACTTGTGATCAGCTAATGACTCCTCTGCCATCATTTTAGGATAATACTTACGTTTTCCACCTCGGAATACTGCCTTGAAATAGTCCCCGTTACCCGTCAGTAAACTGAACACGCGTGTGTTGACACGGCCTCTAACTGGGCTAACCAAACTGCCAAGTGGTGCCATGAAACAATCTGTATCACACTCTACACAATCCACTTCCGGACACGTATTCTGGACGCGTTGGATAAAGCGTACTACTTCACAAATACAATTCGACTTATGACAACCATCATGTTTGTTGTCTTTCTTTTCACATCCCACTACTGTCCACCTCCTGTTTGTCGTTCTCTATACTTTATGCATGGGTAATCGACATGACAGGGCGCATTCCTCAATATGCATAAATCCGACATAAAAGATACATGCTAGACAGAAGGGAGGCGTTGCATTTGAAGAAGCTGAGTATATTGTTAATTATTCTTGGTCTACTTACTGGTTGCAGTGAAAAAGGAACGTATATTAAAAATACAACTTCGCAGGATGAGAATTCGGTAGAGAAAGTCATAATGAATAATGAACATGTGAAGCTAGCAAAGGTACTGTTATTTGAAGATGAATTGCTGGCAGGTATTCGTGTCAATACGTTTTCCCGATTTCAAAAGAAATCTATTGCTACTGACATTAAGAAAAAGTTGGAAAAAGAGTATCCTGATTTAAAAATTACGGTTTCAGCAGATAGTAAAATTCTGTTGGAAACGGAGAAGTTGATCCGTAAAAAAGGGGAAAAAGATTATCAAAAGAAAATAGATAAAATCAAATCAATCGAAAAGGAGCAAACCTAATGCAACAAGAAAAGTATGCCCAAATAGAGAAAGAGTTATCACCTAAACCTCCCATTTTGAAAAATGTAATTAGAGCTTTCTTGACAGGTGGTTTGATTTGTTTAGTTGGACAGTTCATTGCACTCTTTTATATTACGTACTTTGACTTTACGGAACGGACCGCGAGTAATCCGACTGTTGCCACAATGATTTTCATTGCGATGTTGTTAACGGGTTTTGGATTATATAAAAAGATTTCTCAATTTGGTGGAGCAGGGGCAGCGGTACCGATTACAGGATTCGGTAATGCCGTCGTCTCGGCTGCTATAGAACATAAGTCAGAAGGATATGTACTAGGTGTTGGCGGGAATATGTTTAAATTAGCGGGTTCAGTTATTTTATTCGGTGTTTTTTCTGCCTTCGTTGTAGCGCTGATCAAGACCATCTTAGTGAAATTTGGTGTGGTCTCATGGTAAAACGAGGCGTGTTAACCTTTCATTCCAAGCCAAGTATTTACGCAACAGGCGTAACAGCAGGTCCATTGGAAAATAAGAAAAGCGTATTTGCACAGCAATTCGATAAATTATACGAAGATGAGCGTTGTGATTTACCGACCAACGAAGACGGTCATAAGCAGTTAATGTATGATGCCGTATTGATTGCACTCAGTAAAGCAAAGAAACAGCCGGAGAAAATCGACTTTTTCTTAACTGGTGATTTGGTTAATCAAATGACCCCTTCAAATTTTACAGCCCATGCACTAGCTATTCCATATATCGGTCTGTTTTCTGCATGCGCTACTTCAGTCTCTTCTATGATCACTGCGGCATTACTCGCGGATGCTAAGCAAGCGAACTGGATCATGGCAGGTTCATCTAGTCAACATAACGCAATCGAACGACAGTTTCGATATCCGCTGGAGTATGGATCGCAAAAAAAAGCAACCGCACAGTGGACGGTCACGGCAGCTGGTGCAGTATTGATTGGACAACATAAACAGGGGACTCCAGTTATTACCTGCGCTACTGTAGGTAAAGTGATAGACATGGGAATGACAGATCCTTTGAATATGGGATCTGCGATGGCCCCAGCTGCCTGTGATACATTGATGAATCATTTAACAGGACATGATAGGACGATCGATGACTATGACACGATTATCACTGGAGATCTAGGGAGTAATGGTTTCAAAATACTTAAAGCGTTGGCAAATGAAAATGGTTTACCACATACGAAAAACTTTCGGGATGCCGGAGAAGAGTTTTATGGAAATGATCCGTCCTTCAAAGCGGGAGCAAGTGGATCTGGTTGTTCAGCAGCGGTGTTTCTTTCGGACGTCTATCAAAAAATGCTGACGGGAGAGTATAAGCGGGTTTTATTGTTGGCAACTGGTGCGTTGCTATCTCCTTTGTCATTTCAACAAGGGGATACAATTCCGTGTATTGCTCACGCGATTGAATTATCCATGGATGAGGTGACGGCAGAATGATATCTATATACATCACTGCGTTTATAGTAGGTGGCTTGATTTGTGTCATTGGACAATTACTAATGGATGTCGCCAAATTAACGCCTGCCCATACATTAGTTTCGTTGGTTGTGGCAGGGTCGGTGCTGGACGGCATTGGCTGGTATGAACCATTTATTGATTTCGCTGGTGCGGGCGCTACGATTCCCATTACGTCGTTCGGTAACGCGTTGACACACGGCGCAATGGCGGAAGCAGAGAAACATGGTCTGATCGGTGTGGTAACTGGAATGTTTGAAGTGACAAGTTCAGGAATCAGTGCGGCAATCATTTTCGGACTAATAGGTGCATTGCTCTTTACTTCAAAAGGAAATGTCTAAACTACTCAAACGCCCTCTCCAATTCATTCTTCTCTGCATATAGTAGAGGAGATAGGAAGGAGGGGTTTTTCATGTACGGATGTTATCCATCTCAAGGTTTCGGCGGTTACGGATACGGCGGAGGATGCGGTGAAAGATATGGCGGTTCTTCATTCGTCTTGATTGTAGTTCTGTTTATTTTATTGATCATCGTAGGCAGAAGCTATTTCTAAGGAGGAGAACTGAATATGAACGATTCATTCTTTAAAAAAATAGAATCTAAAACGGGTGTGCCAATGGAAGAAGTCTTTGCATTAGCGAATGCCATCCAATACGCCGATTTCAAAGACGAAAAACAAGTAAGAAAAATAATTAAAAAAGTAAGTCAAGTAGCAAACAAAGACGTGCCGCAATCAGTAGAAGATGAATTAGTCAACTCTATCATAACAAGTGGTAAAGGATTGAATTTGAACGATATTTCACAAATGCTTGGCGGTAAGTAAAATAAATTTACTAAAAGATGTTTAGGATGCTTGCTAAGTGGATAAACTAGTAATGATGATATAGTGGAGAGAGAGGTGTGCGTTATGGGTTATATACTACCAATACAAAACTATCAAGCGCAGCAGTATGCAGAACGTATGAATAACGAACGGCATAATTTTGCTTATATCGGACGAGTAAATCCTGTGCGTCTGAAAAATGAGGAATCGAGCTATTGGGAAGACGTTCTAGCAGATGAAGCAAGACGTCGTGAAGAACAAATGGAGCAGCGAAAAAAGCGCGCACCTCAACCTTTAGTGAAAAAAGGATTCATTGCTCCAAATCCAGCCCAATTCTCGCCTGAAATTGCAGATGTAGTAGGAAAGGGCCGAGCGATTAACAAATACGTCTGATACAGTAAAAATCCCCTTCACCACTTTTAAGCGGCGAAGGGGATTTTTTGCGCAATTAGTCGTTTTTCAAACTTTTTTCCATGGCGCGATGAGGAATATCCGCATCCATAAACTCAGGGGATGTTACAACATAGCCTAGTTTTTCGTAAAAGGGCACAGCATAGGACTGTGCATTCAGAACAAGTTTCTTCATGGAGTTTTTTAGAGCATGTTCTTCTAATGTGTTCATAATCAAAAACCCAAGATGTTTACCGCGATGTTCAGGTAAAATACAAATTCTCTCTATCTTACCGTGTGCATTTACTAGACCCCTCATTCGGCCGGCGCCGATTGGTTGATCCACTTCATCATAGACGACGAAGTGGATAGCCTCCTGATCGTGTTCGTCCAACTCAAGAATCAGCGGGACGCCTTGTTCTTCCACAAATACTTTCTTGCGGACAGTATATGCATCCTGCTGTCCTATTTCATCTGAGACGATTTTTACAGTGATCTGCAAATCAAGACTCACGATCAAGACGGAATGTCTCGTACACTGTCCACGACCCGTCTTCTAGTTGATAAAGTAAATGAATACGATCGATGACTTCCGAATGGTCAACACCTACCATTTTCATTTGGTTAATGACATCATCATGTTCACCAGAAGTCAGGTTTTGCGCAATTGTAACATGCGGAACAAAAGCATAATTATTTTCATCATGATAGAAGTTTACATTTAAATCCTTGTGTAACGCGAGAATTTCGTCGTTTGGTACAACTTTAAAGTAAATAGTGTTCGTAGTCGGCGCGAATGAGCCGACTTTTGTAACGTTCAACTCAAAAGGGCTGTTTTTAATTGTAATTTCTTTTAACGCATTTGCTACTTCTTCAATTTCCTTATCATTCGCTTCGAATGGATCTTTCAGCGTCATATGAGGTGTGATCAGCGCATAATGGGGATCATACCTCTTCCGATAGCCATTTGCTAAATCTTGAAGTTTTTTTGAAGGGAATGCAACAATACCGTATTTCATTTAAGATTGCCTCCTTGTGAATTGACTGAATTTTAGGTACATCTCTTTAAGTATATCAGAAAATAGTCCAACGTGTCTCCTTCTATTACTAAAGGCTATTTATTTCGATCAGCGCGCGACGAATATCAGGCTGCCATGACTTCCATGTATGATCTCCGTCCAGCTCTTCATAATAGTAAGGAAATCTTTTTTCTTTTATGACTTTATGCAATTCACGATTAGGTGTTAGAAAATCCAATCTGCCGTCAGCGGTTGTGGGTACATAAGTTTCTTTATCACCGATCACATGATAAATAGAAAGGTTGGCTGGGTTTTGATTGGCTTTCACTGATTCAAGTACTTGCTCATTAACGAATGGTGAATGCAACACTACTTTTCCGAAGCAATTTGGATATTTTAAAGCGGTCAATAAGGAGATGGATGCTGCCAATGAATCACCCATTAGCATTCTTGAAGAGCCCATTTGGTATGTTGGGTAGGTTTCATCAATATACTGAATTAACTCGTGTGCTAAAAAGCGGATATACGCTTTGTGTCGATCGCCTTCTGGGTGATACATACGTCTGCGTTCTTGTACCGTTTTGTATGGAATACCTACAATGATGACAGGTTCTATGATTTCTTCTTCCATTAATTCATCGGCAATTCGGCCAATCCGTCCGTATTGAAAATAGTCTTTGCCATCAGATACAAGCATGACATTGTGTTTGTACAAAGGGGAGTAGCGTGTTGGTAAATATATTAACAGTTCCATTTCTTCCTGTAGTTCATTGCTGTAAAAACGGATTTCTTCAATTTTTCCTGGATTCATTTTGTAGGACCTCCATAATTAATGTACACTTAGTAAATATCATACCGATAAATAACAGTGTAAAGCTAGTGAAAACTATTATGTATGAAGAGAGAGGAGAAATAATATGGATGAAGGTAAAAATATTGTTCATTCGGACGTCGTGACAGCAGCAACAAAAGACGCGCTGATCCGTCGTGGGGTTACAATTCAAGATATCGCAAAAATTGTTTATGAACTGCAAGTACCCTATAACAAAGGTTTGTCACTGGAACAGTGTGTTGACTCAGTAGAAAGCGTTCTTCGCAAACGTGAATTGCAGCACGCCATTTTGGTCGGGGTTGAATTGGATGAAATGGCTGAAAGAGGTCAGTTATCGGAACCACTTCAACAAATCGTTGAATCAGACGAGGGTCTATTCGGAGTCGATGAAACGATCGCGTTGGGTGCGGTATACACGTATGGTTCAATCGCGGTGACTACATTTGGTCACTTAGATAAGAACAAAGTGGGCATCATTAACGATTTGGATACCAAAAAAGGAATTGGTATTCACACGTTCTTAGATGATTTGGTAGCAAGTGTGGCGGCGTGTGCAGCGTCAAGAATCGCGCACAGAACTCGTGATCTGCAAGAAGCAGGCCTAACGTTTAAAGATGTGCAGAATGGCAAGAGCTAATATCGGAATCGAACTGCCCTAGATCATTATTTCTAGCGGCAGTTTTTTGTTTAAAGTGAAGTTGTTGAGTGCTTGTTTGAATACGGTTCTGTTAGTAGTGCGAATTAAGGGGTGTTGGATTGTGACGTTTGCACGTACTTTTTCTATTTGTGCATGGTCAGAAGTTTGCTGTTTTGCCGCCAATGTTAGTGGAGAGTTCATTGGCCCCGCTACGACGCTGGTGGAAAGCTTTCGCAATGAGCCGCAGACAGGAAAGTCGCCTGTCTCTGTCTTCTTGCTACGCCTATCACAGCAGTCGCCTTCGTTGGATTGTGTGCAA
The DNA here is from genome assembly GCF_000425545.1 of Sporosarcina ureae DSM 2281. Lineage (GTDB taxonomy): Bacteria > Bacillota > Bacilli > Bacillales_A > Planococcaceae > Sporosarcina > Sporosarcina ureae. Next base: position 173,904 of record NZ_AUDQ01000001.1, on the reverse strand, counting down.
GGCAGTTCATATTCATCTTTTTCAAAAGCAGAAAATCAGTATCACCAAGTCGCAGATCTTCTTCCTATTAGAACCACAACCAAAATAAACAGCACTCAGTAGCGCAGGCACAACTGCGGGGTAGGCCGTGGCCATGAGACAACTGGCAGCACCACCGCCAGCTGGCTCATGGCTGTAGGCAATCCCCCACGTGCCTGCGCGGGTCCAGAAAGCAGACACTCGGTGGCACCAGTGCCCAACAACCAGTCGAGCAACGACTCCAACAAAAAGTGATAAAGACACGCAGCCACATAGTCGTTCTATCAAACGCGTTTGTTCGTCGGGTACTATATGAATTTACTGTTCTCACCTAAATGAATCCAAAAGACTGAAAGATACTAATTCAGGGTATCCGACATGTGGTAAAAGCATTATACTGACAAGGATGAATAGCATGAATGGTACATAAAAATTATATATATTATTATATTGACAAGTTAAAGCGCTTTCATGGTAGAATGGTAATGTCTATGACTACAAATTGTAAAGGGGAGATGGTCACATGAAGAAAAACTCACTTCGCCTACTGGCGTTAGTTTCCATGCTCGCGCTTCTTGTGCTCGCAGCTTGCGGTAACGACGAAAAAGCTGATGGCAACAAAGACGCAGACGGAAACAAAGAAGAAGGTAAGGCAGAGCAAGACTACAAATTCTTAAGCTTACTTACTGGGGGAACACAAGGAACTTATTATCCACTAGGTGGATCATTTGCTGAATTCATTACCCAAGAGACAGGAATCAAGACGACTGCTGAAGTATCTCAAGCATCTGCTGCGAACATGACAGCGCTTAAAGATGGTGATGCAAACATTGCATTCGTACAAACAGACATCGCATACTACGCTTCTAAAGGCGAAATGATGTTTGACGGAGATGTAATCGACGGAGTATCTGCGGTTGGTTCACTTTACCCTGAAACAGTTCAATTGGTTACGTTGAAGAAAAGCAACATTAAGACGTTTGAAGACTTAAAAGGCAAAAGTATTTCAATAGGAGCACCAGGTTCAGGAACAGCTGCAAACGCTGAGCAATTGCTTGAAATTCATGGTTTAGCTTTAAGTGATATCAAAGCACAAAACTTGGACTTCGGTGAGTCACAAGAGAGTCTACAAGCTGGACAAATCGATGCGGCATTCATTACAGCTGGAACTCCAACAGGTGCTGTTGAAGGTCTAAACGCTACTTCTGAAGTTTTCATTATTCCAGTAGAAGACGCTAAGGCTGATGAATTAATCGAGAAATATCCATACTACGCTAAAGAAATGATCCCTGCTGGAACGTATGGTTCTGAAGTAGAGACGCCTGCAGTATCAGTAGGTGCAATGCTTGTTATGCAGAACGATATTTCTGAAGAACTTGGTTACCAGATCACAAAGGCGATTTATGAAAACGCTTCAAAAATCCAACATGCCAAAGGTGCTTTGATTAAAGCAGAAAATGGTTTGAATGGAATTGGTATTCCTGTACACCCAGGTGCACAGAAGTACTTTGATGAAGTGAACTAATAAACTGTGTCAGTTATCTGATAGGATCACGAGGGACGGTAAAGCGAAAGCTTTGTCCGTCCCATTCTTAATGTTTAAAAGTTATTAGCAGAATTCATACATTATTATGTCTATTGCATGTAATGTAGCAGAAAGGATTAGGCGGATGAAATTACGAAGAATAGTTCTTCTGCTGACGTTTCTGATAGCAATTGTAATGCTGATCATATGGTTTTATCCATACAGACAAATGATCATACTTGAAGAGGTTCGGAGCGAACAGCCAAAAGCGTATTATCTTCCATTACACGAGAATCGAAATTTCCAAGTTCAGTATATTCACTCGATCCATTTGTCCAATGTGAAAGAGCAATATCGCATTACCGACAATGGAAAGCTCCGTTTCGAATTTATGCAGTATGAAGACGTAGCCATCGGATTACCAGGTTATGCTGAAGAAGGCGAAGCACTACAAGTAGAAGATGGTGTTTATACGCTTACATTCGAAAACCGCGTGATAGATTCATTTGTTCTCTATATTGGTAGGGTGAGTGCAGATCTGTCTTTGCGATATGAGCAACAAGATTATCATCTAAAAGAATTTCTTCAAAAGGGTCATTCTTATGAATTTCATGTGGCGAAGGTATCAAATTATAAGTTGTTAAAAGGAGTCAGATTAAATGGAAAATAATAAAGACCGGGAGAAAGATATTCCCACCATCTCCGATGAAGAAATGAGTACGCTTTCTGAACAAGAGCAACTCGAAATTCTTCAAAAATACGACCCGGAATCCAATACGAGAAATTTGAAAGGCTTATTAGGTAAGATTGTATTTTTCGGCTTGTTGGCATTCTCGATTTTCCAGTTGTATACGGCGATCGGTAAACCATTTACAGCTCAAATCCAGCGATCTATTCACTTAGGGTTTGCTTTATCTCTTATTTTTCTCTTGTTCCCTGCTAGAAAAAAGATCGGTGTCCGCCGTGACAAAGTACCATTCTACGATATTATTCTTTCTTTATTGGCTATAGCCGTTGGTTTATACTGGCCGCTATTTATCGATGAGCTAGTATTTCGTGTAGGGCGAGTATCCGATCTCGATTTAATTATTGGTATTTTAGCGGTTCTACTAACACTAGAAGCAGCGAGACGTGCGGTAGGATTACCGATCACGATCATCTCCGTCGTGTTTCTGGCATATGCATTCTTCGGACCTTATTTCCCAGGGTTCCTTGCGCATAGGGGACAAAGCGTGGACAATCTCGTTCAATTAATGTTCTTTACAACGGATGGGATCCTCGGTACACCGATTAGTGTATCCGCCACCTTCATCTTCGTGTTCCTGTTGTTCGGAGCGTTTCTAGTAAAGACTGGTGTGGGTAACTACTTCAATGATTTAGCAGTCGTATTAGCAGGTCGTTTGACTGGTGGGCCTGCAAAAGTCGCAATATTCTCAAGTGCGTTGCAAGGTACCATTTCAGGTAGTTCCGTAGCAAACGTTGTTGGATCCGGTTCATACACGATTCCAATGATGAAGAAGCTAGGTTATCGTAAAGAATTTGCAGGTGGCGTAGAGGCAGCAGCATCTACAGGTGGGCAGATTATGCCACCGATTATGGGAGCCGCCGCATTCCTGATGGTTGAATTCATCGGCGGTGTGACGTATTGGGAAATTGCCAAAGCGGCAGCTATCCCTGCGTTGCTGTATTTCACTGGAATTTGGATTATGACACATTTCGAAGCAAAGCGTGTTGGTTTGAAAGGAATGGACGCATCACAGATTCCGAACCGTAAAGAAACACTAAAAAAGATATATTTATTACTACCTATTTTAGGTATTATCGTCTTCTTGTTAATAGGGATCCCAACAATGAAAGCAGCATTACTCGGTATCGTACTGACTATCGCTGTGAGTGCAATCAGCAAAGAAACAAGAATTGGATTGAAAGATATGATTGACGCGTTAGTAGACGGTGCTCGTACAGCATTGGCTGTAGCAGCTGCGACTGCTTGTGCTGGTATTATTGTGGGGGTTGTTGTCAAGACAGGTCTCGGGCTTAGCTTGGCAACCGGCTTGATTTCAGCTGCTGGCGGTAACGTCTTGCTTACATTGATTTTCACAATGTTCGCGGCTATCATTTTAGGCATGGGTTCTCCAACGACAGCAAACTATGTTATTACGTCTACAATCGCAGCGCCCGCCATCATTACATTATTGATGCTGGGTGAGCCTGCAGGTGCAGCTGTGCCGATTGTAGTAGCAGTATCTGCACACTTATTCGTATTTTACTTTGGTATCATTGCCGATATCACACCGCCAGTCGCATTGGCTGCCTTTGCAGCTTCTGGTATTTCGGGTGGAGATCCGATCAAGACGGGTGTCACTTCTGCAAAACTGGCGATTGCCGCCTTCATCATTCCGTATATGTTCGTCTTTAATCCGGCGATGCTAATGCTCGACTCGAGTGTAACGGAGATTGTATGGGTGACGTTGACCGCCATTGTCGGTATGGTTGCCATCGGTGCAGGCATAATTGGCTTCTGGTATAGTAAATTGAACTGGATTATGCGAATTATTACGATAGGCACAGGTATGTTGTTGATCTATCCAGAAACCATGACGGATATCGTCGGTTTAGTATTATTCATCATCTTGTTGGCTTTCCAGTGGATGGGTAATAAGAAAAACAATACACCTAAATTAGCTTCAAATTAAATAACTCCTAAAGACTTGTCAGCTCGTAATTGAGTTGACAAGTCTTTTTTTGATAAAATAAAAGTATTTCGAAAAGTCCCTACACTTATTTTCGAAACTATACTAGTCTGATTACGTAAAAAGTACTAGATTAAAGTGAGATTCTAATAGAGGACGAGTCTAATAGAATAAGGATTTTCACTGAAATGTGATTTCTGAAACACATGATAAAATAAATGTCAAGAAGCCGAAGGACTAGAAATTGGTGAAACTATTTTGGACTAATTACGCAGTTTTACCAACGCGAGTTATGTATATACTACAAATAAGCGAATCAGTCATGACGAATAAAATATATAGGTCGGTACAGAAACCAATCAAATAAAAAAGGAGAGAAAATACTATGAATACACAAGAAACATGGTGGGAAAACGTGTTTGAAGGGCACTTGGCACATGGCTTTAATAAAGAACGTATGAGTGAGCTGGATCATGAAGAGTTTTTATATTTTGAGAATGAACCTATAGAAGAACAAGTAAATCCAATGCAGTAAACGAAAGGAGAAGCGTCCCTGAATAATGCAACGAACTTCCATAAAAATCGGTAATTTTTCTGGTAGCAAAGAAAAATTATCGATTTTTAATTTCCTTGTTTACAACCAGGATAGATAATGCTATTATAGTATTTGTGCTTGAGAGCCTAACTAGCTCACTTTAAAAGCACATCCTAGTATGATCGATTCCGTAGCTCAGCTGGGAGAGCGCCACCTTGACAGGGTGGAGGTCGCTGGTTCGAGCCCAGTCGGAGTCATAGGTGCCAAACCTAAGTTATTTACCGTCGGAACACGGTTTATAACAATAAGCAGTCCTATTAGACCGAATGTCTAGGGGCTGTTTTTTTATGTCTAAATTTCAAATAAAGTTTACATTACTGTCAAATCATATTCAAATACACTGATCAGTCATGCGGTGTATACTTATAGTGCGAGCACCTATTTAGATAAGCAGGAGGGCTAAAATACGATGAAAAGAAAACAAGTAACATCTAATGTAAAAGAATATACAGTGGAAGAACAAATCGAACTATTACCGTATTTATTGAAGATCATGTCAAAGAGCAGTCGGAATTCGGTGAAATCCATTCTTACACGTGGCCAAGTTATGGTGGATGGTCAAATGACAACAAAACATAATCAGCCATTAGCTCCTGGGCAAAAGGTTGAAATACAAAGTAACAAAGCGGCTATAAATGTCTCGAAATTAGTCGGTGTCTCTATACTTCATGAAGATGATGATCTCATCGTGATCAATAAAGATGCAGGCGTTCTCTCCGTAGCTTCGGAAAAAGAAAAAGATCAGACAGCCTATAGAGAAATTACGAAGTACGTTAAGAGAAGCCACCCTGAAAATCGAATCTTTGTCGTGCACCGTCTTGATCGAGATACATCAGGCGTGATGATGTTTGCCAAAAATGAAGAGACGCAGCAAGCTTTGCAAAGTACATGGAATGAATCCGTAAAGGAACGTTTGTATACTGCACTTGTCGAAGGAAAAGTACGAACAGAATCAGGAACTATTTCTTCTTGGTTAACGGAAAATAGTGCGTTCAGAGTTTATTCAAACCCAACTGACAATGGTGGTCAGCATGCTATTACACATTATAGAAGAGTACAAGCAAACAAAGATTGTTCATTGTTGGAAGTACTTTTAGAAACGGGCCGAAAAAATCAAATTCGTGTGCATATGGAAGAATTGGGGCATCCTGTTATAGGTGACAAAAAGTATGGCGCTACAGGTAACCCATTGCGCAGGGTGGGACTTCATGCTACAGCATTGTCTTTTTTACATCCACGTACAGGAGAGGTAGTACGATTTGAAGCAGAAGTGCCTCAGATCTTCATTACGCGCTCTAAATAATAAACCGTGCAATTTGCAGTTCCTTGGTATTTCTAAGGAACTGCTTTTTAACGTCAAATCATTCAAATTAATGTTTGAATGAATAAATTGACAAAATATATGGAATTGCATATACTAAAGCTAATCAATCAAATGGACAGTTGAATGATGAAGACGTTATAATGAACGAAATGTTGAGAGGACTGGTTACATGACTTCTGAGAAAAATGTCTATCGCCTGCAGAATTTATCATGCACAAGTTGTGCTGCGAAATTCGAGAAGAACATCCGCCAGATTGATTCTGTGGAAGATGTGCAGCTGAACTTTGGAGCATCCAAGTTAACAGTTGCGGGAGATGCCTCTATTTTGCAATTAGAAGAAGCAGGTGCATTTGACGGCATTAAAGTATTCCCTGAAAAACAGCGGATTATTAAACAGCATACGCCGTTTTGGAAAAAACGTGAAAATCAAACGACTATAGCTTCGTTAGTTTTACTACTAGCAGGGTATGCCGTATCTACCGCAAATGGTGATCATAACTGGCTGTCGATTGCTCTGTTTCTCTCTGCTATTATAATCGGCGGATTCAGTTTGATAAAAGAAGGATTAACGAATCTTTCCAAACTTGAATTTGATATGTCTACATTGATGACAATCGCAGTCATCGGTGCCGCGCTCATTGGTGACTGGGCAGAAGGTGCAGTGGTCGTCTTCCTCTTCTCTGTCAGTGAAGCATTAGAAAGTTACTCAATCGATAAAGCTAGAAATTCTATTACATCATTAATTGAAATTGCTCCCACGACTGCGACTGTACTTCGTGGTACTAATGAATATGAAGTAGGCGTGGAAGATTTACGTATCAATGATGTCATTTTAATTAAACCGGGACAAAAAATTGCAATGGATGGTGAAGTCATTCAAGGTGACTCATCCGTGAACCAGGCCGCAATTACAGGTGAGTCTGTGCCTGTTCATAAAGCACTTGGAGACGAAGTATTTGCAGGTACATTGAATGAAGAAGGTGCAATGCAAGTTCGTGTAACAAAGCTTGCTGAAGATACTACAATTGCCAAAATCATTCACTTAGTCGAAGAAGCACAGGCAGAAAAAGCACCGACACAACAATTTATTGATCGCTTTGCGAGATACTATACACCAGCTATTTTAGTTACTTCGTTACTGATCATGATTATTCCGCCACTTTTCATGGGGGGAGTATGGGGCGAATGGTTCTATAAAGGTCTTGTCGTGTTAGTAGTTGGCTGTCCTTGTGCGTTAGTCATTTCAACACCTATTGCGATCGTTACAGCGATCGGTAACGCTGCACGTAATGGAGTGTTGATAAAAGGTGGCATTCATTTAGAAGAAACGGGACAGATCAAAGTCGTGGCGTTCGATAAAACAGGTACGTTGACTGAAGGGCGTCCGGAAGTAACAGATGTCTTGACGGTTTCGTCATTAACTGAAGATCAAGTATTGCAACAGGCAGCGTCAATCGAGAAGTTCTCCCAACATCCATTAGCCTCTTCCATTATGCGGGCGGCAGAGAAATTATCGCTTGAATTACTGGCAGTCAATCAATTCCAATCCATTACAGGCAAAGGTGCAAAAGCTGTGATTGGAGAGCATCTAGTGTATGTAGGAAGTCCAAATTTATTCAGAGAAACGAACACAGTGGAACAATCAATTGAACAGCAGATTCTCGCGTTGCAGAAGCAAGGTAAAACCGTTATGCTCGTCTGGTCTGAAGCAGGTCTAGAAGGAATCATAGCAGTAGCTGATCAAGTCCGTAAAAGTAGCTTGAAGGTTATCGAGAAACTTCGTGAGATGGGTAAAAAGACGGTCATGCTAACGGGTGATAATCAATCAACCGCTCTAGCAATTGGAGAGCAACTCGGCTTATCGGAAGTCAAAGCAGAATTACTACCTGATCAAAAAGTCGAAATGATTAAATCGTTGACTCAATACGGTAAAGTGGCAATGGTGGGTGACGGAGTGAACGACGCACCGGCATTAGCTACAGCAAATATCGGTATTGCGATGGGTGGTGCAGGAACAGATACTGCACTTGAAACAGCAGATATTGCATTGATGGCAGATGATTTGGAGAAACTTCCATATACTATCAAATTAAGCTCCCGCACTAAACAAATCATTCTTCAAAATATTTCGATCTCACTTGGATTAAAAGTCATTGCGCTGTTACTCATTATTCCAGGCTGGCTAACATTATGGATGGCCGTCATGGCGGATATGGGTGCTACCGTCATTGTAGTATTAAATTCATTGCGGCTCATGAAAAATAAAATATAATGTAGGAGAAACTTCAGTCGAATAAATCGTCTGAAGTTTTTTCTGTTGAAGAAAATGGTAGACTCATAATAAGAACAATCATGAGGAGTGTGGATAGTTTGGCAATGACCCGTCTGGAACTTGAAGTGATTATGAACAAACAGAAACAATATTATACATCAGGAGTGACACGCAGTATTTCATTCCGAAAAATGATGTTGGAAAAACTGTATAAAGCAATTCAAAAGCATGAAAAAGAAATTTTAGATGCATTGCATAAAGATCTACACAAACATCCGTTTGAAGCGTATGTAGCAGAAATAGGATTCGTCTTATCCAGCATTACCCATATGATAGACCACTTGGATGAATGGGCAGCACCTGAAAAAGTGAAGACTCCGATCCATTTACAACCGGCAACGAGCTTTATCGTGAAGGAACCATATGGCACTGTATTGATCATTGGACCGTTCAACTATCCGTTCCAACTAGTATTTGATCCGCTAGTCGGTTCGATAGCTACAGGGAACTGTACGGTGTTGAAACCTTCAGAAGATGCATTGCATACGGCTAGCGTCGTAGATAAAATCATTTCAAGTGTATTTCCACCGGAGTATGTATCCGTAGTGCATGGTGAAAAAGAAGAAACGAAACTGTTACTTGACGCACCCTTTGATTATGTATTCTTTACTGGAAGTGCGAAAGTGGGAAAAATTGTCATGAAAGCTTGTGCGGAGAGATTGACTCCATTGACGTTGGAATTAGGCGGAAAGAGTCCAGCCGTTGTCGATCATACTGCTGATATCAAAAAGGCAGCGGAGAAGATTGTTTGGGGTAAGTACATGAATGCAGGCCAAACGTGTATAGCACCTGACTATGTATTGGCTGACGCTTCAATTTACGATGAATTAATCCATGAAATGAAGGGCGCTATCCAACGTTTTTACGGGGGTGACGCACAGAAGAGTGCTGACTACGGACGCATCATCGCGGATCGTCATTTCGATCGATTAGCGAACATATTAGATCAAGATCAAGCATATATCGTAGAAGGAGGCAAGACAGATGCCGCGGATAAATATATTGAGCCGACGATTTTAGCGCTATCAGACTGGAATAGCGCTAGTATGCAAGATGAGTTATTTGGTCCGATCTTACCTGTCCTGCCGTATGATAATTTAGGTGTCGCAATTCAGCAAATTAGCACGTTACCTAAGCCACTAGCTGCATACTTTTTCACTGAGAACGATGAGGCAGCTAATCATTTCATCGAAGCATTGCCATTTGGTGGTGGTTGCATAAATGACACGATATCACATGTCGCGAATATTCATCTACCGTTTGGCGGGGTAGGACCTTCCGGAATGAATCAATACCATGGAAAAGCAAGTTTTGAAACATTCACTCATTCGAAATCGATGATGAAAAAGAGTACGGCAGTCTCGGTACCTATTGCATTTCCTCCATACAGAGGAAAACTTCCATTAGTGAAGCGTTTCATTCGCTAACGGTAGCGAAATCCAAACTTTTGTCCACGCGCTTTGCTGGCTTTCGACCAGCAAAGTGCCTTTGTGGTCCACAATAATCTTTTTAGTAATGAACATACCGAGTCCTGTGCCATTTTCTTTTGTAGAAAAGAAAGGCTGATCAATGGATGCTAAGGTCAACTGATCCATTCCGCAACCGTCATCCTCAATGCAAATGTGGAGAGTACCTTCTTGGTTTGTCAGTGAAATTATAATGTTTCCAGTGTGCTCAATTGCATCGCAACAATTTGACAAGATATTGTAAAACACTTGATGCAGTGAGGACTTGTCGCCTATAATGAAAAGTTCTAATTCCTCAGCATTCAGTTGACATGAAATCGCACATTCATTAAATTGCTCATCAAATTCAATGAGCATTTCTTCGATGACTTCTAGAATAGAAACTGGCGCAGTATCTTGTAAAGTTGGTTTTGCTAATGCTAAGAAATCCGTAACAATTTGGTTGACACGGCTAATTTCTTTCCCCATAATTTCTGTGAAATACGAGTAAGGATTCGCAGGGTCTTGATTCATTAACTGAATAAACCCCGTAATTGCGGTCATAGGATTTCGTACTTCGTGCGCTACTTTCGCTGCAATCATACTCATCGTCTGCAGACGTTCAAACTCAAGTGTCTTCTGCTCCATTTGCAAGCGACTAGTGATGTCTCGTGCAATATGAGAAATAGCAACCACTTCATTGAACTCGTTAAAAATGGGTGTCATACTAATTTCTGCTTGAAACAGTGTGCCATCTTTACGCATCTCAGTGACTCTTTCATTAGCTAACGATTGACCTTTATACAATAACTCACAACGTGCATGTACTTTTTCGTATTCAGTTTCAGGATAAAACGAAATGGGTTTTTCTGAGCACTCCTCCAAAGTCCAACCATATAACTGTTCGAATGCACGGTTACAAGTAATTATATTGTCATCCAAATCAAATACGGAGATCGCATCCTGTGACTGCTCGAAAGACAAGTCAAGATAATTCAAGTAACGTACTGTAGGAATAAATTCTTTTGACATTTTACTAGATACTCCATTCTATAATCCAGGGTGGATGTGATAAGAAAAGACGCGTATGATATGGGTAATTGATTCATTATATAATACATCATTTAAAGGAATTAAGAGTCTTTTTTAAAGAAAGACTTTTATTTGTTATAATGAGTAGAGTTATTCACCAACCTATTGGAGGAAATCACATGAATACGAAAGAATTATTATCTGTACTACCTGTAAAAAGTATAAAAGGAACATTGCCAGAACATGTGACAGACGTGGCAGTAGATTCACGAGCTGTTCAAGATGGTGGAGTATTTGTCTGCCTAAAAGGTTATACAGTGAACGGCCATCAATTTGTCAAGAGTGCATTGTTGAGTGGTGCACGTGTCATAATCGCATCAGAGCCGATCATGATAGATGAAGAGCGCACAGCGGTGGTCTATGTTGAAAACACTTCAAAAGCGATAGAGTTACTGGCGTCTAAGTACTATCAGTATCCTTCAAAGCGTATGAAGATGATCGGTGTAACCGGAACGAATGGAAAAACGAGTGTCGGCAATATCATTCACGACATGCTACGCCAGACTGAAGAAAAGGCAGCTGTTTCAGGCACGATTGGTTTTAAATTAAATGATATTCTGTATGAAACGGAAAATACAACGACTGATGTTTTGACTACCCAGCAAATGATTGCGCAAGCTGCAAATGAAGGCTGCGAATCGATGATCATGGAAGTTTCTTCACACGGTTTAGTTGAAGGCCGACTGGCAGGAACAGAATTTGATATTGCGATTTTCACTAACTTAACGCATGATCATTTGGATTACCATAAAACAATGGAGAATTACAGTGCAGCGAAAGGTTTATTGTTTGCACAATTGGGTCAGCAGCTTGATCAGAAAAAGTTTGCGATCATTAATGCGGATGATCCGTGGAGCAGTAAAATGATCGAAATGACTTCGTTCCCCATATTTACATACGGAATCCATGTAAAGTCTTCATTCCAAGCAACAGCGATCGAAATGCAGTCGAACTACACGAGATTTCAATTGCAGGCACCGGATGGAACATTCACCGTCACGATGCCGTTGATCGGTGAGTTTAACGTCTATAATGCATTGGCAGCAATTGCGGCGTTATATGCCAAAGGAATGGCGACAGAAGAAATTTTACCGCTGATAGCGAATGTATCGACAGTGAAAGGCCGTCTTGAAAAAGTGGAAACATCATTACCACTGACGATTTTTATTGACTATGCACATTCACCGGATGCAATTGAAAAAGCCATTGCCACAGTACAACCTTTAAAAAAGGAAGGCAACCGCCTACTATTCCTAATTGGAACGGGTGGCAATCGTGATCGTCTGAAGCGTCCAATCATGGGAGAAAAAGCAGCAGCAGCAGATTATGTCGTCTTTACGACAGATGACCCACGGGATGAGCCGTATGAGTCGATCATATCGGAACTTAGTGCCACGATGCCGCATGATCAGTATGCATGTATAGGAGATAGAGAAGAGGCAGTACGTCATACTATTGAGCAAGCGAATGCAGGAGATATCATTATATTTGCCGGAAAAGGCCATGAAGATTTTCAAATTATCGGCAATACGAAATATGCGCATTCAGATGCAAACATTGCACTTGAGGAAGCGGCTAAAAAGTTTGGCGATACAACGATCAATAAATGAAGTAAAGTTTGGATTTGAGAGTCTATAGTTTTTTAGTCAATTCAATGAAAATCATTGAAATGCATCCCTATTCTCTCTATGATAGAAAACGTAAGCAAAAGGAGAGTACGATTGATGCAAAAGAATAAACATGATGAAATTACATCGCGACGAACGTTTGCGATAATTTCTCACCCGGATGCCGGTAAAACGACAATTACTGAAAAGTTACTATATTTTGGCGGAGCGATTCGCGATGCTGGAACAGTTAAAGGAAAGAAATCAGGGAAATTCGCTACGTCTGACTGGATGGAAATTGAAAAACAACGTGGAATATCGGTAACTTCCTCAGTTTTACAATTTGACTATGCAGGCAAACGTGTCAATATTTTGGATACACCAGGACACGAAGACTTCAGTGAAGATACGTATAGAACATTGATGGCAGTAGATGCAGCGGTCATGATGGTCGATTCGGCAAAAGGAATCGAGCCACAGACGATTAAATTGTTTAAAGTATGTAAAATGCGAGGAATTCCGATCTTTACATTCATCAATAAAATGGACCGACAAGGTAAAGAACCATTAGAGCTAATGGAAGAATTGGAAGAAGTGTTAGAAATCCAATCGTACGCAATGAATTGGCCGATCGGTATGGGAAAAGAATTCCTAGGTATTTATGATCGTTTCAATAAGCGTATAGAGTTAGCGCGTCCGAATGCAGATGAGGATCGTTTCCTTCCAATCGACGGTGAGGGAGAGCTTGCAGTAGAACACTCCATGAAAGAGACATCTTATTATAAGCAAGCGCTAGAAGATGTCATGCTATTGAATGAAGCTGGAAACGACTTCGATGAAGATCGTATCGCAAAAGGTGAGTTAACACCTGTATTCTTCGGTAGTGCACTAACTAATTTTGGCGTTCAGACATTTCTAGAAACGTTTTTACAGTTCGCACCTGAACCCCAACCTAGGTTAACGAAAGATGCAGAATATGTAGATCCAGAGTCTGACGTTTTTTCAGGCTTCATCTTCAAAATTCAAGCTAACATGAATCCTGCACATCGTGATCGTATTGCATTTGTCCGAATTGTCTCAGGTGAGTTCGAACGTGGTATGACTGTAACGGTTCCACGGCTTTCGAAGAACTTTAAGTTAACTCAAACTACACAATTCCTGGCGGATGATCGTGAAACTGTCAATCAGGCAGTAGCTGGCGATATCATTGGGTTATATGACACGGGTAACTATCAAATTGGTGATACGGTCATCAGTGGCAAGGCAAACTTCCAATTTGAAGCACTTCCACAATTTACTCCAGAGCTATTCGTTAGAGTAAATGCCAAAAACGTAATGAAATCTAAACAGTTCCACAAAGGGATCTTACAGCTTGTGCAAGAAGGTGCTATTCAATATTACAAAACATTGCATACGGAAGAAGTCATTCTCGGGGCAGTGGGGCAGCTTCAATTCGAAGTTTTCGAACACCGTATGAGAGCGGAATACCATGTAGAAGTCCAGATGGAAACAATGGGATCGAAAGTAGCACGTTGGATTGAAAACGAAGAGGATGTAAAAGAGTCCATGGCAGGACAACGTGCATTACTCGTAAAAGATCGATATGAGCGCAAAGTTTTCTTGTTTGAAAATAATTTTGCGATGCGCTGGTTCCAGGATAAATTCCCGGATATCAAGTTGTATAATCAATTATAAATCATATAACATACGACCCGGTCGGATTACTAGTAATCCGTCCGGGTTATTTGTTCAAAATGTGAATGAACTCTGTGCTGATTCATTATTATTCGAGCAAATCATGGTGAAAATACTCTATTCGGGTGGTATGGTGGAAAGATGAAAAGTCTTCCCCAGCTGGAGTGCTGAGAAAAGAGAGGAATAGATAAATGAAGATTAGTAGCTTTTCGGTCAAACGACCTGTTTTTACGTTAGTCACTATGTTTCTCGTCATTATTTTAGGTGCAGTATCCTTCTTTAAAATTCCGGTTACATTGATTCCGGACTTAAATCCACCTGTAGCGGTAGTTGTCACGAATTATCCGGGTGCTTCACCAACAGAAGTGAGCGAGAAAATTACCAAACCGTTGGAAGAAAGTTTATCGACAGCTCCTGGCTTGAAGTCGATGCAGTCTTCTTCTCAAGAAGGAGCTAACTTAGTATTCCTGCAGTTTGATTGGGATTCTTCGATTGATGATGTCCAAATGGATATCCTCCAACGGATCGATCAAGTAGAAGTGCCCGATGGTGCTAATAAACCGCGTTTCATGAAGTTTGATCCATCTCAATTCCCGGTCATCCAACTATCTTTACGCTCCGTCGATGAAGATACAAATATACGGAAGATTGCAGAAGAGTTGGAGAAAGAATTACGCCGTATTGACGGTGTAGCTAGTGTGAACGTGTCAGGTAAAATCATTGAAGACGTCCAGGTTATTTTAGATCCTGATAAATTAAAAGAATTTGGTTTAGCGCAATCAGATGTCGTCCAGGCAATCCAAGCTAGTAACGTATCTATGCCAGGTGATCCGATTGACACGAGTGATGGAAGAAAGTTAACTACAAGAATCTTAAGTACAGTTCAAAATATCTCAGATGTACGAAGTATTCAAATAGGTGCCAATCCGCAGACAGGTGACAAAATCAAAGTCTCTGATGTGGCGGATGTAGCATTGTTGGAGCCGAAACTACAAACAGAAACACGAGCCAATGATGAACAGGCCGTATTATTGTCCGTACTTCAAGAGTCAGGAGCAAATACTGCAACAGTCTCTAAAGAGTTTAAAAAGTCATTGGATAAGTTATTGGAGAAAGATGCATACAAAGATGTTGAATCGGATGTTATTTTTGACCAAGGGGACTATGTACAGCTGGCAATCGGGAATATCGGTCAATCATTAATTCTCGGTGGCTTGTTCGCGATGCTCGTATTATTTGTCTTCTTACGTGGAATTAAAAGTCCAATCATCATTGGAGTAGCGATTCCGTATTCGGTTATTGTGACATTTGTTCTTATGTATTTCGCAGACTTCTCATTAAATATCATGACACTCGGTGCACTTGCTCTGGGTATTGGTATGTTAGTCGATAATGCAATTGTTGTTATAGAAAATATCGAGCGACATTTAGCAATGGGGAAAACACCGACAGAAGCAGCGAAAGATGGTTCGAAGGAAGTAGGCGGAGCTATAACCGCGTCTACGTTAACTACTCTAGCTGTATTTGTACCAGTAATTTTCATTACGGGTATTATTGGTCAAATCTTCACAGAGTTCGCGTTAACGATTTCATTCAGTTTATTTGCATCGTTAGTCGTTGCATTGACTGTTGTGCCAATGCTGGCAAGTCGTTTGTTGAAGACGCCTACTGAAGAAACTCTCGAGAAAAAGAGTCATGTGAAGAAAAATCAGAGATTCGAAAAATCTGTTAAATGGGCATTAGGGCATCGTTTACTCGTGTTACTAGTAACAACTGCTTTATTAGCTGGAAGCGCATTCGGAATTTTAAAAGTGGGTACGGAATTCTTGCCTGCTACGGATGAAGGTGCTTTCAGTATTAATGTGCAGTTACCAAATGGTGCATCACTTGATGCGACAGACGACGTAGTGGAACGAATAGAAGAAGAAATGAAGAAGCAAGATGACGTAGAAGTGTACGTCAGTTTAGTCGGTGGCACACAGCAAAGCATGGCACAAGGCGGATCAGAAAGTAATATGGCCGAAGTGTATGTGAAGCTAATTCCACTCGACGAACGCGATCGCTCTGTCTTTGAATTTGTAGACAAAGTACAACCAGTCGTGGAGCAAGAAATCGGCGATGATGCAGAAGTCAGTTTCAACTTGCAGACCGCTGCCGGTTCCAGTCCAAATACATTATCCTTCTCGCTAAACGATACAAATGAAGAGCGTTTAGGAGATGCAGTATCTAAGTTAGATAAGAAATTACGTGAGCTGGATACCGTGACGGACGTTGAAAATGATTTAGTAGATACAGTTGAAGAAATAAAAATTGAAGTGGATCGTGAAAAAGCTTCAGATGTCGGATTGGCACCTTATCAAATAGCGCAAACGGTTAGTGACGTTACGCGAGGTGTCTTTGCTTCACAAATCGTCTTTGAGAAAACTGGCGAAGTAGTGGGAGTAAACGTTGGATACGATGAGCGTTTCCGCAATAGTATAGATAAATTAAAAGAATTGGAATTAAAAACACCGCTTGATACCTTTGTTAAGTTGAAGGATATAGCGGATGTGGAAATCGCAGAAGGTCCTGTAGCGATTGTGCGTGTGGATCAAGCGCATTCCATAGCATTTACGGTGAAATATCTATCTAGTGAATCATTAGGCGATATGACGAAAAAGGTAAATGATATTGTGGATGATCTAGATCTACCTAGTGAAGTAGAACTATCATACGGTGGAGATCGGGAGTTATTTGAAAGTGCGATCAACGATATGCTATTGGCTATTGTACTGGCGGTGGTGTTAGTATATATCGTAATGGCTGCACAGTTCGAATCGTTCAAATATCCGTTCGTTATCATGTTCTCTGTGCCACTGATGCTAATTGGTGTATCACTGGGATTATTCTTTACCAACACACCGGTCAGTGTAACGGCGGTCATCGGTCTTCTCATATTAGTGGGAATTGTCGTCAACAATGGGATTGTATTGGTCGATTATATTAATCAACGTAAAGAAGCAGGGTACAGCTCGTACGATGCGATTCTATCATCTGTACGCGACCGTGTCCGTCCCATCTTAATGACAGCCCTCACAACTATTTTGGGCTTACTACCGTTAGCGCTAGGCCTTGGTGAAGGTTCTGAGTTGAACCAGCCGATGGGGATTGCGGTAATTGGTGGATTAATCAGTTCTACATTCTTGACGTTGTATATTGTTCCGATCATTTACAGTTTGTTGGATCGAGAGACACGTAGAGGTATGAAGACGCCAAAAAAAGCGCAACCGATAACGGAAGATCAACATCAACCCGTCACGGTAACTGAAACGGTCACCGTGACTGAGACAGTAACGGAAACCGTCACTGTGAGAGAGTCCAAGTAATTCATACTACCGGCAAATGGAATTTTTCATTTGCCGGCTTTTTTACATAGTGTTGAATAATTTATACAAAAGAATAATATAGTAGGACTAGTAATGTATACGACAGTGAGTCGAATACTAATGCGCTTGCTTTTATATCGTCAAACACTGTCCTTTTAATTTAATAGCACTATAAGCATCACCTAAATCATTTGCAAATCAAAGTTATCATGTTATAATACTTTAAAAGTATCCGATATCTTAATAACTTTTGACGCAATGTCAAAGGGGAGTAGCTATAGGGAAACCTATTTCATAATCGTCAATACGTGACTGCCTCAACGGTCATCGGTTATGATAGCTGGATTTTGAACGTGAAATTCCGACTTAGCGAGACCTTTGCCTAATTATTAGGTGAGGGTCTTTTTATTTTGTAAAAAACAAGGAGGAATTATGTTGGATCCGATTTTATTAGAATATGCATGGGTACTCTTAGTACTAATCGTACTCGAAGGCCTATTAGCAACAGACAACGCCGTAGTAATGGCAGTAATGGTAAAACACTTACCGAAACTCCAACAAAAGAGAGCCTTATTTTATGGTTTACTAGGGGCATTCGTCTTCAGATTCACTGCACTATTTATGATTACGTTTTTAGTAAAGTTCTGGGAGATACAAGCCATCGGTGCCATTTACTTATTGTTCATATCGGGTAAAAATATATACGATAAAATTACCCATAAGCCGGAAGGTCATCCAAATCAAAAGCCTAAAAAACAATCTGGTTTCTGGATGACCGTGTTGAAAGTGGAACTTGCAGATATTGCGTTCGCATTGGACTCCATGCTTGCGGCTGTTGCGCTTGCGGTAACATTGCCTGAGTTAGGTAACTTCCACGTCGGTGGCATTAACGGCGGACAATTCACTGTTATGTTATTAGGTGGTATGATTGGTTTAGTCATGATCCGTTTTGCAGCGAAACAATTCGTGGTTATGCTTGAAAAGTATCCTACATTGGAAACGGCAGCATTCTTAATTGTAGGGTGGGTAGGTGTCAAGCTAGTTGTGTTAACTCTTGCACATCCTGAACTGCTCATCATTCCAGAAGCTTTCCCACACTCTACACTGTGGAAAATGACGTTCTGGGTTGTGTTATTAATCTTGGCAGTAGGCGGATATCTACTGGCTGTCGCAAAAACTAAAGTGAAAGCTAATAGATAATACGAAAACAGTCTCTTCCAAGTAAGTTGGAGAGACTGCTTTTTTATCTCTAGTTTAAAATAGTGTAAAGAGTGTAAAGTTCTGTATATAGCTATCTTTTCATCAAGGGATTTGATAAAGTAAGAAAATGAAGTTTCCGTTATGAAAGGAATTTGAAAAAGATGAGGCTTTCCAGGGAAGTTTTTCATAAGTTTACTCCAGCACAGATAATTGCCTTCTACTACTTTTTGGCGATTGCATCCTCTTTTCTCTTATTGAACTTGCCGGGTGTATATAAACCGGGTGTAAAAGTAGCCTTTATAGATAGTTTGTTTACCGCTGTGAGCGCCGTGAGCGTTACGGGGTTGTCACCTATTAGTATCGGCGAAACGTACTCTGTATTCGGCATTTGCATGATCATGCTCGTGCTTCAGCTCGGTGGTATCGGCATCATGTCATTAGGTACTTTTTTCTGGCTACTTGTAAAGAAGAAAATCGGCATGAGAGAGCGGCAACTGATAATGATTGACACGAATCAGTACACATTACAAGGTGTCGTTCAATTAATTCGTCAAATCATTCAACTGATCGTTGCCATTGAGATTATTGGTGGCGGTATTTTAACATTATATATTTATCGTTTTTATAATTCATTTAGTGAAGCGTTGTTGAACGGTATGTTCATGGCGGTGTCTGCCACTACGAATGCGGGTTTTGACATTACCGGTTCATCGATGATGCCTTATCATGATGATTATATCGTGCAGCTTCTATTGATGATATTAATTATTTTAGGTGCTATTGGATTTCCAGTACTAATTGAAGTGAAGAGCTTTTTTTCAAAAAAAGTACCGCATTTTCGCTTTTCGCTTTTTACTAAGATTACGACGGCGACATTCGGTATTCTGCTACTTGTAGGTACATTAACGATTTGGTTGTTAGAATCATTCAATTCATTTAAAGGGATGAGCTGGCATCAGCAGTTTTTTACGGCATTATTCCATTCAGTTTCTGCACGCTCTGCAGGTCTTGTGACGTATGACGTGACGCAATTTAGTGAAGCGACAGATATTTTTGTTAGTGCGCTTATGTTCATTGGTGCTTCGCCAAGTTCTGTAGGCGGGGGGATCCGTACGACGACCTTTGCCATTGCGTTATTATTTCTCATTAACTTTGCAAGAGGGAATGACGTCATACACATTTTTAAACGCCAAATTAAGTTGATCGACGTATTCCGTTCGTATGCAGTTATTCTCGTCGCGTGTTTTATGGTGTTGGCGGCATTACTGTTACTGTTACTTACCGAGCCAGGTATACCTGTTATTCCATTGCTATTTGAAATCACATCAGCCTTCGGAACGTGTGGTATGTCACTCGGTATTACAAGCGATTTATCGGTGTTCGGTAAGTTGATTATTATGGCACTAATGTTCATCGGACGAGTTGGGTTGATATCGTTTATTTATACGATCGGTGGCAAATCGAATAAAACACCGTATCATTATCCAAAAGAGCGTGTCATTATTGGTTAATTTAAAATAAAAACCGCAGCAAGCGAATTTTCGCGTGCTGCGGTTTTATTATGGAGAGACGGTTTTCAATGCTTGTTCGGACAAATGATAGTGCTGTGCTATTTCACCTGGTATGTATTGTACAATAAGATACCCAGGGTCTTTTGTTACAGAAAGATTTTCTTTCAATTGAGCTGAGGTCTTTGTAACGAAAACTTGCTTCCGAATAGTTCGTTCCGTATAACCAATCGACTCAAACGTATCTCCAAGCAAATGTGGAGAACGTAAAAGTGTCTGATAAACTTCTTTTAGCTCTTCTTCTGGTACTACAGTATTCCACCATATCTTTCTAGGTAAAAACTTTTGGTGAAGTAAATAGTCCATCTTCAATAGACTTACTGCTATAGACGTATCGATTTTTAATATGTCTTCTAGGAAGCATTCCAAGCGGGTGAACAAGTCTTCGAACTGATGACCGATTCGTGACCAGCCTTGTTTTTCCCAAAACGCTCCGAATAATTGGAAAAAGTCAAATGGTGTATCGACTAATTCCGTTACGATATACTCCATAGAGTGTATAAATCGACCCGAATTCCAATATTTCTCGAGAATGTCTTCTGTTTGTTTGATCTTCAGCATATCATCAAAGGACAGGACGTTGTTTGATACAATTTCATAAGGAGCGGTGTCGATGTAACGATACCCATATTGCTCTGCTTGGATACGTAAACCAGTTCCGCGCAGTAGTTTCAAAAAACCTAGTTGTAATTCTTCAGGTCGTAAAGCAAACACTTCGTTAAATGTGTCACGGAAAGATGCGTAATCTTCTTCAGGTAGTCCGGCAATTAAATCAAGATGTTGATCAATTTTCCCACCTTCTTTCACCATCGTGACTGTGCGAGATAATTTAGTGAAATTCTGTCTTCTCTTTACTAGCTCATTTGTTAGATCGTTAGTAGATTGAACTCCAATTTCAAATCTAAACAGTCCTTTTGGCGCGTTATCGTTTAAAAACTGAATCACTTCTGGTCGCATGATATCGCCAGTGATCTCAAATTGAAATACGGTGCCAGGCAGATGTTCATCTATAAGAAACTGGAACATTTCCATTGCATAACTTCTGCTAATATTGAAGGTACGATCGACAAATTTAATAGTTTTAGCACCATGCTGCATCAAGTAGCGAATGTCTTCTTTTATTGCTTCTCGATTGAAGTATCGAACGCCGACTTCGATTGAAGAAAGGCAGAATTGACAAGAGAAGGGACAGCCGCGGCTTGTCTCAATATACATGACACGATTTGAGAGATGCGTAATATCCTCTGGAAAACGAAAAGGGGAAGGTAGTTCACGAAGATCCAATTTAGGACCTGGAGCTGTGATCTTCAACTTTCCATCTGAACGATATGCAATGCCTTGTACGGAAGAAAGATCTGCTTGTCCATCTACTGCTTGGAGTATATCTTTAAAGGTTTTTTCGCCTTCACCTATCGCAATAATATCGATTTCCGGTACTCTTTTTAACCATTGGTCATAGTCATATGTCACTTCAGGCCCACCACAGACTATAACGGTTTTAGGACTTGTTAGCTTTAGTAGACGAATTACCTTTATAGTTTCTTCTATATTCCAAATATATACGCTAAAGCCAACGACGTCTGGCGAATGTTGATACAGCTCTGAGACGATAGAAAGTGTAGGGTCATGAATAGTGAATTCGGCCAGCTCACAATGAAATTCTGGTGCTGCAAAAGCCTTTAAATAACGTATTGCGATATTCGTGTGTATATATTTAGCATTTAATGTAGATAAGACAATATTCATAGTAAAACTCCTAATCTTAAGTTAAAATAAGTATTTGAAAAGACAAAATAGACTATAGTCCTATGTGAACAGGAGCGTCAGTATGGCATAATAAGAAGCATTCAGAATTTATTTCCAAAATTGAAAATGTGTTACAGGTCCATAATGGATAGGTGCAATTGAGTTAAGGGGGTACTGCTACAGTGTTGAAAACATTAAATATCAATCGTTATCTAGAAAGTTCACTTTTTAAAATCGTTTTAGATGAAGATGGCGATATACTTGATATGACAGAAGCTGTTAAATTACTAATGCCTAAAGACTTTATCCCACATCATATATCTGAAATATTTGATCAAAGTTTGTTGGAACAAATAAAGAAACGGTTGCTTCTGTTGAAAACAGAAACGATAGCCGATCAAAATGTATTGATTGGTCATCTAGAAGTGCCGAATAAAAAAAGTGAACCTTGTTATATTATATACCAGCAATATAGCGGTAGGGCGATTTTAACAATAAAAATTGGTGAACAAAGCTATAAATTGAATCAATTATATGAAAGTGCTTATTTAAAGGCGACTATGCCAATGGCGCTAGTGAATGAATCGGGTTATATTATTTCGACGAATGATTTATTCTTGGAAATATTTCCTGACCAAACTTCCAGTGAACTTATACATCTACAAGACCTTTTTTATTTAATGGTCCCAACCTCTCCATTTACTTTTGAAGAATATATCTTAAAAGCACTAACACAAGAATCTTCGACAGTGAAAATGTCTTACACATCTAAAGGAATACAACGTTATCAAGATGTTAGTTTGACATTGGACTGTAAAACACAAATGTTTATCTTACGAATTGTAGATATTACTGAACAGGAACGTCTATTTGAGCAACTAGCGCACTCCGACCAATTATGCACGACTGGGGAAATTGCCGCAAGCATTGCACATGAAGTACGTAATCCGATGACGACATTACAAGGGTTTCTCCAACTATTGGAACACGAAGTAACGGGTAACGCACAAATGTATGTAAAAGTTATTCAAGACGAAGTCAAACGCATGAACGAGATATTGAATGAAATGTTAGTTCTATTAAAACCGGCTGTAGATGAAATTACTATATTTTCGTTATCCGTTTTAGTAGAAGAAGTACTTATATTGCTTCGACCTAAAGCATTGTTGGATC
This sequence comes from Sporosarcina ureae DSM 2281, assembly GCF_000425545.1. Taxonomy (GTDB): domain Bacteria; phylum Bacillota; class Bacilli; order Bacillales_A; family Planococcaceae; genus Sporosarcina; species Sporosarcina ureae. Next base: position 150,526 of record NZ_AUDQ01000001.1, on the reverse strand, counting down.
AAATTCACTTAGTGAATGAATTCAATGCTAAGGGATCTTTACTAATTCAAGCAAATCCGAACCGTATTAAACAAGTATTTATAAATCTTCTTAAGAATGCAATGGAAGCTATGAAAGCAAATGATACATTGTCTATCATGATAAGTGAAGGGAATCAGCAAAATGTGGATATTTTTATATCCGATACAGGAGCTGGAATGGGGGAAGAAATGCTTGAAACTATTTTCTTGCCATTTGTGACAGATAAACCAGGAGGTACTGGTTTAGGACTTCCATTTGTTAAGAAAACCGTTCAAGAACATGGAGGATCCATATCCGTTACTAGTGAAATTGGTAAAGGAACGGTTTTTCATTTATCATTTCCTCTAATTCCTGTAATGTTATAGAAATGACCAAAGGTTCAAATAGAAAAAGGCCGATCCAAAGGATCGGCCTTTTTCACATTGGCAACATTACTTGATGGTAGCTGCCATGTCTTTGAATTCTTCCATATGTTCGTTATTTTCTTTAGCGTAAATGGTTACGCGAATTAACTTGTCTTCCCGTTCAATGACATAGCCTGTGAAATAACCTTCTGTAGAATCTACTACTGCACCTTTAACAGACTTGATATCATCAGCTTGTGGAAGATCTGTTTCATCTGTAATCTCGATAGGTGTTTCACCGTCACTGGAAGCCGTCAATAACTCTCCCATATTTTCATAGAGTTCATCGAAAGTATACGATTCTTCATCTTTAGGCATAGTTTCGATTCGCATGAACATTTCACTATCTTCTTCTAGGTATAGACTGTCTCTGCCCGGTTCTTCACTTGTAAGTGTATACCCAGGGAGCACCATCATGGAGTAATCCTGTTCATCACTTGTTGTTTCTACAGCATCTTTCATTACATCTTCGCTTGCTTCTACTTCAGTGTCTGTTTCGATTTCTGTTTCATTTTCGGAAGAAGTGTTTTCTTCTGCATCTGTTTCAGGAGCAGCAGGTTCTTCTATAGCATTACCTGTTGTATCTTTTTCTGGGTCCGCATCAGATGTTCCGCACGCTGCAAGCATGATAGAGGCGGTTAGTGAAGTGAAAATAATACGCCATTTGTTGTTCATTTGGTACCACTCCTTCATATACTATTCTAATTTATTGGACGGATCACAGCGAAGAAGGTTTCAATCTTGTTTACTGTTGTTTAAGATAATATAACGTTTATGGTTGATTACTGTTTTTTCCTGCATGACCGATTCATCGAAGTCTTCCATATACGTTAAGTCTACAATTACAGAGTTTTCGTTCACTTTTTCTACAATTCCTTGTAAGCCTTCTTTGAATTCAATAATATCACCAATTTCTGCAATCATCATTCTAACCACCCTTTCTTCAATCATTATTATGCTAAGCAAAGAAATGAAACTGTACTATTGGGAATTCCTTTATAGTTTGCCTTATATTCTCCAAAACGTAAAGTCTTATCTTAAAAAAACATAGAAATATATAAATCCATACATCCATATATTTTGTCGAAAATTATCGATATTATTTCGGTTTAATAATATTGAGTTGTTGGTATATTAAAGAGTAGAGTATTTACAGATGAAAGGTGTGCAAGTAGTGCATAATTGTAAACTTGAAATAGAACGAGTTAGAGAACAATTAATTCAGGCTGCAGAAAAATATGGTATGGACGCCGAAAATACCATTGAACTTAGTCGTAAATTGGATGTATTAATTAATGAATTCAATGATGAAAAAGAAATACAACTGCCTTGAATTTACGCAAAAATGAATGTTTAACTCATAATAAATGTGGGAACACTATAAAAGAACACAGCAACATTCTCATTTCCCCCTTTTGTGGACCAATCTTGTATTGGTCCTCTTTTTTTGTTTTATTGTAAAAATATTTGAACTTCTGTACGATAGGATTAATCTTACATATTGAGGAGTGAAAATATGCAAAAAGAAAAGATTGCATTTATTGGAACAGGTGTCATGGGTTCGAGTATTGTCAAGCATTTGATTAACGCATCTTATGAGGTAACAGTATTCACTAGAACGAAATCAAAAGCTGAACCACTAGTAGGACAAGGAGCAAGATGGGCAAACAATGTAGCTGAAGCTATTGAACATGCTGACATTATTTTCACGATGATCGGTATGCCAACCGATGTGGAAGAAGTTTATTTGTCAGATCAAGGTATATTGGCAAACGGTCATCCTTCTCAAATCCTAGTGGATATGACTACTTCTAGTCCTGAACTAGCTATTGCCATTGCAGAAAAAGCAGCTTCTTTACAAATGGATTCACTGGATGCGCCTGTATCAGGCGGAGATATTGGAGCTCGAAATGGCACGCTATCTATTATGTGTGGAGGTAAAAAAGAAGTATTTGAAAAGTTATTACCGATTTTATCTGTTTTTGGTAAACAAATTGTTTATCAAGGAACAGCGGGAGCTGGGCAACACGCTAAAATGTGCAATCAAATTACGGTCGCTGGAAATATGATAGGGGCATGCGAAGCGATCGCGTACGCTATGGAATCGGGTCTTGATCCGGATACGATGTTACGATCCGTCACTTCGGGTGCAGCAAATTCTTTTAGTTTATCTGATCTTGGACCACGAATTATTACCGAGAATTATGAACCAGGATTTTATGTAAAACATTTTGTGAAAGATTTACATATTGCATTACAGGAAGCAGAAAGACTGAATCTAAAATTGCCAGGCTTACATCTTGCTTATGACATGTATGCAGATTTACTCTCAAAGGGTTATGGGGAAAAAGGAACACAAGTCCTGATTAAAAAGTATATAAAGTAAAATGTAAGAAATTATGTAATTTTCTTTATGTTTGTCGTGTAAAAAATCCACAATGGCAAATCTGTTGTACAGTAAATTTAAAAGCATCTATTTGCGAATAATCCACTGAGTGTAAAATACGCATACTTACTCACTAATTGCACATGCTCTTTAATATAGTATGAGCGAAAAGGAGGGAGTTATGATGTGGGATATTTGGTTGTGGCCTATGGTGTTTGTATCAGCTATAATGCTTTGGATCGGACTAGCTGGAGTTAGGAAAACGAGTCGTTCATTTCAGTTAAACGAAAAGAACAAAATACCCGATATTGCAGCTGAGCACCCATATGCAATGAACCCATTACTGTGGATCATCATTGTCGCTTCAGTTTTTATCATTTTCATCATTTTTTATTATTGGGCCTCTTTCTATTAAAGAAAGAGGTTTTTTGTTTTGTGAATCCGCTTTCTTTTAAGGTGGAAATTGGCTTTTTGTGGTATGATGGATTTGAAACAGTGAACGGACTTTTAGGTAAATATATTTAGATGAAGAATAGAAGGAGCGATCACCAATGGTTTCTATAAACAATAAAGATTTTCTTACTGCGCCCATCATAGATCAAATTATTTCTTCGGAAAAGGTTGCCCACGTGCAAATCGGAAATAACGCAGAGCATGCACTGCTTGTTTTGACCAAGACTGGCTATTCTGCAATCCCTGTACTGGATAATCAGTATCATTTGAAAGGGCTCCTCGGGATTGGAATGATTACAGATTCTATTTTAGGTATGGAACGCATTGAATATGAGAGATTAGAAGATATAAAAGTAGATGAAATTATGGATACGAATCTACCGACGATTCGTGTGAAGGACCGTTTTCAACGCGCAGTAGATCTTTTGATTAATCATCCGTTTTTATGCGTCACTGAAGAAGATGGAACATTTGCCGGTATTATTACGCGACGTGTGATTATGAAAGAATTTAAAAAGTATATTTATAACGTTTAATAAACTTACTGTAATAGAGCAGTGAAGCAAGTGCTATAGTAAAATAGTAAAGGGCTCCGATATAGGAGTCTTTTTCTAATAGAAGGAGTTGAAATAGCTGTGCCCAAAGAAACTAATCGGCCCTTTGTTCTTGCTGCTGTTATGCTCGCTATGTTTGTAGGGGCAGTGGAAGCGACAATTGTTACTACTGCAATGCCGACGATCGCTTCTGAATTAGGTGGGTTTTCTCGGTATAGTTGGATATTCTCATCTTATTTATTAATGAGTACCGTGACGGTATTAATTTATGGAAAGCTAGCGGATTTATTTGGACGAAAGCCAATTTTTTTTATGGGCGTGACGATTTTTTTGATCGGTTCCATACTTTGTGGATTCGCTGTCTCAATGGAGCAGTTGATAGTCTATCGCCTCATACAAGGCTTGGGAGCAGGAGCTGTTATGCCAATTGCGACGACGATTATCGGTGATATTTATTCAACGGAAGAACGTGCGAAGATACAAGGGTATTTGTCGAGTGTGTGGGGCGTATCGGCAGTTTCAGGTCCTGTAATCGGTGGATTGATTGTACAGTATGTGAGCTGGCAATACATATTTTGGGTAAACGTGCCGCTCGGACTACTGTCAATGGGTGTTATATATTTCTTTTTACATGAACCAAAAGAAACTCAAAAGGCTTCTGTCGATTACAAAGGTGCTTTTCTACTGACGTCTGCATTATCCACTCTCTTAATCTGGCTCGTAGAGGGAGGTCAAGGGTTCGGACGATTTTCAACTTTCGGTATAGCATTGATTATACTTTCTGGCATTTCATTTTGGCTATTTTTCAGACAAGAGAAACTGGCAAAAGATCCACTGATCTCATTTAGTATCTGGAAAAACCCCGTTATTTTATATGCGAATCTCGTATCGTTGACAACAGGAGTAATATTAATAGGAGTTTCCTCTTATTTACCTACTTACGTATCCGGAGTGATGGAACAACCAGCCATCATAGCAGGTTTCACATTAACTGCCATGTCGATTGGCTGGCCTCTAGCTTCCTCATTGGCGGGGCATTTACTCATACGTTTCGGCCCATTTCTCGTATCGTTTGCTGGCGGTGTGTCTCTTGTAATCGGCACGACGATGTTTGTCTTCATGACCTCAACACTAGGACCAGTATGGGCGGGGTTTTCTAGCTTCTTCATAGGCGTTGGAATGGGGCTGACCAATACATCTTTCATTGTTACGATTCAAGGGGCTGTACCGCGCGTACAAAGAGGCTCAGCTACTGCAGCGAATATGTTTATGAAGAATTTTGGCAATACAGTTGGTGCTTCTGTGTTTGGAGCAATTTTAAACGGTGCCCTCATTACCTATTTTACGAAAGAAAAATTGCCATACACGATTGATCACGTAAATACATTGTTAACGAAAGACGGTCGCTCGATGATTACATCACAGGAGTTAGTCAGTTTACAAAGCGGTTTAGACAGCTCATTGCACTGGGTGTACATAACGATTGCTTTATTTGCAGTCATTAGCTTATTATTGATTTTACGAATTCCACGAGGGAAGGTGACAGATCATGTCAACCATTGAACTGGATATTATCAAAGCATTGGCTGAAGAAGGCAACATGCGTAAAGCATCAGAGCGCCTTCATTTGTCCCAGCCTGCTTTGTCACAACGCCTCCAGACGATTGAAAAAGAGTGGGGTATGCAGTTGTTCATCCGTTCACAAAAAGGCCTGGAACCGACGCCAGCAGGTGAACACGTCATCAGCTACGCGAGGGAATCATTGGCAAAGAAGGACGAGACGATGGAATTGATCGCCTCACTTGAAGATAAAGTACATGGAACATTGAAGATTGCTTGTGCCTCTATAATCGGTCAGACCTGGTTGCCTCAAGTATTGAAAGACTATGTAGCACTTTATCCAGATGCCAAGATTTCTTTAATGACGGGATGGAGTTCAGAAATCTCCAAAGCTTTGTATGAAGGGGAAGCGCATATTGGTATTGTTAGAGGGCAAACAGATTGGAAAAGTAATCGTGTCTACTTATTTCGAGATCAGTTGTATCTAGTGGATTCTGAAATCTCGACCATTGATGAATTAAAAGACACCAATCGCCACTTTATTCAATACAAAAGTGATTCAAACTATTATATGGAAATCCAGCGCTGGTGGAATAAGCATTTCAATCAAAATCCAAGTCGCCAAATCATAGTCGATCAAATCGAAATGTGTAAGCAGCTCGCGTTAAAAGGTATCGGCTATGCTATACTGCCTTCCATCACATTGTCAGGTGATGAGAAAGTTAATCTAATCCCGTTGTTGAATAGCGAGGAAGAGTTTGAGCTGACACGCGATACATGGCTAATCGGATATGGTTCTACATTTGAATTGAAGCAAGTAAAGGCGTTTGTGGAAATCGTGCAGGAATATGCGGAGTTATTAAGGAAAGGTCAATAAAGAGGTTGAGACAGAACATAAAAACGTAAGGGGAATGAGTCCTTTACGCTTTTTTCTGTTCTTATCAGTAAATGTTTTTTTAGAGTATCAGAGTGTACCGGAACGGAGAAAGGCCGACTCCTGAGGGATCAGCGTGCGTCTTGAGACCCTGGACAGGTGCCTTAATTTCTGCAAAGTACACAGAAATACGGCCAAGCGAACCCTTCGTTGTTCGCTTGGCTCAAGCCACGCCCCTCGGAAAGCGTGCCTTTCGGAGTGCAGGGAAACGGGGTGAGATAGTTATGTCCCAGCCTCCTCGAGTGAAGACGAACTCTAGTAGTAATAGAGTTTGTCTTCGCTTTTTTGTATTATGCATAGTTTGTAACTAGTGGAAAGCGTCCATCTAGAATATTGCTACGGGCTTCTATCATGATACTGTTTATGGTGTTCTTGCAGACTCTATAAGTGACTTATTATTCCTTGCCCAGGTCAACGCAAGAATAAAGCAAAGTAGTAGAATGATTGTGCCGACTATATAGGGTGATTCCATATTTATGTCAAATATGTATCCAGCTGTAGCAGGACCAATCATATTTCCTAAACTCATATAGGCATTCATCATACCTGCCGCGTAGCCTTGTTCTTTACCGGCAAGTTTCGAGACTAACGTGTTGACTGCCGGCCGTAATAACGCAGTGGTAGTAGAGAAAATCGTTGCGACCAAGAGAATAGTGAAGAATGTGTTGACGAATAAAATACCTAACATAGCGACAGCTGCTATGACTAAATTGATTAGTATGATACGCATTTCTCCAAAACGTTTGAACAAACGATCGATGACAAATGTCTGGATAATAACACCGACAAATCCGCCAACCGTAATAATGATTGCGATTTGAGAAGGTGTGTAATTGTATTTTTGATCTACGTATAACGAGATGGTTGATTGAAAATTAGCTAATCCGAATGAAAATACAAACATGACAATCAGCATAACGAAATAAGGAGTTTGTGTGGATCTACGCATTTGCTGAAAGATGTTTTCGTTCATTGTGATTCCTTGCATCACAGGCTTAGGATTTGGTAGAAGCAATAAAGACACGATCGCTGCTACTATAGATGCCGATGCGGCGAAATAAAATGGGAAGTATAAGCTGATTTTAGATAAAAAACCGCCGATTCCAGGACCTATCATAAAGCCTAAAGACATCGAAGCGCCAAGTAATCCCATTCCTCGACCACGGTTTTTAGTTGATGTGATATCTGCCACAAATGCCATTGTAGGCGGTACGATAAAGGCGGCACCGAAGCCTGAAAAGAATCGTGCAACGTAGAGCATCCATAGTTCAGTTGATAAACTGAAAGCTAGTTGAGAAAAACCATAGATAAGCAATCCGAAAATAATAATATTTTTTCTGCCGTATTTATCTGAAAGGTTTCCTGAAATAGGTGAGAAGATAAATTGTGCAAAAGAGAACATCGCAATTAATAGTCCAAGTGCACGTCCTGCCACTCCGAAAGTAGCTAAAAATTCAGGCATAATGGGGATAATTAAGCCGACACCAGCCATGGCGATGAACATATTAAACATGAGAATGTAAAGTGCAATGCTTGTAGGGATTTTATTCATTCGGTAGCTCACTTTCCAAAAACTTTTTACTAATCGTATCATAAATAAATTGGCAATGTCTGCATCGTGCTTGGTATGCCATATTAAGAGGAAAGTAGATGTGAAAAAACGACTCCTTTAGCTAAGGAGTCGTTCGTAAGATTAATCTTCTTTTTTCATTTCATCTAGTACACGATTCACACGTTTTTCAAGCATTTTCATACCACTGCCGCCCGCTTGGAAGTGGCGTAACTGACCATCTTTGTCAAAGACATAATACGCAGGAACATATTGGTTTTCAAATGCATCATTTAACTTTAATTCACTATCAACGAAAATTGGTTGTGTAATATCGTGCTCAGCTGCTACGTTCTTGATTTGTTCTAGATCAACGTCATCTTCTGAACGAGGCATGTGTACAGCTACAACATTCAGTTCATCTTTGTACTGATCTCTGAAATTGTTTACATCCGGCATCGCTTCTTTGCACATGTGACAACTTACAGACCAGAAGTGGATAAGTGTCGGTTTTTCTCCAACGAGTTCCGATTTAGAAGTTTCACCATTCAACCAAGTAGTAGCACCTTGAAGTTCAGGCATTTGTTCACGTAATTTCATCAAGAATTCCTCCTAGCTAAGTGGGTATATATTATGTGATAAAAAAATCCCCACGATTAGTGTAACGCGTGGGGATGGTTGTCCAAAAATTAAAGAGTTTTTTGACCTGGACGCCAGTTTGCTGGGCAAAGACCGCCAGTTTGTAGTGCTTGTAGTACACGAAGAGTCTCGTCTACATCACGACCAATATTGTTGTGGAATACTGTCTGGTACTGAAGTTCGCCTTCAGGATTGATGATGTAAAGGCCGCGCAATGCAATACCTTCTTCTTCGATCAATACACCGTACTCACGTGAAACGGAATGGTTAGTATCTGCTGCTAGTGGGTATTTTAGTTGTTCAAGACCATTGTCTTTACGATCCGTGTTAATCCAAGCAAGGTGAGTGTGGATAGTATCAGTAGAAACACCGATTACTTCTGCATCCAAGTCTTCGAACTCATCGTAACGATCCGACATTGCAGTGATTTCAGTTGGGCATACAAAAGTGAAATCCATTGGATAGAAGAAAAGAACTGTCCATTTGTCGTTTTTCATGTTTTCTTGTAAACTAACTTTACCAAAAGATTTGTCAGCTAGTACTGCCTCCATTGTGAAATCTGGAGCTTGTTTACCTACCATGCGTTCAGCCATTATATAAAACCTCCAATTAGTCTTTCGTACAACGACATGACTGTGTTGCACAAGTCTTATCTAGAATAACAAAGTTCCAATTTAAATTCAATGCGAATGACTTGAAGATAATAACAATTATTATAAAGAGCGGTAAACCTTATATATTTAGGATCTGAGTATCTGTTTACTCAAAGTCTTGTTTGCAGTCAGAAGGTTTTACTGGGCGTGTTTGACACGTCTTGCAATTCGGATCGCAAATCATTTCTCGCCATTCATCGCAATCTTTGCAGTAACGTGCGTCAAATTCATCGCTATAATGTAATGGTTCCATGCACTCTACGCAATGAGAAGCCATCTCTTTCCACGTTCGGATTTTCTTATTGTTTACTAGAAAAATTCCTTCTAGATAATTTTCTCTTGTTGCGGGCTCGGCTTTTCGATTCCGCTTGGCATCAGAGTCCAGATAAAAAAATAAATGGTCTTCCAACTGAATCCCTCCTTAACATATCGTTTCATTCTACTATGTCATCTGCGAAAAGACAATTTTCATGACCATTTTCCTGCAGGCTGTTTTGTTATTCGACATTTTATAGATAGTTGATTTCACTATCATTTTGTGTATAATAAGTAAGTTTACAACTGTTCAGTTATGATAGGAAATAATACGTTACATAAGGAGGAAATCTATTGACTACCGAACCGATTATTCGCTTTGAGAATGTCACAAAACGCTACAATGAATCGACAACTGTTCTTGATCGTGTTTCATTTGAAATGGAACGCGGTAAGTTTTATACATTACTTGGACCTTCAGGCTGTGGGAAAACGACGATTTTACGTTTGATCGCAGGTTTTACAGAGGCGACAGATGGATCGATTTTCTTTAATGGAAAGAAAATTAACTCTGTACCCGCAAACGAACGCCAAGTGAACACGGTATTTCAAGACTACGCATTATTTCCTCATTTGAATGTTTATGAGAATGTTGCATTTGGTTTACGCATAAAAAAAGTGAAAAAGAATGAAGTGGACCGTCGTGTTAAAGAAGCGTTGAAGTTCGTCAATCTGGAAGGATACGAATCACGAGAAATCACTGAAATGTCAGGTGGGCAGCGTCAGCGCGTTGCGATTGCTAGAGCAATTATTAACGACCCTGAAGTGATTTTACTAGACGAACCATTGTCTGCGCTAGATTTGAAATTGCGTTCTGAAATGCAATATGAATTGCGCGAGCTCCAGCAGCGTCTTGGTAAAACATTTGTTTTTGTCACACATGACCAGGAAGAGGCACTTGCGATGTCCGATGAAATTTTCGTCATGAATAATGGTGAAATTCAACAGTCAGGGACACCGATCGATATTTACGATGAACCGATTAACCGTTTTGTGGCAGACTTTATTGGTGAATCAAATATGGTGTCAGGAAGAATTATTGAAGATTATCTAGTGGAATTCACTGGGAAACAGTTTGCCTGCGTAGACGGCGGGTTCTACCCCAATGAAAAGGTCGATATTGTCATTCGTCCTGAAGATTTGGAAATGACAACCTTCGAAGAAGGGAAATTAGGCGTCACCGTAGATACACAATTATTCCGAGGAGTACACTATGAGCTTTCAACGTATGACTCTGATGGTAATGAGTGGTTAGTCCATTCAACGAAACCAGCGGATGTGGGGACGTTAATCGGTTTGGATTTTGAACCGGCAGACATTCATGTTATGCGTCTGAATGAATCTGAAGCTGACTTTGATGCACGTCTGGAATCGTTTGGAGTGGCGGAAGATGAGGAATAAAAACCCGTTACGCTTTATATATGCCACACCGTATGCAGCATGGTTATTATTATTTGTACTAGCACCGATTGTTGTCATTGTGTATTATTCGTTTTTCGATCTTTCGGGTCAGTTAACTTTGGCTAACTATCGAAACTTCTTTACATCGATCTATTTCAAATTAACGATGAGTTCGTTTTGGTATGCGTTTCTCATAACGTTTTTTGCTCTATTGATCTCGTATCCGACCGCCTACTTCTTGACAAAGACGAAACATAAGCAATTATGGTTGTTACTCATTATCATACCATCATGGATTAATCTGTTGTTAAAGACGTATGCATTTATCGGGTTGATGGGGAAGTATGGACCGATTAATGCCTTTTTAGAAGCAGTTGGTATAGGTGGTCAGCAAATATTATTCACTGATTTTAGTTTCGTGTTTGTTTCTGTGTATATATTTATTCCGTTTATGATATTGCCAATCTTTAATTCCTTGGATAAAATCAATCCTACTTTACTTGATGCCTCGAAAGATTTAGGAGCAAATGCATGGGTAACGTTTAAACGAGTGATTTGGCCTATGACTACTGATGGTGTGAAATCGGGTATACAAGTTGTGTTCATTCCGGCACTATCTCTGTTTATGATTACGCGCTTAATCGCTGGTAATAAAGTAATTACACTCGGTACTGCGATTGAACAACAATTCCTCGTTACACAAAACTGGGGAATGGGTTCAACGATTGCTGTGTTTTTAATCATTTTCATGTTCTTAATTATGGTACTGACATCGGGCAAAAAAGGGGGCATCATTAAATGAGGAAACTGGGAATCTTGCCGAGAATTTATTTGGCAGCAGTCTTTGTAATTTTATATGCTCCGATTTTTTATCTCATATATTACTCTTTTAATTCAGGAGGCGGGATGTCGAATTTCGAATCCTTCACTTTAGAACATTATAAAGCGGTATTTCAGGATACGCGACTTCTAATCATTGTCTTAAATACGATCATTATCGCATTATTATCTGCACTACTATCTACCACGATTGGTGTGATTGGTGCGCTTGCCATTTATTTCATGAAAAATAAATCTGCACGTCAGACGGTATTGTCACTGAATAATATATTGATTGTTAGTCCAGATGTAATTATCGGTGCGTCATTCTTAATATTATTCACACTGATCGGGGTGAAATTGGGTTTTGCTTCGGTGTTAATTTCTCATATCGCTTTTAGTATACCGATAGTCGTCATCATGGTATTGCCAAAATTGCTAGAAATGAGTACTACATTAATAGATGCAGCACTGGATTTAGGAGCTTCACGTAAAGATATACTGACACGTGTCATACTGCCTTATATTAAGCCGGGTATTTTCGCAGGATTTTTCCTCGCGTTAACCTATTCATTGGATGACTTTGCCGTTACTTTTTTCGTAACTGGAAATGGATTCTCGACATTATCCGTGGAAATTTACTCCATGGCCCGTACAGGAATCACTTTGACAATCAATGCACTGTCCGGCTTGATCTTCTTACTCACGATGGTCCTAGTGCTAGGTTATTATATAATTGGAAATAAAGCGAAATCACCTCAGGGGGTGAAGAAATGAAAGGACTAATTAGCAGTGCGTTTGTGATCATACTCGTTTCTGGTCTCTTGTTATTCACTAATTATCAGCTCGAGCATAAGGCGGGGCGAGCAGGCAAAGATACGATTACTGTGTACAACTGGGGCGAATATATTGACCCAGATCTTCTGAAGCAATTCGAAGAGGAAGAGGGTATTAAAGTAATTTATGAAACATTTGATTCGAATGAAGGAATGATGGGGAAAATCGAACAAGGAGGAACTGCTTACGATGTGACAGTCCCTTCTGAATACGCTGTGCAGATGATGGAAGAGAAGGATCTATTACTGCCACTGGATTTCTCGAAAATCCCGAACATTAAACATATCGATCCATACTTTATGAATTTGCCGTTTGATCCAGACAATCAATATTCGATTCCATACTTCTGGGGAACTGTGGGCATCGCGTATAATGCCTCCTTATTAGAAGGTCAGACGTTTGAGAGTTGGGAAAGTTTATGGGATGCTTCATTGCGTCAAAGGCTTATTTTAGTAGATAGTGCACGTGAAGTGATTGGCGTATCATTAAATTCACTTGGCTACTCTTTGAATTCAACAAGTTTACAGGAACTAAAAGAGGCGACAGACAAGCTGGAAACGATGGGGCCCAACGTCAAAGCCGTAATAGGTGATGAAGTCACGCAATTAATGGTTAATAATGAAGCGTCCGTTGCACTGACATGGTCTGGCCAAGCGGCAGACATGATCTATGAGAACGACGACATTGACTATATCGTGCCGAAGGAAGGCTCAAATTTATGGTTTGATAATATTGTCATCCCGAGAACATCTACGAATGTTGAAGGAGCGTATAAATTCATTAATTTCATGCTTGATCCTGAAGTGGCAGCACAAAATGCAGACTACGTAGGTTATTCCACACCGAATAGTTCAGCTTTGTCGTTTATGGATGAAGAAACAACGGGTGATGAACGTTTTTATCCTGACGAAGAAGCAAGAAAAAACCTAGAGGTGTATGAAAATTTAGGCTTAGAAACACTTGGCGTGTATAATGAGTTATTCCTAAAATTTAAAATGGGATTGCGATAAGACGTATAACTATTCGCAATAGCGAGGAGTAAGTAGATGAAAAAGGAATTTGTAGTAATTGGCTTAGGACGTTTCGGAGGTAGTATTGTTAAGGAACTGATTGAACTAGAAGCAGATGTTATGGCGATTGATAAGTCAGAAGAACGCGTAGAAGAATACGCGAATATTGCCACGCAGGCTGTAGCTGTCGATACTACAGATGAAGCTGCATTACGTTCTTTAGGAATTCGGAATTTCGAACATGTGGTGATCGCAATCGGAGAAAATATTCAAGCGAGTATTTTGACTACACTGATTTTAAAGGAAATCGGTGTACAGCGAATTACAGTGAAAGCGCAAAATGACTATCATGAAAAAGTATTGCGTAAAATCGGAGCAGATCAAGTCGTTCACCCCGAGCGGGATATGGGGAAGCGAATTGCGAATAACTTAGTTTCGAATAATATACTAGATTATCTAGAGTTGTCCGATGAATACTCCATCGTGGAGATTCAGGCTAATAATCACATCGCAGGCTCTTCGCTGATCGATTTGGACATTCGTGCCAAGTACGGTGTGAATATTGTGGCGATCAAGCGTGGAACGCATATACTAGTTTCTCCACAGGCGATTGAACAGATAGAGGTTAATGACGTGTTGATTGTGATTGGTTCTGACCTGGATATTCATCGGTTTGAACGGAGGGCATTGCATTAAGCGTGGATTGTGGGAGAGCGCTGTTGATTTGTCGTGAAACACTTATTGTATATGAAAATAAACTAAATAAAAAACTGAAGACATGCTCCTAGTTTGCAGGAGTTGCCTTCAGTCTGGAGCAAGTGCTAACGTGCACTTGCTTTTTTGTATGGAATTTTTAGAGTTCCATGATGACGGGAAGGATCATAGGTTTACGCTTCGTTTTCTCGTATAAATACGGAACAAGTGTATCGATGATGTCGCCCTTCAGGTTATTGATGGAATCAGGTTTAGCAGCCAGTTTGCGCTGTAATGTTTTGGACAACATATATTGAGCTTCATTAATCATTGCGCCTGATTCACGCATATAGACGAATCCGCGTGAGATAAGGTCGGGACCGGATACTAAGCGATTCTTTTTCGTGTCAATTGTAGCTACCACGATGACCAGACCATCTTCTGAGAGAATTCGTCTGTCGCGTAGTACGACGTTACCAATATCGCCGATGCCGCTTCCGTCGATGTAAACATCACCCGACGGTACACGTCCAGCAAGCCTTGCTGTTGAGTCGGTAAGTGCGAGTACGTCACCGTTACCCATGATGAAAATATTATCTGGCTCAACATCGCAGTCTATTGCGAGTTGAGAGTGCATATTCATCATACGGTATTCACCGTGAATTGGCATGAAGTATTTCGGTTTGATTAAACGCAACATGAGCTTTTGCTCTTCCTGTGACCCGTGACCAGATGTGTGAATGTTGTTCAGTGGACCATGAATAACTTCTGCACCAGCACGGAATAGTGAGTTAATCGCTTTGTTCACGCTAAGTGTATTACCTGGAATTGGTGAAGAAGAGAAAATAACAGTATCTCCAGGTTGTATTTGAACTTGTCTATGTGTACCGTTTGCGATCCGTGATAGTGCAGCCATCGGTTCACCTTGACTACCCGTACATAAAATCATAACTTTATTCGCGGGAAGTCGGTTGAGTGATTGAGCATCGACGAATAAATCTTTCGGTGCATCAATATATCCGAGTTCACGGCCGATGGTAATTGCGTTATCCATACTACGACCGAAGACAGCGATTTTACGGCCGAAGATCTGCGCTGATTCAATCACCTGTTGCAATCTATGGATATTGGAGGCAAATGTAGCGAAAATAATCCGGCCATCTACTGTACGGAAAATATCATTTAGGCTTTCTCCGACTTTGCGTTCAGACATTGTGAAGTTAGGTACTTCTGCATTTGTACTGTCTGATAGCAAACAAAGTACACCTTCACTACCGATTTTGGCCATCTTATGCAAGTTAGCAGGTTCGCCGACAGGTGTAAAGTCGAACTTAAAGTCTCCTGTATGGACGATGTTACCGGATGGAGTTTTAACCACCACACCGAATGCGTCAGGAATACTGTGCGTAGTTCTGAAGAATGATACTGCTGTTTTACGGAATTTGATAAAATCATCTTCTTCAATTTCATGAATTTCCGTAGTTCGCAACAATCCGTGTTCTTCCAACTTATTGCGAAGTAATCCAATTGCTAGTTTTCCGCCATAGACGGGAACATTCACTTTGCGTAACAGGTAGGGAATTCCCCCGATATGGTCTTCGTGTCCATGTGTAATGAAAAGTCCTTTAATCTTATCGATATTGCGTTCAAGGTACGTGTAATCTGGAATTACATAGTCAATACCTAGCAATTCATCTTCAGGAAATTTGATTCCGGCATCAATAATGATGATTTCATCTTGGAATTGTACACAATACGTATTTTTACCGATTTCACCTAGTCCGCCTAGGGCGAAAACGGCTGTTTCATTGTTTTTAATAGATTTCATTGATTAGACCTGCTCAACGTGAAAGTCTGGGGAGGCTTGTTCATATGTTAAATGCTCGCCTTCCAGCTTTTGTACGTATTCAATCATAAGATCGCGATCTTTCAGTTGATCACGGACTTCTTTTTCTGTTTCAGCTTCTACATACAAGCTGAGTGTGTTCTCGCGGACTGGGACTTCATGTACGTTTAAATGGTAATATACTTTGAAAATCATGTTTAACTCTCCTTTTTACGTTCCTAATAATACATATCATCAATAATAGCATGCAATTTCCCTAAAATAAAGAAAAGCCCACCAATTTAGTTGGCGGGCGTAAAAGTCTAAGCAATCGTCTTTTTACCGAGCAGGCCATTAAGTCGTCTTAGCAATTTGCGTTTTAGACGTTTATACATGGCATCATCACTCCTTGACAAGACTGTAACAGAAAAACTTCGGTCTGTCAAGTTTAAGTGCTTTACTCTCTGTCAAATGCTGTGGCACCAGGGATATCTTTGTATGGAGCGTTTTCGTCAATATGATCATAGAACATAATGCCGTTCAAATGATCCAATTCGTGTTGGAAAGCAATTGCGGGCAATCCCTTTAAGCGTTTCTTGATAACGTTTCCTTCCTTATCAAGTGCTTTCACGGTAATTCTTGCATAACGGGGAACGTAACCGGGCACTTCACGATCTACTGATAAACAGCCTTCACCGGTCTCTATATAGGTTTTTTCAACGGAATGGCTAATGATCTTCGGATTAATAGCTATAAAGTTTTCCAATAGATTTTCACCGTCAGGTATATGCAGAGCAAAAATTCTTTTGGATGCATTCACTTGTGGGGCGGCCAATCCGATACCTGAACGTAAACCGTATTTTTCACCCAACTTGTCATCTTGGCTATTGACGACATACTCCAGTAGATCATCGCATAGTTGACGGTCTTCATTGCTTAGAGGAAAGCTCACCTCTTTTGCTTTTAAACGCAATGTCGGGTGACCCTCTCGGATAATATCATTCATTAAAATCATTTCTACTCTTCCTCTCGGATATATTAGATATTGTATAGTCTTTCGTAAATGGGTAGCTGATGTGTATTAAGGGTATATAATCATAAGAACCAACTTCCTATTATACAGTATAAACGAATGAGAAAAATGGTGAAAGAGAAAAGTATATAAAGCGTCAGGAGGGCATTTAATGAAGAAAATAATGTGTGTTTTGTTTATATTCCTTCTACTAAATGGTTGTTCTCGAGAATCGGAAGTAACTCAACAATTTACCGATTTACTTGTTGCAGTGAATGAAAAAGAAAAACAAGGGAACAACTTTGGAAGGAAGTTATTTGAGAAAGAGCAGAAAGAACAAGTGTTGTTCATTGAGACAATGGGACTGACTCAACAGCAATATCAGGAAGTGAAACAGCGAGTAGGCGCGTTGAAAAAGTCTGCACATGAACGAGCTTTATTGTTAGAAAAAGAGGAAAGTGCTTTACGTGAATCGAAGAAAGTGGTAGACCAAATGTCAGCATGGATCGAGCGAGTAGATTTAACTAATCAATTAGATGAAGTGGTGGAACTGTATTATGAACGTTCTGAAATACATGAAACATTCATAATGCAGTATAAAAAGCTCATAGACAGTCAGGCGCAATTATACACACAAATTGAAGATCGATCTATCCGTGAGCATGAACTGCAAAAGCATGTCAATGAAGTAAATGATTTAATTACTTCCAGTCAACAGTTACTTTCGGAATTGAATGAAGCGACTAAGGAAGTAAACAGAATAACAGCCCGCGCTTTAAAAAGTTTAAAACAGCAGTAAAGAGGAAATGTAAAGTTTAGAGTCAAAACTGTAAAAATAAGTGAAACGTATACGGTAACTTCGGAAAAAAGTCTTCAGGAATGTAGAGGGACTTGTAATTTAAAATTGCTATCCGGATGCCAAATGAAGACTTCTATGAATGCTGATTGCGTAGTGTGTGTCCCTAAAAAACATTGTTGTACCAATACAGAAACGATATTGTGTTAGTACAGTATGTTATTTGAAAAATGTAATAAAAGAGAGAAAGTCTTTGATTACAATGGTTGACCAAGCGCTCAGTTTTGCGTATACTAAAAAATATAAGAAGTTGTATTAACTTTATTTGAAAAATATATAATACAGATATGAAGGAGAGATCAAGATATGGTAGCTAAAAAAGGTAATCAGTATGATCCAGTGAAAGCGCTTCAACTGATCGAGAGCCAATTTGATATGGTGCAAATATTGAACGAAGAAGGAAAAATCGTGGATAAGGACTTAGATCCGAAACTTCCAGATGAAGAATTAGTGGAATTAATGAATCGAATGGTTTATACACGTATTCTTGACCAACGATCTATTTCATTAAACAGACAAGGACGTCTTGGATTTTATGCTCCGACAGCAGGACAAGAAGCTTCCCAGTTAGCTTCTCAATATGTGTTGGAAAAAGATGATTTTATTCTCCCGGGATATCGTGACGTACCCCAGTTATTATTCCATGGTTGGCCTTTGCACATGGCATTCCTTTGGTCAAGAGGGCATTATGCAGGAAGCGTTATTCCTGATGGACTCAATATCTTCCCGCCACAAATCATCATTGGTGCACAATATGTACAGGCAGCTGGTGTAGGATTAGGCTTTAAGAAAAAAGGGGAGAAATCAGTTGTCATTACGTACACAGGTGATGGCGGAACATCGCAAGGTGATTTCTATGAAGGATTGAACTTTGCCGGCGCATATAAAGTACCTGCTATCTTCGTCATTCAGAATAACCAATATGCAATCTCCACACATCGTGATGTACAGACGGCGGCTAAAACACTCGCTCAAAAGGGTGTAGCGGCAGGCATGCCAAGTGTACTTGTAGATGGGATGGATCCATTGGCAGTATATGTTGCGACACGTGACGCAAGAGAACGTGCAGTAAATGGAGATGGGCCAACATTAATTGAAACGATGTGTTACCGTTACGGTCCTCATACTATGGCTGGTGATGATCCAACACGCTACCGTACATCCGATATTGATGATGAATGGGAAAAACGTGACCCGATCGTTCGTTTCAGAACATATTTGGAAGCTAAAGGTATATGGTCTAAAGAACAAGAGGAAAAAGTAATTGAACGTGCGAAAGAAGAAATTAAAGAAGCGATTAAAAAAGCAGATGGACAGCCTAAACAAAAAGCAACAGACTTTATGAAAATTATGTATAAGGGCGAAATGCCGTTTAACTTACAAGAACAATTGGATGCGTATATTGAAAAGGAGTCGAAATAACCCATGGCAGAATTAACAATGATTCAAGCGATTACAGATGCACTTCGTACGGAGCTGAAAACAGACGAAAACGTATTGCTGTTCGGTGAAGACGTAGGCGCAAATGGAGGTGTCTTCCGTGCGACGGAAGGCCTTCACAAAGAATTCGGAGAAGAGCGGGTGTTTGATACACCATTAGCTGAATCTGGTATTGGTGGATTGGCGATCGGACTAGCACTTACTGGTTTCCGTCCTATTATGGAAATTCAATTCTTTGGTTTTCTATTTGAAGTAATGGATTCCGTGAGCGGACAAATTGCGAGAATGAACTTTAGAACAGGTGGACATTTTAATGCGCCAATTACGATTCGTGCGCCATTTGGTGGAGGTGTAGCGACTCCTGAAATGCACGCGGATAGCTTGGAAGGTCTTGTAGCCTCACAACCTGGTTTAACAGTAGTCATTCCGTCGACTCCGTATGACGCAAAAGGATTACTCATATCTGCGATCAAGAGTGACGATCCTGTAATTTTCTTGGAACATATGAAACTATATCGTTCATTTAGACAAGAAGTTCCTGAAGAAGAATATTCTATACCTTTAGGAAAAGCTGATGTGAAACGTGAAGGTAAAGATTTGACGATTGTCACTTACGGCGCAATGGTGCAAGAAAGCCTAAAGGCGGCCGAAGCACTTGAAAAAGAAAATTACTCAGTGGAAGTAATTGATTTACGTACGATTCAGCCTCTTGATATAGAAACAATCATTCAATCTGTTGAAAAAACGAATCGTGCAATCGTAGTACAAGAAGCACAGCGACAAGCAGGAATTGCAGCTAACGTAGTAGCTGAGATTACTGAACGTGCGATCTTGAGCCTAGAAGCTCCTGTGCTACGTGTGACAGCACCTGACACGGTATATCCATTTGCAGCGGGCGAAAATACATGGTTGCCTAATGCGAAAGACATTGCAGCGAAAGCAAGAGAAGTTCTGACATTTTAAAAACATATTGGACAAACCAGGAAGGGTGAATTACGTGACTTATGAATTTCGATTACCAGACATTGGTGAAGGTATACACGAAGGGGAGATCGTCAAGTGGTTCGTAAAACCAGGCGATGAAATCCAGGAAGATGATACATTACTAGAAGTACAAAACGATAAAGCTGTAGTAGAAATTCCATCACCAGTATCAGGTACAGTAGAAGAAATTTATGTTACTGAAGGTACTGTAGCAGTGGTTGGAGATAAATTAGTGCGCTTTGATGCACCGGATCACGGTATTCCAGATCATGAAGAGGATGAAGAAAGTGCGGACTCTTCTAAAGAAGAAGCGAGTGCAGAAAAATCTCATGAACAAGTAGGAGAAGCGCTTGGTAGCGTAGATTCCAAGAAACCTGAACAAGCATCTGAAGAACAACTACCGGCAGAAACGCAAAAAGAACAACCAGTCAAACCATCTATTAGTGAAGTGGACGAAAATCGCCGAGTCATCGCGATGCCGTCTGTTCGTAAATATGCACGTGAACAAGATGTGACGATAGCACAAGTTGCAGGTAGTGGGAAAAACGGTCGCGTGTTAAAAGAAGACATAGATTCATTTAAAGCGGGAGATCAACAGCAACCTGTTAAAGAAACGACTGATTCACAGCAAAACACGGAATCATCTTCAATTTCAGAGAAACAAGCTCCTATCTTTGAAGGTGAATTCCCAGAGACTCGTGAGAAATTATCTCCTATGCGAAAAGCTATCTCAAAAGCCATGTCGAATTCCAAGCACACGGCTGCACATGTTACATTGCTGGATGAAGTCGATGTGACTGCACTAGTTGCACATCGCAAAGAATTCAAAGCAATTGCCGCGGAGAAAGATGTGAAGTTAACATATCTTCCGTATGTAGTAAAAGCGCTCGTAGCGACACTGCGCGAGTTCCCTCAACTTAATACGTCATTGGACGATGAGACAGAAGAATTAATTCAAAAACATTATTATAATATTGGAATTGCAGCAGATACAGATCGCGGGCTAATGGTACCAGTCGTGAAAAATGCTGATCGTAAGTCAATGTTTGCTATTTCAAGTGAAGTGAATGAACTCGCCGGAAAAGCGCGAGACGGGAAACTTCAAGCTGCAGAAATGAAGGGTGCATCCTGTACAATCACGAATATTGGTTCGGCAGGTGGACAATGGTTCACGCCGATAATTAATCATCCAGAAGTAGCTATTTTAGGTATCGGAAGAATTTCTGAAAAACCTGTAGTAAAAAATGGTGAAATTGTAGCGGCACCTATGTTAGCATTATCTTTAGTATTTGATCACAGAGTGATTGATGGCGTAACGGGACAATTAGCGTTAAACTATCTTAAGGAATTAATTAGTAATCCATCACTTTTATTAATGGAGGCGTAAATCACATGGTAGTAGGAGATTTTCCAATCGAAGTTGATACACTCGTAGTAGGTTCAGGTCCAGGAGGATATGTTGCAGCAATACGCGCAGCTCAGCTTGGTCAAAAAGTTACAATCGTAGAAAAAGATACAATCGGCGGAGTTTGTTTGAACGTTGGATGTATTCCTTCTAAAGCAATGATTTCTGTTGGACATCGCTTTGTAGATGCTCAGAATGCGGACGCGATGGGAATTACTGCGAAATCTGTCGAACTCGACTTTTCTAAAGCTATGAAGTTTAAGGAAAGCGTTGTTTCTAAGTTAACTGGTGGCGTATCAGGTTTGCTTAAAGGAAATAAAGTAGAGACAGTTGCAGGCGAAGCGTATTTCGTGGACGCGAACACTGTACGCGTGATGACAGAAGACTCTGCTCAAACATATAAATTTAACAACGTTATTATCGCAACAGGTGCGCGCCCGGTTGAAATTCCTTCATTCAAATTTACTGACCGTGTAATTAATTCTACTGGCGCTCTAAACTTGAAAGAATTGCCGAAAAAGCTTGTCGTTGTTGGTGGCGGCTATATCGGTACAGAACTCGGTTCAGCTTATGCTAACCTTGGATCTGAAGTAACAATTCTTGAAGGCGCGGATGATATCCTTGCTGGTTTCGAAAAACAAATGACACAAATCGTTAAAAAAGGCTTGAAGAAAAAAGGCGTTGAAGTAGTTGTAAAAGCATCTGCTAAAGGCGTTGAAGAAACAAAAGACGGCGTCGTAGTCACATACGAAGCTAAAGGTGAAGAAGTGAAAATCGAAGCGGACTACGTTCTTGTAACAGTGGGCCGTCGTCCAAATACGGATGAAATCGGTTTGGAAGGTCTAGGCTTAAACATGACTGACCGTGGTTTGATCGAAGTGGACAAGCAGTGCCGTACGAATGTACCGAATGTATATGCAATCGGTGATATTGTAGAGGGTCCTCAGCTTGCACACAAAGCTTCTTACGAGGCGAAAGTTGCAGCAGAAGCTATTTCTGGAGAAAAATCTGAAGTAGATTATATGGCTATTCCAGCTGTATGCTTCACAGATCCCGAATTGGCAACTGTTGGCTTAAATGAAAAACAAGCAAAAGATGAAGGGTATGACGTAGTAAGCGGTAAATTCCCGTTTGCAGCAAACGGCCGTGCGCTTTCATTGGATGCTACAGAAGGTTTCGTGAAGCTTGTGGGTCGCAAAGAAGACGGGTTGTTGCTAGGCGCACAAATCGTTGGGGAGAATGCTTCTGACATGATTGCAGAACTTGGTCTAGCGATTGAAGCAGGTATGACTCTAGAAGATATATCTATGACAATCCATGCTCACCCTACACTAGGCGAGATTTCTATGGAAGCAGCAGAAGTTGCTCTTGGTAAGCCGATTCACATGATGACGAAATAAAACAGCTAGAATTGAACAACCCATGGGAATAGTTTTCTCATGGGCTTTTTTAGATTTTGAAAAAGGGGGGATTTTTATGTGGAAAACTAGAGTGACAGAACTTTTTGGAATTGAATACCCAATTGTGCAAGGTGGACTCGCGTATCTAGCTTATTCTGATCTAGCAGCTGCCGTTTCAGAAGCCGGTGGACTTGGTCAAATCACAGCAATGAGTTTACCTTCACCTGAAGCATTGAAAGAAGAAATCCGCAAAGTTCGCGAAAAAACAGATAAACCTTTTAGTGTAAATTTTGCAATTGGTAATCATGGTAGATCATATGATGCAATGGTGGAAGCTGCACTCGAAGAAAAGATTACTATTATCTCTGTTACTGGGGGGAACCCTGCGCCACTTTTTGATATGCTTAAAGGTACTGATGTGAAGAAAATGGTGTTAGTAGCTGCTAGAAGACAAGCGCAAAAAGCTGAAGACATTGGTGCAGATGCTGTCATAGCAGTTGGACAAGAAGGTGGCGGACATTTAGGACGTGATGATATAGGTACGATGATATTGATTCCAAGAATTGTAGATTCAGTTAGTATACCGGTCATTGGATCGGGTGGTATTGGTGATGGACGAGGTTGGATGGCGGCGCAAGCACTCGGGGCAGAAGGAATCGAAATGGGTACTCGTTTCATAGCGACGAAAGAATGTGTCGATGCATCACCTGCTTATCTTGAAACTCTTTTGTCAAGCAGTGAACAAGATACAACGATTATTAAACGAACAATCGGTGCACCTGCACGTGCATTATCGAATGAATGGACAGAGAAAATTCTGAAGTTAGAATCAGAAGATGCTGGTTACGAAGGACTGAAAACATTTATTAGTGGGGATGCAAATCGTAAGTTCATTCATGATGGTATGGAAGATCAGGGCTTTGGTTGGGGTGGTCAAGTAGCGGGTATGATTGAAGATGTTCCAAGCGTTGCTGAATTGTTTGAACGAATGAAAAATGAAGCAATCACTATACGAGAAAAATGGAGTGTCAGATAAGGAGAGAAGAAGATGGCAGGTTATCAATATCCGCTACGTGCGGATTGGTCAACAGAAGAAATTGTTAAAGTAGTCGACTTTTTTACAAAAGTAGAGCAAGCATATGAATCGAATATTGAACGAGACGAATTCATGAAGTATTATCGAGCTTTCAAAAGTGTAGTACCATCCATGGCTGAAGAAAAAACGCTGTGCAAGGAATTCGAGGAAAGTAGTGACTATGTAGCATTTCGTGTAGTGAAAGCTGCAAAAGAAAGTCAACCAGGGGAACTGTTAAAGGTGAAAAAATAAGTAAAGCAAAGAGGTTGGGACAGAACAGAAAAAAACGTAAGGGGTATGAGTCCTTTACGCTTTTTTTCTGTTCTTATCAGTAAAAATTTTTTAGAGTATCAGAGTGTACCGGAACGGAGAAAGGCCGACTCCTGAGGGATCAGCGTGCGTCTTGAGACCCTGGACGGAGCGAAGCGAAGGAAGCGGCTCAAGCCACGCCCCTCGGAAAGCGTGCCTTTCGGAGTGCAGGGAAACGGGGTGAGATAGTTATGTCCCAGCCTCTTCTTAATCTCACTTTTACATGGACTCTTTTCTCCAGAATTCCATATTAGTTGATCGTAAAAGGAAACATTCGCCTAGAACGTTAATCAACGGTGTGGTCTTATTTACCATGTTGATTTTCAGTCAAAGGAATGAATAACTACATCATAAACAGGCAATAACTTCGTGAACGTATCCTCTGCATACTCATAAAATTGCTCTTCACTCATTTTGGATGCCTCATCTCTTGACAGGTGACGGCCGACTAAAAACTCTGCTTTTTTCACAGTTTGTAGACGATCCAGTAACTTCTCAAGTCCTTCTGTACCCACTTCACTTATACGCTCAGCTTCAGGTTTCATATGATCTCCGGACACCACAAAATCGCTCGGTAACGAAGACATTACGTTCATATCTTTCTCCAATCGTTCAGCAATCCCTTTTTTATCGGGATTTTCATAAATAATTGCAAGTACGATGAATAAATGAGTGCCCCATAAGCCAATCTGAAAGTGAGGTAACGCTTTATAGCCTCGCTTAGCAGGAGCGAATGCCACCCAGCTATCTCGTGGCGGATTTACAGTTCTTCTTGCGTGTTTTGCGACATGAGGAAAAAACTCACCCGTACCGTGTGCGGAAAGGCGGTGTGCAAAATGATTACCTAATTCTATGAACTTCGGCTGTATCTTTTCCTGCAAAGCTTTCATGCGATGATCTAAGCCATCAATGCTAAAAACATCAAAATCAATTGATGACCAATAAGGCTGAATCAAGGAAATCTCCTCCAGTTTCTAGTGACTACGTTTATCTTATCAGTAAACGGGGAATAATTTAAAATAACAAGGCTTCTAACCACTAAAAGTCGGAATTTTTGCATATCTTACTATTAAGGCGGTTAGGGTCAAATATTACCTAAAAGGGGTGCTACTTATGAAACAGGTCGTTCATTTTATCCGAAAAGAAGATGTTGAGAGAGAATATGTGAGGACTTTACAATTGGAATTGGATTATGAATTAGCTACTCTATACGATGCACTACAAGACGAAGACACAGTTCAAGTAGATAAAAGTAAAATGCGTTTGATGGAAATTCACAATGAATTGGAGACACTTAATGTTTTCTCGATGTAAGCATGGCTTAATAAAAGACATCCCCATTTACTTCAGAATTGAAGAAAATGTGACGGGGTGTCTTTTTACTTAATATGCTGTAACTGTTATCTCTTTTGTTCCGTTGCCTCTGTGTTATACTAGCGATAGTCGGAATGGGAAGAGGTGGCAGAATGAATCTTAATGCGATAGATCGATATGCGAAATCGTTAATCAAAGAGGCTGGCCACAAAATACGCGTGTCTTTTTTTAGTACAATTGACATCGATTCAAAGGCAGACGCTAATGATTTAGTTACCAATATCGATAGAGAAGTCGAAAGCTTTTTTGTTGAACGGGTAAAACAAGATTTTCCAGAGCATAAAATGGTTTCAGAAGAGGGATATGGAGATAAGATCACTTCGCTTGACGGAGTAGTTTGGTTCCTGGATCCAATTGATGGAACGATGAATTTTATCCATCAAAGAAGAAACTTTGCGATTTCATTGGGGATTTATGTAGACGGCGTGGGGATGCTGGGCTACATATATGATGTAATGCGGGATGAGTTATACCATGCTGCGAAGGATGAAGGTGCTTATTTCAATGATGAGCGTCTCCCGCAGTTGGAAATCACACCACTTGAAGATGCGATTATTGGTATCAATGCTAGTTGGGTTGCTCCCAATCATCGAGTAGAAAATGAAAAAATTATTGAGCTCGTCACACGTTGCCGCGGGACGCGTTCATATGGTTCGGCAGCAATTGAACTAGCGTATGTATCGTCTGGAAGGATTGACGCGTATATTTCTATGCGGCTAGCACCTTGGGATATAGCTGGTGGAATCGTCATTGCGCAAGAAGTAGGAGCTGTAGCAACAAATTTAGAAGGTGTGACACCGCACCTTCTTGGATCTGACACATTTATTGTCACACGTCCAGGACTACATGAAGAAATATTATCAAAATATATCCGACTAAAATAAAAAAGGGGCTGTTTGTTAAACCTACACGGTTTAATGTACAGTCCCTTTGAGTTATTTATAGCGTGCCTTCTCTACGCATACGTGCTTTTGTTTTAAATCCATTACCCATTATTAAAAGTAGAGCGACAATTGCGAGAACGACAACTAATATGCTACGCATACCTACTCCAATACCAATTGCGGACATGGAAAGTACGGCGCCGAGTGAATACATTACGAAAATCCACTTAATGTCTTTCAAAAAAATCCCTCCATGTAAATTAAAATATTATTTAATTTGACTATCTTGTGCTATAATAACACAGTTGAACATCTGAAATAAAGATAAACGGAGTGAAAAAATGACAAACGAACGTACTGATCTTAGAAATATTGCAATTATTGCCCACGTAGACCATGGTAAAACGACATTGGTCGACCAATTACTTAAACAATCCGGTATTTTCCGGTCGAATGAGCACGTAGATGACCGCGCAATGGATTCAAACGAACTAGAGCGTGAACGAGGAATTACGATTCTAGCTAAAAACACAGCTATTGAATATAATGACACAAAAATCAATATCTTGGATACACCAGGACACGCTGACTTTGGTGGCGAAGTAGAAAGAATCTTGCGAATGGTGGACGGCGTAATTTTAGTTGTTGACGCGTTTGAAGGATGTATGCCACAAACTCGATTTGTATTGAAAAAGGCTTTAGAAACAAACCTGAAGCCAATTGTTGTTGTAAATAAAATTGACCGTGAATTCGCAAGACCAGAAGAAGTAGTAGACGAAGTACTTGAATTATTCATCGAGCTGGATGCAAACGATGAGCAATTGGAGTTCCCGGTTGTATTTGCTTCCGGATTCAATGGTACAGCAAGTCTTTCTCCTGATCCTGAAACACAAGAAGACACTTTACGTGTTCTATATGAATCAATTCTTGAAAACATTCCATCACCGATCGATAATCGTGATGAGCCGCTTCAGTTCCAAGTATCACTACTTGACTATAACGATTACGTTGGTCGTATCGGAATTGGACGTATTTTCCGTGGAACGATGAAAGTTGGAGAACAAGTCGCAGTTCTTAAGCGTGATGGATCTGTAAAGACTTTACGTGTAACCAAATTATACGGTTTCCTAGGCTTGAAGAGAGTTGAAGTTGAAGAAGCATACGCAGGTGACCTAGTAGCCGTTTCGGGAATGGGTGACATTGATGTCGGCGAAACAGTTTGTCCGACTGATCACCAGGAAGCTCTTCCTGAACTTCATATCGATGAGCCTACGTTACAAATGCGTTTCCTAGTGAATAACAGTCCTTTTGCAGGTCGTGAAGGGAAATGGGTAACTGCGCGCAAGATACAAGAACGTTTGGATCAACAGCTTGAGACTGATGTTTCATTGCGTGTAGAACAAACAGATTCTCCAGACGAGTGGATTGTATCCGGTCGTGGTGAGCTTCACTTGTCGATTCTTATCGAAAACATGCGTCGTGAAGGTTTCGAGCTTCAAGTTTCTAAGCCGCAAGTAATCATCCGCGAAATCGATGGCAAGCGCTGCGAGCCTTTTGAACGCGTACAGATTGATGTGCCAGAAGAACACACGGGTTCTATTATTGAATCTATTGGTGAACGTAAAGGTGAAATGTTGGATATGATCAATAACGGAAATGGACAAGTACGTTTGATCTTCCTTGTTCCTGCTCGTGGATTGATTGGATATACAACAGAATTCCTTACGTTAACACGCGGATACGGTATTCTGAACCATACGTTTGACAGCTATAAGCCGATCACTACAGGTAAGATTGGTGGCAGACGTCACGGTGTACTTGTTTCCATGGAGAACGGTACAGTTACTGGTTACGGAGTAATGCAGCTAGAAGACCGTGGAACAATGTTTGTAGAAACGGGCGCGGAGATTTACGCAGGTATGGTAGTAGGGGAAAGTAACCGTGATAGCGACTTGACGATCAACTTGACGAAAATCAAGCATGCTACTAACGTTCGTTCAGCTACGAAAGATCAAACAGTCACAACAAAGAAACCACGTATTTTGTCGCTTGAAGAAGCATTGCAATATATTGGCGATGACGAGTACTGTGAAGTTACACCACAAACTATTCGTTTGCGTAAAAAAGTTCTAGACAAGAGTGAACGCGAACGTATAAATAAAAAGAAGAAACTTGGCGAATAATAGAAATAGAAGGGAATGTATGGAATGAGAGTAGAGGATTCAGAAATGGTCTACAATCGGTTGTCGGGAACCGCTCGCATAATTTATGAGTATTCACCCAATTTCACGACAGCCGGCTATATTCTGTTTGCACTCGTTTTCATCATGTCTGCTATTGTGTATAAGCTTGGATTTGCGAGAAAGATCAGTTTTGGTCGAAATGTGATCATTTATACATTCTTATTTATTGGATGTATAATACTAACATTCTTAGCTTTCTTCCTTCCAATCGTAGAAGGACTGTTCGTGGCTGCTGCCATTCTCATTATCTATCGTGTTCGACGAATGAATGAACATAAAAAAGACTCCGTTACTCAGTAACGGAGTCTTTTTAATAGATTAAAAATCCTTTTCGGTAAGATCTGAACTACGGTAGAAAACAAAGTTACCAGTCGCAATTCGTTTTTCTGTCAAGTTACTGATCCGCTCTTTACATGTTGGACACATATACGTATGTATGGGGCGGTTTCGTAATTTTTTGGCTAGTGGATTGTTATCTTCTAATTGATCGTTTTGGTCACATATGACACATTTTACGCGCATTGGAATTTCTCCTTCAATCTACTTGGATAGCCAGAACATAACGAATCGGTGAATCTTGATTCGATCCGTCTTTAAACAGAACATGTACAGGGCCGTCTTCACGAAGAGGCTTACCCTTATGACTGAATTTGAAAATAATGTTGCTTGCTTCCTCAAGTGGATAGGTGTATTTTTCATCTTTAGTAATGAGTGTAAACGTGGTTGCGTTTGCTGATGGTACAGCATTGTGTATGAATGGTTTTAATACAATACCGAAGCTGCTTGATAACATTTTATCTTTTTCAAATCTTTTTTCACTTTTTAAAGTGGGTGGATAAGTAGCGCCTTCCATAATTTCTCTGGACCAGTGCTTACCCATTTTTTCTTTATACTCTTCCATTTCATCCTTTTCGACAAAACCCTCTGAGAAGAATTCATCCAGATCGATACGTCGATCATCAAATATCCAAACAGTAGGATCTAAAGTTATTGCATGTTTCACATTTCCCGTAATTGGTATAATAAGTTCCAAAATATATCCTCCTCAATCAATAGTCACTAGTTTTAGTATACCTTTTCATAGAAGAAGTGAAAAGGAATTCATTTCAGTTCAATTTTTTCATTGGGTAACACTTGCATTTTGTAAGAGCAAAAGATACAATTTAGACATTAACACCTTGCGGGAATAATGAATAATGGGGGCGTCTCCATGGATATAGAAGTTCAAGATACGTACAAAGAACAAGCCATGAAACAACTGCAAATCGATGCGGAGAAAATTGCAAAGTTGATTAAAGTTCAAATGGATAATTTAACGATGCCGCAATGTCCACTATATGAGGAAGTACTTGATACGCAAATGTACGGACTATCTCGTGAGATTGATTTTGCTGTTAAGCTTGGTCTAGTGGAGCATGACAAGGGCCGTGAAATAATCTCTGTTTTGGAAAAAGAGTTAAATGTTTTACACGAACTGTATACAAATAAATAAATGGAAGACTCAAACTACTCCAACGGTTTGAGTTTTTTATTTAGGACGATGAGGTTTAAAGAAAATGAAGACTTATATGAATCGAATTTTACGCAATTTCGACTATCCATTATTTATCGTATATTTACTGCTTTGTTTATTTGGATTGATTATGATTTACAGTGCAAGCATGGTATGGGCCATGAATATTTATAATTTTGAACCATCCCATTTCTTTAAAAAACAATTAATGAACTTAGCTATTGCTATTCCGGCATTTCTAATGGTGTCCATAATTCCTTACCGACACTATCGAAATAAAAAATTCTTATATGGCACGCTAATTATGATGTTTACTTTATTAATCCTTGTCAAGTTCATCGGATTTGGTGACGCTGTAGGAGCTAAAAGTTGGCTTTCCTTACCGTTTGGAATAGGGAATTTGCAACCAACAGAAGTAGCGAAAATTGCCTTTATCGTATATTTCTCGGGTGTATTTGCGAATAAATACTACGGAGGAACATTGGACGAGATTAAAACTACTATTTTTCCGACATTTTCTGTTTTAACAGCATCTCTTTTATTAGTTCTGTTGGAACCGGATTTTGGAGCGACGATGATTTTATTTCTTGTTGCTATATCGGTCATCATGGCAAGCGGGATGAAAGTGAAAAACTATTTGATTATCAGCCGTTTCTTTGCTTTACTTGGCGTATTGATCGGTATTGTACTGTGGATTAAGTGGGATACAGTCATGACTGCTTCACGTATGGGGCGCTTTCTCGCCTTTACAGATCCCTTTGAATACATACAAGGTTCAGGTCTACAAATAGTCAATGGATACATTGCAATTGGTGCTGGAGGGCTCAAAGGAGTAGGCTTAGGAAACAGTATTCAGAAACTTGGCTATTTACCTGAGCCCCATACTGATGTTATTATGGCAGTAATCTCTGAAGAAACTGGATTGCTCGGAACAACACTTGTTCTTGGAGGTCTCTTTTTCATCGTGATGAGAGCGTTTACTGTTGCATTGCGTACAAAAGACGCTCATGCAAGAATGCTCGCAGCTGGCGTAGGTAGCTTGATTGCTATTCAAACATTGGTAAACTTAGGGGGATTGACAGGATTGATACCGTTAACAGGAGTTACGTTGCCATTTATTAGTTATGGTGGTACATCTGTTGTGTTCTTGTCGATTGCGCTAGGCATACTGATGAACGTTTCAATGTTTGTGAAGTATGAGAGAACAAGTAGAGGGGATTGATATGTTGGTGGAGAGAAGAGAGATTAGGAAAGTGCTAGTCGCGAACCGCGGCGAGATTGCAATTCGTGTATTTAGAGCGTGTACAGAATTAGGCATAGCGACAGTTGGTATTTATTCAGCTGAAGATCGTGCATCACTACATCGCTACAAAGCAGATCAGTCATTTATTGTGGGTGAAGGCAAGAAACCTATCGATGCATACTTGGATATTGAAGGAATTATCGACATCGCCAAAAAAGCGGATGTCGATGCGATCCATCCAGGCTACGGATTTTTAGCGGAAAATGCTCAGTTTGCTGCACGTCTGGAAGAAGAGGGGATTATCTTTATTGGTCCAACTTCAAGCCATTTAGAAATGTTTGGCGATAAAGTAAAGGCTAGAGAACAAGCAATACTGGCTGATATCCCGGTGATACCAGGTAGTGATGGGCCGGTTACCTCCGTAGAACAAGTTGCAGCATTTGGTGAACAGCATAGCTATCCGATCATTATTAAAGCTTCATTAGGTGGCGGAGGACGAGGTATGCGAATCGTCGAATCACCGGAAGAAGTGCAAGAGGCTTATAACCGGGCGAAATCTGAAGCGAAATCTGCATTTGGCTCTGATGAAGTCTATGTCGAAAAATACATTACGAACCCAAAACACATAGAAGTGCAAATATTAGGTGATACATATGGAGAAATAGTCCATCTGTACGAACGTGATTGTTCTATTCAGCGTCGCCATCAAAAGGTAGTGGAGATTGCTCCTTCTATATCATTGACAGAAGAGTTACGCCATGAGATTTGCAATGCTGCTGTTAAACTATCAAAAAATGTATCATATATCAATGCGGGTACAGTAGAGTTTTTAGTAGCTGACGACTCCTTCTATTTCATCGAAGTCAATCCGCGTATTCAAGTGGAACACACAATCACTGAAATGATTACAGGAATTGATATCGTTCAGTCACAAGTACTAATCGCAGCAGGTGAAACTCTTCATTCTGAACAGGTAAACATACCAAAGCAACAAGATATTCCGTTATTTGGTTATGCTATTCAATCACGTGTTACAACAGAAGATCCGTTGAATGACTTCATGCCTGATACAGGCAAAGTAATGGTCTATCGTTCTAGTGGCGGGTTTGGTGTTCGCTTGGATACCGGCAATGCGTATCAAGGGTCTGTTATTAGTCCTTACTATGATTCATTACTAGTGAAAGTTTCAACATGGGCTCCAACTTTTAGGGATGCTGCAAGCAAAATGCACAGAAATTTGAAGGAATTCAGAATTCGGGGAATTAAAACGAATATACCTTTCCTTGAAAATGTCGTATGCCATGAAAACTTTTTATCGGGCAATTACAATACGAGCTTTATCGATGAAACGCCAGAATTATTTACATTTGCCAAAAAGCAAGATAGAGGAACGAAAGCTTTATCGTATCTTGGAAATGTTACGATAAACGGATTCCCTGGCATTGATGACCCAACTCGTCCAGTTTTGCACCCGGTACGTATTCCGAAAATTGATTATAATGCGCCGATACCAAAAGGTACGAAACAGATTCTGGATGAGCAAGGTGCAGATGGCTTAGTCGAGTGGGTGTTAAAGCAAGACGATGTACTGTTGACAGATACTACGTTCCGGGATGCACATCAGTCTTTACTGGCTACGCGTATGAGAACAAAAGAGTTAACGCAGATTGCAACAGAAAGTGCGCATCTATTACCAGATCTCTTCTCATTCGAGATGTGGGGAGGCGCGACATTCGATGTAGCGTACCGTTTCTTGAAAGAAAGCCCGTGGGACCGATTAGAGAAATTACGCAAGCAAGTACCTAATGTCTTGTTCCAAATGCTCTTTAGAGGTGCTAATGCGGTTGGTTATACAAACTACCCTGATAATGTCATCCGTGAATTCATTAAAGAGTCGGCTGCGTCAGGTATTGATGTTTTCCGTATTTTCGACAGCTTGAACTGGATCAAAGGTATGGAAGTAGCAATTGATGAAACACGTTCAACAGGAAAGATTGCAGAAGCGACGATTTGTTATACCGGAGATATTCTGGACGACAATCGTGCAAAATATACTGTCAATTACTACAAAGAGATGGCTAAAGAGCTCGAATCAGTTGGAGCTCATATGCTGGCAATCAAAGATATGGCAGGATTGCTAAAGCCTGAAGCAGCTTATCGTTTAGTTTCAGAATTGAAAGCGTCAACAAGTCTGCCAATTCATTTGCATACACATGATACGAGCGGTAATGGTATTTATATGTATGCCAAAGCGATAGAAGCCGGAGTAGACATTGTCGATACAGCAATTGGTTCCATGGCGGGTATGACTTCACAGCCTTCTGCCAATTCACTTGCGTATGCAATGCAAAATAATGAACGTCATGTACGTGCAAATACAGAGTCATTAGAAAAATTATCGCATTACTGGGAAGACGTGCGAAAATACTACAAACCATTTGAGAGTGGTATGAACAGTCCTCATTCGGAAATCTATGTACATGAGATGCCGGGTGGTCAATATTCTAACTTGCAACAGCAGTCGAAAGCTGTCGGGCTTGGAGAGCGCTGGGAAGAAGTGAAGAAAATGTACTCTCGCGTGAATTTCCTATTTGGAGATATTGTTAAAGTGACACCTTCTTCAAAAGTAGTAGGGGATATGGCGTTGTTCATGGTACAAAACGAATTGGACGAGCATACGGTTATTGAAAAAGGACAATCTATTGATTTCCCAGAATCTGTTATTGAGTTTTTCGAAGGTTCAATCGGCCAGCCTTATGGCGGTTTCCCGAAAGAATTACAAGAGGTAATATTAAAAGGCCGCAAAGCAATCACTGTACGTCCTGGTGAGTTATTGGCACCAGTTAACTTCTCAGAGGTCCTTAAGAAGTTGACGGAAAAAATGGAAAAGCCTGCTACTATGCACGATGCGCTCGCTTACGTTCTATATCCGAAAGTCTTCGAAGAATACATCGAAACGAGAAAACAGTTTGATGATGTTTCTGTCATCAATACGCCAGAGTTCTTGTATGGCTTACGTTTAGGTGAAGAAATCGAGATAGAGATTGAGTTCGGAAAAACACTTATCGTCAAATTGGTGTCGATCGGTGAACCAAATCCGGACGGAACACGCACGCTGTACTTCGAGTTAAACGGACAGTCACGTGAGATCATTATCCAAGATTTACAAGTGGAAACAAAAGATGATGCAAAGCAAAAAGCTGACCTTTCAAATGAAACGCATATTGCAGCCACTATGCCCGGAACTGTTTTACAAGTTGCGGTATCTGTTGGCGCGAAAGTGAAACGCGGCGAACACTTGTTGATTACAGAGGCTATGAAAATGGAAACAACGATTCAAGCTCCTTTTGCAGGAGTTGTGAAAGCGATCTATGTAGGTCCTGGAGATTCTATCTCGTCAGGAGACTTATTAATTGAATTAGAACATTAAAAAAACAGCTTCCACATGTCGTTAGGACAGTGGAAGCTGTTTTTTGGTACATTTGTATACAAAAATGAACAACAGCCTGTAAATAGCTACTACGCGCTCTTGTGTTACTTCTTCAGTCGGCTGCGAGATACTAGAAGAACTAGATATGTTAACAAACCAAATAGTAAAGTGATGAATAATGAATGCAACAATGCAAAGTAGAGATTTAATTTAGTCAGTACAACAATCATCCCTGTTGTTGCTTGTGCAAGTACTAGACCAAATGCTGTAATCCAACCCCAGTAAATCACACGTTGATCACTATACTGTTTAATGGCTTTGATAGCGATGAAACCAATCCATACGACAATCAATGCTGCAGCTAAACGGTGACCCATCTGGATCCACTCATACATATTGTTCGGTAAACTGAATTCGTTGTTACGGCACAAAGGCCAGTCAGAACATACAAGACCTGAGTTAGTATGCCGAACAAGAGCACCGGTATAGATCACAACGTATGAGTAAATGGTTACGCCAATGGTATGGAAACGTAATGATTTCTCTATACGTATTTTATCTGCGTCAAACTTCTGGTCTACTTCAAAAACCAATAAAGTCAGTAGGAAGACGGACGCAAAGGATATAAGTGAAATCCCAAAGTGCAAGGCCAGTATAAAATCACCTTGTCCCCATAATACTTGCGCTGCTCCAATCAAAGCTTGTAGAATTAAGAAAAATACTGCCATAAAAGCTAAAAACTTTGTTTCGCGGACATGACCAAGTGCTTTCCATGACCATACAGCCAATATGACGATGAAAATACCTACCGAACCTGTAACTAACCGGTGGGAGAATTCAATTAATACTTCTGCTGTGATGACGTCTGGAATGAGTTGTCCATTACACCCAGGCCAATGTCTCCCACACCCCATACCGCTGTCGGTTTTGGTAACTAGCGCTCCACCAAGTAAGATCGCGAGCATTCCGATCGTGGAAGCTACACCAAACCATTTTAAATATCTGTTGTATCGCAAGTACGAAACACCTTCTTCTATTGAATTGACCATTAAAAGGTCGATTTACGTAAAGTTTTGCCCGAATTCCAGAAATACTTATATAGAGATATATAGTTGAATTTCAAGGGTTTCTGTAGAATCCAAGCATCTATTGCAAACTTTATGATAACGAAAAACTGAAGGAAACACAATGCATGAAGGTAATAAACCACTGATGTATAAGGCTTTTCACAAATTGTTCATAAAATAGTCTCTTTAACTTCACAAATGAGAGTCAGAAATGCATTACTATATAGAAGGTGAAGGATAAAGACACAAAGGGTGCACAAACCGCTATAAATTGAGAAATGGTCTGGAAATTTCGGACGATTTTAGATATAGTAGGTGATAGGGTCTTTGCTGAAAACTATGAAAGGAGGGTTATTATGTCAAACGGTCGAACGCTTTCGACAGTTGCAGATCCAAAAGTAGAGACAATTACCTTGTGGAAAGACTTTTTGGCGCTGATCAAAATAGGAATTGTCAACTCGAATTTGATCACTACGTTCACCGGTCTTTTTTTGGCATTTCAATTCACTGGTATAAGTTTTCTCCATAACTTTGATCTACTGGTATTTGCGATTCTGGGTACTGGATTGATCATTGCATCTTCAGGTGCTATGAATAACTTGATTGATCGCGATATTGATCCCGTCATGTCGAGAACGAAATCGAGACCGACAGTAACAGGTAGATTTAAAGCTCCCGCTGTGATGACGTTAGCCGTTACATTCCTAGTGGCTGGAGAAGTATTATTATTCTCTGCTTCACCTATGGCAGGTTGGCTTGGCATCTTGGGTGTATTCGCTTATGTTGTTTTGTATTCCATGTGGTCTAAACGTAAGCAATACCGTAGTAGGAAGTCTTTCAGGAGCAATTCCACCCCTAATAGGATGGGCAGCTGTTGATCCTACACTGCCAATGGGAGCATGGGCATTGTTTTTCATCATGTTCATATGGCAACCACCGCATTTCTATGCGTTGGCTATGCGTAGAACAGAAGAGTATCGGGCGGCGAACATTCCGATGTTACCAGTAGTAAAAGGATTTGAGCGGACGAAAAAGTCGATGCTCATGTGGGTATTGTTACTATTTCCATTACCTTTCTTGTTACCACAGCTCGGTACCGGATTTATAGTATTTGCAACACTGTTGAATGTTGGGTGGCTTTATTTAGCTATTAAAGGATTTAAAGCCAAAGAAGATTTGAAGTGGGCAACGGGGATGTTTGTATATTCTTTAAATTATATGACAATCTTGTTTGTATCCATGATTATTTTCTCTATATTCATCTAACGTATCGGAATTCTTTCTTTAAAACAGGAATTCATCATAAAGGGGCACTCAGTTCTCCATAGTAGAAAAACATTTTTTTAGAAAGAGAGGTATTAGTTAGCGATGATTAAAGGACTCAAAAAGTGGCGTCTCTTTTCTTTACTAGCGGTTTTCGCTTTGTTCATGGCAGGTTGTGGTAATGAAGAAATTTCAACCTTCCAACCAGCAGGACAAGTCGCTAATGACCAGTTCAAGTTGTTGCTATTAGCATCCGGAATTATGTTACTGGTTATCATTGTAGTAGTAATTATTTACACTGTTGCATTATTCCGCTTCAGACGTTCGAAGTTGGGTGAAGATCACATACCAGAGCAAGTGGAAGGAAGTCACACACTTGAGCTGCTTTGGACATTCATTCCAATAGTATTACTTTTGATTCTTGCTATTCCTACCGTTCACTACACGTATAAATTAGGTGATGTGAAAGCAATGGAAGCAGTAGATGATGATGGTAACGCTGAGAACTTAGTAGTAGACGTTACTGCAAAGTTATATTGGTGGGAGTTCGAGTATCCTGATCTAGGTATTGTGACTGCTCAGGAACTAGTAGTACCTACTGATGAAAAAGTTTATTTCAACTTGATTGCAGCGGACGTAAAGCACTCATTCTGGATTCCGTCAGTTGGCGGTAAGCTAGATACGAACGTTGAAAACGTGAATAAATTTTATCTGTCATTTGAGAAAGAATCTGAAGGCTTGAAAGACGGCGTTTTCTACGGAAAATGTGCTGAGCTATGTGGACCTTCTCACGCATTGATGGACTTTAAAGTAAAAACATTACCGAGAGATCAATTTGACAGCTGGGTAGCAGGTATGCAAGAAACAGCAGAAGAACCTGTTGTTGCTAATGCTGACGGCGAAGAAGTCTTCTCTCAAAGCTGTATCGGTTGTCACGCAGTTTCGGGTGTAGGTGAGTCTGGTGCACAAGGACCCAACTTGGCTTCATTCGGTGATCGTAATCGTGTAGCAGGTTTCCTTGAGCACGATGAAGAGAATCTGAAAGACTGGATTCGTGATACACAGAAACATAAACCTGGCAATACGATGCCTTCATTCAGTAAAGATCAAATTTCTGATGAAGACTTGGATGCATTGGCTGAATACTTGATGGGCTTAAAAGTTGCAAAATAATTTTCAAGCGGAAATTGAATAGGAGGTAACACAGTGAGTTCAGTTGCTCAAAAAAGTGGCTTTGGCGCAACGCTATGGGATTGGCTGACAACAGTCGACCATAAGAAGATCGGAATTCTGTATCTCCTCGGGGGATTATTCTTCTTCGTTCTAGGTGGTATTGAAGCGATGATCATTCGTCTTCAATTGATTACACCAAACAACGATCTCGTAAGCGCAGGGCTTTTTAATGACTTAATTACAATGCACGGAACAACCATGATTTTCTTGGCAGCAATGCCTATGCTCTTTGGTTTTATGAACGCGATCATGCCTCTACAAATTGGAGCACGTGACGTTGCGTTCCCATTCATCAACTCATTAGGTTTTTGGATGTTCGCATTTGGTGGATTATTCCTTAACATTTCGTGGTTATTTGGAGAGGTTCCAGATGCTGGATGGACGTCTTATGCGTCATTATCACTTCATTCCCCAGGACATGGTATTGATTTCTATGCAATTGGTTTACAAATCGCGGGTGGCGGTACGTTAATGGCGGGGATTAACTTCCTAGTAACAATCATTAACATGCGCGCTCCGGGGATGACGTATATGCGTATGCCTTTATTTACATGGACTACGTTTGTTGCGTCAGCGATGATTCTATTCGCATTCCCTCCGTTGACAATTGGATTGTTCTTCCTGACATTTGACCGTATGTTTGGTGGTAACTTCTTTGATCATACGATGGGTGGAAACACGATTATCTGGGAGCATATTTTCTGGATCTTCGGACACCCTGAAGTATATATCTTAATTTTACCTGCATTCGGTATTTTCTCTGAAGTATTCTCTGTATTTGCTCGGAAGCGTCTGTTCGGTTACACAGCGATGGTATTTGCCACAGTGCTAATCGGTTTCCTAGGATTCATGGTATGGGCTCACCATATGTTTACAGTTGGACTTGGACCGACAGCGAACGCAATATTTGCGGTAGCTACTATGGCGATTGCTGTACCTACAGGTGTTAAAATCTTTAACTGGTTGCTGACAATTTGGGGCGGTAGTATTAAAGTTACGACTCCAATGCTCTATGCTTTAGGTTTTATTCCTTCATTCGTAATGGGTGGAGTAACAGGTGTAATGCAAGGGGCAGCACCACTTGATTATCAGCTACACGATTCTTATTTCATCGTAGCTCACTTCCACTACGTAATTGTAGGTGGGGTAGTACTAGCTATTTTTGCAGGCCTTCACTACTGGTGGCCAAAAATGTTCGGTACTATGTTGAATGAATTATTAGGTAAAATTACTTTCGTATTCTTCTTTGTCGGTTTCCACTTGACATTCCTAATTCAGCACTGGTTAGGTTTCTGGGGAATGCCACGTCGTGTTTGGACATTTATGGATGGACAAGGTTGGAACCTTGCGAACTTCGTAAGTACAATCGGTGCGCTATCAATGGCAATTGGTTTTACAGTAATGGTGATCAACATCATTATGACAACTATTAAAAATGAGCGTGTTGGAAACGATCCTTGGGGCGACGGACGTACACTTGAGTGGGCGATTCCATCTCCACCACCTTTCTATAACTTCCCAGCAACTCCATTAGTTCGTGGTTTAGACACTTTGTGGATTGAGAAGATGGAAGGTAGTAAGGAAATGATTACACCAGCTGAACCAATTACGGACATTCATATGCCGCACGGTTCAATCATCCCAATGTTGATGACTCTTGGATTATTCATTGCTGGATTCGGTGCAATGTTCCATCAAGAAACTTCATGGGGATTAGGAGTATTGATCTTTGGTCTTGCTTTCACATTCGTTACAATGGCAATTCGTTCATTGAAAGATGATCTAGGTTATTATGTAACAAAAGAGCAAATCTTGCAGGATCAAGAAAATATTAAAAGGGGGCGTAACTAATGGATTTGAATACAAAATTCACCCCTGAAACATGGCCTGCTCATCCTGAGAGAGCTACTTTGGAAGCAAAGAATAAATTCGTTGGTTTCTGGCTATTCCTTGGTGGAGAGACAATTCTCTTCGCTACGTTGTTCGCAACGTATATGGCTTTGAAAAACAAAGGTCCAAGTGGCTTTGGTTTCACAACGCAAGAACTATACACATTACCGTTAGTATTTGTTATGACAATGCTTCTTTTAACATCTTCACTAACAAGTGTATACGCGATGTATCATTTGAAGAGTTTTAATTTCAAAAAAATGCAACTTTGGTTAGGGATTACCGCTTTATTAGGACTTGGATTCTTGATGTTAGAAGTGTATGAGTTCTCTCATTACGTTCAATTAGGATTTACGTTCAGTAATAGTGCATTCAGTTCCGCGTTCTATACTTTAGTAGGAACTCACGGATTCCACGTTGCGGTTGGTTTAGTATGGATCACTTTGTTGATCTTCCGTAACTCTAAGCGTGGATTGAACTTGTATAACGCAACTAAGTATTATACATTTTCTCTATACTGGCACTTTATTGACGTAGTATGGGTATTCATCTTTACTGTAGTTTACTTGATGGGAGTGATTGGTTGATGTCAGAAGTTCAAATGATTAAAAGATCACCTGCTGAACAGTCACTGTCTCAACGTCGAGCAAAAGAATCAATGCGCAGCCAAGTAGCGATGTTTTCTTTGATGATTTTCTTAACACTTGTATCGTTTTCTATGGTGTTTGCTCATCTCAATGACGTTCCTGGTTTCTCAAAATTCTTTATCATTCCTACATTATTCCTCTTTGCAGCTGTACAAGTTGGACTTCAACTATACTACTTCATGCATATGAATGAAAAAGGACACGGTATTCCACAAATGTTTATGTTTACAGGTGCAATGTTAGGATTCTTGCTCCCACTTACATTTGTAACAATCGTTTGGTGGTAAGCAACAAAAGAGCTTATGGATTCTTCCATAAGCTCTTTTTCTATTCACTTTTAGGTAAAATTGTCAAAGTTCGTACATTGAGTTATGCATTGTAAGCTCGTATAATAGGCAGTAGGAAAGACTTTCGTTAACTTT
Source organism: Sporosarcina ureae DSM 2281 (assembly GCF_000425545.1). GTDB lineage: Bacteria > Bacillota > Bacilli > Bacillales_A > Planococcaceae > Sporosarcina > Sporosarcina ureae. The sequence goes on along the minus strand of NZ_AUDQ01000001.1, from coordinate 108,783 downwards.
GTGCTGTGGTGGAATATATAGTGAATACTTCGGCACTATACACAGAATAGATTCAGCGAATGGATTATTAAAGGAGAGTGGTTGTTTTGCCGTTAAGTATATTTGGGTTTAGGGCTTTATGGAGTCCTTATTTTTTAATAGCGATAGCACTTGGAATCGTTCTATATTATCTCATAACAGTTAAATGGCGAGATCGTTTCGAAGGGTCACGACCGTTGACTAAACAACAAGCTGTTTACTTTTTATCATCCATGGTGTTGCTGTATATTGTCAAAGGTTCACCAATGGATTTAATAGGTCATATTTTATTTTCCGTCCATATGGCTCAAATGGCTATATTGCTTTTAATTGTAGCACCATTTTTCATCATCGGGATACCGAACTGGGTATGGGAAAAGCTATTATCACGGACGATTTTCAAAAAAATATTCATGGTTTTGACTAAGCCGCTCATTAGTTTGTTAGTATTTACATTCATGTTCTCGATGTATCACTATCCACTCATATTAGATCAGGTGAAGTTAAGTTTGCCATTACACACTATTTTCACCATCACACTTTTCTTCTCCGCTATTTTTCTCTGGTGGCCTGTAGTGAATACAGTAAAAGGACAACCACAATTACATGGTTTGAAAAAAATCGGTTATGTAATATTGAGCGCTTTGCTCATTACACCCGCTTGTTCGTTAATCATCTTCGTGGACGTACCTGTGTACGAAACATATAGCAGTGGTGAAGCGTGGCTGCAAGCGATGGCGCTCTGTGTGCCAAGCGGAACTCTAGCTGGACTGTCAGGCCTTGGCATCTCTGGACCTGAGCTATTTACAAATATGCCTACGCTCTATGATCAGCAATTAGGCGGTATATTGATGAAAGTCATCCAAGAACTCGTTTATGTAGTTATTATTGGACGTATTTTCTTAAGCTGGTCACAGTATGAAAAAGATAATGCGGACGAAATTACTAGACAAGATTTACTCAAACGCCAGAACTTAACTATGCATGGCTGATTGATCTAAGAGGAGTTAGTGTCGGATGTGACTACCACTATTACCGACTATCAGTACGTTTTTCATCATCTTATCTGCTATTTTGGTTGCGGTAGGTCGGAATTTGATACGACAAAGAAAAATAGAAGCGCACCAAAAAACGATGATTGCAGCAGCAGTGTCTGTAGTACTGTTCTTTATCATTTATATCTCTAGAACGGTATTTATAGGCAATACAGCTTTTGGTGGACCTGATGACTTGAAAAATTATTACACAGTATTTTTAGTTTTCCACATCATATTAGCAACGACAGGGGCCTTCTTTGGAGTTATTACGATTCATGCAGGCTTGAAGAACAATCTCGCACGGCATCGTAAAATCGGTCCTGTGACAAGTATCATCTGGTTCTTCACAGCCATTACAGGAGTCGCTGTATACTTGTTGCTGTATGTCTTTTATAAAGGTGGAGAAACTACTTCTGTATTTAAAGCGATTCTTGGTATTTAATATTTTGCGTAAAAACTGAAGTCACACCCTAAAGGGAGTGGCTTCAGTTTTTTATCTAGCCAATTCGTATCGTTGTACGCTATGCATACTAAAAGGGATTCCTTCATTGAGGAATCCCTTTTAGTATTAAATTTTGAAATTCAGTTTAATGATGCCTGCTTCTCTTGCAGTATTAAAGAGTATGACGAGCATTGGTCCAATGAAGAAACCGAGGATGCCAAATAGTTTCAAACCGATGAACATCGCAATCAAAGTAGGCAATGGAGACAAGCCGATTTGGGAGCCCATTACTTTTGGCTCGATAGTTCTTCTGATAACTAATAGTATTACGGCTAATATTGCTAATTTTGTACCCATTGCGATATCGCCTGAAATATACTGATAGATCGACCAAGGTGCCAAAATAATGATGGAACCGAGTATCGGAATGATATCAATAATCCAGATCACCAAAGCCATAACTACAGCATATTTAGGGATAATCATTAATAAGCCGATAAAGGAAACGGCTAGAATGATTAAACTGACAAGCATTTGGGCTTTGACGAATCCTAATATGACAAACCGTAATCTGCTCATCATATAGTGTACTTTTTCTGCAGTGGCTTCTGTTAAATGAAAATAAAAAGTCTTTTTCAAGTTGGGCAATTCCAACATGAACAAAAATAGTGCGATCATGAACACAATAAAGCTGACAAGGAAATTTGGAATATCCGAAATCAAAGCCAAAATTCGATCGTAACTCAAAAGTGTGATAATCGAAATACGAATGGATTCGATAATTTCATTGAATTCGTTCTCGAGCATAGCCAAAATATCTTCAGGCATGCCTACCGTGTACTGAAATAGTTTGCTTTGTGTGTTAATCCATACACTTGAGAGGGAATTTAAGTAGTTCGGAATTTCTTTTGTGAAATGAACTATTTTACCGATGAGTGTGGTGACGGTATAGAAAAGTAATAGCACACTGATTCCAACAAAGACAATAAAATTCACAATGACCGAAACTTTACGTTTCCATTTAAATCGTATCTCTACCCATTTTACAAGTGGATCTAAAAAAAGTGCCGTTAGCAACGCCAAAATAATGGGAATGGAAACGGGTAAAATAAAGAATATAATGACCAATAGTATGATGATACTGAATGCAATCATGATATTTCGTTTTGTAAGAAATTTCAAAAGTCATCGTCCTCCACGTAGATACTGTTTTTATTATAACCAAATTAGTGGAGTAATAGTAGAAAAGCCGAAGAACATTTAGCTCTTCGGCTTTTTCATATCATTACAAACTATATTGCTTTAACTCATCATATACTTTCTTTAACGTTAGTTCACAGTCCTTAACTAAGCTAGCAGGGAAGTTTTCTTCTTCGCCATACTCCACACCGTGTGGGTAGTAGTGCTTTCCTAGAACTGGTTGCTTTAGACGAACTGTAGCTTTTCTACCATCGATGTCGCCTTCAACGAGTTCACCGAAAACGCGCAAATAGTATGTACCTTCTTTAACAATATACTTCTTGTCGAAAGTTACACGCTCATAATCCCATTGACCGTCAATTTCAAGATTGTTCTTATTCATAATTTCTTCCATTACTCGTAAATCTGCTACAAGGCCTTTAAGACCAATATTTTCAACATACATCTGTATATCCCCCTCTATGTTCGTCCTGACGAATACGTATACTATTATATCATAAAACAAATCGATTTTACTTGCAATGACAACATTGTGTCAACGCTTTCTTTGCGGGCTTATATAGATGACTATAGTGTGTGTCTTCTGTACAATATAAGAAAGTTACCATTTTTGACTAGATGTTCATCTTGACTAAATATTCAGTCGAGATGATTTCTACCGATACGTCATACTATTATAGGAGTAGCATATAAAGTGGAAAGGGAGATAACATGTGGAGAGTAGGATGGAAGATTCTTGTTTTGCTTTTGATTGTAATGGGAGTTTATTATTTCATGACTGATAAAGTAAGTGAAAATCTACCGCTGGAGTCACCAGTACAACATGGCTCGCCAATTGCAGTGCCTGAAAAAGGTCCGTCGATCGGTGGGGAAGGTATGCCGAGACCTGAAGAAGGCATGTCAGTACTAGTCGGACAGAAAGTCGATAAGATTGAAGAGCAATTTGGCAAACCTTCTAGGATTGAGCCATCGAGTTTTCAGTATGAATGGTGGGTATATACGGAAGAACCACGTTTTATGGCGGGGGTTTTGAATGGGAAAGTGAATCAAATATATACTGCTGATGGCGCATCAGATGTAGCACCGTTTAAAATCGGACAAAATGTACAGGAGATTCACCGCTTTACACCGATTGAATCAGAGATTGATGTAACGATTCAAGAAAATATTTATACATTTTCATTAAATAGCGACGATATTAAAAACCGTATCCTGATACCATATGAGAATTTATTTGTGCAATTATATATAGATCAAGTAGATGGCGGGATTGAAGGTGTGCGGTTCATTAACCCGAGTACTTTAGTGAAACACCAACCTTATGATATGACCTATCTTGGGGAAATGATCGAAGCGCCAAAACCAACATCAACAGTTCAGACTGAAGTAGATCGTGCGATGGAGCGACAGACGTTTGAATTGACTAACCAAGTGCGTGAAGAACATCAACTACCTCTTTTATCATATAGTGATAAGCTGGCCACACTTTCAAGAAAGCATAGCCAGGAAATGATATTCCGTAAATATAGTTCTCATGAGGAAGGACCTGTAGAAGTGTTTGCCGAGCGTTTAAAAGATGTTGGACTAACTCCAGGCAAGGCAGGTGAAAACATTGCATTTAATTATATCGATGCAATTGAAACTGTGCATGGCTGGTTAAATTCTCCAAAACACCGGGATGTCTTACTGAATCCGAACTTCACGCATACCGGCATTGGTGTTTATAATAAATACTACACCCAGTCTTTTATAGCGCAGACTGAATCAGAAAATTCCATACATGACGACTAAGGAAGAATCCATGTACCTTCCTCGTTTGATGCGATGCCTCGTATATGAAGGGGCATCGCTTTTTGCTTTGCATAAACCGCTGCTTTTTCCTGAATAACGGGCCGATTACATTTTAGTAATGGGAGGAATTCATCAAATGAGAGCTTGTCAAATCGCTTATAGTTAGATGTAGTATGAGGATCTGCAGACATGACACCGGGTACATCTTTGAAAAACTCTACATGGCGGGCGTGCAATGCAGAAGCTAATGCGATTGCTGTCAAATCACTGCCACCTCTACCAAGAGTCATAAACTTTCCTTGTATATTCATCCCTTGAAATCCAGGGACGATGATACATGAGTGAGTTTGAAGTGTATTGACGATATGTGTACTATTGATTTTATCAATCGTTGCATTGCAGAATTCTCCCGATGTCCGAATGCCTGTATTTTGTCCATAGATAATCGTGTTGTCTATCCCTTCCGTAGATAATTCTGCAGATATTACGGCTGCAGCGATTAATTCACCGCATGAAGCAGCCAAATCTCTCGCTTCGCTGGATTTCGAGAAGGAGTCCGTAAGGGTAAGCAAATCGTCTGTGGAATAGGCGTCGCCTTCTCTACCCATTGCAGAGACTACAACGATGACGGCGCGGTGTTTCGACAAGGCCTGTCGAATATGCTGAATACACTTTGCTCGTTGTTGTTGATTCTGCATGGCAATTCCTCCAAATTTCTGGATAATCATAGAATCCCAACTTTCTTCGTGACATTCTTCTTATGCCTTTCATAGAATACTTTATGCTTCGTTTCATTATATTCTCTGAAGAATAAAATGTTCGGGAAGGGGCGAGAAACCTTGCTATTATCTGAATTACTTAAGGATTGGCCATGCACTATATTACAAGGCTCAATTCGACGAACAATTGATGGAATTACGGAATCTTCTAAGAGGGTCAAGAAAGATTATGTATTTGTAGCAAAGAAAGGAGTTGTGTCTGATGGAACGACATTTATTGAAGAGGCGATATCCAACGGAGCCAAAACACTAGTGATCGATCGGGATAACATAGACCTAACAAGCATACCGGTGGAAGTTACGGTAGTTCTAATTCCCGATAGTTCATTATTTATTTCATATGGAAGCGCGAAGTTTTCAGATAATCCAGCTGAGGAATTACTCATCATCGGCGTTACGGGAACAAACGGTAAAACAACAGTGAGTCACTTTATCGGACAGTTATTAAAAGAGCTCGGGCATAAAACAGCCGTTATAGGAACGACAGGTCTTTATATTGACGGGAAGCTGACGGAGACGATTCAAAATTCCATGACGACGATACCAGCTGAACAATTTCATCCTATTTTACGCAGATGCATGGAGCAACAGGTGACCCATATTGTTCTCGAAGCATCTTCGATTGGGTTATCCACTAATCGTTTAGCGCACTGTCCGTTAACTGTAGGTGTTTTTTTAAATATTGGAATGGATCACTACGCTGAACATGGAGGTAGACAGCGATACATCGATGCAAAAAAGCTACTAATTCCATTGGCTGATCAGCTAGTGATCAATGAAGATGACGAAACTTGTCGTGTTATAGGAGAGGGGTTGTCTGAACCACCCATTTATTTCAGCAGACGACATATTAATGGCAAGCAGCAACCAAAGGTACTACTCCCTAATCTAGGTCACCATAATGAAATGAATGCAAGAGCAGCTATAGGGGCTCTAATGGCGCTCGGTTATTCATTACGAGCGATAAAACCTCATTTGCATGCTCTGCGACTTCCGACTGGACGCCTAGAGAAGTACGAAGAGGCAGGGGTTGAAGTATATGTAGATTATGCACACACACCCGATGCCTTGCAAGCGGTGTTGGAGGCATTGTCAGAGTCCACAAAACGGCTGATTACTGTATTTGGATGTGGTGGGGAAAGAGACCGTGAGAAACGGCCGCAAATGGGTGCAGTAGCTGCTCACTACAGTTCACATGTAATTTTGACTTCAGATAATCCGAGAACAGAAGAGCCGTCTCAAATAATTGTGGATATTTTGTCGGGCATGGTAGGATTTGCAACACCTGTCGAAGTCTTCATCGATCGTCACCAAGCAATCCGCTACGCTGTCACACAAGCACAACCAGGTGAGATTATACTCATTGCAGGTAAAGGACACGAACAAATACAGCAAATAGAGAATCAGAAGATGCATTTTTGTGATATGGAAGAAGTGAAAAAATCGTTTAGTTATAGAAATGCCAAAAAGTAAAAATCTTAATGAATAGTCGAGACGCCAGTTTTTTGTTATGATAGTTGTGATAGGAGGTGCGGCAAATGGTGATGATGACAGATGAGTGGATGCGAGTCATCGATATGGCGGAAGAACTTTCCGAGATGCTGCTGTGTTCTGAAGTGGTGAAAACCTATCAAGACGCACGTGACCGTGTATATTCAAACACTGAGCTACGAAAAAAGATCATAGATTTCACTAAAATGAAAGAACAATACGAGGACGTGCAGCGCTTTGGTCGCTATCATCCAGATTATAGAGTAATCATGAAGGAAATTCGTCTTCAAAAGCGTGAACTGGATTTACAAGATGAAGTGGCTGCCTTGCGCCTGGCGGAAAACGACGTGCAGGATTTGTTGGACGAAATAGGTATCCTAATTGGCCAGTCCGTTTCAGAGGCTGTGAAAGTGCCAGCTGGCGATGGGACTTTCTCTAACAGTTCTTGCGGCGGAGGTTGCGGCTCAGGTGGCAGCTGTTCTTGTTCAGCATAAAGTATTTCATAATTACAAATAACCCCCTGCAGATATAATTCTGCAGGGGGTTATTTTTTAAATAAAGGTAGTGGCGCAAAGGAGAAGATCACCTGAATCGAAGTACCAGTTGTGCGCGTGTCTAGTGGACCCTCGATAAACCAACTAGACTCTTTGTATCTTTAGTTTTCATTGAAGAACGTCAATAATTGTTTTGGGTGATTTGTTATAAAACCGTCAACGTCTAATTTAGCATGTTTTGGAAGCTCGTCCGTCTCATCCATCTCATAAAATACAGTTATATTGAGATCGTGTAAGAAGCGAACGAAGCCTTCTGAAGCAAGCGGAAACACACCGAGTTTTTCGGACAGGCAGAATAGATCTGCGTTGGGGCGGTACAGGTGACCGAATTTACTCGTGTAAGCGACGTATGCTTTTTTAATTTCCTCACTACCGGCACCTAAAGCAATAGAATTCTGCGCATATAGATTAAAACGATCAATTTGTTCATCATATTGGCTCGTTACTACAACGCGTTCTATAGCATCCGTCTCTTTTAGTAATCGCCACAATTTGGAAGGGATTAAACTTCCTTCATATGTTGTAGGGCAATCACTCATAGAGACTACAAGTAATAGTTGCGGGAACTTGTGCAACAGTTCACGTAATGACACGACAGATAGATCTCCGTTCAGTGTATCAAGATCATGATCGTATCTAGATTCGATATGGATTTCATCTAATGTATAGTCGGCAATTTCATCGGGAAGCACAAGTTCTTGGGTTGGCACTAAAAGAATTTCTTCATCTTTCGTAAGTCGTACATCGACCGTGAAGCCGTGGACACCTAAATCAGCTATTTTCGTATAAGCGGTAAGTGAATTCATTGCTGTATCTTGGCATCGTTGTGCGTCAGTTAAAACAGCTATTTCCGAAAAACGAAGCGCTTTCTTTTCGGTGCGAGGTTCTGGTTTTGCTATCACTTTTGAAGCCGCCCATGCAGCCACACTTGCAGCGCCTACAGTTAATGCAACATTTGTTTTCCTTCCCAATCTAAAACCTCCTCAATAATTATAGTAAGTCCTCACTTTTTTGTTTAGCCAATGTTTATACTTCAATTGAACAGAAAATACTTGTATCCAGTCGTCTTATAAAAGAATAGACCGATTGAATTCAGATAAATGTCTTCTTAAGTGTAACCTATTCCAGAGAAGGTGTACAAACAAAGATGAAAGATCAGCTTAATTTCACTTATGTCTATGCAAACAATTTCTGTGCAAGGTTGCAGGACTTTTCTCACCTATGGTATTGTATGGAGTAAGAAAGAGGGGGAGAATCATGATTGATCGACAAGGCATAATTGTCTATCTCCATCATTTAAAACAAGCAAAATCACTGCGCAAATTTGGGCATGTTCATTATATTTCAAAGCGAATGAAATACGTTGTGCTTTACTGTGATATGGAAGACGTGGAAACAACGATCACTAAGTTGGAGCGTTTGTCGGCTGTACGGAAAGTATTGCCTTCACAGCGGCCCTTCGTCAGCACGATATATGAAAATGCAAAGCCCGATAAAGCAAAAGAATATGATTATAAAACAGGCTTGTAATTTGCTGCCGCTTATTAATTTAGCGGCGGCAACAAGTGATTTAAGCGTAAGATCCCAGTAATATATTGGTAAAATAGCTCATTCTCAGCAAATTCGGATGAATGTTTTATTTCCACTCTGACAGGCTTTTTATTCAGCGACTCTGCATGCTTAACAAACAAGTCATAACGTTTCGATGGTTTGTCTGCAGAATAGCGAATACCTTCTCTGCAAATATAGATCGGCATGAAATGATTGTTTTCAGTTGCAGGAGAAAAAGAAACTGCCAATGACAATTGTTCTTTAGAATCATGTTTAGATGAAAAAATATAGGCTCTGTAAATTCGATGGGAGTTCGTAGACATTAACTCGAGTAATTCGTAGATGTCGCTATAGCCTTCCCCTAGTTCGATAAAACGTTGTTGGATCATAATCAAGCGCTTCCTTTCAGGCAATTAGTAATGGTTCGTGTCCATCATACCATGCGATGAGGTGTTGTACGTTGAAAGTTATTATAAGGCTTGTATTTCTTTTGGCGGCAGTAAACGGTGGACTCGTTTATTTGCATTACAGCCAATCGGTCAATGCAAATGGAGAAGACGCGGATTCAGGTACGTTTCGTCAGGAAATTGAAGTCATCAATCGGGCAGATGGATTGTACATTCGTCACCACTTTTATAACTTGTCGGAAGGTAGACACGAGATTATTTGGCCAGAAGAAAGCGTAGAGCGTGGATGCGAAGCAGAGGATTCCTCTTCATGTGCTCGACTAAATGATTCTAATGTGGCATTCGAAGAAGGAGAACTTGATCAACAATCTGTTGTCTATAAATTGCCGAAGAAAACACCCCTTACCGGACGTAAACTATTTAAGAAGCCGTTTGTGGTTCTTCAGGGTGCAAAACCCTTGACTACTGTCCTCCATGTGACTGATGAGCAAAGTGTTGGTGGCATGTGGGTAACGGGGTTAGAACGTGTAGGAAAGGAAAACAAGGAGCGTATTACCTACCGTTTATACCGTGGCGTAGGATTTGTTAATGAACTGTATTGGCAACCAGAGGATGTGCCGCTTGCATACTCTTCAAACAAGCTGACAATTTTCGGTGAAGGTATCGATAAAAAGTATAATGACCGGCTAGTTAAAATGCTGGAAGCCATCGGTGGAAATCATGTGAGCGTAGTGCTAGCTTCAGGTAATCGGCCGCTGTATGCAGAGCGCTTTATTGTGGAGAAAACGGGCAATATATCGAAAGTAATAAAACAAGTAGCCAGGATGAGTGTCCATTCACGTTTCATTTTACAAGCGGACGAACCATCTATGAGCAGTATGATTGCATCTATACTTGGAGATGCTCCAGTAGGAACGAAAGCGGAACAAGCAGCGTTTACTCGTTTGAAAAAATCGATCTCGGCAGAGCAATATCAAACATTTCGCCAAAACGTCCAAGAGAAAATAGGTAAAAAACTTTCGTCATCCGATTTGGATCAGTCGTTGTCAAAAATACTTGCATTCGACACGCAGTATTTTCATATGACAATGAAGGAACAGCGATATAACTATCCATTTCTGCTACTTGATCCACGGACTGTATTGCTTGATGGAGAAGAAGTTCCAGAAGTGAAGGTAATTGTAAAGGAAGATACAAGTTTTTATCCAGCAGAAGAGTTATTGTCGAAGATGGGCTATTCAATGCGCTCAAACGAGCAGTCAATTTATTTCGACGGTCCAAATCGCACCTATCGTTTTTCTAAATTAGAGCCTTTCTACGTGATGAATGGTAGCAAATTTGATTATACAGAAAAGCCTTATACCTCAATTAATAAAAAGTTGTATTTTGATGAAAATTGGTTGCGCCGAATCTTCTTTGTATTAATAGATAAGTCGGATGAAACCATTTCTATCGAACAAATTGAAAAGATGATAAAGGAGATGGGAAAAGAGTGAGAGTCATTTCCGGTTCGAGAAAAGGTACGTCTTTGAAATCCTTGCCAGGCACGTCTACGCGTCCGACATCAGACAAAGTAAAAGAGTCTGTTTTCAACAAAATCGGTCCTTATTTCGATGGAGGAACTGTGGTCGAGTTATTTGGCGGCAGTGGCTCCATTGCGATTGAGGCGTTATCAAGAGGAATGGAACAGGCGATTGTATTTGAAAAAAATCCTAAAGCGTGCGCTATTATTAAAGCAAATGCAGAAAAATGCCGCATGGAAGAATGTCTGCAGGTTGAAAAGAGAGATGCACGCCAGGCTGCTGCAGTTCTTAAGTCTAAAGAAGTTTCTATTGATCTGCTATTTGTAGATCCTCCCTATGCAACGGTCGAATACTATGATGTAATTAAAGACGTAATAGCACAAGGGGTAGTAGCAGAAAATGCAACCATCATTTGTGAACATGATAAACATATAGACTTGCCCGAACATTACGATACATATAGTCAAATCAGTTCTGCTATTTATGGAAGTACTGCTATTACGATTTACAAGAAAAGAGGCTAACAGGATGACACAAATCGCAATCGTACCGGGAAGTTTCGATCCGGTGACGAATGGACATTTAGACATTATAGGAAGAGCAGCAAAAACATTCCAGGAAGTGCATGTTGCCGTAATGAATAATTCTTCCAAAAAACCATTGTTTACAGTGGAGGAGCGTGTTGCACTTATTCATGAAGCTACATCAAAGTATGACAATGTCAAGATTGATACGTCTTCAGGACTGTTGATTGATTACGCACAAGAAATTAACGCATCCGTTATTGTTCGTGGCTTACGCGCTATTTCAGATTTTGAGTATGAAATGCAAATCACATCGATGAACCGGGTACTGGACGAAAGTATTGAAACGTTCTTTGTGATGACAAAAAGTCAATATTCATTCCTCAGCTCAAGTATCGTTAAAGAAGTGGCACGTTATGGCGGAGATGTCTCCACGCTCGTACCACCACATGTCAATGTAGCACTGAAGAGAAAGTTTGAATAGCAAGGATGGTAATGTAAATATGCAAAAGGATGTCCTTGAAGGGCATCCTTTTTTGATACTTGCTCAATAAATCCAAATGAACAATACAGGGACGAGTAACGTGTTCCAGACCCTTGCAATTACATAGGGGAGTATTCGTATGCCAGCGCTCTTGGCGATCGTCATGACTTGCATGTGGATGCTCATACCGTTAATTGATAGAATGGCCGCGATGAGCATTGGATACATCGCATCTCCGGCAAAATGCTCGGTAGCAGACTGGACGCCCGAAGTCATCTCGAAGACAGCAAGCAATAAAGTTTTTGTCACTCCCATATCCACAGTGATGACGGAAGATATGGAATGCGAAAGCACATTACCGAGAGACGAGAAGAAGATGACCGTGGTGGCCACTAACAATATAACGGATGAACTATCCTTGATCGAGCGCAGCAAAGGAGATGTTTTATGATCTTGTTGAGGGATGGTGGGTATAGCTGTCTGTTGATATCGGCTACCTAGAAGCGACATAGCCAATACGAAAAATACGATATTAGCTAGATGAATGGCAATCAATAATTTCCAACCACTTGTAGTACTACCGAATAATTCGTTCCCAACAAAGCCAATAATGAACATAGGTCCTGGTGCATGACAAGAAGCAACAAGCAAACTACTTTCAGCTGCAGAAATCTCTCCATTTTTTTTCATTTCACTAACGGTCACGGCACCTACCGGAAAGCCTCCAAACGAACCGAGCACATAAGCTTTTATGTAACGACTCCATTGACTAGTGCCTTGCTTGCTAGGCATTTTCAATAACCACTGCGTTAATATAATATATGGTAGCAAATAGGGAAGTAACGCATGAGTGAATAATTGGGCACCCGAAACGGCTCCTTCATGTGCGACATCTGGCTGCAAAATAAATAAAAAAATTAGCGCCCAGATGAAGAGTACGTTACTCATTGTTCGATACGGCAGGATTGTAAATAAAAGGCATCTGTCGCACTCCTTCCTAATTTTTGAAATACATGAACATCTACCGTAATATATATGTAGTATTCGTACAGGCTATTAATGGAGGTGAGCTTTTATGAAAATGCGTAAATGGGCGATAGCCGCGGTAATCCTGCTAGTAGTAGTTGTTTTAGCACTTTATCCGTTAGATATGTATATTTCTCGACCAGGCGGAGCTTACGATTTGGCACCACTCGTAGAAGTAGTTGGCGGGGATACGGACGACGTAGGAACATTTAGTTTGATGACCATTGCAATTGGCAAGGCAACACCTGTAACGTATGCTTGGTCAAAGTTCTCAGATAAAATGAAGCTAATGCCGGCTACCCAAGTGAGAAGGCATGGTGAAAGTGATGAAGAGTATGGAGTGCGTCAGATAAAACTAATGGCTGATTCTAAAACACATGCCATATCAGTAGCGTTTGATAAGGCAGGGTTGCCAATCAATAGAAAGTTCACGGGCGTCTTTGTGGCGGGTGTATTACCGGCAGGAGCGTCAGCAGGCAAGCTTAAAGTAGGGGATGTCATTCAATCGATCGATCAACAAAAGCTCGCTTCAACAGATGCATTTATGCAAGAGATTAGTGGTATGTCAAAAGGTCAGAATGTACATTTACAAGTGGAACGTGGAGAACGGAAGTTGGATGTTCCAGTAGAATTAAAAGAACTTCCGGAGACGGATGGTCGAGTAGGTCTTGGAATAGAGTTTGAAGAGCAGGTCAAATTGGAGACAGAACCAAAGGTAGATATCCGTACAGAAGAAATCGGTGGGCCTTCAGCAGGCTTGATGTTCACGCTGGAATTGATGAACCGCCTGGTGGATGTCGATTTAACAAAAGGCTATAATATTGCAGGAACTGGCGAGATGCTTGAAGATGGCTCAGTGGGACGGATCGGTGGAATTGATTTCAAAATCATGGCAGCTGATCGTGAAGGTATCGAAATCTTCTTCGCGCCGGACGATGAATTACCGGAAGAAGTGAAAAAGAAGAATCCGCAGCTTCTCTCAAATTATGATGAAGCGAAAGCAACTGCGGATAAAATCGGTACAAAAATGAAAGTTGTCCCGGTGAAAACGATTGATGATGCATTAAGTTACTTGGAAAAGCTAAAAGAAAAGTAAAGTGTCACAACAAAATGGGTGGTGTTTTAAAATCTAGACCTGGCTCTCTTTGCATACCACACATATAAATGTCTGTACTTTTAATATCCATCAGTAGTGAAGGGTCCTTGTGTGAACCTGCACGACTTACAACTGGCAAAGTCACTTCTTTTTTCACTGAGCGTAAATAGTTCCTTCCATTTTTAGACATTCCAAGTAACCGTAAATAAGACGGACTGGTAATTTGTGCACGGGTTGATTTTTGATAACCGGTCAATACATGTACTAACATTCGTTGTATTCGTGTCCATGTGTAACGTTTGGATTTCACAGCTTTCATGAATTCTTGGAAAGTGGCGTGTTCTTTTGCAGCGCGCCATAAAGAAAATTCAATTCCTTCCGTGATATCTGCAATGGATGCCAATTGTTCAGGTCCTTCACGAAGAATCATGTACCGAAGAAATGGGTAGAGATGATCCCAGCTTTGATGAGGCTGTTGATGAAGTAGCTCATAGGAAGATGAAGGCATGAAAGATTGAACGTGCGCGACATCGGTTGCAAACAGTTCTTTTCGTATTCCTGTAGCGCTAGCAATAGAATCCTCAGGTAATGCCTCATCATGATAATGTGTGCCTTTTCGCTCGAGCGTGACAGGCATCATGTTCGACCGAATTTCTTTTATGGCTTGCATATAATGAAAACCTAGAATGTTATTCGGTTCTGATAAATCAGCGAGTGGTTCATCAGTAGTGCGTGAAATTTCATCATAAGCAATCCGCAATGCATTCGGGTAACTTAGACCTTCTTGCATCGAACACTTAATTTTTTCTTCGTAAAGTTTCTTATGTGTGTTCATTGTGTCCAAACTATGCACAAATGGTGCGATGTGACCTTCTTCACTGCCGAAGCAAATATACTCGCATTGAAGGGCGTCTAAGATTTGAACAGCTCCTCTCGCGAATTGAGGTGCATGGGCGGTGGCAAAAGCATAGGGTAACTCGATGACGAGATCTGCACCACCAGCCAGAGCCATGTGGGCCCGCGTCCATTTATCAACAATTGCAGGTTCACCGCGCTGAAGAAAATGTCCACTCATTACCGCGATGATGACATCTGCGTCTGTAAGTCTTTTAGCTTCATTGAGATGGAACAAATGGCCATTATGGAAAGGATTATATTCGACGACAATACCAGTAGCTAACAATGGAATCCTCCTCTGTACTTGCGTATAATGAATTATAACGTTAAACTTATTAGGGTGACAAGAAAATATCTTGACATCCCTTATTTTAAATACTATAATCAACATTGTTGTCTTGAGGTGATAGACATGAAATGGTCCATTCATCAATTACGGAAACATAGGCAAGGCCCGCTACTGTTTGACGAAGCAGTGAATTTGGATTCCGTGAAAAATCGGAATGAAGAAATTAGGGCAATTCAGCCTGTTCGAGTAAGTGGAACATGTACAATTGGTGAGAAAAAGTTAACATGCCAGCTTCGGCTAGAAGGTTCAATGACTTTGCCTTGTGCACGTACGTGGGAAGACGTCGATTATCCATTCTCCATTGAAACAGTTGAGCAATTCAGCTGGGACGAGGGAACACTTCAGACGGATGATGAAATTCATCCGGTTGATGGGGAAATAATTGATTTTACTCCTGTATTGGAAGAACTGATTTTGCTTGAAATCCCGATGCAAGTACTCTGTGAAAATGCAGATGAGATGCAACAGGTGGAAGGCAAAGGTTGGTCCTATACAACCGATGAGGAATTGGAAGCGCAACGACAAGAAGCAGGAGAAAAAGTGGATCCTCGCTTAGCGGGATTGGCTAATTTTTTTGAAACCGATAAAGAGTAAACCCTTATAAGGAGGTGCCCCCCAATGGCAGTACCAAAGAGAAGAACTTCTAAAACGAAGAAAAATATGCGTCGAACTCATTTCAAAATTGAAGCGCCAGGTATGACTACTTGCGACAACTGTGGCGAAATGAAATTGGCACACCACGTTTGCAAATCATGCGGACACTACAAAGGAAAAGACGTTGTAGGCGAATAATTTAGATTCTACACAACGAAATAAAGACTACCTTGAGACCATGGCTCAAGGTAGTCTTTTTTGTTTTGTGCAAAAATGGTATGCTAAATGGAAAAGGGGGAATTTCTTTGTCTTATTCTATAAAGATCGATCAATCCATAGCTTATTTTACAATTAATCGTCCTGCAATGCGAAACGCGGTAAATTATGACGTCATGGAAGGGCTTGAATCCTTTCTAGATCAAATTGAGGATGATCCTGAAATTTCTTTTGCTGTTATTACAGGAGAAGGTGACCTGGCATTTTGTTCAGGCGGAGATCTAAGTGATTTTCACGGCTTTCACACAGCAGAGGATGCTTTTCCAATGCTCAGCAGGGGGGCTAGTATTTTATATCGGATCGCTACACTACCGATGCCTACAATAGCGCTAGTAAATGGAGCAGCAGTTGGCGGGGGCTGTGAATTGGCAACAGCTTGTGATTACCGTTTGGTTGCATCACATGCAAGAGCCGGATTCATTCAAGGTACACTGGCCATAACGGCTGGGTGGGGAGGAGCTACATTATTATTCGAGAAAAATGGTCCACATGATCGTTTGCTGCAGTTTACGAGTAGAGCGAGCATTCATTCACCTGAACAATTATTAGAGCTTGGCTGGGCAACTGAAGTATATGAGGGGGATACCGAAGTAGCGCTTGATCAGTTTCTAGCTCCAAAGCTTAACGTACATAGAAATGTACATCGTGCGTATAAATCCATCGCCACTAGGAAATGGAAAACAAACGGGCTTGAGCACGCTATGCAAGAAGAAGCTCGCGTCTGTTCCGTTCTTTGGGAAAGTGATGCACATCATGAAGCAGTTCAAAGGTTTTTAACAAAAAGTAAGTAAAGTTCCAGTCCCGACAAGCATACATTGTCGGGACTGTTTAGAATTCACTTGTAAACGGTTTCATGATTAAGATACACTATCTATAAAGAAGTTATTTTCAATAATTGCTAGTACTTAGAAAATGAGGAGTGATGATATGCAAGAAGTAAAAGCAACTATGGCAGGTACAATCCTCCAGATTGAAGTGAAAGAAGGAGACGCAGTGACGAAGGGACAAGTTGTCGTCATTTTGGAATCCATGAAGATGGAGATTCCGCTAGAAGCTGAAGTGGATGGAACGGTGAATAAGATCCACGGTGCTGAAGGCGATTTTGTAGATGAAGATGAAGTGTTAGTTACCATTCAATCGTAACGAAAGGTGGGGAGTTCCTTGACAAACGAATCGACAAAGACTGCGTATAATGAAAAACTTCAAGAAATCACCGCTCGTGTTATCAAGGGTGGTGCAGAAAAATATCATAAGAAATTAGAACAACAAGCTAAGTTATTCGTTAGAGAGCGGTTACGCCTTTTATTTGATGAGGGTAACTATGTAGAAGATGGAAAATTTGCAAACTGTGAAACGAAAGATCTACCTGCAGATGGCGTCGTTACAGCTACCGGGAAAATTGATGGTCAAACAGTTTGTGTCATGGCTAACGATTCTACAGTTAAGGCGGGTTCCTGGGGTGCAAGAACAGTAGAAAAGATTATCCGTATTCAAGAAACTGCTGAAAAGCTTCGTGTACCATTACTTTATTTAGTGGATTCCGCTGGAGCGCGTATTACAGATCAGCTAGACATGTTCCCGAATCGTCGTGGGGCCGGTCGTATATTCCATAATCAAGTGCGTTTATCGGGTGTCATCCCACAACTGTGCCTTCTATTTGGGCCATCTGCAGCAGGCGGTGCCTATATCCCAGCCTTCTGTGACATTGTCATTATGGTGGAAGGCAATGCCTCGATGTACTTAGGTTCACCACGGATGGCTGAAAAAGTCATAGGTGAGAAGGTAACGCTAGAAGAAATGGGTGGCGCCCGCATGCATTGTACTGTAAGTGGTTGTGGTGACGTGCTAGTAGATACTGAGGAGCAAGCGATTGTAGAAGCTCGCAAATATCTCTCTTACTTCCCTGGAAATTTTGAAGGGCCTGCGAAATTTGCAGAACCTCGTGCGGTGAAGGAAGGACGTTCATTGGAGGAAATTATTCCCGAGAACCAAAATGCGCCATTCAATATGTATGAGGCTATCGATCAATTAGTAGATGACAATAGTCTATTCGAAATTAAGAAGTTATTTGCACCGGAGGTTATTACTACTCTTGCACGCATTGACGGACGGCCTGTAGGGGTTATAGCGAATCAGCCCAAAGTAAAAGGTGGCGTGCTATTTGTGGATTCAGCGGACAAGGTAACGAAGTTCATTACATTATGTGATGCTTTCTCCATTCCGTTGCTGTTTCTGGCAGATGTGCCAGGGTTCATGATTGGGACGAAAGTGGAGCGGCAAGGAATTATTCGGCATGGTGCTAAGTTAATTATGGCGATGAGTTCCGCCACCGTACCGAAAATTTCAGTCGTTGTTCGTAAAGCTTACGGGGCAGGTTTGTACGCGATGGCAGGTCCTGCTTTTGAGCCAGATGTCTGTATTGCGTTGCCGACTGCACAAATCGCTGTAATGGGTCCTGAAGCAGCTGTCAATGCGGTATACTCGAATAAAATTGAAGCCATTGCGGATCCAAAAGAGAGAATTGCATTTATTAAAGATAAGCAGCAAGAATATAAAGAGGAAATCGATATCTATAAGATGGCCTCAGATCTTATCATTGATGAAGTGGTTGCGCCTCATAATCTACGGTCAGTGCTAGCTGAGAGATTTGGATACTATGAAACGAAAAAAATTATGAATTCTTCGAGAAAACATCCTGTCTATCCTGTATAATAAAACATATCAACAGAGACGCCTTCACTGGGTCTCTTTTTTAAGGAGGAAAGCTATGCGATTTGTAGTGGTAGGAGCGGGATCTATAGGATTATTAATTGGGTCCTATTTAGCTCAACATCAGGCAAATGTAACCTTTTGGGTAAGACGAGAGGAACAAGCAGAGCATTTACGTAGTGGTCTGGTGAGAAGGCCAGAAAACTTTACATATGAAGTAGATTCAACCATACATATTGAAGAGTTGCCAACAGATGCGTTATGGATTATTGCTGTGAAGTATGATGCGTTACCCGTTGTATTGTCTGAAATCAGCGCTCTACCGGTACAACCGGATTTATTGTTCATTCAAAATGGAATTGGACATCTGTCGCTAATTAAGCAATATTCACTTGGGCATGTGTCGTTCGCGACAGTCGAGCATGGTGCTGCAAGAATAGATGACCGAACAGTTTCACATAACGGTATGGGACCTATTAACATCGTGGAAAATGACCGGATTGCTCCGATCATACAGTGGATGCAAGAAATAGACCCACAAAACTTTCCGATTACTACGCAACAAAATGCTAAACAGTTATTGTTTCGTAAAGTACTGATCAATTGTGCGATCAACCCACTAACGGCATTGTTGGAAATCAGGAATGGACTGTTGTTAGAAAACCCTTACTTCCATTTGTTATTCCGCCAGTTGTGTGAAGAGTTGCTCAGTAACTTTGAAGAGTATAGTGATTTATTGAGCTATAGTGATATAGAAGAGGTATGCCGAAAAACAGCCTATAATCAATCTTCTATGCTTGTAGATAGAATAAAAGGACGGAATATGGAAATCGAGACTATTTTGACAGCGGTGTTGAAGGAAATTAATCAAAAAGGTGGCAGAGCTCCTTTTTTACAAATGCTTGAGACTGCACTGCTTGGAATAAACAGGAGTGAATGTGGCGGATGTTGACGAATATACTAGGAGCGTTATTATTGTTCCCTTTTATAATTTTAGTAGTATTAATTATTGTTGCGAAGAAAATAGGGTTACCTAAAAAAAAGAGAATTGGATGGGCGGTAGATTGGACTACACCATTTATGGTACTGACCGTTTTGATTTTGATTCGTGCGATTTGGGATGTTTGGCTACCTATTTTGTTAATCGGAGTAGTGTGTTTAATTGCTATCGGATTTGCAGTTATAGAACGGTCTAGGGAAAAAGAGTTTCGGTCATCCTGGGTGTTACGCAGAACATGGCGAGCGTATTTTCTACTCTTAACAGTAGCATACTTTTTACTGTTCATTATTGGAATTACGGTGCAGATCATCCGCTACTTGAACTAAAGGGTACTCGTAAGCGTATGAATTCAACCTAATTGGATCAGATGATATACTTGCGGTAGTATAGTACATAAAGGGGTTTGTGGAATGGACTTGGACACAATGGAGTTACCGAAGAAGAATAAATTGATGGAATCGTATCGTCATGACCCACAATTTTTCCATAGATATTTTGAATATGAAATGACACCAGTAGGGTATGAAGAAAGAGCGGAAGAATTACAGCAACGATCTTTTCAGAGAGAACAGCTAGCTGCTGCGGTAGAAAGTTATATGAAGCCATTTGGAATATCCAATTTGGCTGCTCAGTATATACAAGAGCTTTCAGAAGACGCGTTAGTAGTTATTGGCGGGCAGCAAGCAGGGATTTTGACAGGTCCTTTATATTCTGTTCACAAAGCTATATCCGTGATTTTATTGGCACAAAAACAACGAGAAATACTAGAGAAACCTGTAGTTCCTGTTTTTTGGGTTGCTGGAGAAGATCATGATATTAACGAAATCAATCATACATACACTGCGAAGGCAGGAAAAGCGATCAAGCGGCAGTTTAAACAACAGACCATTTTAAAAACGATGGCTTCAGACACACGTTATGATCAAAAAGAAATGACCGCGTATATTAAAAAGATTTTTAAAAGCTATGGAGAGACATCTTATACGCAAAAATTGTTGAATGATGTGCTGCAAACTGTAGAGCAGCAACAGAATTTCACAGATTTCTTCACTTCACTGATGAATGAACTATTTACTGCGCATGGATTGTTATTTATGGATGCAGCATATAAACCATTGCGACAACTGGAATCGCCTTACTTCTCACAGATGATTGAGAACACTGAAGCAATGGCGAAGAGCATTTACTATACAGAACAACAGCTTCAAGCAGATGGGTATGCAAAGCCAATTGAATCGGATGAACAAGACGCTAATCTATTTTATGTTCATGACACGGGGAGGGTACTACTCCGAAGAAAAGATGGGAAATTCGTCAATGAACAAGCGGGGATCAGTTTTACAGCACAAGAAATGCATCAACTTGCAAAAAATGAGCCTTGGTTGCTAAGTAACAACGTAGCCACAAGACCTATTATGCAAGATCTCGTATTTCCTGTATTAGCATTTGTCGGCGGACCTGGTGAAATTGCCTATTGGTCTTTATTGAAAGAAGCTTTTCATCTCATGGGTATCAATATGCCGGTAATTGTACCAAGGCTTTCTATTACGTTGGTCAACAGACAAGTCCAGGAAGCGCTAAAGCTGACGGAAATTACAATGACCCAAGTAATGAATCACGAATTACCGGAACTTCTGGAAAAGTGGCTAGAACAACAACGAGATGAGCAATTCGATCGTTTGTTGACGGAAACCCAGAGTCAATTACAAACGCAGTATGAACAGTTGCAGTCGCATCTCGAAACGTCAGATCCAGGACTACTACAACTTCTCGATAAAAATTTACAATTCCATAAGAGTCAGTTTGATTATTTACAGAAGAAAAAAGAGCAATCCATTTTACTGAAGCATCACGTACAATACGAGCGCTATCACGTTATTTCGGAACAGCTATTTCCGGAAGGTTCCCTGCAAGAGCGTCTCTACTCGCCATACTTTTACTTGAACCAGTTCGGTGAAGGATTGATTGATGAGTTACTGAAACAACCTTATACGTTTAATGGATCACATCAACTAGTCTATTTATAAGAAACCACTTAAACCCGTCATTCGTTCTATGAATGGCGGGTTTAGTATGCGTGTAAAAGAATGTGAATTTGTTGGAGTGGGGTTGTCAATTTAGAAAAGCCATATTCCGGGGGATTCGGAGAGAGTAGATCCACTGAGAGCAGCACTTCTTACGTTTCAGTTCCTGTGTAAAAAATTATAGTCACTTCGTGTGGTGAATTGAAGTAATGGCTGATATCTTTTTGTGGATGAACTAAATCTAAACTTGAACTTAAATAAGTTTAAATACAACACTGTGTCCCATACTAATTCTAGTATGTGGTTTGTTGCCCACCCCGCTTTCTCTGCATACCTTAAGCATCTCTAATTGGAGCTTCCGGCCTATCTCACACACTAAACAAGTCTCAATTGAAACTAAACATTATTCAATGGTGATAACGAATGAAAATTGCGAAAAAAGTAGTTTTTTCGGGATACGGGCAGGAATGTAAATCAGAAAGAAGTACTATTGACACATTTTAAAAATTATGCGAAGAAAAACAGCATAGTGGGTGGAGGAAAGTGGGGGGATGTGGTACATTATTTCATACAGTGGGGTGAATTATATGTTCATGGGTGAGTATCAGCATTCAATTGATATGAAAGGTCGACTGATCGTTCCTTCGAAATTTCGGGAGCTATTAGCAGAAGGCTTTATTTTAACCCGTGGACTGGATAATTGCTTGTTTGGATATCCACTGGATGAATGGCAAAAGCTTGAAGAAAAATTGAAAGCGTTGCCGGTTACAAAAAAAGATGCTCGTGCATTCACTCGTTTTTTCTTCTCAGGAGCAAGCGAAGCCAGTCTAGATAAGCAGGGGAGAGTAAATATACCTGCAAACTTACTACAATTCGCGAAGATTGAAAAGGACTGTATGATTATCGGTGTATCCAGCCGTATTGAGATCTGGTCTGCAGAACTATGGGAAGCGTATTACGAGGAATCTGAGGAATCATTCAATGACATTGCAGAAAACCTTATTGATTTTGAATTTTGAAAGCAGGCGGAATAACCATGTTTAACCACACAACAGTATTACTTCATGAAGCCGTCGAAGGCTTAAATGTAAAAGAAGATGGCATTTACGTGGATTGCACACTTGGTGGTGCAGGTCACAGTGCAGAAATTATTAAACTTCTTTCATCTGAGGGACAACTAATCTGCTTCGACCAAGATATGACAGCTATTGAAGCAGCGCAAAAAAACTATCGAACTATACAGCACAAGTACACTTTGTCCATGCAAACTTTAAAGACTTGAAAAATGAATTAGCAAAATTGGGAATCTCTCATGTAGATGGGATTTTATATGACCTTGGAGTTTCATCTCCGCAATTGGATACACCTGAGCGTGGCTTCAGTTACCATCATGACGCTCCACTGGACATGCGTATGGATACATCTGCGCCATTGACGGCTTATGAAGTAGTCAATGAATGGTCATATTCAGATTTGGTCAGAATATTCTTCCGCTATGGTGAAGAAAAGTTCTCTAAGCAAATCGTTCGTAAAATTGAAGAAGCACGCGCTGATGCGCCTATACGTACAACAGGAGAACTAGCTGAGATTATTAAAACAGGAATACCAGCAGCTGCCAGAAGAACTGGAGGCCATCCTGCGAAACGTGTTTTCCAGGCTATACGAATTGCGGTAAATGATGAGCTAGGAGCAGCTGAACAATCTATAACCGATGCCCTTACGTTATTACGTGAGGATGGTCGGATTAGCGTAATTACCTTCCATTCGCTTGAAGACCGCTTATGTAAAACGATTTTTAAGGAGGCTTCTTCCATGCCGGAGTTGCCGCCAAACTTACCTATTATACCTGAGGGCATGGATCCGGATTTCCGTCTTATTACGCGAAAGCCGATCATCCCTACAGATGAAGAAATAGAGCATAATAAACGTGCCAGATCAGCGAAATTACGAATTATAGAGAGAAAATAGAAAAGGGGAATTGAGCCATGGGACTAGAACAACGGAACTTAAGTACGCCATATACACCGGAGATCGAACAACATACTGACCAAAATCAGCCGCAGGTTGTCCGCCGTGTAAAAAAGCGTTTTTCTAAGGGTGAAAAGATATTGTTCACTTTATTTGCAGCATTTACAATCGGATCATCTTCCATGCTTTTACAGACACATTCTGATATAAACACTGTAAATAAAGAAGTGCAGTTGATGAATACTGAAATTGAAAATACTGCAAAACAGAATAATGAATTGTCCATTCAAGTGAGTGACAAATCCACTTACGAACGTATTTGGAAAAAAGCACAAGAGAATGGTTTGAACCTTAACGAAGGTAACGTAAAGGTCGTACCTGGACGATGAAGAAGTTTCGCTTTCAATGGGGAGCCTTTCTAATGTTTGTAGTATTCGGAGGGCTCTTTTTCATATTATTCGGCAGAATTCTTTTTATTCAGATGACGGGCCAAGTAGATGGTAAGGAATTAGCGAAGATCGCTTCTAACCAATATGAAAAACATGCAGTTTTACAAGCAAACCGTGGGGCAATTGTAGATCGAAACGATGAGCCGATTGCATCGGATACATTAAGTTATAATGTAGTTGCTGTCCTTAATGAAGCTGCTAGTAAAAACAGCAAAAGAAAATATCATGTGGTGGATTATAAGGGGACGGCTAAAGTACTGGCCAAGTATTTACCTTTAAAAGAACGTGAAATTTACGATAAAATGAAAAATGCTAGAGAAGGCACATGGCAAATTGAGTTTGGTCGTGCGGGAAAAGATCTGAACCGCGAAACGATGATGAAGATGAAGGAAGAACTCGATAGAAAAAAATTATCGGGTGTTTTGTTTGTAGAAGGTAAAAAACGATTCTATCCTAACGGTCGCTTCGCTTCTTACTTAGTGGGCTTTGCCCAAAAAGAAGAAATGGAAAACAATCTAACCATCACCAAAGGGAAAATGGGGCTTGAAAAAACGTATAACAAGCAACTAACAGGTGTAGATGGAAAAGTGAATTATCAATCTGATGGTTGGGGATATTTATTGCCCACTGCAAGCAAACAAATTGAAGAACCACAGGACGGTCAGACGATTAAACTTACATTGGATAAGACGATTAGTAATTTCGTTGAAGAAGCGATGGATCAAGTAGAAGAAGAGTATTCTCCGAAGAAAATGCTTGTTCTTGTGTCGAATCCTAAAACGGGTGAAATCCTAGCAATGAGTCAGCGACCGACGTTTAATCCGATGACACGAGAAGGTTTAACAGAAAACTGGTTGAATGATGCAGTCGAGCAGACTATTGAACCAGGTTCTCCAATGAAGATGTTCACATTGGCAGCGGCGGTGGAAGAAGATAAATGGGAGCCAGATGATTACTTCAGATCTGGATCTTACCGGATCTACGACAGAGTGATACGTGATGTGAACGTGAAAGGTTGGGGAACGATTACTTTTATGGAAGGTTTACAACGTTCCTCTAACGTGGGAATGGCATACTTACTGGAAAGAATCGGTGATCAGAAATTCATTGAGTACGTTCACAAATTTGGCTTTGGTAAAAAAACTGGGATTGATTTGCCGAATGAAGCGTCGGGCGTTGTACTAGATAATTATCCTGCTGAACGATTGACGACTTCTTATGGGCAAGGTTCTACAGTTACACCACTACAAATGATACAGGCTGCTTCTGCTATCGCCAATAACGGTGTCATGATGAAACCATATGTAATCGACCAAATCATAGACCCGAATACGAATGAAGTGCTGGAGAATCACGAACCTGAAGAAAGCGGAACACCAATTTCCGCAGCAACTGCTAAAGAAGTGCGTGAAATTCTTGCAACAACAGTAACTTCAGAAAAAGGTACTGCACAAAAGTATCATCTGGAAAATTACGCAGTAGGTGGTAAAACCGGTACAGCAGAACTTCCCAAAACAGATGGAAAAGGGTATATGTCTGGCTACGGTAACTACCTATACTCGTTCCTTGGAATGGCGCCGATTGATGACCCGCAGCTTCTAATCTATGTAACCGTTCAGCAACCTAAATTAAAAGCAGGAGAACAAGGGTCCGATCCTGTATCAAGAGTCTTTAATCCGATTATGGAAAACAGCTTGAAATATTTGAACATTGCTCCTGACGATGAACAACTGATACCTGTGAAAAAAGTTGGTGATTATGAAGGGGTAGATTCGGAAACAGCAGCTTCATTGGCAGCCGAGGATGGCTTCCAAACCGTATTAATCGGAGAAGGTGGCAAGGTAACTAAACAAATACCAAAAGCTGACACGAAATTAACGGAGGACTCAATGATTTTGTTGGAAACAAAAGGAGATACAACATTCCCAGACATGACAGGTTGGTCTAAAAAGATGGTACTTTCTTTTATGAACCTTTCAAAGCTGGATATTCGAATCAACGGTGAAGGTTATGTTGTTGGACAAAGCGTAACGGAAGGAACGTCAGTAAACAAGAATGATCCAGTTGTCGTTGAACTTCGGACGCCAAGGCAGCAGTATAATAAAAAGAAGAGTAATGAAGATAAAGAAGAAAACGAAGAGGAGCAAATCATGGGTGGCTAATGTATAGCGCGCGATTTCCCAGCATACCTTAATAGAAAAAAGGTAGTGAGTCATTGCGTTCATTTATTGATATGCAGTCCAAAAAACGTTTACGTGCAGCCTTCTTATGCTTTCTTATCTGTCTACTACTCGTAATAGGAAAACTATTTCATGTCCAAATCATCAAGCATGAATGGTTGAAAGAAAAAGCAGAAGAAAATTGGGACATTGAAATTCCTTTTGGTGCTATGCGTGGAAATATTACGGATCGAAGTGGTAAGTTGATTGTCGGTAATAAACTAGCACCTACACTGTATTTCATGCCGGCTCAAAATCCCGACATTTCCAGCGACATACCTGCAATTGCAAA
The DNA here is from genome assembly GCF_000425545.1 of Sporosarcina ureae DSM 2281. Classification (GTDB taxonomy): domain Bacteria; phylum Bacillota; class Bacilli; order Bacillales_A; family Planococcaceae; genus Sporosarcina; species Sporosarcina ureae. Next base: position 82,083 of record NZ_AUDQ01000001.1, on the reverse strand, counting down.
AATCCTTAAAATGCCACCAGAAACTTTGGAAGAAAAGCTGAACAAAAAAACATATATGGTGAAATTAGCTCCAGAAGGAAAAAATATTACGAAGGAGCAAGGGGATGAAATTACTAAACTACAAGTAGCCGGCTTGTATGTAGGAGTAGATTTCGTCCGACATTATCCATATGATGATCTGTTAGCGCGTTTGATTGGCTTTACCGGCTATGATGGTGATGGGTTGGCAGGTATTGAGTATGCATATGATGAAATTCTAAACGGAACAGGAGACAAAGTACGACTGTTCACTGATGCTAAAGGGATTGCATTGCCACACGTAGAAGATAGTTTCGAACATGGGAAAGATGGTTTGAACTTGGAGTTGACTATCGATCTGAAAATGCATCAAATTGTGGAACGCGAACTGATCCAAGCAATGGAAAAATATGATGCAACACAGGCACTGGCTATCATCATGAATCCAAAAACAGGAGAATTATTGTCACTGGCTTCTGTACCAGGTTTTGATCCACGAGAATATCAATCAGCCGATTCCACTATCTATAATCGGAATTTGCCTGTATGGATGACGTACGAGCCAGGTTCCACATTCAAAATTCTTACATTGGCAGCTAGTTTGGAAGAAGACGTCATCGATTTGGAGAATGAAAATTTTTATGATCCTGGTTATAAAGTCGTTGCAAACGCTAGGTTACGGTGCTGGAAGCGAGAAGGTCATAAAGATCAAACATTTTTGGAAGTTGTAGAAAATTCATGTAACCCTGGATTCATTACGATGGGACAGCGACTTGGAAGTGAAAGATTAGATCGTTATATTCGTGAATTCGGCTTCGGTAGCTCAACAGAATCAGGCATTGCTGGTGAATCGAAAGGTATTCTGTTTTCCAAAGAAGCATTTGGACCGGTGGAACAAGCAACTACTTCGTTCGGGCAAGGAATCTCTGTCACCCCAATCCAACAAGTGCAAGCAGTCGCTGCAGCTATTAATGGCGGCAAACTCTATAAGCCATATATTGTGAAATCAATAAAAGACTCTGAAGGTAAGACGTTAAAAGAATTTGAACCAGAATTAAAAAGACAAGTAATCAGTGAAGAAACATCAGCTAAAGTGCGGCATGCGCTTGAATCTGTTGTAGCTAACGGATCGGGTCGTAATGCGTTTGCAGATGGTCTTCGAATAGGTGGTAAAACGGGGACGGCACAGAAAGTAGAGAATGGTCGTTATAAAGATGGCGATTATATCGTCTCCTTCATTGGTTTCGCGCCTGCAGACGACCCCGAATTACTCGTTTATCTAGCTATCGATAGTCCAAAGAACTCCATTCAATTCGGAGGAGTTATCGCTGCACCAATCGTAGGACGTATCATTGAAGAAATTGCTCCGATTGCTAATATTGAAAGAAGAAAAGAGCAGTTAGAGAAAGAATACCGATGGGGAGACGCGATCACATTCCGTTCACCCGATTTACTTGGAATGAATGAAAAAGAATTGCTGTCTCAAAATTACACGTTCAAAGTTAAATGGCATGGAAAAGGTAAGAAAGTGATTCGACAGTTACCCGCTCCCCATACTTTGATGACCGTGGAAGACACGATTCATTTGTACACGGAATAAGCAATGCTTCACTGACAGGCAATTGATAGTAGAAGGAGAACTTAACATGACACTCGGCACCACAGTTACGATAATCACTGTCGCATTTTTTGTATCAGCGATTATCGGGGTGATCATCATCCCATTACTTAGAAGGTTGAAATTTGGTCAAAGCATACGGGAAGAGGGTCCGAAAGCGCATTTGAAGAAAGCGGGCACGCCCACAATGGGCGGGCTCATCTTCCTTCTTTCCATATCGATTTCAACACTCGCTTTATCTTACATAAACGACACATTAACTACTCATACGATTGTGTTATTGATCGTGCTGACCGGTTTCGGAATCATCGGCTTCCTAGATGACTTTATCATCATAGTGGCGAAGCGCAACTTAGGATTGACATCACTTCAGAAATTAATTGGACAGATCATCATTGCGATTGTTGCCTTTTTCTTACTGAAACTCGGACCATTCGAAACTGCGGTAAAGATTCCTTTCACGGAACTTGGAATAGATCTTGGTGTGTTTTATGTGGCCTTTTTGGTCTTTTGGCTCGTAGGTTTTTCTAACGCAGTTAACTTAACGGATGGATTGGATGGTCTCGTTGGTGGTACATCGACTATAGCATTCACTGCATTCGGTGTATTGGCGTTAGTGTATGAGCAAAACGATATCGCGTTATTCGCATTCGTAGTAGCGGGTGCGATGCTTGGATTTTTATTATTCAATATCAAACCAGCGAAAGTATTCATGGGAGACACAGGTTCATTGGCATTAGGCGGCGCGCTCGCTATGATTTCAGTATTAATTAAACAAGAATTATTGTTGTTGATCATTGGAATTGTATTTGTAGTAGAAACACTTTCCGTTATTATTCAAGTCATTAGTTTTAAAATGACAGGAAAACGCGTCTTTAAAATGAGTCCCATTCATCATCACTTTGAATTATCAGGCTGGTCTGAATGGAAAGTAGTGATTGTGTTCTGGGGTGTGGCATTGCTTGCTGCCCTCGTTCCAGTCTTCTTGGAGGTCATGTAGATGAAGAATACAGAACAATTCATAGGGAAAAAAGTACTTGTAGTCGGCCTTGCGAAGAGTGGAGTGGCAGCAGCAGGTTTGCTTCATCGTCTAGGTGCGGAAGTGTTAGTCAATGACTCTAAGTCGCTAGAAGGCAATGAAGAGGCAATAGAGCTACAAACTCAAGGAATTGAAGTCATTGGTGGGGGGCATCCAAGTGATTTACTAGAACGAAACTTTGACTTTATTGTGAAAAATCCGGGGATTCCTTATAGCAATTCGTTAATTGCTAGTGCTGTTGAACGAAAAATCCCGATTTGGACCGAAGTGGAATTAGCAGGTATTCTAAGTGAAGCACCGATCATTGCTATTACGGGTTCGAACGGTAAAACGACAACCACCACATTGCTTTATCATATGCTCAATATGGCAAAGAAAAATCCGTTGATTGCCGGCAATATTGGAACTGTTGCTTGTACAGTGGCGGAAAAAGCTCAGGCGAATGAAGTGATTGTACTTGAAGCCTCTTCATTTCAGTTAGCTGGAACAGAAAGCTTTACTCCGCGTATAGCGATTTTCACGAATTTATATGAAGCGCATTTGGATTATCATGGATCGATGCAAGAATACTTAGATGCGAAGTTGCAAGTGGCTCGCAATCAAACTTCGGAAGAGTACTTGATTTTTAATGCGGATCAAAGGTTAATCAAAGAAGCAATAGAATCATTCAAATCTGAAAAAATTCCATTCTCTGTACTTGGAAAAGCTAGAGAAGGTATTTCAGCGGATGGCGAATGGATTTATTGGCAAGGTGAACCTTTCATAGAAATTAAGCATATCAAATTACCGGGCCGTCACAATTTAGAAAATATCTTATCAGCAACAGCTGCAGCCATATTGTCAGGGTGTGAAAAAACGGCGATAGAAAATGTCTTAAGTTCTTTCACTGGTGTTCGCCACCGCATGCAATTTGTTCGCGAAGCGAATAGCCGTACAATATACAATGATTCAAAAGCGACCAATACATTAGCAACAAAAAGTGCACTTTCCTCATTTAAGATGCCAATCGTCTTGATTGCAGGCGGACTTGACAGAGGTCATTCATTTGAAGAATTACGACCTCATATGAAAAATGTCCGTGCTGTCGTGACGATAGGGGAGACAGCAGAGCGTTTTGCAGAATTTGCGAAGTCTTGTGGTGTGACAGAGGCGACCCTGGCATCTACTATGCATGAGGCTGTTGAAAAGGCATACGCATGTAGCTGTGAAGACGATGTGATTTTATTGTCGCCAAGCTGTGCAAGTTGGGATCAATATGAGAGTTTTGAAAATCGTGGTGACCAATTTGTCGAGGCCGTAATGAAGTTGTAAATTCATTGCAATAGTTGGAAAGTAAACTGAAGAAGTGACTGAATAACTTGAGGAAGGATGCGAACGCTGGAAAGAACCTACCGAATAATCTTTTTGACAACCGCCTTACTATTGTCGCTGATTGGATTAGTATTTGTGCAATCGGCAGGATCTTATTGGGGAGAAGTACATTATCAAGATTCTTCTCCATTTATCGTCAAGCAAGGTATTTACATGGTTATTTCCTTAGCTGTTGCGTATGTACTGGTTAAGAGCCCACTAACATCTCATCCTAAATTCTGGACCTACTGCTATATCGCTTCGACTTTGATGTTGGTAGCGGTATTGATACCAGGTGTTGGAGCGGTGCGAAACGGTTCTCAAAGCTGGATCGCTCTCGGTCCCATCAGTTTGCAACCGGCTGAATTCGTGAAGGTTGCATTACTAGGGAAATTAGCAAGCGGTATGAAGAAACATAAAGAGAAGTCCTGGCAATGGCAGCACTTCGCATGGATTTTATTACCCGCAACGTTAATCATGTTGCAACCTGACCTCGGCTCTGCCGTCATCATGATAGTGTCTGCCTTTGTTATTCTTTTCTTAGCAGGCTATCCATTGTCATTCTTTATTTTTCTTTTCGTCTCAGGTCTCGGTGCTTTTATTGCGCTCATTCTAGCTGCACCGTATCGTTTAGATCGAATTAAATCCTACGTTGATCCGTGGAACGATCCTCTCGGTACGGGGTTTCAAAGTATACAATCTTTATTCGCAATTGCCCCAGGTGGATTATTTGGTCATGGTTTCGGGAACAGTCGTCAAAAGTTTTTGTACTTGCCTGAACCTCAAAATGATTTTATCTTTTCGATCATTGCAGAAGAAATTGGGTTTATAGGTGCCGCATCTATCGTGCTGCTGTTTATCTTGTTATTCGCATCTGCATTCGGTATAGCGATACGGCTGAACAACTGGAATTCGTTTTTAATTGTCACCGGTATGGTGTCTATGATCACTTTCCAAACGTTTTTAAATATGGGAGTCGTCTCAGGTTTGCTGCCTGTGACAGGGGTGACGTTACCTTTCATTAGTTATGGAGGATCCTCGCTGTTGACTACGTGGCTAGCTGTCGGAACGATTCTACACTACTCTGCGAATAAAAGGGCAGGTTGAAGGGAGAACAGGATGTGGAAAAAGTAATAGATATTGAAGATCGGATTCCATCCATGCGTAAAAAACGCAGAAGAAGGGCCAACATGAGTTTTCTTCTGCTCGTCGTGATATTCGTCCTTGTTCTTCTTGCCTTGTTGTATTTCCAATCGTCATTAAGCGATGTTTCGAAGATATCCATTAATGAGACTGTACTACAAGAAAGTGAGTACTATAAGGGTCAGAGTGGATTGTATAAGGGGCAATCACTGTGGGGGTTCCGTGCAAAAGATATAGAAAATAATCTTGAAAAAATTCCTGGTGTGAAAGAAGCTAAAGTGAAACGTGATTTTTATAATGATGTTTCCATCAATGTTACGGAATGGGAACCGGTTGCTTATATAGAGAATCAAACTCAATATGACCTATTGTTGGAAAATGGTGATCGCTTAGAAGCAACCGATCCTGATATCCTTTCACATGCACCCATCTTATCTGGTTTTACCGAGCCAGATGTGACGGAACGAATGATCAAACAACTACAAAAGATGGATAGTACAGTTTTTGAACTCCTCTCCGAGCTTCGTTATGAAGGAGAAGATAAAATTGACGTATTCATGAGTGATGGATATGAAGTACATGCGTTGATTTTAGGTTTTGCTGATAAAATGTCCTACTATCCCGATATTATTGCGCAATTGCCTAAAGAAGAAAAAGGTGTGTTGGATATCGAAATTGGTGTGTACTTTAAAACATATACAGATTTCTACAAAGAACCAGTACCGGTAGATGTGAAGATCCCGCAGCCTGTTGAAGAGTCAAACGTAACAAAAGGCAAACCGGCAGAAGTAGAAATTAATAAGGAGGAAAAGAGTGAGCAAGAAACTGAATAAAACTAGAGAAAAGCGCGGCAAGCAATTAGTGCTGTCCATCGTATTTCTAGTATTGGGCTTCATGCTTGCGTTTTCCTATAGAACAATTGGCAGTAAGGAAAAAGTGCTAGATCCAGAGCAATCCGATTTATTTCAGCAAGAAGAACAGTATCGTGCAGAGCTAATCGATCAGCAAGAAAGAAATAAAGAGTTGACAAATGAATTACTCGAGAAACAAAAAGATGTGCGGTCGTTTGAACAAGTCTTCTCCGATAAAGAAAAAAATCATGCGATTCTTGTAGAAAAAGCACGAGATTTAAGGTTATTGCTTGGAGATATTCCGTCAAAAGGTGCGGGGGTCAAAGTAACACTGGAAGATGCGGAATATGATCCTTCAGTACAGAATCCGAATGATTATATCGTCCATGAAAGTCATGTTTTACGTGTAATCAATGAATTGAAAATCGCAGGTGCGCAAGGAATGACGATCAACGGGCAACGGATTAATTCAAATTCGTATATAAAATGTACAGGCCCTGTTATTATGGTTGATGGTAGAACGTTTCCAGCACCTTTTATTATAGAAGCAGTAGGAGATCCGAAAGTGCTATCTCCGGCATTACATTTAAAAGGCAGTGTCATAGATGGCTTGTTGCGAGATAATATCGTCGTCACACTAGAAGAAATGAAGGAAGTTCAACTGCCTGCGATTCGTGACGAAGTATGATGGATTGTGGGGGGGGTAGAGTGAAGCGAAAAACACACTGGAAATTCACGTTGATTCTCGGTATAGTGGGATTTGTATTGGCTTTACAATATAACTCGATGAATACAGCATCTCCACGAGACACACGGGATTTATGGGCTATTCGTAAAGAATTATCGAGTGAAAAGAAAATTCATTCTGAACTCTTAGAAGAAATCAGAGAGATTGACCAGACACTTGTAGCGTATAATGCATCACCCGAAGCAAATGCAGCAAGTGTGTTGCAAGATACGTTGGATAAGTTGTATAAACAAGCGGGGTTCATGCCGACCACTGGTCCAGGATTTGTAATAGAGGTTGCTCCATCCCCAGAAAGTATTGCGTTCGGTTATGAAATAAAGCCAGTATCATCTGAACTGCTGGCTTGGTTTATTAATGTGGTGAATCAACAACAAGGAAATGAGTTGGAGATTGACGGCAAGCGCTTCACTACGTTGAGTTGGATTCGGGATATTAATGGCAATCTAACAGTCAGTGGGGAAGTGGTTTCCACACCACCGTTCAATATTAAAGTCGTTTCTCCTTCAAAGGAAGCAAGTGAAAAATTGTATAATCAATTATTAACTACTGCCATCCAAGATGAATTTTATTTGGACGACTTCGTTTTGACAATTAGTGAACCAGAGGAACGTATTACGTTACAAGGCTGGACGGGTGGTTTTGAAAATCGATTTTTAAAAGAACAAACAAAGGAGTAATGACAATATGTGGCTACCCTTACTTGGGCTCCTCCTTGGCGTTTCACTAGGTTTGCTCTCGGATATACAAATCCCGCAAGTATATGATAACTATTTAACTATTGCGATTCTCGCTGCATTTGATACACTATTTGGTGGAATCAGAGCCTATCTTCAGCAAGTGTATGACGATCGAATATTCGTCAGCGGATTTTTCTTCAATATACTATTAGCAGCAGCACTCGCGTTTATCGGTGTACACCTTGGTGTAGATTTATACTTGGCAGCAGTTTTCGCGTTTGGCGTAAGATTATTCCAAAACATCGCGGTCATGAGGAGAATCCTGCTTGCAAAATGGACGAGTAGAAACAAAAATTCCGATACAAATGCGTAATATTAAATGTTTTTAGAAGAGGGTGTTGAAAATATTTAGACAAAGCAGTCATAATACAATAGAATGGAAGTTACTAGTTACATTAAGGAGGTGTCAATAATTGAGTAAATCAAATCATTACGTATCACTTGATATAGGATCATCCACAATTAAAGTCTTAATTGGGGAGATGGATCAAAATGCCCTGCATGTAATTGGTGTAGGAAATGTACAATCTGCTGGAATTCGCAAAGGAACAATTATTGATATTGATGCCACTGTACAGTCAATCCGTAAAGCGATTGAACAGGCTGAAAGAATGACAGGTTTGAAAATTGAAGAAGTAGTTCTTGGCATCCCGGCAAATGGTGTCCAATTCCAAAACGTCAAAGGCGTTGTGGCAGTGAACTCTGAAAATCGTGAAATCACCGATGATGATCTTGAAAGAGTTATGAAATCATCACAAGTAATGAATGTTCCACCCGAAAGAGAATTCGTCAATTTAGTGCCAAAGCAATTTATTGTCGATGATTATGATGAAATCACAGATCCCCGTGGTATGATGGGAGTAAGATTGGAAATGGACGCCACGTTAATTACGACGTCCAAAACTCAACTACATAACATTTTACGCTGTGTAGAAAAAGCTGGTTTACAAATTCGTGAAATTTATTTGCAACCATTAGCGGCAGGTACTTTCGCATTATCTGAAGATGAAATGTATCATGGAACTGCCTTTATCGATATTGGCGGAGGGTCAACTACGGTATCGGTATTTGCCGAAAATCGTTTAATCAGCACGTCTGTATTACCTGTTGGTGGAGATCATATTACAAAAGACTTATCAATCGTCTTAAAGACACCTACAGAACAAGCAAGAATGATTAAACATCAGTATGGCCATGCCTATTATGATGATGCTTCAGATGAGGAATTATTTGAAGTGCCGGTAGTAGGGTCAGATGCAAAAGATCAATACAGCCAGCGTTATATCTCTGATGTTATCGGTTCACGCCTTGAAGAATTGTTCGAATTGATTCTCGAAGATTTGTATGCAACAGGTATCCGTGACTTGCCTGGCGGTATCGTGATCACAGGCGGTACAGCTAAACTAGATGGAATATTACAGTTAGCTCGTGATGTCTTTAAAACAAGAGCTAGATTATACACACCAGAATATATTGGTGTCCGTGAGCCGATGTATTCTACTGCGGTTGGCTTGATTCGCTATGCGTATATGGAAGATGTGTTCTTTGGCTATGAAGAAGAGCCGGTTGGTTCACCTCAATCAACAGAATCCATTTATGAAGTCGCGGAAGCTTCAGCTAGACCAGTTAAACCGAAAAAAGAAAAAGGTCAAGGATTCATGAAACGCGCTAAAAAAGTATTCGACAATTTCTTTGAGTAAAACATTGTGTTGGATGGGGAATTGCAGATAATTTAGAGGAGGAAAATCAATGCTTGAATTTGAGACGAACATAGATGCATTAGCGGTAATTAAAGTTATTGGAGTAGGCGGCGGCGGAAACAATGCGGTCAACCGTATGATTGAACATGGAGTGCAAGGCGTAGAGTTTATCGCGGTAAACACAGATGCTCAAGCATTGAAATTATCATCGGCTGAAATCAAACTACAAATCGGTGAGAAGCTTACTAGAGGACTAGGCGCAGGTGCTAACCCTGAAGTAGGTAAAAAAGCAGCTGAGGAAAGTAAAGAGCAGATCGAAGAAGCTCTACGTGGAGCGGATATGGTCTTCGTTACAGCTGGTATGGGAGGCGGAACTGGTACGGGTGCAGCACCAGTTATTGCTCAAATCGCTAAAGATATTGGGGCATTGACTGTAGGTGTGGTTACACGTCCGTTCACTTTTGAAGGAAGAAAGAGATCTACTTCAGCAGCTGGCGGTATCGCAAGCATGAAAGAAGCAATCGATACGCTAATTGTTATTCCTAATGACAAATTGCTTGAAATTGTAGATAAGAACACTCCGATGCTTGAAGCGTTCAGAGAAGCTGACAATGTATTGCGTCAAGGTGTACAAGGTATCTCTGATTTAATCGCAGTGCCTGGATTAATCAACCTCGACTTTGCTGACGTGAAAACAATCATGTACAACAAAGGTTCTGCGTTGATGGGGATCGGTATGTCTACTGGTGAAAATCGTGCCGCGGAAGCAGCAAAAAAAGCGATTTCCAGTCCGTTGCTTGAAACATCCATCGATGGAGCAAAAGGTGTACTAATGAATATTACAGGCGGCTCGAACTTGAGCTTGTTTGAAGTGCAAGAAGCAGCTGACATTGTTGCCACTGCATCAGACGAAAACGTCAACATGATTTTCGGTTCAGTCATCAACGACGACTTGAAAGATGAAATCATCGTTACAGTTATCGCGACAGGATTTAACGAAGAACAATTAGCTCCGTCAAGACAAAGAGGTGCTGGTGTAACGGGTGGCGCTCGTCCACAACGACCTACTCAACAGCAACCACCGACACAAAGCAGATATGAAGAGCAACCACGTTACGAGCAACAATCTGAGCCGAGACAACCACAGGTTAATCAGCATCAGCACGAAGAACAATTGGACATCCCAACGTTCTTACGTAATCGTACGCGTCGTAAATAATAAATAGAACAAGCTTCCCGCATGAGATGAGTTTTTCATACGGGAAGCTTTTTTGTGTTTTCATATTAGCGATTACTCTACGCACTTAAAAATATGTCGAAGTTTTTTTCTGAAACCATCCAAAGCCCGACAGTATTTTCATTATAGCCGTGATAATCTGTTTGTAAGGAGGCCGGCATATGTATGGAGAACTGATGATAGGAATCAACATGCTCTTTAACTACGCCATCCTATCATTCACTAATAAAGTTGGAAATCATCAAACGAGCAGGAGGAGGTTATGGAGTGCAGCATTTCTCGGAGCCTTCTTTATTACGTTGTTCCCGTATTCTGTGCCAGCGATGATATTCACTTTCTTAGGAATGACGTATATTGCATTTGGACAAACGTTCGGTAGTTGGAAGAATTCTATCCTCGCTGTACTGATCGCGTCTTTCTTCGCGGGGGGAATGTTGACCTTGGTCTATGCACAGATTAGTATTAGCGTAAATCAGAGCTTTTTATTCGTAGCGATTGGTCTAACCTATCTATCGTTATACATTGTGAAACATAAATGGATTGATACACGCATGATGAATAAGTTAATGAGTTTTACGCTCGATTCAGAATTAAGTTTATGGGGAAAATCGATACCACTTAAAGTATTCATCGATACGGGTAATCATTGTGTAGAACCTTTATCAGGAGATCCTGTACATTTTATTGGCTATCAAGCAGTTAAAGAACAGCTGCCAGTCGACTTCGCTTCAGCATTAGAGTCCTGGAATCCTGACCAATCACCAGACTTGGCTAGTTTCCCTGCTACTTATCAAAGAAGTCTTCGGTTAATACGATTGCAGACTGTTCAGGGAGCTTCATGGGCTGTCGGAATCAAGTATGATTGTTGGTCGCTCGAAGGAGAGTTATTGCCTGTGGGATATATCGTCTTGACGAGAGAACAGCGTCAATACCCTCAAGGTGCAGCAGCTATTTTGCAAATGAGCGCGATGGATGTACTAAAAGAAGAAGGGAGAACGGCTATATGTTGACAGAAGTAAAAAAATGGGTTTCATATATTGCAGGATTCTTCAGACGAAAAGGCGGCATATTTTATATCGGAGGACATGAATCTCTTCCTAAGCCTCTCGATAAGGAGCAGGAAGCCAAAATGATTGCAGCATTAATGAAGGGAGATCCTGCTGCACGTGATACATTGATCGAAAAGAATTTACGTCTCGTCGTCTATATCGCAAGACGCTTCGATAATACGAACACAAATATTGAAGATCTCATTAGTATTGGAACTATTGGATTGATCAAAGCAATTGAAACTTTTAAAGCAGATAAAAATATTAAGCTTGCGACATACGCTTCTCGTTGTATTGAAAATGAAATTTTAATGCACTTGCGTAAAACGAATCGAATTCGTTCAGAGATTTCATTCGATGAACCGTTGAATTCAGATGCCGATGGTAATGAGTTGCTTCTATCGGATATTCTAGGTACAGATGAAGATATTATTACAGACGACGTAGAGAAAAAGTTGGAGCGACAATATATGATCGATGCCATTTCCATTTTGGATGAAAGAGAACGTTATATTATGGAACAACGATTCGGACTGATGGGAACAAATGAAATGACACAAAAAGAAGTAGCGGATCTTCTGGGTATTTCACAATCTTATATATCTAGATTGGAAAAGAAAATAATCTCTGAGCTACGTGATCGACTAAATCAGCCCATTTCATAACTGGACTTATCGGCAGAAATTGGCGATTCGTGAATTCGCATATTCTAAAGAGTTGAGGACAGACTACTCTGTACACTCACCTATAGAATGCGGAGGAAGAGCCAATGGTACGTACAAGAGTAGAAATTTGTGGGATCAATACGTCCGAGCTGCCTTTATTAACTGCAGATGTGATGAAAGAGACATTCATCCGTTTGCAAAGCGGTGACGAATTTGCCAGAGATGAATTGGTATTTGCGAATTTGCGTCTCGTACTTAGCCTTGTTCAACGCTTTAACTATCGTGGAGAGCAGGCTGATGATTTATTCCAAGTTGGTTGTATTGGGCTGTTGAAAGCCATAGACAATTTCGATTTAAAACATAATGTCCGGTTTTCTACCTATGCTGTGCCGATGATCATTGGAGAAATTAAGCGACATCTTCGTGATCATCATGCTGTTCGTGTATCACGATCGTTACGTGATATCGCGTATAAAGCCATCAGAGCAAAAGAACAATATGTCAACGAACATCAACACGAACCAAAAATATCAGATCTAGAAAAGATAACGGGCATACCGGAAGAAGATATCCTATTCGCCTTAGATGCCATACAGGACCCTATGTCGTTGCATGAGCCAATGAACAGCGATGGCGGTGATCCGATTTATATGATGGATCAGCTACATGACCAAAGAGTATCAGAGGACCGCTGGATGAACTATGTGTCCATTAAAGATAAGATGGGCGAACTGGACGAACGTCAACAGCTCATCGTCTCCAAACGATTTTACCTCGGGCAGACGCAAACCGAAATCGCTAAGGAGCTCGGGATTTCACAGGCGCAAATATCGAGAATTGAGAAGCATGCGATGGAACAGATTCGGCTTGGGATTGAACAGAAGAAATACTAGATATCGACTGAATGTATATAAGACTGTCCTTCACACATTAATTTGTGAAGGGCGGTTTTTCTTTTTTTAGCGAATGAGTGGGCAACGAGATAGAATCGTATCTGTGCGCTCCACTCTTGTGTTGTTTCGGAAATTCATGTGGTGAGTTCTAGTCGCACCTAAATGCCAAAACTATCACGCAAGCGCTCAATAATTTGCCTAAGTGATCATAGTTTCTACACAACCGCTCATTAATCTCCATAAGCGATCATAATCAGTGGATGAACGCTCATAAAAGCCATTAAGCGATCAAACTTGCTCCATAACCGCTCATTAAGCATTTCTCTTTACCGTATTTGAAATTAGAAAAGTGAAAAAGCGTGTTAATTACAATAAAAGCTAAAAGCAATTTCATCCTAACGCAAATCAAAAACCTTATCTAATGCTTCCTCCTTCTATATATTTCCTGAATGGTAAAGCAATTTCCCACGTTCTCATTAAAACTCACTATGCATAGTATGAAAGAAGGAGGGGAAACTATGCGTTTTTCCAGCTTGCAGAAAAAAGAAGTGATTGAACTGAAAAAAGGGTCGTTCATAGGTTTTGTTCAAGACGCTACAATCGACATCGAAAAAGGTGAAATTGCGCAACTTCATATAGGTGAAATTGAGCGCTCCTTCTTCTCAGACAGCAAGTCAAAAGGAGTCCAAAAAATCCAGTACAAAGACGTCATGACGATTGGAAAAGATATTATCTTGATCGAGAATAAACGGCTCAATAAATGACTTATCGTTGATATATAGTGCCCTAATTGATACAATGAAATAAAGATGATGAAAAGTAGTGATAATATGGAACAAGTAGAACAACGACTAGTAACTATACAAAAACAAATACATGATGCATGTGAAAAGGTAAATCGTAGCTCGGATGATATCACGTTAATAGCTGTCACGAAGCAAGTGTCTTCCGCTAGAGCGCAATCCTTACTAGATGTTGGGATTAAGGACTTAGGGGAAAATCGACTTGAAGGATTGCTAGAAAAGCAAGAAACGATTGAAGATCCGGTGAATTGGCACTTCATTGGTAACTTGCAGACACGCAAAGTAAAAGAATTAGTCGACACTATTAACTGCCTTCATTCGCTTGACCGTATGAGCCTTGCGAAAGAAGTGCATAAGCGGGCAAGTAAGCCGCTTGATTGTTTTGTACAAGTCAATGTTTCAGGCGAAGAATCCAAATCGGGCATTACTCCCGATGAAGTAGATGTATTTTTTGATCAATTGGCAGCTTACGAAAACATTCATGTAATAGGACTCATGACGATGGCGCCAAATACAGATGATGAATCTATAGTTCGCAACACATTCAGTTCCTTACGTAAACTACGGGACAAAATCGCAGCGAAAGGATTATCCTATGCACCGTGTACAAAACTGTCCATGGGTATGTCTAATGACTTTACAATCGCAATAGAAGAAGGTGCAACTCATATACGCATCGGCACTGCATTGGCCGGATCAGAAAGCGAGGAAACTGAATGAGCCTCAAAAAACGATTGGAAAAAATGTTTTGGGTACAGGAAGAAGACTTAGTTCAACAACCAAAACCTCAAAGTAAACCAACTAAAGGTGAACAAGCAATGGCCCGTAAAGAGATGAAGAAGCTAGGAGGTAAGAAACGAGCTGTTAATAGTCGTCTTCAAGCCTCTCAGCAACAAGCTTCCTCCACACAAGCTCCAGTGATTAGCTTACAAAGTCTTCAAAAATCGTCAAAAGTCATTCTACTCGAGCCGCGTTCTTATGCAGAAGTAGAGGACATTGCAGAACATTTAAAGAATCGCCGTTCTGTCGTAGTGAACTTACAGCAGATAGAACGAGATCAGGGATTTCGTATTATTGATTTTCTAAGTGGTACAGTTTATGCCCTCGGTGGTGACATTCAACGAATTGGCGCAGATATATTTCTATGTGCACCCGACAACGTGGAAGTAGCCGGTAAAATTACGGAATTTCTATCTGAACAACAAGAACGATAGGCTACACAACTTAGAACTTTCGCCTAATGAAAGTCGAACAATTTGAATGAGGTGTACATGTTATTATGATCGCATTATTAAACAATTCATATTTATTGATCTCTGGAGCCTTACAATTATATTCTATTCTGTTAGTCATTTATATTTTAATGTCATGGGTTCCTTCTACTAGAGAAACAAAATTTGGTCAACTTATTGCAAAAATAGCAGAGCCATATTTAGGATTTTTCCGTAAGTTCATACCGCCATTTGGTATGATTGATTTTTCCCCGATTGTTGCATTGCTGTCATTACAATTAATCAGCAGAGGAATAGGTCAGATTTATTTGATGATTTTCCAAGCATTAGTAAATTAAGTATAACCTTAACTGAAATTGGAAATCCTCACAAGGTGAGGATTTTTTTATATAAGGAGAAGGAATAGAATGGATTCGATATTTCAACATTTTCGAAAAGAAGAACAACCATTTATTGAAAAAGTGAATAGTTGGGTGAAAGACGTGGAAGATACGTATGCACCCAAGCTAACAGAGTTTATGGATCCACGTCAGCGCTTCATAACAGAATCCATCGTGAGGAATTCAGACCTTACATTGACAGCTGAAGGAGGCTTTCACGATGCAGAACGCCAGCGTGTGCTAATCTATCCTGATTACTACACCCCGACTAAAGAGGATTTTCAAATTAGGATTTATAAGGTGAACTACCCACAAAAATTCGTTACAATGAAACATTCACAATTACTTGGGTCTCTACTGTCTGTTGGAATTGAGCGTTCACGATTTGGAGATATTCAACTAACTGAAGAAGCAGTACAATTTGCAGTTGCTCAAGAAGTGTCTGAATATATCCACGTCCATTTTACGCAAGTCGGAAAAGTGAAAGTTTCTGTAGAGCCAGTTCTGAATACGGAAGATTTCATCGATGTGAAAGAAGAGTGGACGGAAGCATTACATATTGTTAGTTCATTGCGTCTGGATGTAGTTATTGCAGCATTAACGCACAGTTCGAGAGCCAAAGCTTCTTCTCTTATTAAGGCGGAGAAAGTAAAAGTGAACTGGGCAATGATTGATCAACAAGCATTTGAAGTAGAAGAATATGATGTTCTATCAATTAGAGGTTATGGTCGCTTTAGAATCATGAGCATCGAAGGGCGCACAAAGAAAGATAAGATTCGAGTAATGATTGGTGCACTTGTCTAAATTGAATCCTTGATAAATTAAGAAAAGTAGTGTTTAATCAAGTAGTAAACACAATCACACTGTAAACTACGTAAGCATACTGAAAGGAGAAAGCGTATTATGGCTTTAACCCCTACGGATATACATAACAAAACGTTTAATACGAAATTTCGTGGCTATGATGAAGATGAAGTAAATGGATTTTTAGAACAGCTGATGAAAGACTATGAAAACGTCCTGAAGAAAAATGAAAAGCTTGAAAAAACGGTTTCTGATAATGAAGCAAAGATTACTCACTTTAATTTAATAGAAGAAACGATGCAAAAATCTATTCTAATCGCGCAAGAAGCCGCAGAAGATGTTCGTAAAAATGCTGTTCAAGAATCTAAGTTAATCATTTCCGAAGCAGAAAAGAATGCAGACCGTCTTGTGAATGATGCACTCGCGCAGGCTAGAAAGATCGCACTAGAAGTTGAAGTGTTGAAGAAACAGTCAAAAGTATTCAAAAGCCGCTTCAAGATGATGGTAGAAGCACAGCTAGACATGATCAATACTGAAGACTGGGACGACCTGTTGAAGTATGAGTTGGATACATCCAGCGTAGAAAATGTAGCTGAGAAGGAATTGGATATTCCAAATGTAGATAGTTTAGATGAAGAACTAGTTAAGAAGCCGTAAGAAGCTTGACAACACTCGAACACATTTTTATAATGAAAAGTAAAATGAAACGAAGAAGCGTTGACGGAAAGAGTACTTTCTAATTTTACCTATAGCGAGCCGGGGGCGGTGTAAGCCCGGTGGTAAATCAGAAACGAAAATCACTCCTGAGCTAGAACCTTTATGTTGATTTTGGTTCTCGGTCTCACACTGCCGTTATTAGTGTCTAAGCGGCAATTGCTCTATGGCAATTGCAAGTAGGGTGGTACCGCGAGAATAAGCCTCGTCCCTTTTTGGGATGGGGTTTTTCTGATTTCTTAAACGAAAGAGCGCTTGAAGCTAGATGATTTCATTTCTAAAGAAAAAATGAGTTACATATATTTTAAGGAGGAATTATAATGGAATATAAAGATACATTGCTTATGCCAAAAACTGATTTCCCTATGCGCGGTAATCTACCAAATAATGAGCCGAAAATGCAAGAAGAGTGGAATGAGAAGAATATCTATCAGCAAGTTCAGGAACGTACTGCAAATCGCCCGTGGTTCATATTGCATGATGGACCACCCTATGCGAACGGTGATTTACACATGGGGCACGCACTTAACAAAGTACTAAAAGACTTTATCGTTCGTTATAAATCGATGTCTGGATTCCATGCTCCTTATGTACCGGGTTGGGATACACACGGTTTGCCAATTGAGCAAGCACTTGTAAATAAAAAAGTCGATCGCAAGAAAATGAGCACGGCTGAATTCCGTAAAATGTGTGAAGAGTATGCACTACAACAAATTGATAATCAGCGTACGCAATTCAAGCGTCTCGGTGTTCGCGGAGATTGGGACAACCCATATATCACGCTAAAGCCTGAATTCGAATCACGTCAAATTCAAGTGTTCGGCGAGATGGCGAAAAAAGGATATATCTATAAAGGGTTGAAGCCTGTCTACTGGTCTCCTTCGAGTGAAACTGCATTGGCAGAAGCGGAAATCGAGTATCAAGATAAAAAATCACCATCCATATATGTAAGTTTCCCTATCAAAGATGGGAAAGGTGTACTGGATCATGATGTGAAGTTCCTGATCTGGACAACAACACCTTGGACAATTCCAGCAAACTTGGGGATTTCTGTTCATCCTAAATTTACGTACGCAGTAGTAAAAGTACAGGATGAGAAATTTGTAGTAGCGAAAGACTTAGTGGAGTACTTGGCGAATGAACTGGAATGGGAAGAGTACTCAATCGAAAAAGAAATTCAAGGTGTAGACCTTGATCGGATCGTTGCGAGCCATCCAATTTATGATCGTGATTCATTAGTTATGCTAGGCGAGCATGTTACAGCAGATGCCGGTACAGGCTGTGTTCATACAGCACCAGGTCACGGTGAAGATGACTTCTATGTGAGTAAGCAATATGGAATCGATGCATTATCTCCAATTGATGACCGTGGTGTCATGACAGAAGAAGCACCGTTTTTCTCAGGCTTGTTCTACGAAGATGCGAATAAAGCGGTAACTGAAAAGCTAAAAGAAGTCGGAGCCCTTCAAAAGTTGTCATTCTTTACTCACTCGTACCCGCATGATTGGCGCACGAAGAAGCCAGTCATCTACCGTGCGACTGCACAATGGTTTGCTTCTATTGAATCATTTAGAAATGATTTACTCGACGCAATCCGTACTACTACATTCACGCCATCTTGGGGTGAGACACGTTTATTCAATATGGTCCGTGACCGTGGCGACTGGTGTATTTCCCGTCAGCGCGTATGGGGCGTTCCGATTCCGGTATTCTATGCTGAAAATGGAGAAGTAATTCTTACAGATGAAACGGTCAGTCATGTAGCCGATTTATTCCGTGAGAATGGATCAAATATCTGGTTCGAACGTTCTGCGAAAGAATTATTGCCAGAGGGCTTCACTCATGAAGGAAGTCCGAATGGTGAATTCACGAAAGAAACGGACATTATGGATGTCTGGTTTGACTCTGGTACAACACATCAAGGTGTACTTGAAGAACGTGATGATCTTCGTTACCCGGCAGACTTGTATCTTGAAGGTTCCGATCAATATCGCGGTTGGTTCAACTCTTCATTGACAACTAGCGTAGCTATCAACGGGATTGCACCTTACAAAGGCATTTTGAGCCATGGTTTCACATTGGACAAAAATGGCCGTAAGATGAGTAAGTCTTTAGGGAATGTTATCGTCCCTTCGAAAGTCATCAATCAACTTGGTGCAGACATCGTGCGTCTATGGGTATCGTCTGTAGATTATACAGCCGATGTTCGTGTATCTGATTCAAACTTTAAGCAAGTCTCGGAAGTCTATCGTAAGATCCGTAATACGATTCGTTTCTTGCATGGTAACGTAGCTGACTTTAATCCAGCTACAGATCGTGTAGCATTTGATGATATGCGTGCAGTTGATCAGTACGTCTATGTGAAGTTGCAGGATTTGATTGAGGAAGTCCTTACAGCTTATGAGCAGTATGCGTTCCCTACCGTCTACCACGCAATCAATAATTTCTGTACAGGTGTATTGAGCTCGCTGTACTTGGATATTGCGAAAGATGTAGTCTATATCGAAGCTGCGAATCATCCAGATCGTCGTGCAATGCAGTCGGTGATGCATGATACATTGATCACACTGGTCAAGCTCATCACGCCAATCTTGCCACACACTGCAGATGAAATGTGGAAAAATATTCAGTACGTTGAAGAAGATAGTGTCCAATTGACGGATATGCCTGAAGCAGATCATAAAGGCGAAGGAGCGGACAAACTTCGTGAGCGCTTCGATAACTTGATGGATATCCGCGATGATATTTTGAAAGCTCTTGAAGAAGCAAGAAACGCGAAAGTAATCGGAAAATCTTTGGAGGCAAAAGTTACTGTTGTGTTGCCAGAAGATCAACGTGGTATTTTGCAAGCAGAGGATATTGATTTTGCACAATTCTTCATTGTCTCGGAATTTGAAGAGAGTACAGATGAAAAGTTATCGAATGCATTGAAATTAGATCATGCAACGGTTTTGGTAGAACCAGCTGAAGGTGAAAAATGCGAACGATGCTGGACAATCTCCAAAACAGTTGGAGAAGACGCAGAACATTCGACACTATGTACACGATGCGCGACTGTTGTGAAAGAAAACTATGCGTAAGCAATTTTGATGTCACAGCCATCATCATTCATTCGTGGATGATGATGGCTTTTTTGCATAGCGGAACTAACAAACGTAATAGAAGACGTGTTTTTATGGTAAACTAAAGAAGAAATTAGCTGGACGGAGGGTAATGAAGTGATATTTTATTATGCAATCGCTGCACTGGTCATTGGCTTGGATCAGTTGACGAAATGGCTAATCGTAAAAAATATGGAGCTAGGTGAACATATTGCTATCCTGGATCCTTATATTGCATTGCTATCTCATCGTAACCGTGGAGCTGCATGGGGAATGCTTGAAGGAAAGATGTGGCTATTTTTTATTGTGACCATTGTAGTCGTAGTAGCTATTATTTACTTCTTCCATACAGAAGGTAAAAAGGATCAACTACTAGGTGTGAGTCTAATGCTATTGCTAGGCGGTGCGATTGGGAACTTCATCGATCGACTACTAAGAGGAGAAGTAGTCGATTTCATCAGCGTCTTGATACCTGTTATACATTATGATTTTCCGATATTTAATGTGGCGGATGCCGCATTGACAATTGCTGTCATACTGATTTTGCTACACGTAGTGTTTGATGAAAAAAAGAAAAAGAAAAAGGTGTCGTAATGGAAAGATTAGAATATGAAATAACAGAAGAACTTACAGGAAGTCGAATAGACAAAGCATTGGCTACTCTTCAACCGGACTGGTCACGCACGCAAATCCAGCAATGGGTAAAAGAGGAACATATTAAAGTAAATAACAGTGTAGTTAAGCAGAACTATAAAGTTAAGACGGATGATCAGGTCACTGTCGAGCAGCCGGCAATGGAAGAATATGATGTAGAAGCTGAAAATCTAAACCTTGAAATTGTTTATGAAGACCAAGACGTGTTGGTTGTCAACAAACCAGTGGGGATGGTTGTTCATCCATCAGCTGGTCATGTGAGTGGAACTTTAGTCAATGGATTAATGTATCAAGTGACGGATTTATCAGGCATCAATGGTATTATGCGACCTGGTATCGTACACCGTATTGATAAAGATACTTCCGGGTTATTGATGGTAGCCAAAAATGATAAAGCACATGTTTCATTAGTTAATCAGCTCGTCGCTAAGTCAGTTAATCGTGTGTATACGGCATTAGTTCACGGACATATTCCACATGATAACGGCACAATAGATGCACCAATTGGGCGTGACAAGCGCGATCGTCAACGGATGGCGGTTGTGGATGAGGGGAAAAATGCTGTTACACACTTTAAGGTTCTTGAACGTTTTGGCGCATATACATTGGTTGAATGCCGACTGGAAACAGGAAGAACTCACCAGATTCGTGTGCATATGAAATACATCGGGTATCCACTTGTAGGAGACCCAAAATACGGTCAGAGAAAAACAATCGATTTTGGCGGTCAAGTACTGCATGCAGGAACTATTGGTTTTGATCACCCGACGACGGATGAATATATGGAGTTCACTGCTCCGTTGCCTGAAAATTTCCAACAGTTACTAAATGAATTACGCTCTTAATAAGCGTTGACAAATGCTTGTAATGAGATGTATACTCTATTAAGAAATTGAATAGCGATACCTTTAACGTCAGTCCTGTGAGGCTGGGAAGGTTGCACGGAATTACATGACAGCTTACTGCGGTAAGCATCGATGTATGCTTTTTTCTGCACGTCTGCCCTCCAGTCTTCTCTGACTGGAGGGCTTTTTTTATAGACAAAAGGTGAAATAGAAAGGGGACCATTGATATGGCCGAAAAAGCAGCAATACTAGATGAACAAGCTATCACGCGGGCGGTCACACGTATTGCCCATGAAATTATCGAAAAGAACCGAGGAATTGATCAATGCATCTTAGTTGGTATCAAGACAAGAGGTGCTATATTGGCGAAACGCTTAGCAGATAAGATTGAAATAATTGAAGGTAAGCCAATCAAAACAGGTGAATTGGATATCACATTGTACCGAGATGACCTTCAATTAAAGAATGAACAAGGAGAAGCATACGTACAACAGGTCGATATCGAACACGATGTAGCGAATCAAAAAGTCATCCTAGTAGATGATGTTCTTTATACAGGTAGGACGGTTCGGGCTGCATTAGATGCCATTATGGACTTAGGAAGACCTTCTTCTATACAGCTGGCTGTATTAGTAGATCGAGGTCATCGAGAACTACCGATTCGTCCGGACTTTGTCGGAAAGAACATCCCGACTTCAAATGAAGAACGAGTAGTAGTTAGTATGATTGAAAAAGACGGAACGGATGGAGTCACCATTCACACACGTACATTATAAGCAGCTGGGAGAAATGATAGATGAGCGTAAAAGTATTGGATGTACATGAAAAGCCGCAACCTATTCGCTGGCTTGCACTAAGCTTACAGCATATGTTCGCCATGTTTGGCGCAACAATTTTAGTACCACAACTAGTAGGCTTAAGCCCAGCTATCGCGCTCTTAACGAGTGGGATCGCAACGATCGTATTTATTATCGTGACGAAGTTTCAAGTTCCAGCCTATCTAGGCTCTTCATTCGCTTTTATTGTACCGATTCAGATGGCGACACAATCGGGCGGTATCGGTAGCGCAATGATAGGTAGTATGTTCGTAGCATTGGTCTATGCAATCATATCGTTACTAATTTATAAAACCGGCTATAACTGGATTATGAAGTTATTACCACCTATCGTAGTGGGACCCGTTATTATGGTAATTGGATTGGCAATTGCACCTACAGCTATTAATATGGCGAGCACGATTAATGTGGATGGAGCGGATGTTTACAGTGGCTTACACTTTTCCGCGGCTCTAGTAACACTTGCTTCTGCAGTATTCTGCTTAATGTTCTTTAAAGGAATTATCAGCTTGATGCCGGTACTTATTGGCATCGTAGTTGGGTATATCTACTCTGCTTTCATCGGTATTCTAGATTTCAGCAAAGTAGTAGAAGCCAAGTGGTTTGCAGTACCGGAAATGCTGATCCCGGGTGTTGATTACGAATTCGTCGTAACACCGACACTGCTAATCATTATGGTGCCAATCGCGATAGTCACTATCTCTGAGCACATTGGACACCAGCTTGTACTAGGCAAAGTAGTAGACAGGAATTATATTGAAAGTCCTGGATTACACAGATCGTTGCTTGGTGATGGACTGGGAACACTTATGAGTGGACTAGTCGGAGGACCACCCAAAACTACATACGGAGAAAACATTGGCGTACTTGCTATTACGCGAGTCTACAGTGTGTATGTGATCATGGGGGCTGCAGTATTTGCGATATTCTTCTCCTTCATAGGTAAAATTATGGCGTTGATTGCTACGATTCCTACGGCAGTACTTGGCGGAATATCTATTCTGCTGTTTGGTATCATCGCTTCATCAGGAATGCGCATGCTCATCGACCACAAGATCGACTTTGATAATCAACGAAATCTAGTGATCGCATCCATCATCCTAGTAATCGGAATCGGTGGGGCAACGATCAACATAAGTGAAACATTCCAAATCGGTGGTATGGCTCTGGCTGCAATTGTCGGTGTTCTGTTGAACCTAGTATTGCCAGGTAAAACAGATGATACTTTGATGGATAAGGAAGAATAGAAAACAACAAGCATTTCGTGCATGACGTACTTGCATTTCGTGAAGGAGGAATATCTGATGGAACATTTAGTTTCAATGAAAGACCTGACAGTGGATGAAATCATGCTCATACTCGATCGGGCAGCGATTTTTAAGCGACTGGGCTTCAGAGAACTGCCTGGAACATATACCGTCAGCAACTTGTTTTTTGAACCTAGTACGAGAACGAAAACAAGTTTTGAGATGGCAGAACGTAAAGTAGGCGCGCAAATTATCCCCTTTGAGACGAGTTTCTCGAGTACCTTAAAAGGAGAATCTTTGTATGATACGATTAGGACGTTGGAAGCAATAGGTTTGGATGCCCTAATCATCCGCCATCCAGCTGATGGATTCTATGAGGAATTAGTAAAACGAACAAATGTGGCAATCATTAATGCAGGAGATGGATCGGGTCAGCATCCGACACAATCCTTGCTCGATATCTTCACGATTCAAGAGGAATTTGGTCAATTTGAAGGACTGAAAGTATTGATTGCGGGAGATATCGCCCACAGTCGGGTCGCTCGCTCAAATGCAGAAGCTTTGCGGAAGCTGGGAGCTGAGGTCACGTTCCTTTGCCCACCTGAATGGGCAGGAGAATTTGACAGTGTCGACAACTGGGATGAAGTAATTGAAACGAGTGATGTCGTCATGCTCCTTCGAGTACAGCACGAACGTCATAATACAGAGATGGCTTATACGAAAGCTGCTTATCACAAGCAATACGGTCTAACTATAGAACGGGCAGCTAAAATGAAAAAAGGTGCAATCATCATGCATCCAGCTCCAGTGAATCGTGATGTGGAAATAGCGGATTGTTTAATAGAAAGTCCGCAATCGCGAATTTTTAAACAAGTAGAAAACGGTGTCTACATTCGGGCAGCTGTTCTAGAACTTATATTGAAGGGGCGGAAGTAATATGAACATGTTAATTCAACAAGTGCAAATGGTAAACGAAGAAGGCAAGATCGTCGAAACGGATATTAAAATTGCAGATGGAAAGATTGCGGAAATTGGTAACCAACTAGCAACAGAAGGATTTGAAATAATTGAAGGAAAAGGCTTACTAGTATCACCTGGGTTCATCGATGTACACGTACATTTGCGCGAGCCGGGCGGAGAGCATAAAGAAACAATTGAAACAGGTACTCATTCGGCAGCGAAAGGCGGATATACGACCATTTGTCCAATGCCGAATACGCGTCCAGTACCCGATACAAAAGAAAACCTTGAAAAGATCAACACATTAATTAAAGCCAATGCTAAAATTCGTGTACTCCCTTATGCGTCGATCACGATCAGAGAAGCGGGAAAAGAACGCACTAATCTATCTGAATTAAAAGAACACGGTGCATTCGCGTTCACGGATGACGGTGTAGGTGTACAAGAAGCGGGTATGATGTACGAAGCGATGCAGGATGCAGCGAAGATCGATATGGCTATAGTGGCGCACTGCGAAGACAATACATTAATCTATGGAGGCGCAATGCACGAAGGAAAACGTAATAAAGAACTTGGCTTACCGGGAATTCCTTCCATTGCAGAATCAGTACATATTGCACGTGATATTTTACTAGCGGAAGCCGCGGGCGCGCATTATCACGTATGTCACGTCAGCACGAAAGAATCGGTTCGCGTAATCCGCGACGCAAAAAGAGCTGGTATTCATGTAACAGGAGAAGTCAGCCCTCACCACTTGTTGTTGACAGAAGATGATGTGCCTGGAGACGATGCGGACTGGAAGATGAATCCTCCGCTACGTGCCATCGAAGATCGCGAGGCATTGCGCGAAGGTTTAATGGATGGCACATTGGATTGTATCGCAACTGACCACGCACCGCATACAGCAGATGAAAAAGCAGTTGGTATTGCAAAAGCACCATTTGGTATCACAGGATTTGAAACAGCATTTCCTTTACTATATACAAACTTCGTCAAGCCAGGATACTGGACGCTCAAACAACTTCTTGACTGGATGACAGTAAAGCCTGCAGAAGTCTTTAACTTGCCTTACGGTAAGCTTGAAGTAGGTGCTGAAGCAGATTTAGTATTACTTGATCTGGAAAAGCAACAAACAATCGACCGTACTACATTTGTTTCAAAAGGTAAGAACACACCATTTGACGGAGTAGAATGCGCCGGATGGCCTGTAATGACAATTTTCGGTGGAAACATCGTATGGAAGGATGGTCAATGATGACAAAGAGATACTTAGTATTGGAAGATGGCTCTGTTTTTGAAGGGAAAGCATTTGGAGCAAATTGTGCTTCAATAGGAGAAGCAGTATTTGCAACCGGTATGACAGGATATCAGGAGACGATTTCAAATCCTTCGGGTTGTGGACAAATTGTCGTGATGACCTATCCGCTGATCGGTAATTACGGTATTAACCGAGATGATTATGAGTCCATAGATTTAGCAATCAATGGCTTAGTCATTAGAGAATTAGCGGAAGAGCCTTCGAATTTCCGTAGTGGCATGTCACTAGGAGACTTGCTTATATTAAAAGGGATTCCAGGAATTCAGGAAATTGATACTCGCAAACTAACACGTCTATTACGTGATAAAGGTTCTTTACGAGGTAAATTAACTGCTGCTGGAGATGACATCGATACCGATGCAACGGTTGCAGAACTTCAACAATATGAATTGCCAACGGATTTAGTAGCGAAAGTATCTACCAAACGCCCATATCCAAGCCCGGGCTTAGGCAAGCGTGTCGTCGTCATCGACTATGGCATTAAACATGGCATTTTGCGTGAATTAAATAAGAAGGACTGCGACGTTATAGTCGTACCTCATGATACATCAGCAAAAGAAATTTTAGCGTTGTTCCCAGACGGTATTTTATTATCAAACGGACCAGGAAATCCTGAAGACGTAGAAGGTGCAGTTGAAACAATAAAGGAATTAATGGGTAAGAAGCCGATCTTCGGTATCGGACTAGGCCATCAATTATTCGCACTGGCATGCGGTGCTAAAACGGCAAAGATGAAGAACAGCCATATTGGTGGAAATTATCCGGTAAAAGACTTGAATACGAATCGTACCGATTTGACATCACAAAGTCATGGATATGAAGTACTTAAAGACTCTTTAGCGGGAACAGGTCTTGAAGTGACACATATAGCATTGAATGACAATTGTATTGAAGGGCTTCGAAGTGAGAAATTGGAAGCATTCACTGTTCAGTTCCACCCGGAAGCATCACCAGGACCACAAGATTCTAGCTATATATTCGAACGTTTCATTCAATTGATGACTGCAAGCAACAGAAAGGAGAATACTAATGCCTAAACGTACTGACATAAAATCCATCCTCGTGATCGGTTCAGGTCCTATTGTAATTGGACAAGCAGCAGAATTTGACTATGCAGGTACACAAGCCTGTTTATCCCTTAAAGAAGAAGGTTACCGAGTTATTCTGATCAACTCAAACCCTGCAACTATTATGACGGATACTGAGATGGCAGATAAAGTGTATATTGAACCCATCACACTTGAATTCGTTAGCCGTATTATTCGTAAAGAACGACCGGATGCACTACTTGCGACATTAGGTGGACAAACTGGTTTAAACATGGCGATTGAATTGCATGAATCAGGGATTCTGGATGAACTAGGAATTGAGATTTTGGGTACAAAGCTGGACGCAATCCATAAAGCAGAAGACCGTGATTTATTCCGTACACTAATGAATGAAATGGGTGAACCTGTTCCGGACAGTGATATCATCCATAATATTGATGAGGCCTACGCGTTCGTTAATAAGATTGGTTATCCAGTTATCGTTCGACCTGCGTTCACGCTAGGTGGAACGGGAGGGGGAATATGCCACAATGATGAAGACTTAGAAGAAATTGTAGCAAGTGGTTTGAAATACAGCCCTGTTACACAGTGTCTTCTAGAGAAATCCATCGCAGGTTTCAAAGAAATCGAATATGAAGTAATGCGTGACTCTGCGGATAATGCGATCGTCGTGTGTAATATGGAAAACGTGGATGCTGTAGGTATCCATACAGGTGACTCTATCGTAACGGCACCATGCCAAACATTGACAGACCGTGAAAACCAGATGCTACGTAATGTTTCATTAAACATCATTCGTGAGTTGAAAATCGAAGGTGGCTGTAACGTACAGTTAGCACTGGATCCACATAGCTTTGATTATTACATTATCGAAGTAAATCCGCGTGTCAGTCGATCATCTGCATTAGCTTCCAAAGCAACGGGTTATCCAATCGCGAAACTTGCAGCAAAAATTGCTGTCGGTTTGACGCTAGATGAAATGATGAATCCGGTAACAGGTAATACGTATGCTTGCTTCGAGCCGACACTGGACTATGTAGTAACGAAAATTCCCCGTTGGCCTTTCGATAAGTTCGAATCGGCGAAGCGTAACTTGGGTACACAGATGAAAGCAACAGGTGAAGTAATGGCAATGGGCCGTACATTTGAAGAGTCCATCATGAAGGCTGTACGTTCATTGGAAACAGGACAATTCGATTTGTCACTTCCTGGTGGTAGTGAAATGTCCGACGAATGGATCGAAAAACGTATTCGCAAAGCAGGCGATGAGCGACTGTTCTTCATCGGAGAAGCACTGCGTCGTGGTGTGACAATCGAAACTCTACATGCATGGAGCGCCATTGATTTATTCTTCTTGCGCAAATTTGAAAATATCGTTCGGTATGAAGAAACATTGAAAGACCATCCATATGATAAAGCAATCGGTTATAAAGCAAAACGTCTTGGATTCCCGGATGCTACGATTGCCAAGCTTTGGAATACAACCGATCGTGAAGTATATGAGTGGAGACAAGAGCAAGGATTGGTTCCGGTGTATAAGAAAGTGGATACGTGTGCAGGTGAATATGAATCCGATACTCCATACTTCTATGGTACGTATGAAGATGAAAATGAATCTGTAAGAACGGATAAGAAGAGTGTGATCGTCCTAGGTTCAGGCCCAATCCGCATTGGACAAGGGGTAGAGTTCGATTATGCAACAGTACACTGTGTATGGGCTATACAGCAATCAGGTTATGAAGCGATCATCGTCAATAACAATCCTGAAACAGTTTCGACCGACTTTTCAATATCTGATAAGTTGTACTTCGAACCGTTAACCATTGAAGATGTTATGCATATAGTGGACCTTGAGCAACCAGAAGGAGTTATCGTCCAGTTTGGTGGCCAGACAGCGATCAACTTAGCGGATGAATTGGAAGCACGCGGAGTGAAAATTCTTGGTACATCACTTGATGATATCGACCGTGCGGAAAATCGTGATAAGTTCGAGAGTGCTTTGCATGAAATCGGTGTACCACAGCCACTTGGAAAGACCGCTTTATCAGTTCCAGAAGCAGTCGTTATCGCAACAGAAATTGGTTATCCAGTCCTAGTCCGTCCGTCGTATGTATTAGGTGGCCGTGCAATGGAAATCGTCTACTATGAAGAGGAATTACTTCAATACATGGAAAACGCGGTAAAAGCTAGCCCTGAACATCCGGTACTGATCGACCGTTACTTAACAGGAACGGAAATCGAAGTTGATGCAATTTGTGACGGAGAAACAGTATTAATACCTGGCATCATGGAGCATATCGAGCGTGCAGGCGTTCACTCGGGTGATTCGATTGCGGTCTATCCTCCACAAAACCTGTCACAGTCTATGATTGAAACGATTGCGGACTATACGAAACGTTTGGCTCTCGGGCTCAAAATACGTGGGCTAATGAATATCCAGTTCGTTATTTCAGAAGGACAAGTTTACGTAATCGAAGTAAACCCACGATCAAGCCGTACGGTACCATTCTTAAGCAAAATCACGAATATCCCGATGGCGAATGTGGCAACACAAGCGATCTTAGGTAAATCTATTTTGGAACAAGGCTATGCTGATGGACTTGCACAAGCACCAGCAGGCGTCTATGTCAAAGTACCAGTCTTCTCTTTCGCGAAGCTTCGTCGTGTAGACATTACACTCGGGCCTGAAATGAAGTCAACAGGTGAAGTAATGGGGAAAGATGTAACATTGGAAAAGGCGTTGTACAAAGGCTTAGTAGCCGCTGGAATGGAAGTGAAAGAATACGGTACCGTGTTAATGACAGTTTCCGATAAAGATAAAGAAGAAATTGTAGATATCGCGAAACGTTTCATTGAAACAGGATATCGCATTATGGCAACAGAAGGTACTGCTAAGGCACTTGAAGCAGAAAATATCGAAGTGAAAACAGTAGGTAAAATAGGCACAGAAGGTCCGACGTTGATCGATGTTATCCAAAAAGGCCAAGCGCAATTGGTCATCAACACATTGACTAAAGGGAAACAACCGGCACGTGATGGCTTTAGAATTCGCCGCGAAACAGTAGAAAATGGTGTTCCTTGCTTAACTTCAATTGATACAGCAGCAGCTATGTTATCCGTCATCGAGTCCATGACGTTCCAGACGGATGCAATGCCAAAGCCGCAGGTGGTTCAATGATCATCCAAGATTTGATGATTGTCGCATCGCAGCAGGAAATAGCGAAAAATATTTTTGAGATGAAGTTGACAGGCAAGTTGGTCGGAGAAATTACTTCTCCGGGCCAGTTTGTCCACATCAGGGTGTCGGATTCATTTGAACCGTTATTGCGACGTCCGATTTCAATAGCTGAAATTAGTCCTGAGAAAAATGAAATGACCATCATCTATCGCGCAGAGGGACGAGGCACTTCGCTTTTGTCCGAAAAACGTGAGGGAGATGTGGTGAATGTACTAGGACCTCTAGGAAACGGTTTCCCCGTTGAAGAAACTTCGGCTGGTCAAACAGCCGTATTGATTGGTGGCGGGATCGGTGTGCCTCCACTCTATGAGCTTTCAAAACAGCTAACTGCAAACGGAGTGAACTGTATTCATATACTTGGTTTCGAATCGGATCAAGTTGTTTTCTATGAAGAAGAATTTGCTGCTTTAGGCGAAACATATATAGCTACAGTGGATGGCAGTAACGGTACACAAGGATTTGTTACGAACGTCATGAGTGAAATATCTGATGACTTCGAAACATTTTACAGTTGTGGACCTATGCCAATGCTTGATGCCGTGCAAAAAGCGTATGTGCATAAAAAAGGATTCCTATCTTTTGAACAACGTATGGGTTGCGGTATAGGGGCTTGTTTTGCATGCGTTTGTCATACGAATGAAAATGCGACAGATCAAGCATATGTCAAAGTATGTTCGGATGGGCCAGTATTTCCAGCAGGGGTGGTGCAAATATGAATAGATTAGCGATGACGTTGCCAGGACTTGAATTGAAAAATCCGATTATGCCTGCATCGGGCTGTTTCGGTTTTGGTAAAGAGTACGGTAATCTGTACGATTTGTCCCAGCTCGGGGCGATCATGATTAAAGCGACTACAGAAGAAACGCGATATGGTAACCCGACACCACGAGTAGCGGAAACGTCTTCGGGTATGTTGAATGCGATTGGTCTTCAAAACCCTGGGCTACAAGGCGTGCTGAATAATGAATTACCATGGTTAGAGAAGTTCGATGTTCCGATCATTGCAAACGTCGCAGGATCTGAAACTGCAGATTACGTGGAAGTAGCGAAACAAATTTCAAAAGCGCCAAATGTTCATGCGCTCGAATTAAATATCTCTTGTCCAAACGTCAAATGTGGGGGAATCTTGTTTGGCACAGATCCTGAAATAGCAAAAGAACTAACAGCGGCTGTCAAAGCAGTTTCTTCTGTACCTGTTTATGTGAAACTGTCACCAAATGTCACGGATATTAAAGCGATGGCATTGGCGGTAGAAGCAGGTGGAGCAGATGGCATTACGATGATTAATACATTGGTCGGCATGCGCCTGGATGAAAGAACAGGTAAGCCGGTTATTGCGAATAAAACGGGGGGCTTGTCTGGCCCAGCGATTAAGCCAGTCGCAATTCGCATGGTCTACGAAGTAAGCCAAGTCGTTACTATTCCAATCATTGGAATGGGTGGCGTTACGTGTGTACAAGATGTTGTAGATTTCATGTCTGCCGGTGCAAGTGCAGTAGCAGTTGGCACTGCCAATTTCGTAGATCCGTTTGTATGTCCAACTATTATTGAGCAGTTGCCTGCAAGATTGGATGAGCTGGGAATTGATCATATATCTGAATTAGTCGGAAGGAGTCATCGCATATGAACCGCTCTCCAATTATTGCGTTAGATTTTAATTCAGCTGAAAAGACATTCGAATTCCTGAAAGCATTCGATCAGTCGGTCAATGTAAAAGTAGGAATGGAGCTGTATTATAAAGAAGGACCTGCTATGATTGCCCGATTGAAAGAAGAAGGATATTCCATCTTCTTAGACTTGAAGTTGCATGATATTCCAAATACGGTTAAATCCGCAATGAAAGTATTGGCTTCACTTGAGGTGGATATGATCAATGTTCATGCGGCTGGCGGCAAAGCGATGATGGAAGCAGCGCTTGAAGGACTTGAGGCGGGAACTGCTGTAGGTGTTCAGCGTCCTGCATTAATTGCGGTGACTCAACTGACATCAACGGACGACCGTCAAGTGAAAGAAGAACAATTAATCAGTGTACCGCTTCGTGAATCAGTGGAGCAGTACGCGAAATTGGCTTCATCCGCACAGTTGGATGGCGTGGTTTGTTCGGTACAGGAAGCTAAAATCATTGAAGAAGTGTGCGGCAAAGATTTCTTCAAAGTAACACCTGGTATTCGCTTGGCGCAAGGTGATGTCCACGATCAGAAGCGAGTGGCAACTCCGGCGAAAGCAAAGCAGGAAGGTTCTACACATATCGTAGTGGGCCGTGCGATTACAGGCGCGGATAATCCGCTTGAAGCATATCAACATGTAAAGACATTGTGGGAGGGAATTACTTCATGACAAGAGAAAAAGAAGTTGCACACATCCTATTAAATGTAGGAGCAGTAGCAATCAATCCAGAAGAGCCGTTCATATGGGCGTCAGGAATCGAGTCACCTATCTACTGTGATAACCGCTTAACAATGGCAGATCCGGTAGGGCGTAAAGAAATTGCAGAAGGGCTTGCGGCATTGATCCGCGTTCATTATCCTGAAACTACAGTAATTGCTGGAACTGCGACAGCAGGTATTCCGCACGCAGCATGGGTTGCGGATATTCTGAAATTGCCGATGGTCTATATTCGATCTACTGCTAAGGCACATGGTAAGAGCCGTCAAATTGAGGGTAAAATTGAGCAGAATGCGAAGGCGGTTATTATTGAAGATTTAATTTCGACAGGCGGAAGCAGCTTGAATGCAGCGAATGCGTTGATTGCTGAGGACGTGGAAGTATGCGGAATCGTCTCGATCTTTACATATGAATTACAGAAAGCGGATGAGAAGTTTGCGGAAGCGAATCTTTCTTATCGTAGCTTGACAAACTTTGCGGCGCTTGCTGAAGTCGCGAAGGAAGAAGGCGCGGTTAAGGAAGAGTCTATGAATGAATTGATGGAATGGCATACGAAGTTGAAGTTAGGTACGCTGTAAGTAAGTAAGTAAGTAAGTAAGTAAGTAAGTAAGTAAGTGGGAGGGCAACGTTAATCGACGTTCCAGGCATGGGCCGGCGGTGAGCCAACTAGGTCGCAAGCTCCCTTCAGTTGTCTCCCTTGTCGAGCTGATCCATCGGGAGCCGCCTCCCACTTACGATCAACTGGTGTCGTTTTCTACTATTGAAAGCTGAAGTATTGCTTATAGAAGAAAAATAGCTGACCACTTCATTTACAATGAAAGTGGTCAGCTATTTTAAATATGCACTGATTTTATTTCCGTAACTTACGTACTAAATCTTCTTCAGGTGTAACGAACACGGTCTTCTGTTCAAAGTAGATGACGAAGCCTGGCTTTGCGCCTGAAGGCTTTTTGACGTGACGAATTTGTGTGTAATCAACTGGTACGGAAGATGATTCACGGGCTTTACTGAAGTACGCGGAGAGTCCCGCTGCTTCTTCGATTGTTTGAGCGTCTGGGTCGGTGTCGTGAATGACGACGTGTGAGCCAGGTATGTCTTTTGTGTGAAGCCATAGGTGGTCCCGAGCCGCCAATTTAAATGTCAAGTAGTCATTTTGTTTGTTGTTTTTCCCTACTGAGATCGGAATGCCTGTAGAAGATACAAATTCCTCCGGTTTAGGTTTCTTCAGTTTTACTTTCTTTTTACCTCTACGGGCACGCATGAATCCTAGTTCTACTAATTCTTGACGTATTTCTTCTATATCGATTGGAGAAGCTTGGTATACTTGCTGTCTGACCATTTCGAAGTATTCGATGTCGTCCTTGGTTTTTTCAAGTTGTTCCGCAATCCGAATAAGTGCTGTCTTTGCTTTTGAGTAACGCGAGAAGTAGCGTTGTGCGTTATCAATTGGTGATTTTCTTGGGTCGAGTGGAATGGTGACGGTTGTGCCTTGTTCGTAATAGTTTTCTACAGTCACTTCTTTATCGCCTTTATGCAGCATGTAGCTGTTCGCGGTTAATAGTTCACCGTATAATTTCAACGTATCCAAGTCTTGCGCAGTTTGTTGTTCTTTTTGCAATTTCTTTGTTTTGTTTTCCAGTTTGGCAATCTCATTTGACAACCAACGTTCTAGATCGACGGCCTGGGATTTTACACGTTCCCGTTCTGCTCTGGCAAAATAAACTTTGTCGAGTAATTCAGCTAAAGTGGAAAACGATTGTGTTGTTCCTTTTGCATGTGTTAATTCTAAGGCGGAAAACAAAGTTTTTCTATCGTTTTCTACGACAGTCGGTTTCATTGTATCCCGACTGAAACTCTCGAGAAATGTTCGCCACACAGTAAATGATAGGTCGTTGTCCTCTAAACGGTATAATAATTCCGCAGCTGTTACTGGAGAAAAGCCTGCAAATTGTTTTACTACATCTTTCGGTTCTTGCAGTGCACCTACTATTGTATTGAATTCTACTTCGGTTACGTTGAACGGATCCAATTTATCTTGTGGTGGTGCCGGAATATAAGGTTGTCCAGGTAAAACAGTACGGTAACTGTTAACGGAAGGCGGTAAATGTTTCATGCTGTCAATAATCATATCGCGTGAAGCATCTAGTAAAATTAAGTTACTGTGACGCCCCATGATTTCAATGACTAGCTTCCGTTCAATTTGATCACCCAATTCGTTTCGAGCCTGGACGTGGATATTCACAATCCTGTCATTCTCATGCTGTTCAATCGAAGTAATCATTCCGCCTTCAAGTTGTTTGCGTAATACCATACAAAACAAAGGTGGCTCAGGAGGGTTCGTTAACACTTCATCAGTCAATTGCAATCGTGAAAATGAAGGATGTAGCGATACTAATAATTTATGATTTTTATTATTAGCGCGGATTTGAAAAATGATTTCCTGTGAATTCGGCTGATGAACCTTCGAAATCCGACCAGTCTTCAGTTGTTGCAGTTCGCTTACTATTGCTTTCGTAAATAAACCATCAAATGCCATACGGATTCCTCTTTCATTTCGTTTTGTTCCATTTTAGCACTCATCGTATGATTATGGTATAATATGAACAGATTGCACACATGGACCTCTTCAGTTTAACGATAAACTTCTAGTATTTTCTTGACTTTCTTGTTAAAGTTAAATGTTAGGAAGCGTTACTAGTTGATTGGAGCGTAAGGCGACTCCTAGGGAAGCGGCTCAAGACCATGACCCCTGGAAAGCGTCCGCCTGAAGCGCAAATCAACGGTGCGTAACAGGTATGATGTGCTAATGAATACATAACAAAGAGGGATTACATGTACAAACATCGAGGACTCCTAATCGTCCTTTCTGGTCCATCCGGCGTCGGAAAAGGAACCGTACGAAAAGAACTATTTTCAAGTCCGGACACCAACTACGAATACTCTATATCCATGACGACAAGAAACCCGCGTGAAGGGGAAGTTGACGGCGTTGACTACTTCTTCCGTTCGAAACAAGTATTCGAAGAAATGATCGCAGAAGGAAAGCTTCTCGAATACGCAGAGTATGTAGGGAACTACTACGGAACGCCACTCGACTATGTCAACGCAACACTCGATGCTGGGCGTGACGTATTCCTTGAAATTGAAGTAGTCGGTGCAGCACAAGTGCGTGAAAAAGTACCAAACGGTCTGTTTATTTTCCTTGCGCCTCCAAGTTTAAGTGACCTGGAAACTCGTTTGATCGGAAGAGGTACAGAAGCATCTGACATCATTGCAGATCGCGTATTAAAGGCAAGAGAAGAACTCGAAATGATGCATCTGTACGATTATGTAGTAGAGAACGACGAGGTCTCCAAAGCATGTGATCGGATCAATGCGATTGTTACGGCAGAGCATTGCAGAAGAGAACGTGTGGAAATGAGATACTTACAAATGTTGGAGGGAGAATAAACTATGTTATATCCATCAGTTGATTCACTAAAAGGAAAAGTCGATTCTAAATACACACTGGTTACACTGGCAGCTAAGCGTGCACGTGAACTACAAGAAAAACAGAACGAAACTCTTCATTCATACCGATCAGTAAAAAGTGTTGGTAGAGCCCTTGAAGAAGTAGCGGCAGGTGTCTTGATCAACGCAGCAGCAGATGAATCAATTATTTATGAAGACGAAGTTTGATTTGAAATAAAAAACAACTCCCTTGGAATTCAACCGTTCTCAGGGAGTTTATTATTTTTGGAAAGGAAGAGAGCTTCATGAAGATCGATAATAAAAATATTTTACTCTGCGTAACAGGTGGTATCGCAGTTTATAAAGCTGTTGCACTTGTCAGTAAATTAAGTCAGGCAGGCGCGAATGTGAAAGTCGTGATGACTGATTCAGCGAAAGAGTTTGTTCAGCCATTATCTTTTCAAGTGATGTCACGCAATGATGTATACTTTGATACTTTTGATGAAAAAGATTCTCGCGTCATTGCGCATATTGATTTAGCAGACTGGGCCGATTTAGTGGTCGTGGCGCCTGCTACAGCTAACGTAATCGGCAAGCTTGCAAACGGAATTGCTGACAATATGGTAACGACTATCTTACTTGCAACACAAGCAGACGTTTGGATTGCGCCTGCAATGAATGTACATATGTATACCCATCCCGCTGTTATGCGTAATATTGATCAATTACATGTGGATGGCTATCAGTTTATCGAACCGTCAGAAGGTTTTTTAGCTTGCGGTTATGTAGGTAAGGGGCGCTTAGAAGAGCCTGAAAAAATTACTGAATTAATTAGCCATCACTTTACTAAAGTGTCCTATCAACCTTTAAGGGGAAAAAAAGTTGTCATTACAGCTGGACCGACTCGCGAACGTATAGATCCCGTCCGCTATGTATCCAATTTTTCAAGTGGCAAGATGGGCTATGCAATGGCGGAAGCTGCACAGAAGCTAGGTGCTCATACCGTTCTAATTTCAGGACCGGTCGAACTATCAGTTCCAACAGGTGTTCATGTGATACATGTAGAAAGTGCCGCTGAAATGTTCGATGCTGTAATTAGCCAGTATGATGATGCATCCATTGTAGTAAAATCAGCAGCTGTTGCGGATTATCGGCCAAAAAACATACATGACCAGAAAATGAAGAAAAAAGATGGCGATGATGTACTTGAATTGGAACGGACGACCGACATCTTAAAAACACTTGGGAAGCGCAAAGAAAATCAATTACTCATTGGCTTTGCAGCTGAAACGACAGATGCGATTGGTTATGGCCAGAAGAAATTAGAATCTAAAAATCTGGATTATATCATCGTCAATGATGTCACCGACCCTGGTGGCGGTTTTGGTAGTGATACAAATGTTGTGACATTGCTTTCTAGAGAAGGAGAAGCAATTCCTTTTTCTGCTATGCCAAAAGTGCAACTGGCCGAACAGTTATTTGAAACCATTCTTCAGCAAGAAAGTAGTAAACTGCATGATCGCTGAAGTCATTGTAGATGTAGCAGCTTATCCAATTGACCGGCCATTTGATTATGCGGTTCCTATCGATTGGGAACATGTAATGGAGCCAGGGTTACGGGTCAAAGTTCCTTTTGGTCCACGAAAAGTTGCAGGCTATGTGACGGGGATTAAAGAGGAAAGCGAACTGGATCATAATAAAATCAAACCGATAGCCGAAATTATAGATTTAGAGCCGGTACTATCTGCAGAATTATTAGCATTGTCGAAGTGGATGGCAACGGAAACAATTGCCTATGAAATCGATGCACTGCAAGTCATGTTACCAGCCGCAATGCGTGCCAAATATGAAAAAATCATGACTGTGATCAAACCGGAAGAGCTTGATGACGCGTTCCGCTCATTTTTGGGTAATCGCCAGCAAGTCACATTGAAAGCACTTCAAGATGCGAATTTATTAAATGAAGTAAAGAAATATAATAAATTGGGGATTGTTGAAATTGATACGGCAATCCAACAGAAAACCAAAATGAAAAAAGTGCGAATGATTCATGTGCCAGATGCGAAACAACTGGAAACGGCGTTGGAAGAAGCACATCCAAATGCAAAAAAACAACAAGAACTACTTCGTTGGTTGTTGCTACATCCGACAGAATCCATAGAAGCGAGTAAAATCCTGGATGAATCCGGCGTGACAGCTACTGTTTTGAAGTCACTTGTAGATAAAGAGATAGTAGAACAATCGCAAGTTGAAGTGTACCGTGAATTAGAATCACCCAAAATGCAGGATAGCGGTAAACCAGAACAACTAACAGACGAACAGCAAGTGGCCCTTTCCGCTATTGAACAGTCGAGTAACAAGAACATCCAGGAAACTTTTTTACTTCATGGGATTACGGGTAGTGGTAAGACGGAAGTTTACTTACAGGCTATCGATCACGTGTTGAAGCAAGGGAAAGAAGCGATTGTGTTAGTACCTGAGATCGCCTTGACACCGCAAATGACGGCCCGATTTAAAGGACGGTTTGGAGAATTAGTTGCAGTCTTGCATAGCGGTTTATCCGCTGGCGAAAAATATGATGAATGGCGTAGAATCCATCGTGGTGAAGTGAAAGTTGCGATCGGTGCACGTTCAGCAGTTTTTGCTCCCTTCTCGAATTTGGGATTGCTAATTCTAGATGAAGAACATGAGACAACCTATAAACAAGAAGAATCACCGCGATACCATGCACGAGATGTAGCCATTTGGCGCGCTAATTACTATCAATGTCCGGTTATATTAGGAAGTGCGACACCTTCATTGGAGTCTTATGCTCGAGCTTCCAAAGGTGTATATTCATTATTAACGCTATCAAAACGAGCGAAGAATCAAGCATTGCCGAGTGTTGAAGTAGTGGATATGCGTGAAGAACTTAAAGCAGGAAATCGTTCAATGTTTTCTTTAGCGCTTGCTGAAGGAATTCGTGAACGATTGGTACGAAAAGAACAAATTGTCCTATTGCTTAATAAGCGTGGATTTTCGAGCTTCGTACTCTGTCGTGATTGCGGAACAGTTGTCGAATGTCCAAATTGCGATATTTCATTGACATACCACCGCGCAAGCGAGAGCTTGAAATGCCATTATTGCGGTCATGAAGAGCGAGTACCTTCCGAATGTCCGGAATGTACAAGCGAGCATATTCGGTTTTTCGGGACGGGAACACAAAAAGCGCAAGAAGAATTATATAAATTAGTTCCTGAAGCCCGCGTAATTCGAATGGATATTGATACGACGAATACAAAAGGCGCTCATGAACGTTTGCTATATGATTTTGGTGAAGGTAAAGCAGACATTTTACTTGGAACCCAAATGATAGCCAAGGGACTGGATTTTCCACGGATCACTCTAGTAGGCGTATTGGCAGCCGACACATCCCTTCATTTAGCCGACTTCCGCGCTGCCGAGAAAACATTCCAACTATTGACGCAGGTGAGCGGTAGAGCGGGACGTGATCAACTACCAGGTGAAGTGGTCATTCAGACATATGACCCTGAGCATTACGCGATTGAATTATCTAAAACGCAAAACTATGTTCCTTTTTATGAAATGGAAATGGATAGACGAAGACAACTCGGTTATCCTCCATACTATTATGTGACGGTTGTACAGTTCAGTCATGAAGATGTATTAAAAGCTGCTGACTATGCACATAAAGGTACTGAATTTATCGCGGAGCGTCTATCACAAGGTTCAGTCATTATTGGACCGACAGCCGCTGCTATCAGTCGCCTCAACAATAGATATCGCTATCAAAGTTTGATAAAATACAAACATGAACCCGCACTTATACCGGTTTTGCAGCAACTTTTGAAACACTACAAAACAAGTTGGGCAAAAGACGGTTTGGTCATGTCGATTAACCGTGAACCAACATCGATCTTTTAACCTTCCTTCGAAGAAATGAGGAATTTATTTTGACAATATTAAAAATCGTAACGCACCCATCACCTATTCTCACAACACCATGTGAAGAAGTGACCGTATTTGACGATGAGTTGGGTATCTTACTAGATAATATGCATGAAACGATGATTGAACATGATGGTGTGGGCATTGCAGCTCCCCAAGTTGGCAAATCTATCCGTGTAGCGATTGTAGACTTCGATGAAGAGCAAGAAATTATCGAAATGATCAATCCCGTCGTCACGGCCACTGGAGGATCCGAAGTAGAAGTTGAAGGTTGCTTAAGCTTCCCAGGATTATTCGGAGAAGTAGAGCGTCCTTTCCATGTGCGGATTGAAGCACAAGAACGTGATGGTAAGCTATATGAATTAGAAGCAGAAGGCTATGAAGCACGAGCAATCCTGCATGAAATCGATCACTTGAACGGAGTATTATTCGATAAGAAGATCCAACGTGTCGTTGATCCATCTGAATTCGAAGATGAAGAGGAGGATGACGAATGACAAAAATCATATTCATGGGAACACCTGAATTTTCTGTAGGTGTTTTGACGATGCTATATAGTGAAGGATATGAAATCCTTGCTGTCGTGACTCAACCGGATCGTCCAGTGGGCCGTAAGCGCGTACTGACACCTCCTCCTGTAAAGGAAGAAGCGGTGCGCTTAGGATTGCCTGTCATTCAGCCAGAGAAGCTGAAAGGCTCTGCAGAGTTGCAGGAAATTCTCGACCTACAGCCGGATCTGATAGTGACAGCCGCATTCGGTCAATTGCTTCCGAATGAATTGCTAGAAGCTCCGAAACTCGGTTGTATAAATGTCCATGCTTCTTTATTACCTAACTATCGTGGTGGCGCACCAATTCATCAGGCGGTCATGGATGGCAAGAAAGAAACGGGCGTCACGATCATGTACATGGCGGAGAAACTGGATGCGGGTGATATCATTTCACAAGTCACCACTCCAATTGAAGAAACAGACGATACGGGAACGATGTTTACCAAACTATCAATAGCAGGGACTACATTATTAAAAGAAACGTTACCATCCATTATTGCAGGCACGAATGAGCGTACAGTTCAGGATGAGACGCAAGTGACGTTTGCTAGAAACATCTCAAGAGAGCAGGAACGAATTGACTGGACAAGTTCAGCCAGTTCGATCTATAACCAAGTTCGGGGGTTACACCCTTGGCCTGTCGCATACACAAAATTTGCTGGTGATCAAGTGAAAATTTGGTGGACACAGGTGACCGAACAAATATCGGATGCAACGCCTGGAGAAATTATTGGTCTGGAAAAGGATCGTATTATTGTGCAGACAGGTGAAGGCGCGCTAGCAATTACCGATTTACAACCAGCTGGGAAAAAACGAATGACAGCTACCGTATTCTTAAATGGAATCGGGTCAAAATGGCAAGTGGGAGACAAATTTGAATGACAAATTATAAAAAGAAAATTTGGCGTGGCAATGTACGTGATGCAGCATTATCCATGTTGATGCAAATTGAAGAAGAACAAGCGTATAGTAATTTATTGCTTCATAAAACGATTGAAATCTATGACCTTCAGCCAAAAGACCGCGCATTATTGACGGAAATAACATACGGTACACTACAACAACAAATGACACTGGATTATTATTTAGCACCATTTGTTAGAGGGAAGCTACAACCATGGGTACGTCAGCTACTTAGACTATCCGTTTATCAAATCATTTACTTATCTAAAATTCCTGAGCATGCCGTTGTCAATGAAGCAGTAAAAATTGCCAATAAACGTGGACATAAAGGTGTTTCATCCATGGTCAATGGAATTTTACGCTCGATTTTGCGTGAAGGTGTACCTTCTTTAGATGAAATTGAAGATCCTATCACTCGTTTGTCTATAGAGACAAGTCACCCTGAATGGTTAATCCGAAGATGGATAGAGCAATACGGCATGGAAGAAGCTACGGCTGCGGCAGTTGTCAACAATCAACCTCCGATCACAACCGCGCGAATCAATAGAACGAAAACCAATATTGGTGAAGTAATCGGCTTGCTGAAGAAAGAAGGGATTACTGCAATAGCCGGTACTCTTTCTGACAGCAGTATCCAAGTGGAGTCAGGTAACCTTGCTTCTACAGAAGTGTTTAAACAAGGTTTGTTGACAATTCAGGATGAGAGCTCTATGCTTCCAGCTATCGCATTACAAGTGGAACCAGGTATGCGCGTATTGGATATGTGTGCAGCACCTGGCGGTAAAACCACTCATATCGCAGAACGTATGAAAAATGAAGGAGAAATTCAAGCACATGATCTGCACCCTCATAAATTACGTTTAATTGATCAAAATGCAGAGCGTCTCGGATTGACTTCCATCCATACAAATAGTGGGGATAGCAGAGAGTTATTGAAAACCTATGAACCTCAATCTTTTGACCGAGTGTTAGTAGATGCGCCATGTAGTGGATTAGGGGTCATTCGCAGAAAGCCTGAGATTAAATATAAAAAAACGATACAAGATATTGAAAAACTAACAGTCATTCAAAAAGAACTACTCGAAGTTGCCTGTCAGTTGGTGAAAAAAGACGGTATCTTAGTTTATAGTACATGCACGATTGATAAATCGGAGAACGAGGAGATTGTTGAATGGTTCTTGAAAGAGCAGCCAGACTTTGCACTCGTTCCACTTCATATTCTTGAAAGTGACAGTGAGCAACGCCATTTGCAAATATTACCGCACGACTATCAAAGTGACGGTTTCTTTGTAGCGACGTTACAAAGAATCAACTAACCTGACCAATTGAAATGGAGGGTAGCCTATGGAATATGAAATACGCTCAGATACAGGACGGAAACGTACGGTGAATGAAGATGACGCCGCCGTATTCGTACATTCTGAAAAGCGTACGATCCTCGCAGTCATTGCAGACGGAATGGGCGGCCATAAGGGCGGAGATTATGCTAGCGCCACTGCAGTGCGTATGATAGGCGAGCAATTCATGTCCGCTGACAAAGAAGTAGTAACGGAGCAAGATTGGATTGACTTGCTGTATGATGCAGTAGTAGATATTAACCAGTTTTTGTACACAACTGCGCAGAAAGATGACACGTATAAAGGCATGGGAACTACGCTAGACCTCGCGCTGATCTTGGATAATCACTGTGTTGTTTTTCATGTAGGAGACAGCCGGATTTATCAAGTGACAGGCAAAGCGATTCGTCAAATTACGAAAGACCATTCATTTGTGAATGTGTTGCTTGATAGCGGTGAAATTACGGAACAGGAAGCTGAAGTGCATCCACAGCGTAATTGGATTATGAAAGCGGTAGGCTCGGAGAAATCCATTGTACCTGACCGCTACACATTTCCTTTACTGTCACA
Organism: Sporosarcina ureae DSM 2281; assembly: GCF_000425545.1. Lineage (GTDB taxonomy): Bacteria > Bacillota > Bacilli > Bacillales_A > Planococcaceae > Sporosarcina > Sporosarcina ureae. The sequence continues at coordinate 38,711 of NZ_AUDQ01000001.1, read as the reverse complement.
CTCGTATTTATTACTTTGTACAGATGGTTTAAGCAATAAGATCGAAAAGGAAAAAATGCTTGATATCATATTGAATGAAGATTCATTGGCAAACAAAGCGGATGAGTTTATAGACTTGGCGAATCAGCGCGGTGGGGAAGACAATATTACCGTAATACTACTGGCTATTCCTGAAATTGAGGTGTCTCCCGTATGATTGGAAAACGAATCGGTAAACGATACGAAATTATTCGGGTGATCGGTGACGGAGGTATGTCCAGAGTTTACTTGGCGCACGATATCATTCTTGACCGTGATGTAGCGATCAAAGTATTGCATTATGATTTTAGCAATGAAGAGGAATTAAAAAAACGATTTCAGCGGGAGGCACTTTCCGCTACTAGCCTAACACATCCTCATATAGTAAATATTTTTGATGTCGGCCAAGAAGATGAACTTCATTACTTAGTAATGGAATACATAGCTGGCAAAACACTGAAAGACTACATTCATACTCATGGCGCATTATCGGCAGAACACGCCGTGTCTATTATGAAGCAACTTGTATCTGCCATATCACATGCTCATCATAACGGTATTATTCATCGTGACATTAAACCTCAAAATGTACTGATGAACGGCGAGGACGATGTGAAAATAACAGACTTTGGAATTGCGATGGCCTTGAATTCTACGGTACATACGAAGACGAACTCTGTTATAGGAACTGTCCATTATCTGTCTCCTGAGCAAGCTAGAGGCGGTATGGCGACGAAACGATCAGATATATATTCACTCGGTATCGTATTTTATGAATTACTGACAGGGGAATTACCGTTTTCAGCGGAAACAGCGGTAGCGATTGCGTTAAAGCACTTACAAGAAGAAACACCATCTGTCCGTGATCAGTATCCTGAAATACCTCAGAGCGTAGAAAATGTCATTTTAAAGGCAACAGCTAAAGATTCAACCTATCGCTATGCGACTACAGATGACATGTATGATGATTTACTAACTGTTTTATCTCCTGAGCGTTTGAATGAAAGTAAATTCGCCTTACCATTTGATGATGATAAGACAATGGCTATTCCCGCCATTAAAGACGTTCCGAAATCCACTGTTGCGGAAGATACTATGAAAATAGCTCCTGCAAAACCCGAACCAGTAGCACCTACGAAAAAGAAAAAGAAGAAATGGCCGTTTGTATTAGTGGGTGGCATTTTACTTCTAGCGTTTCTGACATTTTTATTGGTTATGATGATGAAACCAAAGGAGATCATCGTACCTGAAGTTGTAGGGGAAGAGGAGCTTGTCGCTACAGAGATACTTGAAAAAGAGGGCTTTGTCATAGATGAGCGTTTTGAAGAGACGTCTGATGAATACACAGTAGGACAAGTAATTAAAACAGTACCTCAAGCAGGAAAGAAACGTAAAGAGGGAGACGGCGTAAAATTATTTATCAGCTCCGGGAAAGATCCGATGGTGCTTAGTGATTATACGGGTCGTAACTTTGAAGCGACCAAACGCTTTTTAAATGGATACGGATTTTTACCCATTGAATCAGTTGAAGTCTTTTCTGACGAGCCAAAAGGAACTATTCTGAGCCAACAACCTGAAGCAGATCAGTCTGTCATTCCTGAAGAAACGGAGTTGATCTTCACTGTCAGTAAAGGCAAAGAGTTGCAATCACTTGATGATTTATCGGGTATGTCCGCTAAACAACTAGAAGAGTATGCGAAAAAATCCGGCCTGAAGATCCACATTGTCAGGGAAGAACATTCGGATAAAGTCGATAAAGGATATGTTATTTCTCAGAAGCCTTCGAAGGGAGAAAAATTGGAAAAAGGGGAACGGGTGGACGTTGTGATTTCGAAAGGTCCTGCGTCCAAGCCGATTAAGTTGTTAGTGAAGACTGTGACAATTCCATATAACTATCCTGAAGAATCAGTTGATGAAAATGAAGATGATGAGGAAGAAGAAATAGATTCAGAAATAGATCCGAAGCCTCATCCTGAACTCGTTCCTCAGAAAGTCCAGATTTATGTACAGGATCGCACGCACACAATGAATGATCCCATCGAGGAGTTTGAGATTACTGAAGATACGACACGCAAGGTTACGATCGAACTTCGAGAAGGAGAACGCGGAGGATACAAAATTATGCGTGATCAAACAGTGATAGAGGAAGATAAGTTCAACTATACAGATTTGGAATAGAGGAGGAGTTCGATGGCTGAAGGCCAAATTCGTAAAGCAATCAGTGGGTTTTATTACGTAGAGCATAATGGGGATTTAATTCAATGTAAAAGCCGTGGTGTTTTTCGATTAAAGAAAATTAGTCCCTTGGTGGGGGACTTCGTTACGTATGTTCCTGACGGAGCCAATGATGCGACGATTACAGATGTTCATCAGAGGAAAAGTGAGTTAGTCAGACCGCCTATAGCCAATGTAGATCAAGTGTTGCTGGTCTTTTCGGTTGTGGAACCAAATATGAGTCTTCGTTTACTAGACCGTTTCTTAACGGTCATTGAATCACATCAGTTAGAACCGATTTTGTATATTTCTAAAGAAGATATTGCGGATCCCAAAATATTAGAAGAGAATGAAAAAAATCTCGCATATTATCAACGTATCGGATATACGGTTCTGCGCAATGTAGAGAATAAACATTCATTGCTTGAAACACTTCGTCCGTATTTTAGCGGTAAAACCACCGTCCTTGCAGGTCAGTCAGGTGTGGGAAAATCCACGTTATTGAATACGATATTACCTGAACTACAACTAAAAACCGGTGTGATTTCGGATGCGCTTGGACGAGGGAAACATACTACACGTCATGTAGAGTTACTGGAAGTGGCGGGCGGTTTGGTAGCAGATACACCTGGCTTTAGTTCTTTGGATTTCGAACATATCGAAAAAGAAGAACTGCGGGATTATTTTGTGGAGATTTCTGAAGCAGGTGCAGGTTGTAAATTTAGAGGATGTCTTCATGTGAAAGAACCTGGTTGTGCAGTTAAAGCACAGGTGGAAGAAGAAAAAATTTCAGAAGGTCGCTATAAGAATTATTTGTTGTTCTTGCAAGAAATTATGGATAGAAAGCCGAGGTATTGATTATGATAAAAATTGCGCCATCTATTTTAGCAGCAGACTTTGCAAGGCTTGGTGAAGAAGTGAAAGAAGTAGAAAAAGCTGGAGCCGAACTAATTCACATTGATGTAATGGACGGACATTTTGTACCGAATATTACAATGGGCCCTATTGTCGTCGAGGCGTTGCGTCCATTGACGGAGTTACCGCTTGACGTCCATTTGATGATTGAAAATCCGGACGCTTATATTGAGGACTTTGCGTCAGCGGGTGCGGATTATATTACTGTACACGTAGAAGCATGCCCTCACCTACACAGAACATTGCAATTGATCAAATCGACAGGTGCAAAACCAGGTGTTGTGTTAAATCCTCATACACCGGTTGAACATATCATGCATGTCCTGGAAGATATTGATATGGTATTGTTCATGACAGTCAATCCAGGTTTTGGCGGACAGTCGTTTATCCATTCGGTCCTACCAAAAGTGAAACAACTCTCTGATATCATCAAAGAGCGTAATCTATCTATTGAAATCGAAATTGATGGCGGTATTAACGAAGAAACCATCAAACCTTGTGTGGAAGCAGGTGCGACTATTTTTGTTGCAGGTTCTGCAATTTACGGAAAAGAAGACCGCACAAAAGCTCTTCAAGCTATTAAATCAGCAGGCGAGAGTGTGATGGCGAAATGAAGTATGCCATCGTGTGTGCAGCAGGTCCTATAGAAGAAGTAGTTGACTTAGCTGAATACGATCAAGAAGATACTGTGTATATCGGGGTAGACCGTGGTGCGTTGTATTTATTGGAAAAAGGGATTCAGCCCAATGAAGCAGTTGGCGACTTTGATTCTGTGACTGAAGAGCAGTTTAAGCAGATCAACTCGAACGTAGAAATTATCCATCGTGCGAATGAAGATAAAGATGAGACAGACACAGAACTGGCTGTACAGCGAGCGCTTGCGTATCAACCCGATTATATTATATTAACTGGCGTGACGGGTGGTCGCCTGGATCACTTACAGTCTGCTTTGCATTTATTGTATCGTATGCAAGCAGGAAATCCTAAAGTGAAATTCAAGATACACAACACTACAAATGATATTCGTGTCATGCTACCTGGCGTGAGACGTGTAAAGAAAGATTCACGCTTTCCGTATACTTCCTTTTTCTCGTTTGGCCCCATCGTGACAGGGTTGACGCTGACAGGGTTCAAATATGAAACGGTGAATGAACGATTAGAAATGGGTGTAACTCGTTTTACAAGTAACGAAACAGTGGCGGATGTTTGTACTATCTCTTTCCGTGAAGGCATATGCTTAATGGTAAGGAGTTCAGATTCCTGAAAGGAGTTGGGGGATTTGCGAGTATACACATTCACGCTTCCGAAGTTTGTCAGTAACATCGTGAGAAAGTGCGCAGTAGCTTTTCAAAAGGACAGCCGTACTAAATCGACTGTTGCTGCCAATTCAAAAGCCGCCAAGACAAAAAAACGCAAAAAAGAAAAATCACAAAGCGCCTAAAAAGGTGCTTTGTGTTTTTTTGAATTTTAGATAAGCAAAAAAGCACCGGTGATTCCTCGAACAACTGTCGAGGTTAACCGGCGCTTTCAGCTTTTAATCATTATACTCGTTGTACTTTGCCTGATTTTAAAGCTCTTGCAGATACCCAAACGCGTTTAGGTTTGCCGTCGATTAGGATTCTAACTTTTTGAAGGTTAGCGCCCCAAGTGCGCTTGCTAGAGTTCAAAGCGTGAGAACGAGTGTTTCCAGAACGAGCTTTACGTCCAGTAATAACACATTGTTTAGCCATTTTAGTTCCTCCTCGTGAATTATTTAGCGATTCACGTTACAATTCGCATACCATAGTACTTTATCATAAGCGTCGAATCGATGCAACATTTTATTTTGATACTCTCAAGGTTTTTTCCTTTACACTATATTTTAACGGTTTCAATACTTTCATTCCTGATGAATTCCCGTATAATGTACGTATGATGTGTCTAGAGATGGGGGAGGAGAAGAGGAATGTCAATCGAACTGAAAAATGAGCATGGTACAATTGATATTACAAATGACGTAATTGCACAAGTAGTCGGAGAGGCTGCGGTCGAGTGTTATGGAATTGTAGGGATGGCTTCTCAGCATCAAATTCGCGATGGGCTTACAGAAATTCTTCGCAAGGAAAACTATTCTCGTGGCGTAATTGTACGTAACGAGGGCGATGCATTCCATATCGATATCTACGTCATCATGAGCTACGGCACGAAAATCACTGAAGTGGCCTATCAAGTACAATCTAAAGTGCAATATATAGTGAAAACGACGTTGGGGCTATCAGTAAGTTCTATAAATATTTTTGTTCAGGGAGTTCGTGTAACGAACGTGTAAAAGGAGGCCTTTAAGTCAATGACTTCAATCAATGGATTGCAATTTGCGAAGATGGTAGAAATGGGTTCGCATCATCTTCATCAAAATGCGGATTATGTGGATTCTTTAAATGTATTCCCGGTGCCAGATGGTGATACGGGAACGAATATGAATTTATCCATGACATCCGGTGCGAAAGAAACAGAAAGAAATGCTCAGGAACATATCGGTTTGACGGCACAGGCATTTTCAAAAGGGTTGCTTATGGGTGCTCGTGGGAATTCTGGTGTGATACTATCCCAGTTATTCAGAGGATTCAGCAAGCAAATTGAGAATGAAGCAGAAGTCAACGTCAAGCAATTTGCGGATGCACTTAAATACGGTGTGGATACAGCTTACAAAGCCGTTATGAAACCTGTAGAAGGAACCATTTTGACCGTTGCCAAAGATGCAGCTAACGCGGCAGTTGAGCATATAGAAGATTCATCAGATTTAACGGCATTACTAGAAATTATTGTGGAAGAGGCTAAAGCTTCGCTGAAGCGAACGCCCGATCTATTGCCGGTGTTAAAAGAAGTAGGAGTAGTAGACAGTGGTGGACAAGGTCTCGTATATGTATATGAAGGATTTTTGGCATGCCTAAAAGGTGAAGACTTACCTGAGAAGGTAGTGATGCACTCAATGGATGACTTAATTATGACAGAGCATCACCGCAGTATACAAGGTTTCATGAACTCAGAAGACATCGAGTTCGGCTACTGTACGGAATTTATGGTCAAATTGGATTCAGGTAAGTTGCACGATCAGCCATTTGATGAAGCTACATTCCGTCAAGATTTAAGTGAACTTGGTGACTCACTACTCGTCATTTCAGATGATGAAGTAGTAAAAGTACATATTCACACTGAAGAACCTGGAGATGCTTTGTCTTATGGACAAAAGTATGGTTCATTAACAAAGATGAAGATTGATAATATGCGTGAGCAACATAGTGATATTATGAATCGGCACGAAACGTCAACATCGAAACCGGTTCAGCATAAATACGCGATTGTAACGGTTACGATGGGCGAGGGCATCGCAGAACTTCTGAAAAGTATCGGCGCATCTGCCGTGATTGAGGGCGGACAAACGATGAATCCTTCTACGGAGGATATTGTTAAAGCGATTCAGGAAATCGGTGCAGAAAAAGTATTGATCTTGCCAAATAATAAAAATATTATCATGGCTGCTGAGCAGGCGGCTGAAGTATTGGAGATTGAAGCGGCAGTTGTAGCGACAAAATCCGTTCCAGAAGGCTTAGCAGCCATTTTAGCATTCAACCCTGAAGCAACAGTAGAGAAGAATGCGAAAGCGATGTTACAAGCGGCTTCTGCTATTAAAACTGGTCAGGTCACTTACGCTGTTCGTGATACATCGATTGATGGTGTAACGATCCATAAAGATGATTTCATGGGAATCGCTCAAGGCAAAATCACTAGTTCCGATTCTTCCTTGGAAAGTGTGACAAAGAACCTTATTTCATCCATGATTGATGAAGAAGATGAAATCGTCACGATTATCTATGGTGAAGATGTGACCTCTGAAGAAGCAGAAAAAGTTAGTGAGTATGTTGAAGAGCAATTCGAGCATGTAGATATAGAATTATACGCTGGAAAACAACCGCTCTATCCATATATTATCTCTGTTGAATAAATACATCACGTTGTCCTGCAAGTAGGGGCAACGTTTTTATTTTCCTGTCTTTTCATGGTAAACTGAAAAGAAGAACACTCGTTTTCTAACTAGATATGGAAAGGAGGTAATTTTACATGGAGAACATCTTGAAAAATAGTGTAGGTACAGTAAAAGGAATCGGTAAAGCAACAACTGAACAATTTGAAAAACTGGGAATTTTGACGATTGAAGATTTGTTGTACACTTTCCCGTACCGCCATGAAGATTTTCGTATGAGGGATTTGACTGAAACGCCACATGGTGAGCGCGTCACGGTGGAAGGTCGGGTAGAGTCCGAACCGACCGTGTTTTATTCTGGAAAAAATCGTTCAAGAATGCAAGTCCGTTTATTGGTCGGCCATCATTTAGTAAAAGCAGTGTTTTTCAATCAACATTATTTAAAAGACCGTCTAGTTACGGGAATGCAAATAAATGTTACTGGCGCATGGGATCGAGGCCGCCAGTCAATAACGGTGAATCGTCTACATACCGGTGAGCAAACTGATTTTGAACCGGTTTATAGTTTGAAAGGAATTATGCATCAGAAAACGTTTCGGCGCTATATGCGCACTGTGATAGATTTAACGGCTGGTGTTATAGAAGAGACACTGCCGCAGGAAATGCTCGAAGTCTACAAGTTGCCGTCTATTACACAAGCTTTAGAGATGGTTCATTTCCCGACTAAGACTGAAGACGTCAAGCATGCTCGTAGACGTTTTGTTTATGAAGAATTATTACTGTTTCAGTTAAAAATTCAAGGGATGAAAAAACTGCGTAAAGAGCAAGAAAAAGGACTTGTTATTCAATATGACTTGGATTTGCTGAAAAAGTTCATCCATACGTTGCCGTTTGAATTAACGAATGCGCAAAAACGTGTGGTGAATGAATTATGTGCAGAGTTGAAATCACCGCTCCGTATGAACCGTTTACTGCAAGGAGATGTGGGATCAGGCAAGACAGCTGTGGCAGCCATCGCTCTGTATGCAGCGGTGACAGCAGGGTTCCAAGGGGCGTTAATGGCACCGACAGAAATATTGGCTGAACAACATGCGGAATTATTAGCCAACTGGTTCGAACCGTTTGGTGTGACTGTCGCATTTCTTGCTGGATCTACAAAAGCGAAAGCGAGAAGAGAGTTACTGGAACGGTTAGAAGTCGGGGAGATTGACTTGCTCATCGGAACGCACGCGCTCATCCAACCTGAAGTACAATTTCATAAACTGGGCTTTGTCGTGACGGATGAACAACACCGTTTCGGAGTGCAACAACGTCGTGTCTTGCGTGATAAAGGTTTAAACCCGGATGTATTATTCATGACTGCGACCCCTATTCCTAGAACGCTAGCCATTACGGTATTTGGTGAAATGGATGTTTCGGTTTTAGACGAATTACCGGCAGGACGGAAAGAAATTGAAACCCATTGGTTAAAAGAAGAATCCTTAATACCTGTGTTACAGAAGATGGAGAAAGAGTTACGTGCAGGAAGGCAGGCGTATGTCATTTGTCCATTGATCGAGGAATCCGATAAGTTGGATGTCCAAAACGCAGTGGAAGTACATGCAGAATTGAGTAACTATTTCGCTGGTCGGTATACGGTAGGTTTGATGCACGGTCGATTGCCTTCAGCTGAAAAAGATCAGGTCATGCGGGAATTCAGTGAAGGACAGTCAAATGTCCTTGTTTCCACTACAGTTGTAGAAGTAGGCGTCAATGTGCCGAACGCAACTTTCATGCTGATTTATGATGCAACAAGATTCGGTCTAGCTCAGTTACACCAATTAAGGGGACGTGTAGGACGAGGATCCGATCAGTCATATTGTGTATTGCTCGCTAATCCGTCTACAGAAGAAGGAAAGATGCGGATGCAGTCGATGACAGAAACGAACGATGGATTTATTTTAGCTGAAAAAGATTTGGAGCTACGCGGATCAGGGGATATTTTTGGCAAGAAGCAAAGTGGAATGCCAGAATTCAAAATGGCAGACTTGATTCATGATTTTAAAGCACTCTCTATAGCGCGTGAGGATGCGGAACGCTTGTTGAATTCAGATGCGTTTTGGACAAGTGATGAATATGCTACATTACGCGAACGTCTAGAGCAGTCAGGCGCACTCACTGATAAGCGTATAGATTGATAGATGTGTAACGTAGTATATAAGATAACCTCTTGCAATCTGATTTACCTCTTTATATACTTAGTATTAATACCAAGTGCTAATCTGGAGGGGTGTAGTAATTGAGAGTTCCGAAACAGGAGAGGCAACAATTACTTGTAACGCTGCTTAAAGAAGATCCTTTTCTAACAGATGAAGACATTGCCAGGCATTTTTCTGTGAGTATTCAAACCGTCCGGCTGGACCGATTAGAATGTCATATTCCGGAATTGCGAGAGCGGTTGAAATCCGTAGCGTCACAACAAATGTTAGGTACAGTGAAGTCTATGCAAGCAGAAGAAATATTTGGAGAAATTATTGATGTGGAATTGGATGATAAAGCAATTTCAATCTTTGATGTACAAGACGTGCATGTGTTCAAACGAAATGGCATAGCCAGAGGTCATCATTTGTTTGCGCAAGCGAACTCATTGGCTGTAGCGGTCTTGGACGATGATTTGGCTTTGACAGTTCGTTCTTCACTGCACTTTCAAAAGCCAGTAAGAGCCGGTGATCGTGTAGTGTCTCGTGCTACTGTGCGCAAGGAAACCTTGAAAAATAAAAGTACGGTCGTCGATGTCCTGTCAACAGTAGAGAGTGATCCTGTTTTTTCGGGAGAGTTTCAGATGTACCGTACAACAAAAAAAGGCGGGTAATTACATATGATTATTGCAGTAGATGCAATGGGTGGAGATAACGCACCCGGAGAGATTGTCAAAGGAGTATTGCAGAGCCTTCATGCATTTGATGACATAACGATACATATATTTGGTGATGAGCAAAAAATGGCACCATTCCTCGAAACACATCCACGCCTCCAAGTAGTACACTGCTCTGAAGTCATTGAACCTGATGATGAGCCCGTGCGTGCGATTCGAAAGAAAAAAGATGCTTCCATGGTCCGTATGGCGCAAGCGGTAAAAGATGGAGAGGCTCAGGCGTGTGTGTCAGCTGGTAATACAGGTGCTCTTATGTCGGCAGGACTCTTTATCGTAGGTCGCTTAGATGGTATTCAAAGACCGGCACTGGCACCGACGTTACCCACCATTGACGGCAGTGGTTTCGTGTTGTTAGATGCAGGAGCGAACTCAGATAGTAAACCGACACAGTTAGCACAATTTGCCGTCATGGGTAGTATCTATGCAGAGAAAGTGCGCGGAATCGACAAGCCCCGTGTAGGGTTATTGAATATTGGAACAGAAGCTGGAAAAGGTAATGAGCTGACAAAACACGCCTATGAAGAGTTGCAAGCTGCACCCATCAACTTCGTCGGTAATGTGGAGTCGCGTGATTTGTTGAATGGCGTGGCAGATGTCGTTGTCACGGACGGTTTTACAGGAAACATGGTGTTGAAAACTATTGAAGGTACTGCGATGAATGTGTTTTCCATGATCAAAGATGTGTTCATGTCTTCATTGAAAACCAAACTTGCCGCTGGCTTAGTGAAAGATGATCTAAAAGGTTTGAAGAAGAAGATGGATTACTCGGAGTATGGCGGAGCGGGTTTATTTGGCTTGAACCATCCGGTCATCAAAGCGCATGGTTCATCAAATGCCAACGCGCTTTTTAATGCAGTTCGCCAAGCAAGAACCATGGTACAATATCAAGTATGCGAAACGATTAAAAAAACAATCGGAGAGGAAGAGGAATCTTGAGTAAACTGGCATTTGTTTTTCCGGGACAAGGCTCACAAGCTGTAGGGATGGGGAAAGTATTCACAGAGAAGAACGAGGCATGTAAGGAATTCATGCAAAAAGCTGATGAAGCTCTTGGTTTTGAACTGAGCACATTGATGCTCGAAGGCCCTCAAGATGAATTGACGTTGACTTATAATGCTCAACCGGCTCTACTTACGGTGGGTGCGATGATCGCAGCACGTTTGGAAGAAGAAGGCATTATGCCAGACTATACAGCAGGACATAGTCTAGGTGAGTATACAGCTCTTGTTGAATCCAAAGTTCTTTCATTTGAAGATGCAGTAGTGGCTGTTCATAAAAGAGGTCTGTATATGAATGAAGCCGTACCAGCAGGTAAAGGTGCCATGGCGGCCATACTTGGAATGGATCGTGACGTATTGGAGTCGATTACAGCGAACATTACGGAATCGGGACATCCTGTACAACCAGCCAACTTAAACTGCCCCGGTCAAATCGTTATTTCGGGTGCAAAGGAAGGCGTGGATAAAGCATGTACAGCCTTGAAGGAAGCGGGTGCGAAACGTGCATTACCATTGAATGTAAGTGGACCCTTCCACTCTGTTCTCATGCAACCAGCCGCAGGAGAATTACAAAAGACACTTGAAGGCATCGATATGAAGGATGCAAGAATTCCTATCATTGCAAACGTTACAGCAGATGAAGTAACGAAGCAGGATGAAATAAAAAAATTACTTGTTGAACAATTGTACTCACCTGTACGCTGGGAAGAGTCTATTGAAAGATTACTTGAATTGGGTGTTACTCGTTTCATTGAGTGTGGACCAGGAAAAGTATTGAGCGGATTAATCCGTAAAATAGACCGTACAGCAAAAGTATATCCAGTATACGATGAAGAAACGCTTGAGAAGTTGCTTGAAGAAGCGAAAGGATGGTCATGATGGGAAGATTCGATGGGAAAACGGCAGTAGTTACAGGGGCGTCCAGAGGGATTGGGCGCACTGTCGCTTTACGCCTAGCTTCGGAAGGTGCTAAGGTAGTCGTGAATTATAGTGGTAGCCAAGATCGAGCAGAAACGGTCGCAGCGGAAATTCGTTCTGCGGGTGGAGAAGCACTCGTCTTTCAAGCGAATGTCTCTGATGCTGATCAAGTGAAAGCCATGATGGATGAGACGATTAAGCAATTTGGTAGCATTGATATCCTCGTTAATAACGCTGGCATCACGCGAGATAATTTATTGATGCGCATGAAGGAAGACGAGTGGGATGAGGTATTATCGATTAACTTAAAAGGTGTATTCCTATGCACAAAAGCTGTTACGCGCCAAATGATGCGTCAGCGTGCAGGAAGAATCGTTAATATGGCTTCGGTCGTAGGTGTTGTAGGAAATGCTGGACAAGCAAATTATGTGGCGGCAAAAGCGGGCGTCATTGGTTTGACGAAAACAACCGCAAAAGAATTAGCGGCACGTAATATTTTAGTGAATGCCGTCGCTCCAGGATTCATTACAACCGATATGACAGATGAATTGGGCGATGATATGAAAGAGCAATTATTATCAACGATTCCTTTAGGCAAGCTTGGAAGTGCGGAAGATGTAGCGGGTGCCGTCGCATTCTTACTATCCGATGAAGCGAAATATATTACCGGTCAGACCATTAATGTAGACGGCGGCATGGTGATGTAAATGAACTACTTCTCCTAAAGCGCTGTTTATGGTTGCGTAACGAGGGGACTACCCTCTATAATTCAATAGTAACTAATGAGCCGACTATGGCCTTGAGAGGAGGTGACTATGTTGTCAACAGTACTTGAGCGTGTAACGAAAGTAGTTGTCGACCGTCTAGGCGTCGATGAAAGCGAAGTAAAACCTGAAGCTTCTTTCCGTGAGGATCTTGGAGCTGATTCACTAGATGTAGTAGAACTTGTTATGGAATTTGAAGATGAGTTTGAAACGGAAATTTCTGATGACGATGCAGAGAAAATTGCAACTGTCGGAGATGCAGTAACGTACATTACAGAAAAAGTAGGCGAATGACCTTTTTGGTGAGACACTTTCTTCCTTTCATCTGAAAAGGAGAAAGCGTCTCTTTTCGCTTTACAAGTGTGTACAGACTATTAATAGATGAGAGGCAGAGTAGTTTATGAAAAATAAAAGAACTTCGAAAGAAACCGCATCACACCCTACATTGCCACAAGCTGTACGCGAGAAATTCACCAAGCTCCAGCAAGAATTAGGTGTTCAATTCCAGGATGAGAATTTATTGTATAATGCATTTACCCATTCATCCTATGTCAATGAACATCGCCGAAAGAAATTTTCTGATAATGAACGATTGGAATTCCTTGGAGACGCTGTATTGGAACTTGGGGTATCTAAATTTTTATTCCGTACAGAACCGGCAAAAAGCGAAGGTGAACTGACGAAACTTCGTGCAGCGATTGTTTGTGAGCCATCACTTGTTAAGTTTTCGAATGAATTGAACTTTGGAGATTATATTCTTCTGGGCAAGGGTGAAGAACTAACTGGCGGAAGAATGCGTCCTGCATTACTGGCGGATGTATTTGAAGCGTATATCGGTGCGCTCTACTTGGATCAGGGCATGGAAGTCGTTGAAGAGTTTCTAAAACGAATCGTTTTTCCGAAAATTAGTATCGGAGCTTTTTCGCATGTGACAGATTATAAGAGTCGTCTGCAAGAATTGGTGCAGCAAAAAAATAACGGACCCCTTCAATATGAAGTCATTGAAGAAAAAGGTCCTGCACATGCGAAAAAGTTTGTTACCGTAGTCAATCTCAATGAACAACAACTTGGAAAAGGAATCGGCAAATCCAAGAAAGAAGCGGAACAGGAAGCTGCCCGTCGTGCAATAGAGCATTTATTGATGCAGACAACTGAAGGGGAGAACTAATCGTGTTTTTGAAAAGGCTGGAAATCGCAGGCTTTAAATCTTTCGCGGAAAAGATTCATGTTGATTTCGTACCAGGAGTAACGGCCATCGTAGGACCTAACGGAAGCGGAAAAAGTAATATTATCGATGCTATTCGCTGGGTGCTCGGTGAACAATCCGCAAAATCATTGCGCGGTAGTAAAATGGAAGACGTCATTTTTGCAGGCAGTGATTCCCGCAAAGCGGTTAATTTTGCAGAAGTCACACTTATATTGGATAATACACAAAATCTATTTCCGCTTGACTACACTGAAATCAGTGTAACTAGAAGGGTTTTTCGATCCGGAGACAGTGCGTATCTACTAAACGGTCAGACTTGCAGGTTAAAAGACATCACCACGCTATTTATGGATTCAGGATTGGGGAAAGAGGCCTTCTCCATTATTTCGCAAGGTCGGGTTGATGAAATATTGAATAGTCGTGCTGATGAAAGACGCAATGTCTTTGACGAAGCAGCTGGTGTCTTGAAGTATAAAACACATAAACTGCAAGCAGAGCATAAATTATTTGAGACGACCGATAATTTGGATCGTGTCCTGGATATATTAAAAGAAATAGATGATCGACTCGTTCCTCTTGAAAAAGAAGCGGGTTTGGCTCGTAAAGCTTCTGATCTACGTTTAGAACTTCGGGAAGCTGATGTTCGTTTACTCCATCATGACGCGTCCGCTTTACAACAGCAGATTTCTGAAAAAGCGGCTGTTGTGAAGAGTGATGAATCAGAATTGCGAAAGACTTCCGAGGCCCTCACACAATATGAACAGGAACTGGATCTTGACAAGAAAGTCCTTAAGAAAGCAGAGTTTCAACTGGATGAATTTCAAAACGAATTGATTAAACAGACAGCAGAAGCTGAAAAGTGGGAAGGCAGAAGATTACTGTCCGTTGAAAAGACTCGCAATACGAAGCAGCAAGTAGAGCGTATTAAGCACGAGTTGCATACTGCAGAACAAACACAACGAATAGCTAAAGACAAACTTAGTACCATGCAGATGAAGCAGAAAACTGCCCAGCATGAACTTGAAGAAGTTACACAAGAAAGTAAGCAAGTCACGGCCATGTTAAACAGTTCATTAAAAGAAACCGAACAGCAAATTGAACAGTTGAAATCCGTCTATATTGAGCGTCTCAATGAAGAGGCGACTGTACGTAGTGAAATCAAGCATGTAGAGGAGCGACTCCAAGGAGAAAAGTCTTCCACAGAAAAGATTACGGTTCAGACTACTTTGCTTTCCGAACGCAGACAACAACTTGCGAAAGAACAACAGGAAAAGATTGAGCAAAAAAATACTGTTCAGCAACAGCTTGACGAGCTGGAGAAGTCAGCTAGAGCTTGTCATCAACAATTAACAGAAGAAGAGGAACGTCTATCTACCCAACAGCAGTTTCTGCAAAAAGCATTGCGTAAACAATCCGAAATGCAAGGAAGACTTCGTGCTCTAGAAAGTCTTGAAAAGGACTTTTCGGGGTTCTATTCAGGTGTCAAAGAAGTACTTCATGCAAAGCAACAACAACGAATTCAGGGGATCGAAGGAGCTGTAGTGGAACTCATTACGACGGAGCCGGCCTATACAAAAGCGATTGAAACCGCACTCGGTGGTGCCATGCAACATATCATTACCACGACTGAGCGTGATGCAAGAAAGGCCATCGGTTATTTGAAAACGAAAAATTTCGGTCGAGCTACGTTTCTTCCTATGGATATTTTGAAGCCGCGTGAACTTCCTATGAATAGCCGGCAAGTACTCACGCAACAACAAGGTTTCATCGGTACAGCATTTGAACTCATTCAAACATCTCCGGCATATGAGTCGGTAGCTAAAAACTTATTGGGTCAGACGATTATCGCTAGTGATTTAGAAGCCGCATCAGGTTTAGCGAAATCAATAGGACATCGCTATCGCATAGTGACGCTTGACGGGGATATAATAAATGCAGGCGGTTCATTGACAGGTGGCGGTGCGAAAGGCCAGTCCACGCTGTTTTCACGTAAGGCTGAGCTAGAGACTCTTGCAAATCAATTACAACAAATGGATGAATCTATTCAACAGGCTACTGCACAAACGTCTGAAACACGTAGTCTCGTTGGTGCGAGTTTACATCTTCGTGATCAATTGCGCGTAAAGTTAGAAGAAAACCAACAGAAAAAGTCTCTTATTCAGTCATCTCTACAGGAGACTGAAATGGAAATGCGTTCCGTTGAAATGGAAATATCCACAATTGAAATTGGACGTACAGATACAGCTTCTGCCGAAAAGCAGTTATCGACTAAAAAACAAGAGTTACAAACTCGTCATGAAGCATTGAAAAATGAACTTCAAGAGACGTTGGAAAAGCTGGAAAGTTTAGAAAGACTAGTAGAGAACCGGCGCGAAGAACAACAGTCTCTGCAGAAGAGATTGCATGACTTACAACAAAAAAGCGCTGTATTGAAAGAGCAAAATGCCTACCATTCAAGCAGTATGTTGGAAACGGTCACTCAATTAGATGAGTTGGAGCTGACAATAAGCCAGTTGCAAGAAGAACAGCACTATGTGCAGGAATTTGTAATCGGCAAGGAATTAACACCTGAAGAAATAGAGAAGCAAAGTCAACAAGCGAATGAGGCAAAACAAAAGTTGCAAAAAACGATCGAGACGGAAAAAGCTAAGCGTGTTCAACAAGCTAAACGTGTTCACGATCATGAACAGCGTATAAAAATAATCAGGCAACAAGTAGGCACTATTTCTGAGCGCTTGAACACAATGAGGATTCAGTTATCCAGACTCGAAACACAGTATGAAACGGTTAGAGATCGTTTGGATGAAGAGTACGGCTTGCGTCCGAATGAATTACAGATTGAGGCATTGGATATTCCACTACTTCGCAAAACCGTGGAAGATTGTAAGCAACAACTAGCCACGATAGGACCTGTCAATCCGAATGCGATTCAAGA
Source organism: Sporosarcina ureae DSM 2281 (assembly GCF_000425545.1). Taxonomy (GTDB): domain Bacteria; phylum Bacillota; class Bacilli; order Bacillales_A; family Planococcaceae; genus Sporosarcina; species Sporosarcina ureae. Next base: position 21,867 of record NZ_AUDQ01000001.1, on the reverse strand, counting down.
ATTTCAAGAAGTATCAGAGCGTCATGAATTTTTACAATCACAGCGTAATGATTTGATCGAAGCTAAAAATACATTACAAGAAGCTATGGCAGAAATGGATCAGGAAATGAAGAGTCGCTTCGAGACGACATTTGAAGCGATTCGCAGTCATTTTCGTCGTGTGTTTAAGGATATGTTCGGTGGAGGGGAAGCAGATCTCGTTTTAACGGATCCAAACAACTTACTTACTACTGGAATTGATATTATGGCACGACCTCCCGGGAAGAAACTGCAGAATTTACGTCTGTTATCTGGCGGTGAACGTGCATTAACGGTTATTTCCTTGCTGTTCTCTATTTTAGAAGTTCGTCCTGTGCCATTTTGCATTCTCGATGAAGTGGAAGCAGCACTGGATGAAGCGAATGTAGTACGATATAGTAATTATTTGAGGAAAGTTTCGGATCAGACACAATTCATTGTGATCACACATCGAAAAGGCACGATGGAAGGTGCGGACGTCCTATATGGGATTACGATGCAGGAATCAGGTGTCTCGAAATTACTTTCTGTTAAACTATCTGAAGTGCCAGAAGAAATCAGTAGCTAAGGAGTGGAATGAATGTCTTTCTTTAAGAAAATAAAAAATAAAATATCAGGAACAAACGAAGCAGTAGCAGAGAAGTTCAAAGATGGACTGACGAAGACACGCGACTCATTTACATCGAAAGTCAACGATTTGGTATTTAGATTCCGCGTTGTCGATGAAGAATTCTTCGAAGAATTGGAAGAATTATTACTTCAAGCAGACGTCGGATTCGAAACGGTTATGGAATTGATCGATTTACTGAAAGAAGAAGTGCAACGCAAAAACATTAAAGACACTACGGGCATGCAATCGTTGATTTCTGAAAAGTTGGTAGAAATTTACAATTCAGGTGAAGAAGTTTCTAGTGAATTGAATATCGTAGAAGGTAGACTGAACGTAATTTTGATGGTCGGTGTGAACGGTGTGGGGAAAACCACAACGATCGGTAAAATGGCTGCCCGCCTTAAAAAAGAAGGGAAAACGGTTATGCTGGCTGCCGGAGATACATTCCGCGCAGGTGCCATTGAACAACTTGTTGTCTGGGGAGAGCGTACGGATGTAGAGGTCGTTCGTCAGGCGGAAGGTTCGGATCCGGCTGCAGTTATTTTTGATGCTGTGAAAGCAGCTAAAAAGCGTAATGTGGATGTTTTAATCTGTGATACAGCAGGTCGCTTGCAAAATAAAGTGAACTTGATGAATGAGCTAGAAAAAGTACATCGCGTCATTGGCCGTGAAATTGAAGACGCTCCTCACGAAGTATTATTAGCGTTAGATGCGACGACTGGACAGAATGCATTAATTCAAGCGCAGACATTTAACGAAGTAACGAACGTCACAGGGATTGTATTGACGAAACTAGATGGTACAGCGAAAGGCGGTATTGTGCTAGCGATTCGTAATAAGCTCGATATTCCGGTGAAATTTGTAGGTCTCGGTGAAGGCATCGATGATTTACAACCTTTCGATCCGGAGAAATATGTCTATGGATTATTTGCGAACGGATTGGAAATGGAAGAAACTGAAGACGAGGAAAACGAAACTGCAGAAGACAAGTAAAAATACTTGACAGCAATACAAGTGCGCGATATTATATAATAGTGACTGAAGGAGGTCGTGATCTTGCTTGAAAAAACGACAAGAGTGAACTTCCTCTTTGATTTTTATCAATCATTATTAACTGACAAACAACGTTTATATATGCAATTATATTATTTGGATGATCTTTCTCTCGGTGAAATCGCTGAGCAGTATGGCGTATCGAGACAGGCTGTGTATGACAATGTGAAACGGACTGAGGCTATGCTCGAAGATTACGAGAAGAAACTCAATCTGTTTGAAAAGCATGAAGGTCGACTTGAAATTATAGAGCTGTTAGAAGAAATGGCTCCTAGTGAAAATTTTAATCGCTTCATGAAATTGCTACATACCTTAAAGGACTTTGAATAGGGGGGATTGTCTATGGCATTTGAAGGTCTAGCCGAACGCCTGCAAGGAACTATGAATAAAATTACAGGCAAAGGTAAAATTAACGAAGCTGACGTAAAAGAAATGATGCGTGAAGTGCGTTTTGCACTAATCGAGGCAGACGTTAACTTGAAAGTCGTCAAACAATTTGTCAAGACGGTCAGCGAGCGCTCAGTGGGTCAGGACGTAATGAAGAGTTTGACACCTGGTCAGCAAGTAGTGAAAATCGTAAAAGACGAATTAACAAATCTGATGGGTGGAGAACAAAATCCTATTCAGTTCGCACGTAAATCGCCTACGGTCATTATGATGGTAGGTTTGCAAGGTGCTGGTAAAACGACAACTACTGGTAAATTAGCCACAGTACTACGTAAAAAGCATAATAAGAAACCTTTGCTTGTGGCAGCGGATGTATATCGTCCAGCAGCGATCCAACAACTCGAAACATTAGGTAAACAGATTACGGTACCTGTATTTTCTATGGGAACCGATCAATCACCTGTTGAAATTGCCAAACAAGCAATGGAAGAGGCGGAACGTGAGCATAATGACGTGGTCATTATTGATACTGCGGGTCGACTCCATGTGGATGAAGCACTTATGCAAGAATTGAAAGATATTCGCGAGCTGACTAATCCTGATGAAGTATTCCTCGTAGTGGATGCAATGACAGGTCAAGATGCAGTCAATGTTGCAAAAAGTTTCGATGATACAATTGGCATCACTGGTGTCATTCTGACAAAACTTGATGGAGATACACGTGGTGGTGCGGCATTATCTATTCGTACCGTTACTGAGAAACCAATCAAATTTGTCGGTATGGGTGAGAAGATGGATGCGCTTGAACCATTCCATCCGGAACGTATGGCTTCACGGATTCTTGGCATGGGCGATGTCATGTCATTGATTGAAAAAGCGCAGGAAAACGTGGATGAAGATAAAGCGAAAGAGTTAGAGCAGAAATTGCGCACTCAAAGCTTTACACTTGATGATTTTCTTGATCAAATGCAACAAGTAAAGAAGATGGGACCACTCGACGAAATTTTGAAAATGATGCCGGGTGCGAACAAAATCAAAGGACTCGACAATGCCAAAGTGGATGAGAGTCAGATGGGTCGTGTGGAAGCAGTCATTTATTCTATGACGCTTGCTGAACGGGAAAACCCGGAAATTATTAATGCGAGCCGCAAAAAAAGAATTGCTGCGGGTTCTGGAACTTCTACCCAGGAAGTCAACCGTTTGCTGAAGCAGTTTGAGGAAATGAAGAAAATGGTTAAGCAAATGACCAACATGCAACAAAAAGGTAAGAAGAAAGGTAAAATGCCTGGTTTTGATGCGTTTTTCAAATAAAATAGAGGGTGTTAAGAAAAAACCCTTTACAAACAAATAAAAACTTGGTAATATACTATCTTGTGTGAAACTATTCGGAGGTGTAGATAATAATGGCAGTTAAAATTCGTCTAAAACGTATGGGAGCTAAGAGATCTCCTTTTTATCGTATTGTAGTAGCTGATGCACGTGCACCACGTGACGGCCGTCAAATCGATCAGGTTGGTACATACAACCCGCTTACAAAGCCAGCAACAGTTGAAATCAACGAAGAATTGGCTTTGAAATGGCTTCAAGATGGAGCTAAACCATCTGATACAGTTCGTAACTTGTTCTCAGAGCAAGGTATCATGGAAAAATTCCATAACGCTAAATACAGCAAGTAATTTGGAGGGGTGGACATGAAGCAGCTGATTGAAACAATTGTAAAACCGTTAGTCGATTACCCGGACGACGTGAACGTGTTATCTGAAGAACAGTCTCAACGAGTCGTTTATCAGTTATCAGTGAATGCGGAGGATATGGGTAAAGTGATCGGGAAGCAAGGTCGTGTGGCAAAAGCGATCCGTACGATTGTTTACTCAGCAGCAGGCAGCCACCACGGCAAAAAAGTGTATTTGGATATCTTGGATTGATCCAAAAGGAAGGAGCCCCGGTTCCTTCCTTTTTTGCACGTATAAATACTTTTATTCATAAACGGAGGCGAAATAATGGAATGGTTTAATGTAGGCACGATTGTGAATACGCATGGTATAAAAGGTGAAGTTCGTGTGATGTCCAAAACAGATTTCCCGGATGAACGATATGAAGTGGGAAGTGAGCTCGCGATCTTCATGCCGAAAAGCAAAGCACCTACGTTTGTGAAAGTGATTAGTCATCGTAAGCATAAAAACTTTGATTTACTTATGTTCGAAGGCTACCCAAATATCAATGACGTCGAGAAGTTCCGCGACGGCGTAATCAAGGTATCGGAGAAAGAATTGACAGAACTCGGGGAACATGAATTTTATTATCATGAAATCATTGGCTGCCGCGTGATGACAGAAACAGGTGAAGAAATCGGTACGGTTACAGAAATTATAGAAACAGGTGCCAATGATGTGTGGGAGGTAACGCCTGCTGAAGGTAAGCCGCATTATATCCCGTATATTGAAGATGTTGTAAAAGCTATCGATATTGACGAACAAATCATCAAAATTGAATTAATGGACGGATTGCTTTCATGATGAAAATCGACGTTCTCTCTTTGTTTCCGGAAATGTTTGAAGGTGTACTTCATTCTTCTATCATGAAAAAAGCACAAGAACAACAAGCTGCTTCGTTTAAAGTCACGGATTTTCGTGACTACTCAACAAACAAACATAAAAAAGTAGATGATTACCCATACGGGGGCGGAGCGGGAATGGTATTAAAACCCGAACCTCTCTTTGCGGCAGTAGAAGCCGTCACTAAAACAAGTAGTAGTAAACCTCGCGTGATCTTAATGTGTCCGCAAGGCGAACGATTCACGCAGAAGAAAGCGGAAGAACTTGCGAAAGAGCAGCATTTAGTTTTCATCTGTGGTCATTATGAAGGATATGATGAGAGAATACGTGAACATTTGGTTACGGATGAAATCTCACTCGGTGACTTTGTATTGACGGGAGGGGAAGTGGCTTCGATGGCCATCATTGATAGTGTAGTACGGTTACTCCCTGACGTTCTAGGTAACAACCAGTCGGCTGTCCACGACTCGTTTTCAACGGGAATACTGGAACATCCACAATACACTCGCCCAGCAACTTTCAACGGCCTTGAAGTGCCTCCTGTGCTGTTGTCGGGCAATCATGCCGAGATTGAAAAGTGGAGAGAAGAGCAAGCCTTCCTTCGAACGGCACAACGACGTCCCGAATTATTACAAGAAGCACCGTTGACAGATCATCAAAAAGAACTTTATCAGCAATGGATACAAAAAAGAGACTAAATTTGCTTGATTCGTTAACAAGCCTGTGCTATGATTTATAAAGCGCTTTTTAAGAGCGTCTATTTTACTGTTGTTCCGCTGCAAAGCAAAACGTGCAAGAGCATCAGAAAAGAAGGAGAGAAAAACATGCAAAAACTAATTGCAGATATTACAAAAGATCAGTTACGCACTGAACACCCTTCATTCCGTCCTGGCGATACACTTCGCTTGCACGTGAAGATCATTGAGGGAACTCGTGAGCGTATCCAGTTATTCGAAGGTGTTGTTATCAAACGTCGCGGTGGCGGGATCAGCGAAACTTTCACTGTACGTAAAATTTCAAACGGTGTTGGCGTAGAGCGTACATTCCCATTACACACACCTAAGCTAGCTCAAATTGAAGTAACTCGTCGCGGTAAAGTTCGTCGTGCGAAGTTGTACTACCTACGTAAACTACGTGGTAAAGCAGCACGTATTAAAGAACTCCGCTAATAAGATAAACAGAAACGAAGGGGGCCTTGTACTTGGCCTCCTTTCTTTTTGCTCAGAAAGACAATTGGCTGTACAATAATACCAGACAGGGCAGGAGGCTAGATTGATGGAAGAGAAAAAAACGAGAAGTGAAGGATTAGAATGGATTAAAGCATTGTTAATAGCGTTTGGATTAGCCGCCATTATTCGCATCTTTTTATTCACGCCAATCGTCGTTGACGGTATTTCCATGATGCCAACGTTGGAACATGGAGACCGCATGATCGTAAATAAAATCGGTTATACGATTGGTGAACCACATCGTTTTGATATTGTAGTATTCCATGCACCTGAGCAGAAAGATTATATTAAACGTGTAATTGGTCTGCCGGGAGATACAGTGGAGTATAGAGATGATGTACTTTATGTAAATGATGAACCATATGAAGAGCCGTACCTCGATCAATACAAATCGGAAGTGCAGGATGGTACGCTGACGGAAGATTTCACACTGCAGGATGTGCCGCAAATCGAGGCGGAAACAGTGCCTGAAGATCACATATTTGTAATGGGTGATAACCGTCGGAAAAGTAAAGATTCTAGACATATTGGTGCAGTATCAATCGATGAAGTCATCGGCAGTACCAGTGTGGTATTCTGGCCGATTAAAGACTTCGGTCTTGTGAAATAACGAAAGGAGACGATTCGAATGGCTATTCAATGGTTTCCGGGCCATATGGCGAAAGCGAGACGAGAAGTCTCAGAAAAACTAAAGTTAGTGGATATAGTATTCGAGTTAATTGATGCTAGACTGCCGCTTTCTTCACGTAATCCTATGATAGACGAAGTTACACAGCAGAAACCGAGATTGCTTATTTTGAATAAGATGGACTTAGCGGATGAAGTGCAAACTAAACGTTGGATTGCCTACTTTGAACAGCAAGGTTTACGTACTGTTGCGATCAACTCATTTGAAGGTAAAGGTATCCAAACAGTCACCAAAGCTGCAAAAGAAATCTTGCAGCCAAAATTTGACCGCATGAAGCAGCGAGGAATACGTCCTGGAGCAATCCGAGCAATGATTGTCGGCATTCCTAACGTCGGAAAATCTACGTTGATTAACCGATTAGCGAAGAAAAACATTGCGAAAACTGGAAACAAGCCTGGTGTAACCAAAGCGCAACAATGGATTAAATTCGGGAAAGAACTGGAGCTTTTGGATACACCAGGAGTACTGTGGCCGAAGTTTGAAGACCAGCGGGTAGGTTATAAGTTGGCGTTAACAGGTGCAATCAAGGACTCCATATTGAATATGGAGGAGCTCGCAGTATATGGACTTCAGTTTTTAGAGACGCATTATCCTGAAAGATTGGCACAGCGCTATGAAATGACAACAGTGGGTGATAATATTCAATCATTGTTCGATAAAATCGGCGAACGTCGAAAAGTATATACTGTAGGCGGAGAAATTGACTATGATAAAGTAGCAGAAATGATCGTACAAGATATCCGCGACCAGCAAGTAGGCAAATTAACATTCGATTTCCCAGAAGAATTCGAATGACTAGACGCAACGGCTTGGAACTCTGTTTCCGAACCGTTGCTTTTTTGTCGAAAAAATCATGTAGGAACCGATATAATACATAGACAATCATATTTCAGATGGACAGGTGAAGAAATTGACAACGATCCAGCAAATAAAAGATCAATTACTAGAGTTACAAGAACCAAATAAGTGGCTTACGGAACTGGAAGCTGACACTAGAAAAGGTGTCCAACAAGCGATTAATCAATGGCGTGCTCGATATGATAAAAAACAAGCACTTATTCAAGAATTTCAAAAGAAAATGGCTTTTGATAATTCATATAGATCCTCACGGGTTTTATTGGTGGCGGGAATTGACGAAGCGGGAAGAGGGCCTTTGGCGGGGCCGGTAGTTACAGCTGCGGTTATACTACCTGATGATTGCTCTGCCCTTATCGGACTGGACGATTCGAAAAAAGTATCTAAAGAGAAAAGGCAAGCATTTGCTCGACTGATTAAAGAACAGGCTATGGCGTACGCAATACATGTGCAGCCTGCTAAAGTAATAGATGAATTGAATATATACCAAGCAACAAAGCAGTCGATGGAGATGGCTATAAGTGAACTGAAGATAGCGCCACATGCAGTTTTAGCAGATGCAATGAATCTGCACACGGCGTGCCCGTGTTACTCCATCGTAAAAGGTGATGAAAAAAGTTTATCTATCGCAGCTGCCTCTATATTAGCTAAAACAACTCGTGATGCGCTAATGAATGAATTGCATGAGGAATTTCCTTGGTATGCATTTAATGAGAATGCGGGATATGGAACAGCGAAACATTTACAAGGACTTGAAACGCATGGATTTTGTGAACATCATCGCAAATCATTCGAGCCGATCAAAACGATGTGGAGGGATCGACAATGAATTTAAATTCATTATCCGCTTCATCTGCAAGAGCTACTGCTACGGAAACTCAACCGCTTTCACTTAAAGAAGGACAGATGATACACGGAAAGATCACGCAATTATTTCCTGGTCAAATGGCGCAAGTACAAATTGGGAATCAGCAGTTGTATGCAAAATTGGAAGTGCCTATGCAGGCAGGAGATAATTATTACTTCAAGGTTAACGGTACTGAACCTGAATTACAGTTACAAGTCATTTCCGGTCCAGTGCGTGGAGGAGAAGGCCAGTCAGCTCAACTGACCCAGTTAATGGAGTCATTAAATTTACCTAAAACAAAAGAAATGAAAGATGTACTCGCGACAATTATCAAGCAAAGAATTCCTATGACATTAGAAAATATGCTTGAAGCTGTCAATCTACTGAAAACGTTGCCCGAGGGAATGAGAGCAGAAGCGCTAGCAACGCTTGGAAAAATCGCTGAAGCAAGGCTACCTTTCACGCCCGCTATATTCCAATCGCTTCTACAAGCTCAGACGGGCACGATTGCGCAACAATTCACAACGTTACTAGCTGCCATCCAAAGTGAGCCTAACCTGCCTCCAGCGGTGCGTGAACAGCTTCTGGTGACGATGCAAGCTCTGTCTTCCCCTTTAAGCCAAGTGGTAGGGAAGGAACTGCTTAATCAAAGTGTATCCCAATTACTTAATCCGCAAGCTAGTCAAGCAGATCGGTTAGTAGCGTTGCAGTTATTGAAAAATGCCGATATACTGCCAGCTCGAACATCGTTGGCCAACTTGCCTCAAGTATTGGCTGAGCAGATTACGAAAGTGGATACGCTACCTGCAAATGTTACTAGCAACATGACGCATCAAACAGACGCTAGTAAGGCTATACAGTCTTTAGTAAGTCAATTGAGTCAGACGCCTGTTGCAAATCAACAAACAATAAAAGCTGTTGTGCAAAATATTACGCAGCAATTACCCAATACAACACTTCCGGAACCTGTAAAAAATACGTTGCAGACTGTGATTAATCAGATAACCCAACAACCGATGACAGATCGTGCTAAAGCTACTGTCGTTGAACAATTTAGTAAAGTATTTACGCAAGTAACTGCAACCCAAGCAACCGCGCTGTCAGCACTCCCTCACACAGCGCTAGTTGACCAACTTAAGCAGACATGGGTACAACAAGCGAACAGGCAGGAAGCAGCCGATCTGTCATTGCAACAACAAACTGTTATGAAGGAAGTACAACAATCAGTACCTTCGCTATTAGTACCACATGATAAAGCAAATGAGGCAATTCGTGTATTAATGCAAACGGCTGAAAAGTCAGAGAATATTCAAGTGAAACAACTAATTCAGACGGCTGAAGCTCAAGTATCACAGACGATAAATGGAGCTGTCATGAAAGAAGCTATAAAACATGTATTCAGTACATTAGGTGTGAATTACGAAGCCATGCTCTTAGGAAAAGAGCCTGATGTAGCCAATTTGGCGAGCGCATTAAAACCTCAATTGCTAGCCATGCTACAAGATCCATCGCTTTCACCGACACTGCGTGATGCCGCGGAGACAATGGTGCTTCGCATGAATGGAACCCTACTCCAATCAGGTGAGACAGGCACGCAACAACAGCTGATCATGCAACTGCCAATTGAAATGTTTGGTAAGAAAATCGATGCTACGTTGCAATGGAATAGCCGCATGAAAGAAGATGGAAAAATCGATCCGGCTTTTGCACGGATATTATTTTATTTAGAATTGGAATCACTGTCGACAACATTAGTTGATATGCATGTGCAAAATAAAGTGGTAAATTTGACGATTTTTAATGATGTACCTTCCTTGAAAACAACCGGACCAACTTTTCAAGATGTATTAAAAGAAGGCCTCGAAGGAGTAGGTTACAAACTATCAGGAGTTATGTTTAAAGCATTCACAGCAAAACAGCAAAACAGCAAAAAAACAGCTGGCACCTTCCAATCGGATGAGGGAGGAGTAGATTACAGAATATGAAAAAAGAACAACGTTTCACAAGAAAAGAAGCCGTTGCACTGTCCTACGACCCTGAAGTATCAGATGCCCCGAAAGTAATAGCCAAAGGGAAAGGGAAAATCGCTGAAAATATTCTTGAGCGAGCGCAAGAACATGCTATTCCTGTGCAGGAAGATCCAAGTCTGCTGGAATTACTTGGGCAATTAAATGTCAACGAAACGATACCTGAAGAACTATACCAAGCCGTATCGGAAGTGTTCGCTTATATATATCGTTTAGATCGTGAAAAAAGTAGTATGAAATAAGAGTGCTTTTAAATTGTTGGAAATTAAAGAATTTTGTTTTACAATAGCGATTCATGGACAATGTGTGACGGTTTGATTACAATAAAGCAGTAGTTGAACTTCAAGCAATTGTAAATCGAATGGAGGCAGTACGTATGAACATCCATGAATATCAAGGGAAGCAGCTATTGAGAGATTATGGAGTGGCTGTTTCGAAAGGCCGTGTCGCATTTTCGCCGAAAGAAGCAATGACAATCGCGAAGGAAATCGGTACAGAGCCTATTGTGGTAAAAGCGCAAATACATGCGGGTGGACGTGGTAAAGCAGGCGGAGTCAAGATTGTGAAAACGCTTGATGAAGTACGTTCAGTAGCAGCTGATTTAATCGGTACGCAACTTGTAACACACCAGACCGGTCCTAAAGGACAAGAAGTGAAACGTCTTCTTGTTGAAGAAGGGATCGATATCGAAAAAGAATTCTATATTGGCCTTGTCGTTGACCGGGCAACAGATCGTGTAACATTGATGGGTTCAGCTGAAGGTGGCGTGGAAATCGAAGAAGTGGCAGAACATAGCCCTGAAAAGATTTTCTATGAAGTAATAGATCCGGTAGTTGGTTTGGTTCCTTTCCAAGCACGTCGTATGGCGTTCAATATGGAGATTCCAAGCAATCTTATCAATAAAGCCGTAAGCTTTTTCTTAGGTTTATATAAAGTATTCAGTGAAAAAGATGCATCAATCGTTGAAATTAATCCGCTTGTCGTAACAAAAGATGATCGTGTACTTGCATTGGACGCGAAATTCAACTTTGACGATAACGCTACATTCCGTCATAAAGACATTATGGAATTACGTGACTATGATGAAGAGGATCCGAAAGAAATTGAAGCATCCAAGCATGACTTGAGCTATATTTCTCTAGACGGAAATATCGGTTGCATGGTAAATGGAGCCGGTTTAGCGATGGCGACAATGGACACAATTCATTTCTATGGCGGAGAACCCGCTAACTTCTTGGATGTTGGGGGCGGCGCAAAGAAAGAAAAAGTAGCAGCTGCTTTCAAGATTATTTTATCTGATCCAAAAGTAAAAGGTATTTTTGTTAATATCTTTGGTGGAATCATGAAATGTGACGTAATTGCTGAAGGTGTAATTGAAGCTGCTAAAGAAGTAGGGCTTCAAGTACCACTTGTCGTACGTCTTGAAGGAACGAATGTAGAACGCGGGAAAGCCTTGCTGAAAGAATCCGGCATCAATATTGTAGCAGCGGATTCCATGGCAGAAGGCGCGGAAAAAATCGTCGAGTTGATAGGATAAGAAAGGCAGGTACAAATCATGAGTATTTATGTAAATAAAGATACAAAAGTCATTGTACAAGGAATTACAGGTTCCACTGCCCTGTTCCATACACAGCAAATGTTGGAATATGGTACAAAAATTGTCGCTGGCGTAACGCCTGGTAAAGGCGGTCAGACAGTGGAAGGCGTGCCGGTATTTGACACTGTGGAAGAAGCAGTTAAGGAAACAGGCGCAACTGTTTCCATTATCTATGTTCCTGCACCATTTGCAGCGGATGCAATTATGGAAGGCGTAGATGCTGAACTGGAAATGACGATCTGTATTACAGAGCATATTCCTGTTCTAGATATGATTAAAGTAAAGCGTTATATGGAGGGCAAAAATACTCGTTTGATCGGTCCAAACTGTCCAGGTGTCATCACTGCAGATGAGACGAAGATCGGTATTATGCCAGGCTATATTCATACAAAAGGGCATGTGGGCGTAGTTTCTCGTTCAGGTACACTAACATATGAAGCGGTTCATCAGTTGACACAAGAAGGAATTGGTCAAACTACGGCTGTCGGAATTGGTGGAGACCCGGTAAACGGCACGAACTTTATCGATGTCTTGAAAGCATTCAATGAAGATCCAGAGACATATGCAGTAGTCATGATCGGTGAGATTGGTGGTACTGCAGAAGAAGAAGCAGCCACTTGGATTAAAGAAAATATGACGAAGCCTGTAGTTGGCTTTATCGGAGGTCAAACTGCACCCGAAGGTAAGCGTATGGGACACGCAGGCGCTATAATTTCCGGAGGTAAAGGTACAGCTGCTGATAAAATCGAAGCTCTACAAGCAGCGGACGTTCAAGTTGCAGAGACACCTTCTGTCATAGGTGAAACATTAATCAAAGTCCTGAAAGAAAAAGGACTATACGAGAAATGTAAAACGAAGTAAACTGAAAGGAGTAGCTTAATTGCTGCTCCTTTTTTCGTGCTCATGCTTGTAGTGTCGAACAGAGGAGAATTCGATGCTATATACTAATCAGCAACTACATTTACTGAACATACATTATATCCATCCAGTACCCTTTAATCGTTTTATGAATCTATTACAAGAGAACCCTTCATTAGAAGATTTGCACTCTTACTCCGCTCTTCAATGGTCACATATTTTTAATTTACCTGCAGAAAAAGTGGAACAGTTTCCAGTGAAATATCAAGAAATATCATGTCTTCCTATAGTGGAAATGCTAAGAAAAAACGATTGTATCCCTATTACTTATTTTCATTCAAATTACCCGGAAGAATTAAAACAATTATGTGATCCGCCAGCTGTTCTTTATACTAAAGGCAATAATCTTTTATTAAAAAAACGTCCGCGGGTTGGAATAATCGGTTCCCGTAAAGCTACGAACTATTCCAAAAAGGCGTTGGAATTTATTGTGCCACCACTCGTCGATCATCATATCCCAATTGTCTCAGGCTTAGCAGATGGAGCAGACACGATGGCACATCAAGCTACTATCGAATATGGTGGGGAGACAATTGGCGTTTTAGGTCATGGATTTTCTCATATGTATCCGAAAAAGAATCAAAAAATTGCTGAAGAAATTGCGAAAAATCATTTACTTGTGACAGAGTATCCACCGTACTTTGCACCTGCCAAATGGACATTTCCTATGCGCAATCGGATTATCAGTGGCTTGTCCAATGCGCTAGTCATTACAGAGTCTGTCGAAAGAAGTGGAACGATGAGTACGGTAGAGCATGCTCTTGACCATGGAAAAGAAATATTTGCAGTACCTGGCGCCATAGATTCTGCTCTATCAGCGGGTCCAAATAAGCTATTGGATGAAGGGGCTAAGCCGTTGTGGAGTGGTTATCAGATTATTGATTCTTTACTATAAATCGGCCTATCCTCTTTTTGGCAGATGTTTAAAAGGTTGCATTATCTTGAAAACTGTTATACATTTTGCAACAGATATTCTTTTGCTGAATAAATATAAAGAAATCTCTCTGAGGAGGGAACGATATGGCAGATTACTTAGTAATAGTGGAATCGCCTGCTAAAGCGAAAACGATTGAACGTTACTTAGGAAAGAAGTATAAAGTTAGTGCATCACTTGGTCATTTACGTGATTTACCCCGAAGTCAAATGGGTGTAGATACCGAAAATAATTATGAACCGAAGTATATTACGATCCGAGGAAAAGGACCAATTCTTCAAGATTTAAAAAAAGAAGCAAAAAAAGCAAAGAAAATTTTTCTTGCAGCTGACCCGGATCGCGAAGGGGAAGCAATAGCTTGGCATTTATCACATCAATTAGGTGTAGATATCGAAACTGATTGCCGCGTGGTCTTCAATGAAATTACAAAAGAAGCAATAAAGGAATCATTTAAACACCCTCGTCCTATTAACATGGATTTAGTGGACGCGCAGCAAGCGAGAAGGATCTTGGATAGATTAGTAGGCTATAACATTAGCCCGATCCTGTGGAAGAAAGTAAAGAAAGGTCTATCCGCAGGGCGTGTGCAATCCGTTGCTTTACGTTTGATCATTGACCGGGAAAATGAAATCAATGCATTTGAACCAGAAGAGTACTGGTCCATTACTTCACAATTCACTAAAGATGACAAAACTTTTGAAGCGCAATTTTATGGCGATGCTGCAGAAAAAGTGAAACTGACGAATCAAGAGCAAGTGGAAAAAATCGTCAATTCAATAAAGCCAGACGAGTTTGAAGTATCAAAAGTAGTGAAAAAAGAACGTAAACGTAATCCGGCGTTGCCGTTCACAACATCATCCCTTCAGCAAGAGGCGGCACGTAAGCTGAATTTCCGTGCGAGGAAAACGATGATGCTTGCACAACAATTATATGAAGGAATTGCGATCGGAAAAGAAGGTACAGTTGGTTTGATTACGTATATGCGTACCGACTCGACGAGAATCTCTGATACCGCAAAAGAAGAAGTGAGATCTTTCATTCACACGATGTACGGTGAAGAATTCATTTCAACTAGTACGAAGAAGACCAAAGCTAAAGCAAAGACACAGGATGCACACGAAGCAGTGAGGCCGACATCTGCTATGCGACCACCCGATGCGATGAAAGCGTTCTTAACAAGAGACCAACATCGTCTATATAAATTGATTTGGGAACGTCTCGTTGCAAGTCAAATGGCACCAGCTGTTTTGGATACGGTGACTGCTGATTTCTTAAATGGAGATATCCGTTTCAGAGCATCAGGATCTCAAGTGAAATTCCCAGGGTTTATGAAAGTTTATATCGAAGGCAATGATGATCAACAAGAAGAAAAAGAGAATATTCTACCACCTCTTGAAGAGGGCGAGCGTATTAAATACGCAGAGGTGGATCCGAAACAGCACTTCACACAACCGCCACCAAGATATTCGGAGGCGCGTTTAGTGAAGACACTCGAGGAGTTGGGAATAGGAAGACCTTCTACGTACGCACCAACACTTGATACCATTCAAAAGCGTGGCTATGTCACACTGGATGCCAAGCGGTTTATTCCAACAGAACTTGGAGGGATCGTCCATCAAGCGGTGAATCAATACTTCCCTGATATCATTGATATCGAATTTACGAGACAGATGGAACAGCGTCTTGACCATGTAGAAGAAGGCACGATTGAATGGCGTACAGTAATCGATGACTTCTATCGCGATTTCGAAAAGCACGTAGAAGTAGCCGATGCCGAAATGGAAAAGATTGAAATCAAAGATGAACCAGCAGGTGAAGATTGTGAGAAATGTGAATCTCCGATGGTCTATAAAATGGGGCGCTACGGAAAATTTATGGCTTGCTCCAACTTCCCAGACTGTCGTAATACGAAGGCCATTATCAAACCAATCGGTGTGAAATGTCCGAAGTGTAAAGAAGGCGAAGTTGTCGAGCGTAAGAGTAAGACGAAGAGAATCTTCTTCGGTTGTGATCAATATCCTGAATGTGACTATGTTTCATGGGATAAACCGATCTCAAGACCATGTCCGAAATGTCAGCACACAATGGTTGAAAAACGCCTGAAAAAAGGTGTTCAAATCCAATGTACTGAATGTGATTATAAAGAAGAACCACAAGGCTAGTACGTGAATGTAATTAAACATAATGAGAAAGAGGTAGTTGTAATGACGCAAATTGTAAATGTGATCGGAGCAGGGTTAGCTGGAAGTGAGGCTGCTTGGCAATTAGCTAATAGGGGTGTTCAAGTAAAACTATTTGAAATGCGTCCTGTGAAGCAAACCCCCGCCCATCATACTGATAAATTTGCGGAGTTAGTATGTAGCAACTCGTTACGTGCCAATAACCTGACGAATGCCGTTGGTGTGATCAAAGAAGAGATGCGTCAATTAAATTCATTGATTATCCAAGCCGCGGACGAATGCGCGGTACCTGCTGGCGGTGCGCTTGCAGTAGATCGTCACGAATTCGCAGGCAACGTCACTGAAAAAGTCCGGAATCATCCGAATATAGAAGTGATCAATGAAGAAGTAGTGAAAGTGCCGGAAGGAATTACGGTAATTGCCTCTGGTCCACTCACATCTCCAGTATTAGCCGAAGAAATACGGCAGCTGACTGGTGAAGATTATTTATACTTCTATGACGCGGCAGCTCCCATCGTAGAAGCTGATTCCATCGATATGGATAAAGTTTATTTGAAGTCACGCTATGATAAAGGTGATGCGGCATATTTAAATTGCCCCATGAACAACGAGGAATTCGAACGATTTTATGAAGCCTTAACCTCAGCTGAAGTTGCTCCTTTAAAGGATTTTGAAAAAGAACTTTACTTTGAAGGGTGTATGCCGATTGAAGAAATGGCGAAGCGCGGTGTGAAAACGATGTTATTCGGTCCGTTAAAACCGGTTGGACTTGAAGATCCTAAGACAGGCAAAGAGCCAAAAGCGGTTATTCAGTTACGACAGGATAACGCAGCGGGCACTTTATATAACCTGGTAGGATTTCAGACACATCTAAAATGGGGAGCACAAAAAGAAGTATTGAAACTGATACCAGGATTGGAAAATGTGGATATCGTGCGCTATGGTGTAATGCATCGTAATACATTTATCAACTCACCTAGAGTATTGAACTGCACATATCAACTTAAATCACAGCCGACCATTCTGTTTGCGGGTCAAGTAACAGGTGTAGAAGGCTATGTTGAATCGGCAGGGTCAGGATTGATTGCGGGTATTAATGCAGCTCAATTGGCAAAAGGCGAGAAGCCGGTCCGTTTTCCGAGAGAAACAGCTCTTGGTAGTATGGCGCGTTATATCACAGAGGCTGATCCAAATAACTTCCAGCCGATTAACATCAATTTCGGATTATTCCCTGAGCTGAATAGGCGATATAGAACAAAAGCGGAACGAGCAAACAAACATGCGACACGCGCATTGGATGCTTTACAAGAATTTAAATCAACGACAAACATATGACAGAAATCGGACTGAAGATCGAACTCCATCTAATCGGAGTTCGATCTTCAGTTTTTTAGTTGTAGTGGCAATATGCAACTTCCTAATAGATATAACGTCTTATATTTTGGAAGAAGTAATGGTGGATAGGATGAAGAATTCCTTAGCTGTTAAAGTAATTTGACTGTTATGTGACGGAAATAGTTCATAAATCTAAAAATAATCAATAACCAGTTTTTCAAAGTTGCCCAAAATTCCTTGCTAATGTATAGTGTTTTATGGACAACATTCGGCTTTGATAGTTTATTTCGA
The DNA here is from genome assembly GCF_000425545.1 of Sporosarcina ureae DSM 2281. Classification (GTDB taxonomy): domain Bacteria; phylum Bacillota; class Bacilli; order Bacillales_A; family Planococcaceae; genus Sporosarcina; species Sporosarcina ureae. Next base: position 4,343 of record NZ_AUDQ01000001.1, on the reverse strand, counting down.
ACTGTATGTAATCAATAATCTTGCGAATCTTTAAGTGCACGTTGTACGATGATAAATTCGTATCGAGGTGATAAAATGATTCCTGAAATAAAAAAATTGGCAGAAGAATATGTATCTTATATTCGACTAGAGAAAAATTACTCATCCTACACGGTCGCGGAGTATGAAAAAGATCTTCGGGATTTTTTATTATTTCTACAACAAGAGGGAATCGAGAAATTGGAAGACGTCGACTACCCCGTAGCTAGATTGTATATTACACGATTATATGATCGTTCTTATGCGAGAACTAGTATTTCCAGGAAAATATCAGCCATCCGCTCATTTTATACATTCATGAATGCTCGATACGGGATTGAAGATCAAGCATTTCGATTATTGTATCATCCGAAGCAAGAAGAACGCCTTCCTGCTTTTTTCTATCAGCAAGAGCTGGAAAAACTTTTTGAAGTCACGATAGGGGAAGACTTCCGCTCTTTGCGAGATCGTGCTTTACTTGAGTTGCTTTATGCGACAGGGATCCGTGTCGGTGAATTAGTAGAAATCGAAGTGCAAGATGTGGATCATTATTTAGGAATTGTGAAAGTAATGGGTAAAGGACGAAAAGAACGATTTGTGCCATTCGGGAGTTTTGCAGAGGGAGCGTTGCAAAACTATATAGACAGTAGTCGTCCGCAATTGATGAAGCAAAAGAAGCATACAAAATTGTTCGTCAATCTGCGTGGAGACCCTTTGACGGATCGCGGTGTGCGCTATGTATTAGATGATTTAATGGAGAAAGCGTCTCTGCATACAAATATTACACCACATATGATCCGACATACGTTTGCAACACATTTGCTTGGGGCCGGAGCAGATCTTCGGTCCGTACAAGAACTGCTGGGACATAGCCATCTATCGTCAACTCAGGTCTATACCCATATCACAAATGAACACTTACGCCAGACTTATTTACAAACGCACCCTCGTGCTTAGGAGGAACTATAATGAAATTTCATGCAACAACGATATTTGCTATTCATCATAATGGGCAATGCGCTATGTCAGGTGATGGGCAAGTGACGATGGGCGAGTCGGTCGTCATGAAGCACACAGCGAAGAAAGTCCGTAGATTATTTAACGGCAAAGTCTTAGCTGGTTTTGCAGGTTCTGTAGCGGATGCTTTTACGCTATTTGACTTATTTGAAGCTAAACTCAATGAATACGATGGAAATCTTCAGCGAGCGTCAGTTGAGCTTGCTAAAGAATGGCGTGGAGATCGTATCCTGCGTAAATTAGAAGCATTGTTACTTGTTATGGACGAAAATACGCTATTACTTGTCTCAGGTACTGGCGAAGTAATAGAGCCGGATGACGGGGTATTAGCAATCGGTTCCGGAGGTAATTACGCACTAGCGGCCGGGCGTGCACTGAAGAAGCACAGCAGTGAATTGACAGCGAAAGAAATTGCTGAAATCTCACTTGAGACAGCTGCTGATATTTGTGTGTTCACCAATCATAATATTATCGTGGAGGTGCTTTAAGTGATGAAGCAAGAGATGACTCCTAAAGCGCTCACAGCGTATTTAAATCGTTATATTATTGGGCAAGAAAAAGCGAAAAAGGCAGTTGCTGTTGCTATGCGTAATCGTTATCGCCGTATGCAGTTGACTGCTGAAGAACAAGAAGAAGTTATTCCGAAAAACATTTTGATGATTGGACCTACAGGTGTCGGAAAAACAGAAATTGCACGAAGAATTGCCAAGTTGATTCATGCGCCTTTCGTAAAAGTAGAAGCGACAAAGTTTACTGAAGTCGGATATGTAGGACGAGATGTTGAATCAATGATTCGTGATTTAACTGAAGTCGGAGTACGTATGGTGAAAGAGGATATGCGTGAAGCGGTTAAAAAGCAGTCTCAAAAGTTAGCGGAAGAACGTTTAGTAAAATTACTAGTACCTGAAGCGAAAAAAAATACAGAAGGTCAAAATCCCTTTGAAATGTTTTTCGGTCAAAAGACACAGCCAGAACCCGAACAAACAGAAGATCAAGCCGAGATTAGACGAAAGCGTTCAGACATCGCTGAACAACTTGCAAATGGTCAAATTGAAGACAAGATGGTGACAGTAGACGTGCAAGCGCAACAACCATCTTTATTCGATGCGTTGCAAGGATCTGGTATGGATCAAATGTCGGGTATGCAAGACGCTTTATCTTCACTTATGCCGAAGAAGAAAGTTCAGCGTCGCATGAAAGTCAAGGATGCGAGAATTGTACTGGAAGCGGAAGAAGCGGATAAGTTAATTGATCAAGATGAAGTGGCACGTAAAGGAATTGAGTTAACGGAACAAGCGGGAATTATTTTTCTTGATGAAATGGATAAAATCGCAAGTAGCAATCAAAAATCTTCAGGTGAAGTGTCTCGTGAAGGTGTACAACGTGATATACTGCCAATCGTCGAAGGTTCTACGGTTACAACAAAGTATGGTGCTGTTAAGACTGATTATATTTTGTTCATTGCCGCAGGAGCATTCCATATGTCGAAACCGTCTGATATTATTCCGGAGTTACAAGGTAGATTCCCAATTCGTGTAGAATTAGACAAATTGACAAAAGATGATTTTGAACGCATACTGCGAGAACCGGATTTTTCTTTATTAAAACAATATGAACGACTTCTTGCGACAGAAGAAGTTGAAATTGAATTTACGGATGAAGCAATCAGTAAGCTGGCTGAAATTGCATTTGAAGTCAATAATGAAACAGAAAATATTGGTGCGAGAAGATTGCATACGATTTTAGAAAAGTTGCTAGAAGATTTATCATTCGAAGCAGCAGAAATCGGACCCGCATCTATTAAGATTACACCAGCATATGTAGATGAAAAGCTGGATGGAATTGTAAAGAACAAAGATTTGTCACAATTTATTCTATAAGGAAGTCGTAATAGTTTATTTAATGATTGAAAACCTTTAGAATATTCATTAAAGTCTGAAGAAAACCTTGAGGAGGAACAATAAAGATGAGTTTATTAGTTAAAACAAGAAAAATTAATGCAATGTTACAAGAAGGTGCAGGCGGTCCTGTTAACTTTAAAGAGATGGCAGAAGAGCTAAGTGAAGTAATTGATTGTAACGCGTTTATCGTAAGTAGAAGAGGTAAATTACTTGGTTTAGAAATTCATCATCAAATTGACAATGAACGCATGAAGAAAATGTTCGAAGATCGTAAATTCCCTGAAGAGTATACGAACCGGTTGTTCCAGATTAGTGAAACGTCTCCAAATATCGATATCGAGAGTGAACATACTGTATTCCCTATCGAAAACAAAGAATTATTCCAAGATGGTCTAACTACAATCGTTCCAATCATCGGTGGTGGCGAACGCTTAGGTACTCTAATCCTTGCACGACTAAAAGAAGGATTTACAGAAGATGATCTAATCCTTGCTGAATATGGTGCGACAGTAGTAGGTATGGAAATTTTACGTGAAAAATCAGAGGAAATTGAACATGAAGCACGCAGTAAAGCGGTTGTGCAAATGGCGATTAACTCATTATCTTACAGTGAGCATGAAGCAATCGAGCATATCTTCAAAGAGTTAGACGGTAATGAAGGTTTGCTTGTAGCTTCTAAAATCGCTGATCGTGTTGGAATTACACGTTCAGTAATCGTCAATGCATTTCGTAAACTTGAAAGTGCTGGTGTCATTGAATCACGTTCTTTAGGAATGAAAGGTACGTATATTAAAGTATTGAACGATAAATTCCTAGGAGAGCTTGAGAAACACAATTCATAAAACAAAATACTATTCAAATTCAAAACTGTTTAGAAACTGAAGGAACTTCCGTTATTACGGATTTTCTTCAGTTTTTTTATTGAAATGAAATCTTTTTGGTCTTTCCGAATTAATATTGTGTTATATACATGTAAAATAGGTAATACTACTTATATTAGGAATAATGTGAAGTAGATGGATATAAGTGAGAGATTACTATGCGGTCAATATAGTAATTAAATTACACTACTGTAACCGTCAAGTAGAATTCAACAGTTTTCGATAAATAACTTTCAACAGTTTTCATCAATTAAGACTCAACACTTCATTCTGTAAAAAGGGTTTTTCTGTATTTCATCCGAATGCTATCCTGCTCTTCACTAAATGTAAGAATTTCGCTGCGATGAAGAAGACGATCAAGGATTGCTGTAGTCAGAGTAGGATCACCCAAGAACTTTCCCCATTCACCTGGCCCCTTATTTGATGTCAGAATAAAGGCTGCCCTGTCATATAGTTCGTAAATGAATTGGAAGAATAGATGGGCCTCCTGTGGCTCATAAGCCATATACATGACATCATCGATGAT